>NZ_BCFK01000056.1 GCF_001417815.1 Bifidobacterium aesculapii
GCCGGCTCCAGCCCGAAGGAGAACTACGACTTCTTCCCGCTGACCGTCGACGTCGAGGAGAAGATGTATGCCGCAGGCAAGATCCCCGGCTCCTTCTTCCGCCGCGAAGGCCGTCCGTCCAACGACGCCATCCTGGCTTGCCGCATCATCGACCGTCCGCTGCGCCCTCTGTTCCCGCACACGCTGCGCAACGAGGTGCAGGTCGTCGAGACCGTGCTCGCCGTCAACCCGGACGACGCGTATGACGTCGTCGCGCTCAACGCCGCCTCCGCCTCCACGATGATCTCCGGTCTGCCGTTCTCCGGCCCGGTCTCCGGCGTGCGTCTGGCCCTCATCGACGGCCAGTGGGTCGCCTTCCCGACGTGGAGCCAGCGTGAGCGCGCCGTGTTCGAGATCGTGGTCGCCGGCCGCGTCATCGAGAACGGCGACGTCGCCATCGCCATGATCGAGGCGGGCGCGGGCAAGAACGCCTGGACGCTCATCTACGACGAAGGCCAGACCAAGCCCGACGAGACCGTCGTCGCCGAGGGCCTCGAAGCCGCCAAGCCGTTCATCAAGGTCATCTGCGAAGCCCAGAACGAGCTCAACGAGAAGGCCGCCAAGGCGACCCGCGAGTTCCCGCTGTTCCCGGAGTACACGGACGACCTGTACAACCGCATCGACGAAATCGCCCACCATGACCTCGACGAGGCCCTGACCATCGCGGAGAAGCTGCCGCGTCAGGAGCGCATCCACGAGATCAAGGAGCACGTGCGCGAGATCCTCGCCAACGAGTTCACCGAGATGGACGACGCCGAGAAGGACAAGGAGCTCGGCAACGCGTTCAAGGAGCTGCAGCGCCAGATCGTGCGCCGCCGCATCCTCACCGAGGACTACCGCATCGACGGCCGCGGCCTGAAGGACATCCGCACCCTGTCCGCCGAGGTGGACATCGTGCCGCGCGTCCACGGCTCCGCCCTGTTCCAGCGCGGTGAGACCCAGATTCTGGGCATCACCACGCTGAACATGCTCAAGATGGAGCAGCAGCTCGACTCCCTCTCCGGCCCGCAGTCCAAGCGCTACATGCACAACTACGAGATGCCGCCGTACTCCACCGGCGAGACCGGCCGCGTCGGTTCCCCGAAGCGCCGCGAGATCGGCCATGGCGCCCTCGCCGAGAAGGCGCTCGTGCCGGTTCTGCCGAACCGTGAGGAGTTCCCGTACGCCATCCGCCAGGTCTCCGAGGCCATCGGCTCCAACGGCTCCACCTCCATGGGTTCCGTGTGCGCCTCCACCCTGTCCCTGCTCGCCGCGGGCGTCCCGCTGAAGGCCCCGGTCGCGGGCATCGCGATGGGCCTCGTCTCCGGTGACGTGGACGGCCAGCACGTCTACAAGACTCTGACCGACATTCTGGGAGCCGAGGACGCGTTCGGCGACATGGACTTCAAGGTCGCCGGCACCTCCGAGTTCATCACCGCCCTGCAGCTTGACACCAAGCTGGACGGCATTCCGGCCGACATCCTCGCCGCCGCTCTGCAGCAGGCGAAGGACGCGCGCACCACGATCCTCGAGGTCATCAACGAGTGCATCGACGGCCCGGCCGAGATGAGCGAGTTCGCCCCGCGCATCATCACCACCACCATTCCGGTCGAGAAGATCGGCGAGGTCATCGGCCCGAAGGGCAAGATGATCAACCAGATCCAGGAGGACACCGGCGCCGAGATCGCGATCGAGGACGACGGCACCGTCTTCATCTCCTCCGAAGGCGGCGAGGCCGCCGAGAAGGCGAAGCAGATCATCGACTCCATCGCCAACCCGCATGTGCCGGAAGCCGGCGAGACCTACAACGGCAAGGTCGTCAAGACCACGTCGTTCGGTGCGTTCGTGAACCTCACCCCGGGCACCGACGGCCTGCTGCACATCTCGCAGATCCGCAACCTCACCAACGGCGAGCGCATCGACCAGGTCGAGGACGTGCTCAAGGAGGGCGACACCGTCGAGGTCGTCGTCCAGGGCGTCGACGATCGCGGCAAGATCTCCCTTGCGATCCCCGGTTTCGAGGATCAGGAGTCCGGTGCCGGCCGCGGCCCGCGTTCCGATCGTGGTCCGCGTCGTGACGACCGTGACGACCGCCGCGGTTCCCGTGGTCCGCGTCGTGACGACCGTCGCGCCGACCGTGACGACGATTTCGACGATCGTCCGCGTCGTCGTCGCGCCGACCGCGATGATGACCGCCGTGACGATCGCGATTATGATGATCGTCCGCGTCGTCGCCGTCCGGTGGACCGCGACTTCGACGATGACCGTCGTGATGATCACGATTATGATGATCGTCCGCGTCGTCGCCGTCCGGTGGATCGTGACGACGACCGCGATTTCGATCGCGACGACCGCCGTGGCGGTCGCGTCGACCGTGACGATGATCGTCCGCGTCGCCGCCGTTCCTCCGACCGTGACGACGACCGCCGTTCCAGCCGTGGTGGCCGTGGCGGACGTGGCGGCTACGACCGCAACCCGCGTTACGCGACCGACGAGAACTACGACGAGTACCATGCGGACCGCGTCGAGCGCAACGAGCGCCCGCGCCGCCGCGTGCGTCGCGACTTCGATCCGTTCGAGGACTGATTGTCGAGGACTGGTCGACTGATTCGCGGATCTCTCGCGGCATAGCCGCTGAGTAAGCATCGAGTGGGGGTTGCCCCGGAACCATTCCGGAGCAACCCCCACTCGTGTTGTCGCGCGTGCGACGCGCCGATTCCCATGGTGCGGTAACACAATATCTTCATAATGGCGGAATTCCGCCATTATGCGTCACCGCACCATGGGAGTTTCACCGCACCATGGGAGTGAGGGGAGCGAGGGGAGTGGTTGGAGCGGCATGTGAACCGTGTCCATGGGATGGTGATGAAACACGACGGTAAACAACGGGCCGCTATACCTGTTGCCAATGCCGTGAGCGCTCGCTCCATGCGGATGCGCCATGCTACGTCGTGCCGACGGCCATGTCCGTGATGCGTCGCGTCGCTTACGGCGATTCGATTGCGAACTTCGTGAACTTCAGGAGGATCCACCATGCCTCAGCACAGATATGCCCGAACTCTCGCAGGCATCACGGCTATGGTCGCCGCCATGGGAGTGGCCGCCGCCCCGTTTATGGCCAGTGCCGTGGAAGAGTCCGCTGCGGCGGCCGCGGTCCGATACCCGGATTATCCGGCTACGAACGCCGGCTGCATGCCCGGTATCTGGCAGGCGCCGGACCCCTCGACCTTCGGCACCAGTCCCGACATTGACCCGAACGATACGTCCCGTACCACGCTGCGCTATGAGACCGACCACTTCGCGTTCTACTGGACCGACGACGTGAACGAGACCGTGGACGACATCCAGACCGGCGCGAAGACCTTGGAGAAGGACTACGACTTCTACACGGACCCGCAGGGCATCGACTTCCCCGAACCGTACTGCACGTCCGCCACGAAATACAAGATTGTTGTGATGGTGAACGACGAGCAGGGACTCGCCGGCGGTTGGACCGAGAACGGCACGCACTACCCGGCCATGTGGATGCTGCCCGGCAACCTCAAGGACGAGTGGGGCGTGGCGCATGAGCTCACCCACACGCTCCAGTTCGGTGTGGGCGTGTACAACGGCTCCTACGTCACCCCGGAAAGCAGCATGTATTGGATTTTCGAATCGGTGGCGAACTGGATGGCCTTCCGCGCCACCGGGTCGACCAACGTGCACTGTAGCGCCATGATCGTGGACAATCCGCACATCAACTTCGGCTCCAGCCGAGACATGTACTGCAACTGGCCGTTCTTCGAATACGCGGCCGAAACATACGGCCCGCAGGTGGTGAGCGACATCTGGCGCAAGTCGCAGAGCTTCCCCGACTTCTACCAGGGCCTGCCGGAGAACCCGATGCAGATCATGCGCCTCGCCATGGGCATGACGCAGGCCGAGTTCAACACCGTGTTCGGCGAATGGGCCATGCATGACGTCACTTGGGATTATCCCGCGAAGAACGCGGACGGTGTCACCGTGGGGCAGACGATGGCGAAATCGTACGGTTCCGTGGAGGACGCGTCCGTCCAGGCGCATGATCACATACGCACGAACCGCCTGACGTACCTCGATCCGGTGACGGACGATGCCGGCAACACGGTGGAGGGACGCTACCGGGTGCTGTCCGAACAGGCGCCGCAGCAGGGTGGCTACAACATCGTCAAACTCGACACGCACTCCGCGCAATCGGACGGAACGCCGTCGAATGCAGGCAACGGCACCGTCACCGTGGGCTTCCACGGTGTCGTGCAGGACAAGTCGAACACAGCGGCGTTCCCCTCGTTCGCCGGTGAGACCGACAATCCGAAGACCGTGCCCGCCCCTGATTCCGGCTGGACGTGGGGTCTGGTGGCCGTGGGGGCGGACGGATCGCCGCGCTACAGCACGTTGCAGACCTCCACCGACGGTTTCCTGACCTTCAGCACGAAGGCCGACGACAAGGCCCTGTATCTCGTGGTTTCCGGCGCGCCGTCCACGATGCAGAACTACCTGTGGAACCAGAAGGACTACAGCATCTACCGCTATCCCTATGCCGTGGACCTCGAGGGAGCGATGCCCGCGAGCAACACCGAGGGGCTGACCGGCGGACACCGGCACGCGAACGGCGGCGGTTGGGTGTCCGACGCGGCCAAGGTGGCGGACAGCGCGTACGTGGGACCGGGCGCCCGCGTGTTCGGCGGCACGGTGTCCGACAACGCGCGCATCGAGGGCCATGCCACAATCTATGGCGGCAGGGTGTCCGGCAACGCGGTCGTGAAAGGCATCAGCGTGCTGCTCACGGATGCGCATGTGGACGGTGACGCGGTCATCGACACGAACTTCCAGTCGTTCGACTACTTCAACGATTCCCCGAAGGTCTCCGGCACCGCTAAGGTCCGCGGCGCCGTCGAATACTACACGCAGCGCCCATTGACGAAGGGCGTCTACTATGGCGTGGTGGACGATGGCGCGGCCAATTCCGGTTTCGCCTCGATTGATGCGTTGGACGAGGTGACGCGCACGCCGGTCACCGCCGATTATCTCGCCAAGGCTTGGCCCGCCGACCGGTCGGCGCTGCGCACGCTCGTGGACAAGGCGTCCGGCGTGACACAGCAGGCGTACACGCCCGCCTCGTACGCCGCACTCAAGACCGCGCTGGACGCTGCCAGCGCCGCGCTCGCCGACGCCTCCACCACCCATGACGCCCTGCTTGCGGCGTCCGGCACGCTCCAGCGTGCGTTCGACGGGCTCGTGAAGTCCGGTTCCGGGGCCGACTCAGGCGCGAAGGGCGATTCGGACGGTACGGGTGCCGTTGCACACCAGCAGGCTGAGGGCTCCAAGAACGTCGGATTGTCCCGGACCGGCGCGGACGTGGCGGTCCTGTTCGCTGTCGCCGCCGGTCTGACCATCATCGGCTTGGGCTGCGTGGCGTTGATGCGTCGGCGCAGTTGAATCGCGCGTCATCGCACGTGCCACGTGTGTGACGCGCGATTCCCATGGTGCGGTAACACAATATCTTCATAATGGCGGAATTCCGCCATTATGCGTCACCGCACCATGGGAGTTTCACCGCACCATGGGAGTGGGGTGGAAAGAGGGGAGCGGTAGTGGTTAGAGGGCGGCGGCCAGCGCGTGGTCGATGTCGCGGATGAGGTCGTCGGTGTCTTCGAGTCCGACGGCGAGACGGAAGAAGCCGCGGTGGAACTCCTCGGGGTACAGGTATTGGCGTTCGTCGTCCTCGCCGAGGAACACGATGAGGCTTTCGTCGTGGCCGAGCGAAACCGCCGATGTGATCACGTTGAGCTTGCTCACGAACCGGTTGTGCCCGTCGTGGTCGGTGTCGAGGCCGAAGGCGAGCACGCCGCCGAAGCCCGCATCGGGGCGGGCGAGCTGCCGGACCGCCACCTCATGGTGCGGATGCGACTCGAGTCCCGGGTAGGCGACGAACCGTACCTGCGGCAGGCTCTCCAAGTGTTTCGCGATGGCCAGTGCGGAGGCGTTGTGCTGCCTCATGCGCAGGGGAAGCGTCACCGAGCCGCGGTTGATGAGCCACGCGTTGAACGGCGAGATGATGCCGCCGTAGTTCACCTGATATGTGAAGCGGATCTGGTCGGTGAGCTCCTTGCGCGTGGCGATTGCGCCGCCCAGTGCGTCGCCATGCCCATTGATGTACTTGGTGAGGCTCTCGATGACGATGTCCGCGCCGAGGTCGATCGGGCGCACGTTGAACGGCGAGTTGAACGTGTTGTCGACCGAGAGCAGCGCGCCCGCCCCATGGGCCAGCTTCGCCGCCGCCTCGATGTCCGTGACCTTGAGCGTGGGGTTCGCGGGCGTCTCGATGTGCACGAGCTTCGTGTTCGGTCGAATCGCGTCGGCGATGTTCTTCGGATCGGACGTGTCCACGATCGACGTTTCGATGCCGTACTTCTCCGGCAGGATCTGGTTGAGCAGACGGTACGCCGCGATGTACGTCGTGTCGGAGAAGATCGCGTGGTCCCCGCGGTTCAGGAGCGTGGTGAACGTCGCCGCGAGCGCCGCCACGCCGGAGGCGAGCACGACCGCATCCTCGGTTCCTTCGAGGTTCGCGAGCTTCGCCTCGAGGTAGCGCTGGTTCGGGTGGCCGTTGCGCGTGTACAGGTTCACGTCCGAGCTGGACCAGTTGATGTCGGAGGGATCGTAGGGCAGCGCGTAGGCGTTCGCCAGCGTGATGGGGCGTCGGATCGCGCCGGTTTCGGCGTCGACCCCGTTGCCGAGGTGGATGGATTTCGTTGCGAAGCCGAGCGGCGTGCCGTCGAAGGATTCGCCATGATGTACAAGATCTGAAGTCATGGCTCAAGTCTGCCAGCGCAGGCTCAGGCGCGCACCTTGCTCCAATACCGCGGAAACGCTGCGATTCCGCCGTTTGATAGCTCTTCATAGTTAGAAACGAATACCGTTTTCGACTGTTTTGGGCTGGGAGAGTGGCCGCGGGGAGACGGGCGGCCCCGACGGGGGAGTGGACGCGCTCAAGGCTGATTTGCCAAGCCGACGGTCGCCAACGGGGCGGGAGTCCGGGCTCCCACTTCTCAGACCGCGGCATTCCGATTTCTTTCCTTCGATTTTTTGCATAATGCAGTGCTGTACTCCTTCAGTTTTTTGCATGAATATACGTGAACTTCGTCGTCGTTTTTGCATCGCGCCGGTCTTGGAGGTAGGGTGGAACACGTATGCAAGACCGTGCGGAACCTGGTCGGAGATAGGGGAAGGGGACGCGATGAAGCGTGATGTGATGGCTGAGCTGGTGTCATGGAGCAATTCCAGGCACAGGCTTCCGTTAATACTGTGCGGGGCGAGGCAGGTGGGAAAGACCTACGTGCTCAAAGAGCTTGGTTCTACGCGGTATGACTCGTGCGCGTATCTCAATCTCATGGATGAGTCCGCGCATGCCGTGTTCGATCCCGGGTATGATGCGCGTCAGGTGCTGGAGAACATCGAGGTGTTCACCGGGGTGAAGATTGTCCCTGGTCGCACGTTGGTCGTCATCGACGAGATCCAGGAGGTCCCCTCGGCCATCACGCTGATGAAGGCGTTCGCCGAGGATACTCCCGAGCAGCATGTTGCCGCGGCGGGTTCATATCTTGGTCTGTCGTACCACGCCGGTCGCTCGTTCCCCGTCGGCAAGGTCGATTCGATTGACATGTACCCGCTTTCGTTCACGGAATTCCTGCGGGCATGCGGACAGGATGCACTTGCCGACATCATCCGCTCACTGGATTTCGCCCGTGCGGAGGTGTTCGGCGATCGGTTGGAACGCATGCTGCGCCGGTATTATTTCGTCGGTGGCATGCCGCAGGTCGTCAACGAGTTTGTGGATGGCGGAAACGACTATATTGCGGCGCGCCGGCGTCAGCATGCGCTGTTGGCCGACTACGACAATGATTTTTCCAAGCACAAGGGCGATGTGCCGGAGATCGACGTCGAACGTGTGCGTCTTGCGTATCGTTCCATTCCCGCGCATCTGGGGCGCGAGAATCATAAATTCGTCTTCGGTCACATCGCACAGGGCGCCCGGCGTACACAATACGAGACGGCGATACAGTTCATCGTGGATTCCGGTCTGGCTCATCGTGTGTATCGTGTCGACAAGCCCCAACTTCCGTTACGGGACTACGAGGACCTGTCAGCGTTCAAATTGTATATGCATGATGTCGGGTTGCTCGGCGCCGCGATGAACGTGACAGCCCGTGATGTGATTCTGTCGAATACGGCATTCGAGGAGTATAAGGGTGCCATGACCGAACAGTATGTCTGTCAGCAACTCGCCTCGGCAGGTCGGGATCCCTATTATTGGACGTCGGGCAAGGGCACGGCGGAGGTGGATTTCGTCCTGCAATATGACGGACGTCCTGCGCCGTTGGAGGTCAAAGCCGAGGAGAACGTACACGCCAAGAGCCTGCGGCTGCTGTGCTCGGACACCGGATTGCACGGATACCGCACCTCGATGAGGGGATTCCGCGAACAGGATTGGCTCACCAACGTGCCGTTGTGGGCGGTCGGCGAGTATTTCTCGCCTGCGCATGATCCCGCCAACATCATCCCGGATGACGGTTTGGATTGAAAAACATGGTCTCGGTCGACGTCATCGGCGGCACCTCCGGCTGCCGCTGACCGGTGCGCGGCAGGCGTCGGAGGGCGCCGTACCGGGCGTCCGTGTGGCGAAAACCGGTTGGTGCGCCTACGCTTGGGAGTGTCACCGATTCGACGAATGAAGGGAGCAGCCATGGCGCTGTACCGTAACCTCGGACCATTCTCCACCACCGCGATCGGCCACGGCGAGATGCCGTTGACCATCGAGAACAACCGCGGCCACGACATCGGCATCGAGACGTTGCATGCGTCGCTCGACGCCGGATGCCGCCACATCGACACCGCGTGGGCGTACTACACGCCGGGTGAGGAGGAGCAGACCGGCGAGAAGCTGGTGCGTGAGGCGCTCGACAGCTGGAAGGGGCCGAAGAGCGAGGTCACGGTCGCCACGAAGATCGGCCTGCGCCGCGTCTGGGGCGAGCACGGCGAGCCGCTGTGGCCGCGCGACGGCAAGCCCGAGCATCTCATCGAATACGGCAAGCAGTCCGCGCTCGCGCTCGGCGTCGACACCATCGACCTGCTCTACCTGCACCGGCATGATCCGGAAGTTCCCTACAACGAGTCGATCGAGGCGTTGAAGCAGCTCGTCGACGAGGGCGTGGCGCGCGTGGCCGGCGTGTCCAACGCGTCGATCGAACAGATCGACATCGCCCGCTCCATTCTCGGCGACAAGCTCGTCGCCGTGCAGAACCAGTATTCGCCGATCCACCTCGACACGCAGGACACGCTCGACTACTGCGCGAAGCTCGGTCTCGCGTTCGTGTGCTGGAGCCCGCTCGGCGGCTACCGCCACCCGTACGACGAATCCAAGTTCGACCCGTTCCGCGAGGTCGCTGCCGCGCACGGCGTCAGCTACCAGCAGGTCGTGCTCGCGTGGGAGCTCGCCAAGGGCGACCACATGTTCGTGATCCCCGGTGCGCACCGCCCCGAGACTATTCTCGACTCCCTCAAGGCCGACCAGCTCGAGCTCTCCCCGGAGGAGTTGGCCAAGCTCGGCTGATAGATTGGGTGCCGCATCACACCAATCCTGCCAGCGTCTGCGCCGCCCCGGCGAACTCCTCCGGGGTGGTGTAGGCGTAGCTCAGCCGCAGCGAATTGTCGCCGGCGAAATCGTAGATGTCGCCGGGGTTGAGCAGTATGCCATGCTCGATCGCCCGCTGGAACAGCCGTCCCATGTGCACCGGTTCGTCGAACGTGAGCCAGATGTAGAAGCCGCCGTGTGGCACGTTCCAATGCGCGCGTCCGGCGAACAATCGTTCCAGCGTCTCGAGCGCGGCGCCGCGGCGCCGGCGCAGTTCGGCGCGCAACGACTCCAGATACTCCGCGTACAGTCCGGAGTCGAGGAACCGCGCGAACACCCACTGGCTCAGCGTGCTCGCGCCGTAGTCCATCTGCATCTTCACGTCCGCGAGACGGTGCACGATGCGTTCGTCCGCGCACACCCAGCCGATCCTCAATCCCGGTGCCAGCGCCTTCGATGCGCTGCCCACGGTAATCACCATGCCGGTGGCGTCCATGGCGGCGAGTGCGCGCGGCGTCGTTCCCTCGAAGACGAGGTCCTGATACGCGCAATCCTCGATGATCGGCAGCCGGTGCTCCATGCATGCGGCGATAAGCGTGCGGCGCCGTTCCTCGGGCATCGTGATTCCCGTGGGATTGTGGTTGGTGGGAATCGTGTACAGCACCGCATTGCCCTGACTGGTGGCCGATGATGCGGCTGCGCCATCTGAGATCAGATGGCCGAGTGCATTCACGGCCAGTCCCTGACCGTCCATCGGCACGCCGGCGAGCCGCATGCCGGCCGACTGGAACACCTGCAATGATTTGATGTAGCTTGGCGCCTCCGCGTACACGGTCGAGCCGGCCGACAGCAGGCTCACCGAAATCATCTGCAATCCCTGCAACGCGCCCGAGGAGACGAGTATGCGTTCAGGGCGGCAGTCCACGCCCCACTCGCGCATGTGCGCGGCGATCGCCTCGCGCAGCATGTCGAGTCCTTCCGGCGGCGGGTAGCCGAGCGCGTCGATCTCGGCGGCGGCCTCGCCGGCCACGCGGCGCCACGTGTCGCGCGGGAACAGCCGCGGGTCGAGTTCTCCGGTGCCGAGTCGCGTCATCGACGGGTCGAATTCGAGACGGTTGATGGCCTGGATCGTCGCGTTGTTCGCCTTGAAGAATCCGGAGGAGACGTAGTCCGCCCAGTCGGGCGCTCCGGGCAGCATCAGCGACCACGTGTTGCTCACGATGCGCGTGCCGCCGCCGCGACGCCCCTCGACGATGCCGTAGTCGGCGAGCTCCTCGATGGCGGCGATGATGGTGGACCGGTTCACGCCGAAGCGTTCCGCCATCGCGCGCTGACTGGGCAGTCGCGATCCGATGGGCCATGCGCCGGACGCGATGCGCCTGCACATGTAGTCGACGATCTGCCGCGTGACCGGTGCGTCGGATGTGCGGTCCGGCGTCCAGTCGATGTCGATCGGCGTGCTGCGTGCCATCCGATGCTCCTTGCTGCGTGATTGGTAGACCATCGTCACATATTTGGTTGGGTTGTGTAGTGGATTCTTGGCTGGTTGCCAAGTGTAACGCTCTGCGTAGGATAAGGCAACGGTATTGGAATATCGCGGATTGTTGGTGAGATGATTCGTGTGCGGCAGTTCAGCTGAAGTTCATTTGGCTGGTTTTGGTTGGGTGTATATGACCCAGCCAAACTTGAGAACCGCACGGCGGACGCGACGAGGGGAGCGGGCGATGGGTCTGTATCTGCAGGGACTGACCATGGGATTGGCGTATATCGCGCCGATCGGCATGCAGAATCTGTTCGTCATCAACTCGGCATTGACCCGCACGCGGCGCAACGCGCTCATCACGGCGTTCATCGTCATCTTCTTCGACATGGCGCTGAGCCTGTCCTGCTTCTTCGGCATCGGCGCCCTGATGCAGGCGAATCCGTGGTTGGAGACCATCGTGCTCGGTCTCGGCGGGCTCGTCGTGATCCGCATCGGCATGGGGCTTGTATTGCCGAAGCGGAAGCGGCAAGGCGATGCGGCCGAGTCGGGCGGCCTCGGGCAGGTCGATCATGCCCGGGCCGTCGCCCCGGCCAGGCATCTCGGCGTGCGCGGTCTCCTCGACACGATCGGCACCGCGTGCGCCGTCACATGGTTCAACCCGCAGGCGATCATCGACGGCACGCTGATGCTCGGCGCGTTCGCCGCCACCTTGAACGCCAGCCAGACCACGCCGTTCATCACCGGAGTGGAGACCGCCTCCGTGCTGTGGTTCCTCGGCGTCACGCTCGTCGTCAACGCGTTCGCGCACAAGTTCAGCCCGAAGGTCATCGACGTGCTCAACCGCGTGTGCGGCGGCGTCATCACCCTCTACGGCGTCAAACTTCTCATCGATTTCGCCTTCGCCCTGCTGTAGCCTCCCTCCTCCCTCTGCGCGATTATCGTGCGCACAATGGGCGATCTGCGCACCATATTCGCGCGGAGGGGAAGCCCGGAGTGGTTCACGGGTCGCTACACCGTTCTCGCTACACTGTTGGGGTGATGAATACGGATAGTGAGATGATCCTTGACAAGGCTCCCGTGGCGCCCGCCGCGTCCCTGCGCACCCGCCGCCGGCCCGAGGTGCTGGCTCCGGCCGGCAACCTGCGCGGCCTCAAGACCGCCGTCGACTACGGCGCGGACGCCGTCTACTGTGGCGGCAAGGCGTTCGGCATGCGCAGCGCGCCGAAGAACCTCAGCCTCGCCGACTTCGAGGAGGGCGCGCGCTACGCCCACGAGCGCGGGGCCCGCGTGTACGTCACTCTCAACGTGCTGCCGCGCAATGCCGAGGTCGAGGCGATGCGCGACTACATCGGCCAGTTGAAGGACACCGGCATCGACGCGATGATCGTCACCGACATCGGCGTCATGATGATGGCCCACCAGATCGCGCCCGACGTGGAACTGCACGTCTCCACGCAGGCCGGCGTCACCAACTACGGCGCCGCGCAGGCCCTCTACGAGTTCGGCGCGCGCCGCGTCGTGCTCGCGCGCGAGATGGACCTGCAGGCCGTGCGCGACATCCGCGCCCGCATCCCCGACGACATGGACATCGAATGCTTCGTGCACGGCGCGATGTGCATGGCGTTCTCCGGCCGCTGCCTGTTCTCCAACTATCTGACCGGACGCGACGGCAACCACGGCGAATGCGCGCAGCCGTGCCGCTGGAAGTATTCGATCGTGGAGGAGAAACGCCCCGGCCAGTACTATCCGATCGAACAGACCCAGGAGGGCGCGTACCTGTTCAACTCGCAGGACATGTGCATGCTCGACCATCTCGACGACCTCATCGACTCCGGCGCGACGAGCCTCAAGATCGAGGGACGGTCCAAGTCCGCCTACTACATCGCCGCGATGACCAACGCGTACAAGACCGCGGTGGATGCATACATGGTCCAGCGCGGCTTCGAGACCGCGGACGGCACGGTGCTCAAGCCGTTCCGCGACCGCGTCATCCGCGAAGGCGACCCCGATTGGGAGGATTCTGCCGCGCTCGCGCCCGACGCCATCGAAACGGATGCCGACAAGGCGTTCGCCGGCGTGCCCGGGGAGCCTCCGGCCGAAGGCGACGTCGAGGCCGCGTCCGCCTCGACCGCCGCGCCCGCTCCCGTCGAGGACGCGGCGGCCCGTTCCGCCGGAGGCGCGCAGCTCGACGAGCTCAGCTACAAGGCGCGTTCCGCGCGCCGCAAGTCGAACACGCGCGAGGAGGTGCTGCCCGAAGGCTGGCATCACGCGAAATGCCGCCCCGCGCCGCACGTCGAACTGCCCGGATGGCTGCTCGACGAGCCGGACAAGGTCGCCCACCGCGACTACTCCACCGGCTTCTACTACCCCGAGCACAAGGTGACGCAGAACACCGACCGCTCCGCCTACTTCCGCGCATGGATGGTCGTCGGCGAAGTGCTCTCGTGGAGCCCCGAGCGCGGCGGACGCGTCACCATCATGAGCCGCAACAAGATCGAACCGGGCCAGTCGGTCGAATTCGTACTGCCCGGCGAGGCGCCCCTCGCCTACACGGTGCCCGCCCGCGGACTCGAGGATGCGGACGGCGTGCCCGTCGCCGCGATCAACAACCCGGCGCACGTGTTCTCGCTGCCCTGCCCGCACGAGGTTCCCGAGAACGCGGCCATCCGCTCGCGCACGAAGAAACCCACGCTCAAAGCCGAATAGTCCCACAGTTCACCATCGTCAAGGAGCACACGCACATGAGCGAATACGACGAGACCATCATCGACTCCAACGCCATCAGCTCGACCGACAAGGCCGGGCGCCCCATCCCCGTGACCATCCCGATCGCGCTCGCCCCCGGCGTGACCGTCGTCTACACGACGCGTCTCGGCGGCCTGTCCACCGGCGACTTCGGCAACCTCAACCTCGGCGGCAAGTCCGGCGACGATCCCGAGGCGGTGCTGTCCAACCGCATCGCGCTCGCCGAAGCGGTCGGCGCGCGCCTCTCGCTCGTCTCGCAGGTCCACTCGGGCACGGCCGTGGACGTGGACGACGCGTTCACCATCAACACGCCGTTCGGCTTCGACGTCTCCGGCACGCGTTCCGGTGCGGACGCCGCCGCAGGCGACGGCGAGGCGACGGAACCGACCGCGGATGCCGCGTCCGCCGCCGGCCCGCATGTGGTGGAGGCGGACGGCCAGGTCACCGCACAGACCGGCGTCGCCCTCGGCATGTTCGCCGCCGACTGTCTGCCGGTATTGTTCGCCGACCCCGTCACCGGCATCATCGGCGCCGCGCACTGCGGGCGTCGCGGCCTGGAGCGCGGCGTCATCGAATCGACCGTCGCTTTGATGGAGCGCAAGGGCGCGCGTCGCGCGGACATCGTCGCCACGCTCGGTCCGCGCATCTGCGGCGACTGCTATGAGGTCGGCGACGACATCGCCGACGCGTTCACCAAACGCTTCCCGCTCACCAAGACCGGGACGCGGTTCGGCGGCGCCGGCATCGACATCGCCGAAGCCGCGATGATCGACCTCGCATTCGCGGGCGTCAACAAGGTCGTCGATTCGATGCCGCGCGTGCACGCCGCCACCGAATATCTGGAGGAGGACGTCGAACTCGCCGAGCTGTGCCGTGCCGACGGCGAGGGGCCGGCTGAACTGCGCGAGCGCATCGAGGCCATCGAGCACAGCATGTGCACGCTCGAGAACCCGCTGTGGTACTCGCACCGCCGCGCCGCGAAGGCGGGCAAGCGGCACGAGGGACGTATGCTCGCCCTCATCGTGCGCCACTGAACGCGACCGGTCATCGGCGAGACCAAGGTACGTATGCTGACGGCGTCCAAAACAATGTCCATGAGTCGGGCGCCGTGAGCAAGAAGCTTGACCTCAAGTCCGCCCAGAACGTCGTGTTCACCGGCAACATCAAGCTCGTCGCCGACGCGACATCGAACGGCACCGGTTCCGACGACGCCACCGAAGTCGAGGGCACGCCGGGCGCGCCCGGTTCCGCCGACACGCAGGTCGACGCCGAAGCACTCGATTCATCCCAGTCCGACGGCGGCACTGACGCTGGTGCGGGCAACGGTAAGGACACTGGCGAGAACACAGGCACCGGCAAGTCCTCCGGCAGTGGGGAATCCTCCTCGGGCGTCGATTTCAGCGCCACCATCTCGCCGCAGTGAGCGATTCCCCGGCTCCCGTGACTTGCGTGGCAGGCGCATTTGCGTAGGGATTCCGTGGGGATGGAGGTGTGATGCCGCTCACGTCTCCGCACCGCGTTCTACGGTGGTAGACATTATGACCGAGAGAGAGAATCCTGACATGACCATCGATGAGGCCTCGCCGCGCCTTGACGAATCCACGCCCTCATCCGTCCCGCAGTCCGCGCCCGTCGTGGCCGTCGTGCTCGCCGCCGGTTTCGGCACGCGCTTCGACCCGGACAACCCCAAGCAGCTCGTCTCCGTGGGCGACAAACCCATCGTGTGCTGGAGCATCGAGGCGTTCGAGCGCTGCGCGCGCGTCACCGACATCCTCGTCGTCGTCAATCCGAAGGTGCGCGGCGAGGTGGAGCGTCTCATCGCCGAGGCCGGTTACGGCAAGGTGCGTCTCGTCATCGAAGGCGGTGTCGAGCGCGTCGACAGCACGGCGGCCGCGCTCGACACGCTCGCCGCCGCCGGCATCCCCGACGACGCGAAGATTCTCATCCACGACGCGGTCCGCCCGTTCGTCGCGCAGACCGCCATCGACGAATCCATCGACGCGCTCGACGAGTTCAACGCGGCGACCGTCGCGTTCGCGTCCACGGACACGGTGCTGCTCACGCGCGACCTCGGCGACCGCAAGGTCGTCGCGCAGGTGCCGGACCGTCCGGACACGTTCCGCGCGCAGACGCCGCAATCGTTCCGTTTCGCGACGATCCGCCGCGCATACGATCTCGCCGCCGAAGACCCCGACTTCCATCCGACCGACGACACGCGCGTCGTCGTCGACTATCTGCCCGACGAGCCGGTCGCCATCGTCTCCGGCGCCGAGACGAACCTCAAGATCACGACGCCCGCCGACATCCCCGTCGCCGAGCGTATCGCCGGAAGTCTCACGCGCCATATGACGCGCGAGGAGGCGAAGGCGCGCATGCATGCGCTGTTCGCCGGCGCCGCCGACCAACTGCACCGTCGCTGACGGGCGACGTACGGGCGTGCGGCCGCCCATGCGCATGCGCGAGGCACCCACGTGCGCGCGGCGGGTACACTGGGTGCCATGCAACAGCTCAGTGTCGTGATCTCCGGCTTCGACCATTATGACGACGTGCGCGTCAACCCCTCCTACGAGGTGCCGAAACTGCTCGCCGAACGGGGCGTGGACGGCCTCGACGACGTGGAACTGTCCATCCGCGCGGTCAGCATCCCCGTCAGCTTCGCCAAGGCGTGGCCCACGCTGCTCGAGGCAATCGAGCAGACGCATCCGAACATCGTCATCGCCACCGGGCTGAAGCACGCGGCGCGCGGCGTGATGATGGAACGGTGCGCGACCAACCTCATGGACGCCGCCAAACCCGACGCAGACAACGTCGCGCCCCGCCGCGAGCCCATCGACCCTGACGGGCCGGCCGCATACTGGACGCGACTGCCGCTGCGCGCGATCATCGCCGATTTCGCACGCGACGGCATCCCCGCCACGTTGAGCTCCGACGCGGGCACGTTCGTCTGCAACTCCCTGTTCTACAACCTGCTCAACTGGGCGCACGGGCAGGACAGGGTGCTCGCCGGGTTCGTGAGCTTCCCGCTCATCAACGAATCCCTCCATCCGCAGCACGGATTGCAGCTGCGGCAGCTGGTCGCGGCCGGCGGTGACGTGGTGCGCGAGACCGTGCGCTACTATCGTCGCCCGAGTTCCAGGGAGATCCTCATCGCCTGACGGGAGCGGCCCGGCACGACATCGAACAAAAGTGGGTAATGCTGTGTGCATTACGGACGCGCCCCGCCTGTTCCCGGAGCCGATGGGATACGATTTTACACGGTATGCCCGTGACAGGGCGACATATGGGTAGGGCGACGTGATGAAGCCGAAAGGATCAGACATGGATCAGTTCCCGATCGTGTTGAGGGGTTACGACAAGGACAAGGTGGACGAGGCGTTCGCGGCCGCGCAGGATCGCGTGCGCCAGGCGCAGCGCACGCTCGCCGGCATGCGGGAACAGATCGCCGCGGACGACGACCGCATCCTGCAGCTGCAGGCCCAGCTGGAGGAGGAGAAGAAGCGCAAGCCCGCCAACAACAGCTTCGCCTCGCTCGGCGCCAACGCCCAGCAGATGCTCGCCTCCGCCGAACAGACCAGCTCCGAACTGCTCGAACGTGCCAAGGCCGACGCCTCCACCACGCGCAAGGCCGCGCAGGCGCAGGCGCAGACCCTCATCAACAACGCCAAGCTCGACGCCCAGCAGATCATCGACGACGCCAACCAGAAGGCCTCCTCGATGCTCGACCAGGCGAACAACGAGGCCGAGACCATCACCACCACCGCGCGCAACGACGCCGCCCAGCTGCGCGCCGAAACCGCGAAGAACGTCACCGAACAGCGCCAGACCGTCGAGCTGGAACTGTCCAACGCCCGTGAGGAGCACAACAAGAAGCTCGCCTCCGAGCGTGCCGCGCAGGAGCATGAGCTGTCAGACCTGAAGGCCACGGCGACCGCGCAGATCGCCGCCCAGCGCAAGAGCGCCAACGAGGAGCTCTCCCGGCTCAAGTCCGAGGCGAACGACCAGATCGAGGCGGCGCTCGCCGAGGCGAACAAGAAGCTCGCCGACGTGCGCGAGCAGGTCTCGAAGATGATGACCGACGCGCAGCGCAAGGCCGGTGAGATCACCGACGAAGCCAAGTCGCGCGCGCAGGAGATCACCGACGACGCCGAAGTGCACCGTACGAAGACGATGAACCAGGTGAACGCCGAGGTCGAGCAGATCCGCACCGACATCGCCGCCCAGCAGGAGGAGGCCACCAAGAAGGTGAGCGAGCTGCTCGACAACCTCGAGGAGCGCCGCACGGCCGCCAAGGCCGAGGCAGACAAGCTCGTCAGCCAGGCCAAGACCGTGCGCGAGGAGGCCGACTCCTACGCCGCGTCCAAGCGTTCCGAGGCGGACGCGCAGGCCGCGGCCATCCTCAAGAAGGCCGGCGAGGACGTCGCCGCGCAGATCGAGGAGCGTCGCGTCGCCGCGCAGGTCGAGCTCGACGGTCTCAAGAAGCACATCGGCGAGCTCCAGCAGCGTGAGGCGCAGATCACGCAGCGCGTCACCGAACTGCGTTCCATGTTCGCGAATGCGTTCTCCGGCTTCCTCGGCGACCCGGTCGCGGCGCCGGACGTGCCGGTGCGGAACGCCGTTCCCGCCCCCGCGCAGAACGATGCCGACGCGCAGGCGGATGACGCGGACGCGCCTGCCGCGCAGGTCGAGGACGCTGGCGAGAACGCCGCCTCCGACCCTGCCGAGGCGCCCGCCGCCCCCGCGCCGGTGCCGGTGCCCACGCCGGACGACGCCGACCGCCAGTAATGCACGCGGCCTGTAGCCGCCGCGGATGCGCCCGCGCGCATCCGTCCCGGCGGCGGCCATACCGTTCCGTCCCGTCGCATGAGACGCGCGATAAGCGTCTCATGCGACGGGATTCTTCGTATGGGACGAGGTCGGCGGGAAGGATAGTAAGCTGGTTCAGGTTGTTATCCGCCCACAAGGTCAAAGGAGTACATCGGATATGACTGAACTGCAGCCGTTGAGCAATGACGCGCTGAACGCCCTCCGTGAGGAGTTCGACGCCGACGGCACCAACCGCATGGCGATGAACGCGGTGACCGCCGCCGGCATCGACACCGTCGCCAAGAACTACGACCGCGCCCGCCTGCTGCAGCGCCGGTTCTCCACCACCGTGGACAACGGCGAGGCCACCCACCAGGACCGCTCCGGCCGCTGCTGGCTGTTCAGCTCCCTGAACGTCGCCCGTTTCGTGGCGAAGAAGAACCTCGGTCTCACGGAGTTCGAGTTCTCGCAGAACTACGCCATGTACTACGACAAGCTCGAACGCATCAACTACTTCCTGCAGGACGTCGCCGCGCTCGTGCGTGCCGGCGAGCCGGCCGACTCCCGCCTCGTGCAGCACCTGCTCGCCGACGTGATGGGCGACGGCGGCCAGTGGACGATGGCGTTGAACGTGTACAAGAAGTACGGTGCCGTGCCGAAGGACCTGTACCCGGAGACCGCCTCCTCGAAGAACACCGGCGCGATGAACACGCAGCTGCGCCACATGCTGCACACCGCCGTCGCGCACATGTTCGCCGCGCATGCCGCCGGCGACGACGCCGCGATCGACGCGACGATCGCGGAGGCGCGCGCCGCCGGGCACCGCATCCTCACCATCCACCTGGGCGAGCCGCCGGTCTCCTTCGACTGGGAGTGGACCGACAAGGACGGCGAATTCCACCGCGACGGCGAGATCACACCGCAGGAGTTCTGGGCGAAGTACGTGGGTTCCGCCGATCTGGAAAGCTACGTCTGCCTTGTGGACGATCCGCGCAAGGAGCACCCGAAGGGCAGGAAGATCGCCATCGAGCATTTGGGCAACGTGGCCGGCGGCGACGCCACCGAATACCTGAACGTGCCGAACACGTTCATGAAGGAGTGCGTCAAGCGCATCCTCGTCGAGCAGGGGATCCCGGTGTGGTTCGGCGCCGACTGCCATCCGTTCATGGACCGCGAGTCCGGCGCGTGGGCCACCGACCTGTTCGAATACGGTTCGATCTACGATTTCGATTTCAACCTCGACAAGGAGGCACGCGTGCGCTTCGCCGATTCCGCGATGAACCACGCGATGGCGTTCGCCGGTGTGGACGTCGCCGAGGACGGCACGACCCGCCGCTGGCGTGTCGAGAACTCGTGGGGCTCGAAGATTGCCGACAAGGGCTACTTCACGATGAGCGACGACTGGTTCACCGAATACGTCTACGAGGTCGCCGTCCCGAAGGCGATGCTCCCCGAGGAGTACCTCAAGGCCCTCGACGAGGAAGCCATCTCCCTGCCCGCATGGGATCCGATGGGCGCACTCGCGTGAGAAAGAGCCCGGTGGGCTCTTTCGCGAGTGCGCAGGGCCAATAATCCGTCCATTCCGGCCGGCCGTTTCAGAAAACGGTCGGCCGGTTTCGTTTTCCGGCATATCTGCACTACTGTGATGGTGCTGTCGCGTGCAATGCGCGACGATGGAGCGACGTGCACAACGTCGCGCGCATACGCACCATAGTCAGACCGTTGCCGTACGTCTCGCGAGGAACGCGCGACCTGCGGCGTACACAACAGAAAGGAGAGTCGGCATGGCAGCACTTCGTGGTCCGGACAGTTCCGAGGACGCACAGCGTTTGGGGGAGCGCGCCGTCTTTCCTGAGACGGTCGACGTCAACATCCGCCAGCTCGATCCGATTCCCGCACCGCGCGCGTTCCTGAGGGAACTGCCGCTCACCGACGAGATGAGCGAACTGGTGCTCACCTCCCGTCAGGAGATCCGCGATATCCTGCATGGTCGCGACGACCGTCTGCTCGTCATCGTCGGTCCGTGCTCCATCCATGATCCGAAGGCGGCGCACGAGTATGCGACGAGGCTCGCCGCCGTCAACCGCGAGCTCAAGGACCGTCTGCTCATCGTGATGCGCGTGTACTTCGAGAAGCCGCGCACGACAATCGGCTGGAAGGGTCTAATCAACGATCCCGATCTGGATGGCCGTTTCGACATCCGCAAGGGCATGTGGCTGGCGCGCAAGGTGCTCACCGACGTGCTCGAGCTGGGCCTGCCCACTGCGACCGAATGGCTTGACCCGATCACCCCGCAGTACATCTGCGACCTCATCAGCTGGGGTGCGATCGGCGCGCGCAACACCGAATCGCAGGTGCATCGCGAACTCGCGTCCGGCCTGTCCATGCCGGTGGGCTTCAAGAACGCGACCGACGGTTCGATCAAGCCGGCCGCCGACTCCTGCTACGCCGCGGCGTTCGAACATCATTTCCTGTCCATCAATCTGGACGGCCGTGTGATCTCCGCCGAGACGAAGGGCAATCCGGACTGCCATCTGGTGCTGCGCGGGTCGAATCATGGCCCCAACTACGACAAGGCGTCCGTCGCGCAGGCGCTTGAGGACCTCAAGGCTTCGAAGGCGTCCGGCCCGAGCGAGCATGGTCTCGTCATCGACGCCGCGCACGGCAATTGCGGCAAGGACGAGGTGCGCGAGGCCGAGGTCGTCGAGGAGATCGCGCAGCGCGTCGCCGAAGGCGAGCCGGGCATTCTCGGCGTGATGATGGAAAGCTTCCTCGTCGCGGGCCACCAGAAGCCGGCTCCGCTCGACCAGCTCGTCTACGGCCAGTCGGTGACGGATTCCTGCGTGCCGTGGGATCGCACCGAGGAGCTGCTGCACACGCTCGCCGACGCGGTCTCCGCCCGCCGCGCCCGTTAGGTCGGCCGGGCCGGATTCCGCTCCCCGCTCCGGTTCCGCACGTATCCGCTATGCTTGTGGGCGGAACCGTGAGCGTAGGGAGAGAATGACGTCATGCAGCAGCAGCCGTTGAACAAGCCGGAGGATCTCAAAGCCATCCGTGAGGCGATGGACGCGGGGCAGAATCCGCTTGTCGCCACCGACGTGCCGCGTTGGGAGGATCAGGTCGGCGTCAGCCGCATCGTGAACCGTCGTGTTCTCGAGTTCGAGGTGCTGCCCACGCCGGCGAAGGTGCTCGGCGACCTGCCGTTGAGCGACGAGGAGCGTGACATCGTCGCCTATTCGCGCGACGAGATCCGCGCCTGCCTCTACGGTCAGGATGATCGCCTGCTCGTCATCGTCGGTCCGTGCTCGGTGCATGATCCGGCCGCCGCGCTCGACTATGCGCGCCGTCTCGCGAAACTCAAGGACGAGCTCGGCGAACAGCTGCTCATCGTGATGCGCGTGTACTTCGAGAAGCCGCGCACCACGGTCGGTTGGAAGGGTCTCATCAACGACCCTGACATCGACGGCTCGTGCAACATCCGCAAGGGCCTGTTGCTCGCCCGCCGCACGCTGCTGGGCGTGCTGGGGGAGGGGCTGGCCGCCGCCACGGAGTTCCTCGAACCCACCAGCCCGCAGTTCATCGCGGATGCGGTCAGCTGGGGCGCGATTGGCGCGCGCAACACGGAGAGCCAGGTGCACCGCCAGCTGGCCAGCGGCCTGTCGATGCCGATCGGCTTCAAGAACGCGACCGACGGCTCCGTCAAGGCGGCGTCCGATTCCTGTTTCGCCGCGGCCCAGCAGCATACGTTCTTCGGCATCGACCATCTGGGGCGTGCCGCCGTCGTCAAGACGCTCGGCAACCCCGACTGCCATGTGGTGCTGCGTGGTTCGAGCTCGGGGCCGAACTATGCGAAGGAGGACGTCGCGGCGGCGTTGGAGACGATCCGCAAGCGCATGCCCGCCGAATCGGCCGCGGCGCATGGGCTCATCATCGACTGCTCGCACGGCAACTCCGGCAAGGACGAGCATCGTCAGGCCGAGGTCGTGCGCGAGATCGCCGCGCGCATCGCCGAAGGCGAGCGCGGCATCACCGGCGTGATGATGGAAAGCTTCATCGAGGGCGGCAACCAGCCGGCCGCGCCGCTCGACCAGCTGGTGTACGGCAAATCGATCACCGACAAGTGCATCTCCTGGCCGGATACGGAGGCGCTGCTGCGCGAACTCGCCGAAGCGGTCGCCACGCGCCGCTGGCGTTGACGTGCGGCGAGCGACGGGCGCGTGCAGCGCGAGTGCGCATGCACTGCAGCGGCATCGGAGCCGGAACCAGGAGCCGAATCCGCATGGAACCATAAGGCGGACGTTGTCCATAATGTGAGCAGTCTCACCGGCGCCGTCACGGCAGGTGTAGACCTGTGCCTCAGCACAGCGGTGTGCGGACGCCGCTGCAAGCCACAAGCCACAACGGACCGATCCGCGCACCCCGTCAACTGCGTGCGGGCCGCCCGCCACCCCGGGCGTGCTCCCCACGCGAGAGAAGAAATGCAACCTAAGCCGGACGCCGCACGCCGCCACGCATGTGGTCCGTGCGCGCGGTGCCGGTGATGTAGAGGGGTATTCCAATGTCCGCAACTGCAGTCGCAGCGGCTGAACCCGTGAAGAAGGATTCGGTTCCCGAGATCATCGCGGCATCGATGGTGGGCACCGCCATCGAGTTCTACGACAACTACTGCTATTCCATCGCATCCGCCAGCTACTTCGGAGCGATCTTCTTCCCCGCCGCCACCAAGGCCAATCCGGCCATCGGCACCATGCTCGCGTTCCTCACGTTCGCCGTCTCCTTCCTCGCCCGCCCGTTCGGCTCCATGCTGTTCGGCCACTTCGGCGACAAGATCGGCCGCAAGACCACGCTCGTCGTGGCCCTGATGACGATGGGCATCTCCACGTTCCTCGTCGGCTGCCTGCCCAGCTATGACCAGCTCGGCATCCTCGCCATCATCATCCTGTGCGTCTGCCGCGCATGCCAGGGCGTGGGTCTCGCCGGCGAATGGTCCGGCGCCGCCCTCGTCGCCACCGAGAACGCGCCGGCGAACAAGCGCGCCCTGTACGGTTCCTTCCCGAACCTGGGCGCCCCGATCGGCTTCTTCTGCGCCTACGGCCTGAACCTGCTGCTCGATTCCACCCTCGGCCCTGACGTGATGCAGGCCTGGGGCTGGCGCATCCCGTTCCTGTGCTCCGCGGTGCTCGTCGCCATCGGCTTGTACGTGCGTCTGCGCATGACCGAAACCCCGATCTTCCGCAAGGCGGTCGCCAACGACCGCGTCGTCAAGCACCCGCTGCGCTCGCTCGTGCCGTACTGGAAGGAGGTGCTGCTCGGCACCTTCGCCATGGGCATCACCTACACGCTGTTCTACGTGCTTGGCACCTGGTCACTGAGCTACGGCGTGAAGGTCATGAACCCGCCGTTCACCCAGAACGAGTATCTCGCCATGCAGATGACCTCCGTCGTGTTCTTCGCGGTGTTCATCCTCATCTCCTGCATCTACTCCGACCGTCTCGGCCGCAAGAAGGTGCTCGTCACCACCACTGCGCTGACGCTCGTCTTCTCGCTGTTCGCCATGCACCTGCTGCAGCACGACGTCGTCACCGTGATGATTTTCCTGTGCGTCGGCTTCGCGCTGATGGGCGGCCTGTTCGGTCCGTGCGGCGCCTACCTGCCCGAGCTCTTCCCGACCAACGTGCGTTACTCCGGTGCCGGCCTGAGCTACAACCTCGCCGCGATTCTCGGCGGCGCGTTCGCCCCGTCCATCGCCACCGCCCTCGTGCAGGCGACCGGCTCCGTCGTGTCCGTCGGCTGGTACATGGCCATCATGGCCGCGCTCGCCCTCGTCGCGCTGTTCCTCATCAAGGAAAGCAAGGACAAGGACTACGAGGCCTGACCTGGCCCGGTCTGACCATAAGCTCCCCTAAGCTCGATTGCGGAACAGCATATCGAGTCTAGGGGAGTCTTCATATGACCGACAGCACATCCGGAACCATCGCGATCATCGGAGCGTTGGACGAGGAGGTGGCGCTCATCGCCGCCGCACTGGACGATGTCACGCACGACCATGCCGCGAGCCTCGACGTCGCGCGCGGCACCATCGCCACGAACAAGGGGGAGCGGCTCGCCGTCGTCGCCACCGTGGGCGGCATGGGACTTGTCGCCGCCGCGGCCACCACCCAGCATCTCATCAGCACGTACCGGCCGGACGCGGTGATCTTCTCCGGCATCGCCGGCAACCTCAACCGCGAACTGCACATCAACGACGTCGTGCTCGGCGGCACGCTGCGTTTCCTCGACACGGACATGCGTCTCGTCGGCCAGTGGAAGCCCGGCACGCCGGACGCGCCCGTCGAGGAGTTCCATTCCGACGACCATCTGCTGCATCTCGCCGACGAGGCGCTCGCAGCCGCCGGCACGACGCATATCACCGGCATCATCGCCTCCGGTAATTATTTCGTCGACGATCCGAAGAAGGTCGAGCAGGTCATCCATGATACGGGCGCCGACGCGGTCGAGATGGAGGGCGCCGCCGTCGCGCAGGTCGCCGCGCGCAACGACGTGCCCGCGCTCGTCATCCGCGCGTTGTCCGACAACGCCGACACCGACTACGAGGTCTTCAAGGAGTTCGACATCTCCGAATACGCGGACACCGCCGCGCGTCTCGTCGTGGACATGCTCAGGCGCATGTGACGGCCGTGCCCGGGCGCGCGCCACGGCAAGATGAACATCCGCTGAACTTACGTAGTCGAAGACCTTTCCTACGTCCATCGACGCTAAGGTGGGAACAAACATTGCTCGTCGGTGGGGTGGATCATGGTCTGGTGGCAGGTGCTGGTGCTGGTCGTCCTCGTCGCGTTCGTGGCGGTCCTCGTCGCCTATCGCGACGGCATGGAGCGCGGTGAACGCGTCGGACGTGCGTCGCGTCCCGATACGCAGGACGACGCAGACCGCGCCGATTCGCTGTTCGGCGACGAACCGTCGGTGCGTGCGGGCGAGGAGTCATTCGTCGCGGCGATTCCCGAGGACGTCATCCTCGTCGACGGCGAAGGCGCCGTGCGTTTCATGACCGACGGCGCCGACGGATTCGGTCTGACCGAATCGCGCCGTCTGTCCGACGAGGACGCCGCCGGCATCCTCGCGCGCGTCGTCGCCGACGGCGTGACGCGCGAACGCGAGATCGAACTGCCGGTCGGCGACGCGCATACGCTCGCCGGCGTGAACGGCAACTCCGGGCACGGCGTGCGCGCAGGCGAGGCAATGCCCTCCAGCATCCGGTACATCAAGGTGCGCGTCAGCGCCATCGGCGACGACCTGTACGCGATCCTGCTGAGCGACATGAGCGAGCAGCGCCGGTTCGAGGCGATGCGTCGCGACTTCATGACGAACATCTCCCACGAACTGAAGACGCCGGCAGGCGCCATCTCGCTGCTCGCCGAGACCATCGGCAACGCCGCCGACGATCCGGACGCCGTACGCTACTTCTCCGGACGCGTCGCGAAGGAGGCGACGCGCCTGACGGAACTCGTCCACCGACTCATCGACCTGCAGAAGGCGCAGGACGCGTCCGGCATGCTCGACCCGAAACGGTTGAGCATACTGGCCGTGGCGCGCAAGGCCATCGCGGAGAACCAGGTGCAGGCCGACGGCCGTCACATCGCGCTCGAACTGCACTATGACGGCAAGGAGGTGCCGCGCGAGGCGGTGCCGGGAGAGCCCGACGCGATCATCTCCTGCGACGAGGATTCGATCACCACCGCGGTGAAGAACCTCATCGAGAACGCCGTCCATTATTCGCCGGAGCACACCACCGTGCGCATCGCGACCGGCGTGCGCGACGGCAAGGTGCGCATCCGCGTCATCGACCAGGGCATCGGCATTCCGGCCGAATCCATCGACCGCATCTTCGAACGGTTCTACCGCGTCGACCCGGCGCGTTCGCGCGCCACCGGCGGCACGGGGCTCGGCCTGGCCATCGTCAAGCATTGCGTCGCCGATTGCGGCGGAACGGTGTCGGTCTGGTCGCATGAGGGCGAAGGCTCGACGTTCACCATCGAATTGCCGCTCGCCGAGGACCAGAGCCCGTTGGAGTCCGAGACGACGGAACCCTCCGGCGATGCGCAAGCGGCCGGTGGTGCGGGCGAGCCTTCCGCCGGTGCGGAAACAGCAGCCGAAAACAACGTAGTGAATGATGCCTCCGGTGCTGGCGAGACTGGCGTCAACGCTTCCTGAAACGGATATTCCGGGATTGTATTACGTAGCGAGAGCCCGTTGTCGTTGAATCACCGGCGAACGACTAGGATTATCCACGTAACGAACAGGAAAGGTGATCATGACGCGCATTCTCATCGTGGAAGACGAGGAATCCTACAGGGAACCGCTGGTGTACCAGCTTACGCGGGAAGGATATGACGTCTCCGCGGCCGCAACGGGCGAAGAGGGTCTTGAACTGTTCACCAAGGGCGGCATCGATTTCGTGCTGCTCGACCTCATGCTTCCCGGCATCGACGGCACCGCCTTGTGCAGGCGCATCCGAGAGCAGAGCCGCGTGCCGATCATCATGCTCACCGCGAAGTCGGCGGAGATCGACAAGGTCGTCGGCCTTGAGATCGGCGCCGACGATTACGTGACCAAGCCGTATTCGTTCCGCGAGCTGCTCGCGCGCATCCGCGCCGTCATGCGCCGCAACCAGCAGTCGCAGAACGCTGATTCCGGCGCGAACGGCGGCGATGACCTGCCTCTCGTGTGCGGCGACATCTCCATGCAGGTGGGCCAGCATCAGGTCACTGTGCGCGGTGAGAACGTGTTCTTCCCGCTCAAGGAATTCGAGCTGCTCGAATACCTGCTGCAGAACAAGGGGCGCGTGATGACGCGCCACCAGCTCATCGACCGCATCTGGGGCTCCGATTACGTGGGCGACACGAAGACGCTCGACGTGCACGTCAAGCGCGTGCGCGCCAAGATCGAGGAGGATCCGAGCCACCCGAAGTACCTGACCACCGTGCGTGGGCTCGGCTACAAGATCGACAAGCCCACCGCGTGAATCACTGAACCGCGGCCTGCAAGCCGTGTCCCGGTGGAATGCGGGTGCCGCACGACGGCGTGCGGCACGGTGTTTTTCCGACCCGCTCGGCAGCCGGGCCATTCGGCCACGCGACGCACCGAATCGTTCCCGTCGCAAACTACGCGACGATGCCCCAAAACGACGTAGGCGATCATGGCGCATTGTTCATCATCTGTTTACTGATTTCGGTCTACGGGGCGTGTGGCAACCCCTACTCTAGAAATTGTCAAGAAATGACGGACGATTCGGATGCCTTCTTCCGGAGCATCCGAATCGCCTCTTGCAAGTGATAGAGGGAAAAGAAACAATGCGTAAGAACATCCTCGTTCGCTCCATTGCCGCCCTGTCCGGCATCGTTATGCTGGCCGGCCTCGCGGCCTGCGGCGACAATACCGCCGGCAACTCCAACGGCGGTTCCAGCTCCGCCACCAAGTCCGAGCCCATCTCCGGCGACTTCCAGGGCGCCGGCGCCTCCTCCCAGCAGGCCGCCGTCGAGGCTTGGATCGCCGGCTACCAGGGCAACAACCCGGACGCCAAGATCGCCTACAACCCGTCCGGTTCCGGCGCGGGCGTCTCCACCTTCCTGACCGGTGCCACCGCGTGGGCCGGCTCCGACAAGGCTCTCTCCGAGGACGAGGTCAAGCAGTCCGAAGCCGTGTGCGCCTCCGGCGCCGCCTTCGACGTGCCGGTCTACATCTCCCCGATCGCTGTGGTCTTCAACCTCAAGGGCGTTTCCGACGCCGGCAAGCACATCAACCTGGATGCCGCCACCATCGCCAAGATCTTCGATGGCAAGATCACCAAGTGGAACGACTCCGCCATCGCCGACCAGAACAAGGACCTGAAGCTGCCCGACACCGCCATCACCGTCGTGCACCGCTCCGATAAGTCCGGCACCACCCAGAACTTCGTCTCCTACTTCAAGGACGCCGCTCCGGACGCGTGGCCGTACGACCTGTCCGAGAACTGGCCGAACGAGGTCGGTCAGGGCGCCAAGGGCACTTCCGGCGTGATCTCCACCGTGCAGCAGGCCGACGGCACCATCGGCTACGCCGACTTCTCCCAGGTCGGCAAGCTGGGCACCGTCGCCGTCAAGGTCGGCGACTCGTACAACGAGATCTCCGCCGAAGCCGGCTCCAAGGTCATCGAGGACTCCGACCTCGACTCCTCCGCCACCGGTGAGAACCGTGTGGTCGTGAAGATCAACCACGAGACCACCGCCAAGGGCGCCTACCCGATCGTCCTCGTCTCCTACGCGATTGCCTGCCCGGCCTACAAGGACGCCAAGCAGGGCGAGTTCGCCAAGTCCTGGCTGACCTACATCACCTCCTCCGACGGCCAGAAGGTCGCTCAGGATGCCGCCGGTTCCGCGCCGCTGCCGTCCAACCTGACCGACAAGATCACCAAGTCGATCGAAGCCATCAAGACCAAGTGATGATTGGCCCGTCCCCTACCGGGCGGGTGTGGCAGATCAACTGAATACGATTCCAACCTGTGAGCCGCAGTCGTGCGTACGGCTGCGGCTCACAGCCGGTTTCGGATGTCACGCCCGAAGGGCCGAATCACCACTCGAACAACGCACCATTTCCACTAAGGAGAATCCGTGAGTTCGCAAGCAACACCGGTCATGCAGCCGGCCGGCGGCAAAACGGCGGATAAGGTGTTCCGCGGCATCGCGTATGCCTGCGGTATCCTGATCCTCGTCGTCCTCGCTGCCGTGTTCCTCTTCCTCTTCTTCCGCGCGTGGCCGCTCATCGGCGGAGACCAGAGCGCCAACAGCGCCACCATCTCCAACTTCACCGGCGGCAAGACCGACAACTTCTGGGGCTATGTGCTCCCGCTGCTGTTCGGCACCGTACTCGTTTCCGTCCTCGCCCTGCTGATCGCCTTCTTCATCTCGATCGGCATCGCACTGTTCATCTCCCACTACGCACCGAAGAGGATCGCCACCGGTCTGAGCTACGTCGTCGACCTGCTCGCCGCCATCCCCTCCGTCATCTACGGTCTGTGGGGCGGTCTGATCCTCGTGCCGGCCATCTACCCGTTCTGGAACTGGGTGGCCACCTACCTCGGCTGGATT
>NZ_BCFK01000057.1 GCF_001417815.1 Bifidobacterium aesculapii
CCGCTGTTCGCCGGCCCCGCCGCAAACCCGCAGCGCACGGTCGCCACGGTCGCCGTGGTCCTGGCCGTCATGGTTCTGCCGATCATCACCTCCATGTCGCGCGACATCTTCCTCCAGACCCCGACCCTCCAGCAGGAGGCAGCCTACGGTCTGGGCGCCACCAAGTGGGAGATGATCAAGCTCGCCGTCATCCCGTTCGGCAAGTCCGGCATCGTCTCCGCGTCCATGCTGGCCCTAGGCCGCGCGCTCGGCGAGACGATGGCCGTCTTGATGATTCTTTCCCCGGGCCTCACCTACTCCATCAAGCTGCTGCAGGCCTCCCAGAACCAGACCATCGCCGCGAACATCGCCGCGCAGTACCCCGAAGCGAACGACTTGGGTGTCTCCACGCTGATCGGAACCGGTCTGATTCTGTTCCTCATCACGTTCGTGGTCAACTACGCCGCCCGTAAGATCACCGAGAAAGCGAGCGTCTGATGGCTGAAGCAACCGCTACCAAGAAGAAGAACCTCGACGGCGCCCCCGTCATCGACTTCGACAAGTTCCGTCCTACCCGCTCCTCCGAGAACGCCCGCAAGCGCAAGGACGTCTTCATGACGGGCCTCATCGGCCTGGCGTTCGTCATCGCCTGCCTGCCGCTGATCTCCGTGCTGTGGACGACCATCGTCAACGGTCTCAAGCGCCTCAACGGCAACTTCCTTGCCTACAACATGACCGGAGTGGTCGGCGGCAACCCGACACCGTCCGGCGGCTACGGCGGTGTTCTCCACGCCATCATCGGCACCCTGGAGATCACCGGCGGCGCCATGATCATCTCCATTCCGATCGGCATCATGTGCGCCGTGTACCTCGTCGAGTACGCGCACGGCGGCAAGCTCGCCATGACCATCTCCCTGCTCGTCGACGTGATGAGCGGCATCCCGTCCATCGTCGCCGGTCTGTTCGCATTCTCGATGTTCACCATCGTGTTCGGACCTGGTACCATCAACGGCATCGAGGGTTCCGTGGCATTGTCCCTGCTGATGCTCCCGACCGTGGTCAAGTCCTGCGAGGAGATGCTCAAGATCGTGCCGAACGATCTGCGTGAGGCCTCCCTGGCGCTGGGCGTCACCAAGCAGCGCACCATCACCAAGATCGTGCTGCGCACCGCCCTGCCGGGCATCGTCTCCGGCTGCATCCTCGCCATCGCGCGAGTCATCGGCGAGACCGCCCCGCTGCTCATGACCGCAGGCTACATCTCGAGCACCAACGTGAACCTGTTCTCCGGCCAGATGACCACCCTCCCGGTGTACGTCTTCCAGGAGTACTCCAAGCTCAACGCCAACTGCCCGGTCAACGCCGACGCCTCCTGCGTGCCCACCATCCCGATGGAACGCGCATGGGCCGCCGCACTCGTCCTGATCATCATCGTGCTGGTCCTCAACCTCATCGGTCGTCTCGTGGCGAAGATCTTCGCCGTCAAGACCGAGCGCTGACGCACACGCACACGAATCGTACGAATCAAGGAACCAAAAGGAAACATCATGGGACAACGCATTGACGTCAACCACGAGAACATCTACTACGGCGACTTCCTCGCCGTCGAGGATGTGAACATCAACATCGAGCCGAACAAGGTCACCGCGTTCATCGGACCGTCCGGCTGCGGCAAGTCCACCGTGCTGCGCACCCTGGACCGCATGCACGAGCTCATCCCCGGCGCCCACGTCGAGGGCGAGGTCCTGCTCGAAGGCAAGAACCTGTACGACAAGGACGTGGACCCGGTCTCCGTCCGTCGTGACGTCGGCATGGTCTTCCAGCGCCCGAACCCGTTCCCGACCATGTCCATCCGCGAGAACGTGCTTGCCGGCGTCCGCCTGAACAACAAGCACCTCAACAAGTCCGACGCCGACGATCTCGTCGAGTGGGCCCTGCGCGGCGCCAACCTCTGGAACGAGGTCAAGGATCGTCTCGACAACCCGGGCATCGGCCTGTCCGGCGGCCAGCAGCAGCGTCTGTGCATCGCCCGCGCCGTCGCCGTCCACCCGCAGGTCGTCCTCATGGACGAGCCCTGCTCCGCCCTCGACCCGATCTCGACCCTGGCCGTCGAGGATCTGATCAACGAGCTCAAGGACGACTACACCATCGTCATCGTGACCCACAACATGCAGCAGGCCGCCCGTATCGCCGACTTCACCGCCTTCTTCAACCTGAAGGCCGTCGGCGAGCCCGGCCACCTGGAGTACTTCGCGGACACGACCACGATGTTCAACAACCCGCAGAACGAAGAGGCCGAGCGTTACATCTCCGGTCGCTTCGGCTGATCGCGCGACGCGAATAGCCGTCACCACAGCGAAGACCCCGCACCGTATGTCACGGTGCGGGGTCTTCCCGTTTTTGCGTCTGCGTTTGCGTCTGTCCCCGTGGTCCGGGGCCTCGTTCCTCCACGCGTCCGCGGGAAGGAACGAGGATGACGTCATCACAGAATCGCCATGCAGACGAAATCGATGATGAACAGGATGGCGACGGTCCAGATGATCGGGTGGACCTCCTTGGCCTTGCCCTTGCAGGTCTTCACGATGCAGTACGTGATGAAGCCGCCGGCGATGCCGTAGGAGATCGAGTAGGAGAACGCCATGAACGCGGTCGCGAAGAACGCGGGAATCGCCGCGGAGATGTCGGTCCAATCGACTTCCTTGAGGGAGGCGGCCATCATGCAGCCGACGATGACGAGCACGCCGGCGGTCGCGGCGGACGGCACGGCGGAGATGACCGGCGCGAGGAAGATGGACAGCGCGAAGCAGATCGACACGACCACGGAGGTCAGGCCGGTGCGGCCGCCCGCCGCGATGCCCGCGGAGGACTCCACGTAGGTCGTGGTGTTCGAGGTGCCGCAGATAGCGCCGATGGAGGTGGCGATGGAGTCGGCGAACAGGGCCTTGTCCATCTTGGAGGAGAATCCGGAGCCGTTCTCCAACGCCTTCTCGTCCTCAAGGGAGAAGATGCCGGTGCGGCGGCCGGTGCCGAGGAACGTGCCGAGCGTGTCGAAGGTGTCGGACATCGAGAACGCGAAGATCGTCACGATGACGAGCGGCAGCCGTGTCGGATCGGAGAACAGCGCAGGGAAGCCGTCCGCGCTGAAGATCGCGCCGAAAGTGGTCGGCAGTTCGGAGAACGTCTGCGACAGCGACTGGGAGGAACCGAAGTTGGTCACGCCGAACGGGATGCCGACGATCGTCGTCACGACGATGGCGAGCAGCATGCCGCCCTTGACCTTCATCACGGTGAACACGATGGCGAGGAACAGGCCGATCAGGAACACCCACAGCACCGGGTCGGTGAACGTGGCCAGTCCCGGCGTGGCGGCGGTGGCGAGCCCCTGGCCGGCGGCCTTGGTGTCCTTCGGGGTGAAGGTGATCAGCCCGACGTTGAGCATGCCCACGTAGGCGACGAACAGGCCGATGCCGCCGCCGATCGCCTGCTGCAACTGCTCTGGGATGGCCATGATGATCATCTTGCGGATTTTCGTGACGGTGATCACGATGTTGATCAGGCCGCACAGGAACACCATGCATAGCGTCTCCTGCCAGGTGAAGCCGAGGCCGAAGCAGACGGTGTAGGTGAAGAACGCGTTGAGGCCCATGCCGGCGGCCTGGGCATACGGCACGTTGGCGAACAGGCCCATGACGAGCGTGCCGATGATCGCCGCGATGATCGTGGCGAGGAAGACGCCGCCCCACGGCATGCCCGTGGACGACAGGATCTGCGGGTTGACGACGATGATGTACGCCATCGCGAAGAACGTGGTCAGACCGGCCAGGATTTCGGTCGAGACCGAAGTGCCGTTCTCCTTCAGATGGAAGAACTTCTCCATATTCTCTTCTTTCCTTGGGTTGTGCGGGAGCATGCTCCCGGCGAGAATCGCGACTCGCCCCGACGATGCCGCACTGTGACGCGTGATGCGCGCTGCACGTCGCGCGGCGGGCGTCGGAACCGCGCCGATTATAACGCGGCCGCATTGCGTCGGCGGCCCGTCCGGCGGGGCTAGACTGGGTATGGAACGGATGATTCCGCATATTGGTTTCAAGCAGATGTTTCAAGCAGACGATGGGGGAGATCATGGCCAAGCCAGCCGTTGAGGTCTCGGTGCGCAGCTGGAAGAAGAACGCGGTGAAGCCGGGGCAGGAGCGCGGTCGCGTGCTGCTCATGCCGGGGACGGGGTACAACTGCGACCGGCCGCTGCTGTACTGGTCGGCCCAGGCGCTGGTGGAGAACGGCTGGCGAGTCGACCGCATGAACGTCACGAACGCCTCGGACGATCTGTCGCAGGTGATTCCCGTGCTCAACCAGGCCGTCGACGATTGGGTGGCCCGCGTTCGCTCGTCATGGGCGCAGGAAGACCGGTCCGCCTCGGAACCGGTCGCGGAAACGGACCCGAGCGCGGATGCGAGACGAGAGAGGGTGGCCCCGCGCATGCTGCTCATCGGCAAGTCGCTCACGACGATGACCTACCCGCATGTCGCCACACGCTACGGCCTGCCGTTCGTGCTGCTGACGCCGGTGCTGCACCATGCCGATTTCGATCCCTCGGCGAGGGTGATTCCGGTGCCCCGCGTGGGCGACGACATCATGGCCGAGGACGACGCGCCCGCAGTGGAGGTCTCGCGCGCGGTGCTCGGGCATGACGCCTCGCTGCTCGACGGCGGCGAGGAGGAGCTCGAACGGTGGCGCACGTCGCGTTATCCGGGGCCGGCGCCGCTCGTGTGCGCCGGTACCGCGGATCCGTTCTACGACCGCGCCCGCGCGAACGCGTTGACCCCGCACGTGCACGAATACCCCGACGCGAACCATTCGATCGAGGTGCCGGGGCATTGGCGCCGTTCCCTCGACTACCTCAAGGAGGTCTCCGCTTCGGTCGCGCAGTATGCGAGCACAATCGACTAGTCGGCGGCGGTGCGGGCGGGCGGCGGGTCTGCGCGCCCGACTCCCGCTCTGCACGACACGCCGGTGGCGTGTTTGTCGAAGCCGGCACGTAATTTATCCCCTCGTAAACCACAGACCGTTGGTTGAGCCGCGTGGAAGCGCGGTTCCGAAGTTCGACATGTCGAGCCAACGCAGGTTGAGAGATATAAGCCCGTTCACGGGCGAGCCGGAGACGGCCTTATGTTGCTCTGCCTGCGTGCAGGGCTTTTTTGTTGCCCTATGGCTCCATGGACTTCAAGTCAACGGCCGACTTAGGAAGGAACGCCATGAAGAGGCCCGAAAAGGAAGCGGTGGTCGCCCAGCTTACGGCTCAGTTCCGTGACGCTGACGCGATCTACCTGACCGAGTACCGCGGGCTTACCGTTCCGCAGATCTCCGATCTGCGTGAAAAGCTAGGCCGCGATACTTCCTACACTGTGGCAAAGAACACGCTGGCACGCATCGCCGCCAAGGAAGCGGGCATCGAGGGTCTCGACGAGATTCTCGCCGGCCCGACCGCCATCACCTTCGTGAAGGGCGACTTCATCGAGGCTGCGAAGACCATCCGTGACTTCGCCAAGGACAACAAAGCCCTCATCATCAAGGGCGGCTATGCCGATGGCACCGTCTACGACGCTGAAGGCGCCACCAAGCTGGCGGATCTTAAGTCCCGCCCGCAGCTGCTCGCCGAGTTCGCCGGCGACATCAAGGCCACGATGTCCAAGGCCGCGTACCTGTTCAACGCTCTGCCGACCAAGGCCGTGCGTACGATCGATGCGCTGCGCGAGAAGCAGGAGAAGGCCGCCTGATTTCCCTGTGGCCGGGGTTCGTCCCCGCCTCGTGAATCGAACGGTCATAACTGAAAAGAAACCAAGTTTTTAGGTGGCGGGCACACCTCTTCAACCATCGTCCGCCGCCAACAATCGAAAGGAAGCCATAATGGCTAAGTACACCAACGATGAGCTGCTGGAAGCCTTCGGCGAGATGACCCTGGTCGAGCTCTCTGAGTTCGTCAAGGCCTTCGAGGAGAAGTTCGACGTCGAAGCCGCCGCTCCGGTCGCCGCCGTCGCCGCCGTTGCCGGTGCCGCCGCCCCGGCCGAGGAGGAGAAGGACGAGTTCGACGTCATCCTCTCCGCCGTCGGCGACAAGAAGATCCAGGTCATCAAGGCCGTCCGCGCCATCACCTCCCTCGGCCTGGCCGAGGCCAAGGGCCTGGTCGACTCCGCTCCGAAGGCCGTCCTCGAGAAGGCCAAGAAGGAAGACGCCGAGAAGGCCAAGGAGCAGCTCGAGGCCGCTGGCGCCACCGTCGAGCTCAAGTAATGCACGCGGTCGGGAAGACCGCTCATTGCAGGCTGATACGCGATACATCGCGTCGGAACCCCGCACCCATTCGTTTGGGTGCGGGGTTTCCCGTTTTCCCCGTCCCGGCGAGTCCGCATCGCACGTCACGGACGCGCGGATTCTGTCGATTCATCGGACGATAATGCAACCAAATGCGACGTGGCATGACACAATAGGAAATAGTGCGTGAAATCATCAGAAAGGGAGGCCGTGCGGTGAGCGAGCAGACGGCGGGCCAGTGGCGATTGCAGGTCGCGGGCGGCGACCAGGTAAGCGTGCGTCCGGGAGAGAGCCTAGAGATCGGCCGCAAACCATTGCGGCCGTTGCCGGACGAGGGCATCGCACGCCTCGAGATCGACGATGCCACGAAATCCATGTCGAAGCGCCATGCCCGGTTCAGCGTCGCCGCCGACGGTGAAGCGGTGCTGCGCGACCTGGATTCCACCAACGGATCCTACGTGGTCAGCGACAAGGGCGAGCTCATGCGTCTGCCCACCGGGCGCGACGTGCCGCTGAGCACGTCGCCGATGCGCATCCAGTTCGGCGACGTGCCGATCGATTTCGTGCGCATCGCACGACAGACCGACCCCGAACCGCAGGTGCCGAACCTGTTCGAATACTCCGCCGCGACCACCGTCCGTCAGGAGCCGGACGCCGCCGACATGTCCGTCGACGAGATACTCGACCTGCGCGCCGGGGAGCCCACCGCCGTGTTCAACGCGCAGAACGCGCGACATGCCGCGTCCGCGTCGCCGCTCGCCCGCATCGCCGACATCGAGCCGCTGACGTACGCCTCGATCACCTCTGCCGTCGGGCAGGACGACGAGCCGCAGGTCGTGTTCTCCGACGCGGACTCGCGCACGGACCTGCCGGTGACCGCCGCCGCACGGCCGGCGTCCGCCGGCGCCGAGGCGGATGCCGAAGCCCCGGAGCTCGCCGTCGACCACACGCCCGAGCCGGTGGCCGATTCGGTGCCGCTGCACGTCGTCAAGACCATCAACCCGGGACTGCCGCGCAACCTGTTCGCCGATGCGATGCACGACCAGTCCGATGACGTCCCGTCAACCGCCGCGCCGCAGTCCGAGCCCGTCGCAGGAACCGTTGCGGCCTCCACGGACGTCACCACGCCGATCGTCGTCGGTTCCGTCGGCGCGTCCGCTCCCGAACTGCCCATCGCCGCGAAACCGGAAACGCAGCCCGCAGCCTCCGCCGCCGTCGCGCCGGAAGTCGTGGCGGCAACGCCCGTCACGCCGGTAGCCACGACGCAGTCCCGCGCGGACATCGCGCCGCAGACGGTGGCCTTCACTCCGCTGGAGGATGCCTCCGCGGCCGCCGCGCCCGTGAACGACGGCGCGGCCGGCATACAGGAGGACGACGCGACAGGTGTGTACACGCCCGCCTTCGAGCCCGGATCCGTGTTCGACAAAGTCTCCAAAGGCGAATTCGACAAGCCCGCCGCCCCCGTCGTCGAGGTCGACGGCCTCACGTCCGAGGATGCGCGCCGCACCAGCGACATGACGTTGCAGTTCGAGATGGCGAAGCACCCCGAGCTGCTGCCGTTCCTCGCGATGAACCCGACCCTGTACGACGACCTGTACGCCTGGCTCGCGGCGCAGGGCGACGCAGACATCGACGAGGCGCTCGCGCACAACGACGGATACCGGGATTACCGTGAGGCGGTAGGAAAGTGAAAGGGAACGGCACGATGAGCGCACAATCCACTCCCACACTCGATTGGCTCAAGCAGTGGCATGACCAGTACAAGGCCTCGCTGGTGCCGTCCCCTCTGGAGGACATCAACCAGCTCGCCGCGCAGCTCGACCTCACGCACGCCCATCCGTCGGGCATCGCTCAGCTGTTCGCCTCCGGGCACGTCACGCTGGACTCGCTGTTCCGCGACAACGGCATGCTGCGCGCCGCGGAACGCAGGCTCGGACGTGTCCTCGACGACCGTGGCGCCAAGAAGCGCGTGAGCGGCGTCGCCGAACTGTCGCTCGTCGTCGGCGTGGCCACCTGGCACGGCAACGCGCGGCCGGTGCTGCTCTACCCGGTGCAGGCGGTCGTTTCGGACACGCCCGGCCAGTCGACGCTCACCTTCACCGGCAGCGTGACGCTCAACGCCTCGTTCGTCGACGTGATGCGCGAATCCGGTGTCACGCTCGACGAGGACTACCTGTTCGACGGGTCCCACTACGCTTCGGGCACGCCGGAGACCTCCGCCGTGTTCAACGAGATCGCGAAACGCGTGAAGCCGGTGGTGGGGGACTTCAACATCGAACGGCACATCATCCTCGGCTGCTTCGTGGAGCCGTCCGCGCAGATCCTCACCGAAACGCAGCGCATCATCGACCAGCTCGGCGAAGGTCCCAGCGGCAATCCGCTGATCGACGTCCTCGCCGGAGACAAGGCTGCGGCCGACGCGCTTCGCGACGTCCCCATCCCCGACTACAGCCCGTTCGACGCCGATCCGCACAGCGAATACGAAATCGGCGACGTGGACAACACCGTGCGTTACGCCGCGCAGCTCGCCGCGTCGGGACACAGCGTCGCCGTGGACGGCGCCGTCGGCAAGGACGCCGTCGAACAGGCCGCGGCGATCGCCACGCGATGCGTGATGAACGGCCGTACCGTACTGTATGCGCCCGGCGTGGCCGAACAGAAGCGCAGGTTCCTGCAGGTCATGCGCGCCAACGAGACCTCGGGACTGGTGCTCGATATCGCGGACGAGCATGCGAACGCGGACATCGACCGCCAACTCATCACCGCCGTCGGATTCCAGTCCGGCGTGGCGACGCAGCATTTCGACCAGCTCGCCGACGAACTCGTCGGCGTGCGCTCCCGGCTTACCCGCTATCTGGGCGACCTGCACGGTGTGAGCGAGAAGTGGGGGGTGTCCGCATACCAGACCATCCAGAACCTCGCCGCCATCTCCGTCGCCCCGACCCACCCCTCGACGCGCGTGCGCCTGTCCGAGAACACGGCCAGACGGATCGCCGGGCACATCGACGAATGGACGGCGAAGCTCGAACGCGCCGCCGAAGTCGGCGAATACACCATCGGACCGGACGACACCGCCTGGTACAAGGCGTCCATCACCAGCGACCAGGACGCGGTGAACACCTACCAGCGTGTCGTGGACCTGCTGCAGAAGGTGCTGCCCGCCGTGCGCGAACACGTCGCCTCCACCGTGCAGGCCTGCGGATTCCCCGTACCCGCCACCGCGCAGGATTGGGCGCGGCAGATCATCGTGCTCAAGAACCTGCGGCGCGTGCTGGACGTGTTCCAGCCGGAGATCTTCGAACGGGACGTCGATGCGATGATCGAGGCCACCAAATCCAAGGCCAACCGCAAGGCCGAAGGCACCACGATGGGGTTCTGGGAGCGTCGCCGCCACACCCGCGAGGCGAAGTCCCTGCTGCGCGTCGGCGCCCAGGTCGAGGACCTGCATGCCGCGCTGATCGTCGTCAGGAAGCAGTCGGAGCAGTGGCGTTCGCTCGTGCCGCACGGCGGATGGCCCGTGCTGCCGCCGAAACTCGACCAGATGATCGCCGCCCATGAGACCATGGCCCGGGACATGACGGCGCTCGACACCGTGCTCAGCACCACGCCGAAGGGCGGGGACCTCGAATCGCGCGACTTCAATGAGGTCGAAGCCCGGTTGAAGGCCCTGTTCGACGACCACAAGTCGCTCGACGACCTGCCCGAGCGCTGCCGTCTCGAAAACGAGTTCCAGGAAGTGGGCCTCAACGACCTCGTCGCCGACTTCTCCAACCGGCACGTGCTCTCGTCGGCCGTGGGTGCGGAACTCCAACTCGCATGGTGGACCACCGTCTTCGAGGACATCGTCCGCTCCTCGCCGATCATCTCCAATCAGGACGGCTCCGTGCTCGCCAACGCCACCGAACGGTTCGAACAGGTGGACGTCGAACATGTGCGGTCCATCGGGCCGATGGTGGCGCAGGAGTCGATGCGTCGCCTGTGCGATCTGCTGTTCGCCCGCACCCAGGAGGCGAACACGTTGCACACGCAGCTGGCCGGCCGCGGTCGCATGCCGCTCGACCGCATCCGCCGCGACCATCCGGAGATCCTCGCCGCCGCCAAACCGATCCTCATGGCCACGCCGGACACCCTTGCTTCGCTCACCGAGCCGAAGCCGCTGGCCGATGTCGCCATCATCGACGCCTGCGCGCATATCCCCGCCATCCAGCTGCTCAGCATCGTCGTGCGCGTCAGGCAGATCGTCATCATCGCGCACCGCGCCACCGTCACCTGCCCGGGATTGACGCGTCTGATCGACGCGCTGCCCGTCGTGGAGGTGAAATCGCACCCGGTGAGCCGAGCCCCGAGGTTGAACGCCTTCCTTGAATCCGAGGGGTACGGCGCCATCCGGTACGATGTGAGCACGGACATCGCACGCGGGCGCGTGGCCTACCACAAGATCGAAGCGGCCGGCACACCCGTCTTCGCCACCGGTCTGGTGGAATCCAGCCAGCAGGAGATCGACGAGGTGGTGGCGCTCATCACGCAGCGCGCCCGCTCCTTCACCATCGTGCCCGCCAGCTATCTGCTCACCGTGGTCTGTCTCACCGAGGTGTTCCGAGTCAGGCTCGGCGTCGAACTCAAGCTTCTTGCCGTCAAAGACAAGTCGATGAACAGCTTCCTGCGTCACGTGCGCCTCGTCGGCATCCGCGAGGTCGCCGGCGCCCGCGCCACCGACGTCATCCTGTCGACCTGCTATGCGAAGACGTCGCACGGCAGGCTTCTCCAGCAGTTCGGCGCCCTTGAGAACTCAGGCGGCCGGGGAATGCTGCTCGACGCGCTCGCGCTCGCCGACCACAACCTTGACGTCGTTTCAGCGTTCACCGCCGACGAGATGGAGGATGAACGCATCCACACGCCCGGCGTCAGGCTGCTCAAGACGCTGCTGACGTGGGTGGAGCACCTGCCCGGCGAACCGGCGTCGCCGCAGGGCCGCGAGGCGGGCGACAATACGCTGCTCAACGATCTGGCCGACCGCATCCGCGCGCGTGGACTCGACGTCGCCTTGGACTACGGCTACGACAACGGAATGACCATCCCGATGGTCGTCGGGCTCAAGGGCAAGCCGTTCGCGCTCGCGGTGCTCACCGACGATTCCGGGTACATGTCCATCCGCTCGACGAGGGAACGCCATCGCATGTTCGCCGCCGACCTGATGACGCTCGGCTGGTCCGTCGCCACCGTGTGGAGCGTAGGCTCGTTCGTCAACCCCGAGAAGGAGGTCGACCGCATCGTGGCCAAGGTCGGCGAGATCTACCGGGAGGTGCAATGAGCGGGTATTCGTCCACACGCCGCACGCCGCGCCGCCACAAGCGCGTCGTGCGTGAGGGCACCGAACTGTTCGACGCCGACGGCGTGAAGGAGGAGCCCTCCGACATGATGACCGAGCGTCAGCGCGAGGCCGACGACGATAATCGCATCCTCACGCAGCTGCCGCCGCACTGGGGCGTGTTCTCCGAGCGGGAGTGACGCAGGCGGCCGGTACGCTCGTTGCGTGGCCGCGCTGCAGTGCCGTCGTGCCGTCACCGCGTCACGGCGACGATCGCGCCGAGCTGGGCCGAATCCATGACGGCGAGGGCCGCTTCGGGCGTCATTGCCAGTGGGATGACGGCCGTGCCGGCCCCGTTCTCGTCTTTGACGGGCCGCTTCATGACCAGCGCGTCCTCGGCGAGCGTACAGGGGGACGCGCGGCCTTCGGGCACCGGCCCGGAAGCATCGCCCGCGACGTCGGATACGCCGGGGCCGGGTGTGTCCTCGCACCCCACGGCGGAGACGAGACGCACCGTGTCGCCGGCGACCAATGCGGATGCGTCATTCGCAACCACCACTTCGAGCACCGTCCTGCCCGTAGGCACGACGGGCGCGTCGCGGGCGTTCGCGGGGAACAACGGCTGGCGCGCCCCGATGTCGCTCTGCGCCACGCGTCCGACCGCCTCCGACGTCTCGGAGAACGCATGCTCGGTGACGGGGGAGCGGGGCGCCTCGACCACCATCACATCCTCGACGCCGATGACGTCGCCCCGATGCAATGTGCGGGAAGCCACCACCACGCTCTCGGTGGCGACCAGCAGATCGAGCAGCGTCACCGCCATCGCCGCTGCCGCCACCGCGCATATGACGGCCACGGCGCGCGACAACCTCGCGCGCGCACGCCGCGCGGCCAACGTGGGGCGTGTCAGCTTCGCCCAGGGTGCATACCGGTTCGTCATACCCGCCATCGTCGCGGACGCGACGGCGGCGGCGCAACTCGTACGGGGAATGTGGACGGAGCCCCCGGAAATCTTCACATCCGCCGACCGGCCAGTATGGCGAACGCCCCGTCCGAATCGGTGTTCGGACGGGGCGTTCGCCATCGGATGCCGTGTGCGGGCGTCACTTCTTGCCGGAATCGGTGCGGTAGAAGCCGCTTCCCTTGAACTCGATCGGCACGGCGGAGAACACCTTGCGCACCTGCTCCTCATGGCACTGGGGGCAGACGGTGATCGGGTCGTCCTCGAACGACTGCTGCTTGGTGAAATCGTATCCGCAGTTCTTGCAACGGTAATGATAGGTAGGCACTGTATTCCTCCAACGAACGACGATTCTCTGCGCGGGGCGCGCGGACCAGACGGGCCGCACGGACCGTACCGCCTGTACGTATCGTGCGGATGCCGTCGTCGCGACGGCATCGTTCCGGACACTCCGGCGTATGCAACCGTACATATCCTAATCGTCTCCCCGACACGTTCCGCCATCGCCGAACGCATGACGACCACGATACGGACGTGCGAACATCGTCAGGCCGTCCGGCGTGAGCACGCCGTCCACAGGCAGGTCATGCGGCTCGCTCGGAAGGAACCCGTCGCCGGGCTCCAGCACCTCCCACGGCCAGCACACGGCGACGACCGGCGCCCCCGGCGCCCTATGCTCCAGCGCACGGTCGTACCATCCGCCGCCACGCCCCAGTCTCGTGCCGCGCGCATCCACCGCCAGCGCCGGCACCAGCACCAGCGCTGCATCGCGCAGCGCCTCCATCCCCAGGGTTTCGGCATGCACCGGCTCCTCAGGCCGTCCGCGGCCGTCTCCCGCCACGCACAGGTCATCCAATGTGCGCAGCTCGCCCCATCCGACGTCCATACCGGTCCCCAGCATCGGCACCAGCAGACGCAATCCGCGTTCCAGCACATGCATGAGGACGGGAGAGACATCGATTTCGGAGCCCATCGGCACATAGGCGGCGACCGTGGAACCTGCGTCGAGACCATCGAACAGCAACGCCGCCCGTCCTGCTACGCGCTCGCCGGCGGCGGCGCGTTCGGCGGGCGGTACCGCCTTTCGCCGCGCGATCGCGGCGTGACGCAGCTCGCGTTTCGTTCCCATGCCCATACTCGTGGCGGCAGTATCCATGACGGCAAGACTAGCGCCGTCGCGTTGCGGCGCGCGTCGCGCGGCGATTCCCGTGGACGCCTTCCCGTGGGCGCCTCATCGTCCGCCGACGAACCCCATGCCGCGCCGCACCCGCCCGCCGGTGGCACAATGGGGGCGTGTCTGTGTTCCAAACCATCCGCCACGCGTTCGCACCCGCCGACCCGAACGCGATACGCGTCCCCGTCGTGCTTCACGCACCCGCCGGCGCGGTGCCCATCACCCTGCGCACGATGACCGCCGACGACGAGGACGCGTGGAACGAGGTGCGGTGGCGCAACGACGACTGGCTCAGACCATGGGAATCGGGCGATCCGATGCATGGCCGGGGCATCACGGTCAACCAGTGGCTCGTCATGCAGCGGCGCAACGAGGAACGGGGGTGCGGCATCGTCCTGCTCATCGAGCACCGTATGCGCATCGTGGGGCAGATCTCGATAGGCGCCATCACATACGGGGCTATGCGCACCGGCATCGTCGGCTACTGGGTGTCGCAGGACGTGGCGGGCCACGGCATCGCCCCCACCGCGCTCGCCATGCTCGCCGACTGGGCCATGGGCGATCCGACGGGACCCCGTCTGCATCGGTTGGAGATCGCGATACTGCCGGAGAACGCGCGGTCGCTCGCCGTGGTTCGCAAGGTCGGCGCGCGCCCCGAAGGGCTGCGCGCGAACTACATGTACGTCGCCGGCCGCTGGCGCTCCCACGAGACGTTCAGCCTGCTTGCAGAGGATATGGGCGCCGGGTTCACGGCGCGACTGCTGGACGGCGCCGCATCGGCGAGCCCGCAGCCCGCCACGCCGCCGAATCCCGCCCGTCATATCGACACGCCGCTCCGCAATGCGGACAATGTGACGCCCGTCTCCTATTCTTGAGCACTGTGGGCTACGAGCAGTTGAGCACGATCATCGTGCTCGTCATCGTACTCATCGGAATCGTGGCATGGCTGCCGGTGCGCACGGCCAAAAGCATGAGGCATGTCGAGGAGCATCGCGAGGACAGGTTCTCCTCGTCGCTGCATCTGGTCGACGAGCATAGCGGCACACGGTTCAGCGATGACGGCACCTACGCGAAAGGGGTTTTGATGCAGCCGAACGAGAGGCGCGCGAACACGCTCACCCCGGAACGCATAGCCGAGGTGCGGCGCCTGCGCCGTGAGGCGGTGCGTCGTCGCCAGATTCTCGTAGCGGTGCTGTCGGTCGCCGTGATCGTCGTCGCCGTCGTCGCGTTCCCATTGCATTTCAGCCCGTGGTTCGCGCTGATCCCCGCGGCCATGGAGATCGCCGTGCTCGCGTTGGGCGCCCGTGCCGCCGGGCAGGCGCGCGCATGGGAGCGCAAGGTCGCCAGGGCCCGTGCCCGCGAACGTCGCTCGCGTGCCGCGCAGGCGCGCGCGCAGGTGCGTGAGGTGGGCGTCCGGACCGACAAGGTGAGGGCCGAGGCGGAAGGCCTGCGCCGATCCGCCCAGATGATGGCCTCCGCGATCGCCGACGACGTGGAGACTCCGGCGAACGCCTCTCAGGAGGCGCCCACCGATCAGATGGAACGCCGTGAGATCCGGCGCGTCCTGCGTCAGGCGGAGATCGAGCAGCGCCGCGCGCTCGCCGCCCACGGCAAGCTCGACGCCCCCGATGTCCAGGTCGTAGAGCAGCCGGAGGCCGCGCGCGCCGCCGCCCCGCAGCCGGACGTGCGGTCCGTCGTTACCGCCGCGCGGCCCGACGCCCAGCCGGAACCGTCGAAGGCCACCGCCGCGACGGCCCCCGCAGCGCCCTCTGACGCCACCGCCGAACTGGTCGAAGTGCGTTCCGCCGGGGCGCTGGATCCGTTCGACATCGCCGTCGCCTCGCAGGACCTCATCTCGTTCTCGCTCGGCGAGGCCCGCAATACGGTCGACGCCAAGGCTGAGGCTCCGGAAAGCCGTGAGATCAAGTCCACCCGTCAGGTCGCCAAGGCGTCGCCTCTCGAAACCGACGAGCAGCGTGCGCTCGCCCAGGAAGCGAAGATGGAGACGGCTCCCGCCGCCCCGGCCGATCATGCCGAAGCCGATGCCGCCGCCGCGTCCGGCGATGGCGCGGCGGATGCGGACCGGGATTCCGACGGCGGCGTGATGGCCGCCGTACCGCAGGATGCTGGCGTGTCCGATGTGAACGCGTTCCATGAGTCCGAGGCGCAGGCCCGGGTCGCCGTGCCGGCGGCCACGTCCGATTCGCTCGGCAACGACCTGCAGGCCATCCTCGCCCGCCGCGGTTCCTGAACCCCTGGCGCGAGCCGAGGCCGCCAACGCGCGGTCCCGCCTACGCGCGCGACGTGTTCTCTCACAGCGTTAGCACTCGAGTTGGCAGAGTGCTAAAAAGCGCGCTACCATGTGTAGCAGTGCTTGGGACCGTGCAAGTGATCGTCAGCCTCTTGGACGTTTCCGGCGCGAAGACATCGAACGTAACGAGAAATACGAGGTGACCACAGTGTCGATCAAGCTCACACCGCTGGAGGACAAGATCATCGTCAAGCAGGCCGAGGCCGAGACCCAGACCGCTTCCGGTCTGTACATCCCGGACAACGCCAAGGAGAAGCCGCAGCAGGGCGAAGTCCTGGCCGTCGGCCCGGGCCGTCGCGACGACAAGGGCGAGCGCATCCCGGTCGACGTCAAGGTCGGCGACAAGGTGCTCTACTCCAAGTACGGCGGCACCGAGGTGCACTACGAGGGTGAGGACTACCTCATCATCGGCGCCCGCGACGTGCTCGCCATCCTCGGCTGAGACCGTCACGGCAAGGCGCGAGGCGCAGTGCGCGCCCTGATCGCCCGTCATGAAACCCCGGCACTTAGTGCCGGGGTTTTCGTTGTCCGTCCCGTCCCCTCGCGTGCGCGCGTTAGCAGTGAACCTGAGTCGGTCCGTCACCCACGCCGCACCGCGCCCGCGTTCCGCCCGCGCCGAACGCCGAATCCGCGCGGAGCGTATTGGTGCCGTGCGCCAAGCCGCATGGCCGTAGACTTGGGTACAGCACCATGCCCCATGAAGGAGCGCCGCCATGCCCATCGAGCCCGCACCGGCGTCTGCCGTAGACGCCACGAGAACCACCGTCGCCCCGACCCCGGCTCCGATTAAGACGCCGTCGGATATTCCCGCGCGCATCGCCGCGACGTTGCGGGAAGCGCTCTCATGCCCGGACGACGTCGTCGAACTGGCGGTCGTCACCTTCGCGGCGGGCGGCCATCTGCTGCTCGAGGATGTGCCCGGCGTCGGCAAGACCACCTTGGCCCGTGCGTTCGCGCGCGCCATCAACGCGGACGTCAGCCGCATCCAGTTCACTCCGGACATGCTGCCGGGCGATCTGACGGGCGTGAGCGTCTGGTCTCGCCGCGACGAACGGTTCGAGTTCCACCCCGGCCCGTTGTTCGCGAACATCGTCATCGCGGACGAGATCAACCGCGCCAATCCGAAGACCCAGTCCGCCATGCTCGAGGCGATGAGCGAACGGCAGGTGAGCGTCGACGGCATGACCCACCCGCTGCCCGACCCGTATTTCGTCATCGCCACGCAGAACCCCATCGAACTGGAAGGCACGTACCCGCTGCCGGAGGCGCAGCTCGACCGGTTCATGACCTGCACGACGTTCGGCTACCCCGACGCCGCCGCGGAATCCGCGATGCTCACCGCCGAAGACTGGTTCCATCCGCTCGACCGCATACGACGGGTCTGCGACGCGCGCGACGCCGCCGCGATGCGCGCCGCAGTGCGCGCGGTGACGCTGGAACGTGCGGTCGCCGACTACATCGTGACGATCGTGCGCGCCACACGCGACCATGACGGCGTACGTTACGGCGCCTCGCCGCGCGCCGGACTCGCGCTGGCGGCGATGGCGCGCGCACGGGCGTACGCCGACGGCCGCGCCTACGTGCTGCCCGACGACGTGCGCGTGCTCGCCGCGCCGGTGCTGGCGCACCGTCTCGTGCTCGACGACGCGTTCGGCGCCATCGACGGCGCGATGGCGCGCGCACGCGACGTCATCGCCGACATCGTGCGTGCCACCCCGGTGCCGAGGGCGTGACGATGACCGGCGGGACGCAACGGGATGGGCGCGGCGCGCGCAGGAGCCGCGCGCCGCGGCACGGACTGGTGCGCCCCACCGTCGGCTGTCTCGTGCTCCTCGCAGGCGGCGCCGCATCATGCTATGCGGGCCTGCTGCTGGACGAGCGCGCGCTCATGGCCTGCGTCATCGTCGTCGCCGCGATGATCGTCGTCTCACTCGTCGACGCCATGGCCTGGTGGTGGCTCGCGGGTCGTCGCGGCGGCATACGCGCCGCGCGCGAGCCGGATTCGCGCCGTTCCGCCATCGTACGGCGGTTGCGCGCCGCAGCGGGATTCGTCGGGCCTGCGCACGTGGAGATGACGCCGCTGATCGAACGCGTCGACCAGTACGGCGATGTCGTCGGCCGCATGCAGGGTCCGATTCCCGCCGAACGCGGCCTATACCGTCACGTCGGCACGATACTGCGCTGGCGTTCGCTGTTCGGCCTGTTCGCGGTGCGGCGCATCGTCGCCGCGTCGGGGGAGACTCCCGTACTGCCCGAAACGCCGGAGCCGGGGCGCGGACGCGATCAGGGAGTCACGCCCGGCCGGGCATCGGGAGGCGCGGATGCGGAGGAATCCGGCGTCGTGCGCGCCTACACGCCGGGCGATCCGCTCAACCGCGTGGCATGGAAGCACAGTGCGCGCCGCGGAACCCTGATGACGCGGGAGCTCGACGGTGACGCGCGTCCGACCCTGCTGCTGGCGGTGAACACGCTCGCCGGCGACGGCATGGACGAGCGTCGTCTCGACGCCGCCGTGGCCGCGCTGCTGCCATACGCGACATCGCCGCACATGCGCTCGTCGCTTGTGGAATCGTCGCATACGCGGTCGGCGGCCGGCGTGGATGTGGCCGTCACGGATGGCGTGAGCACCGTCGAGGGCGTGCGCGGCGCGCTGCGGTTCCTCGCCGCGGCGCGCACGACCGACCGGGGCGGAACCGTGCAGGACCGCGCCGCGACGGTCGCCGGATACATCCGGCGCAGCGAGGGGCCCGTCGTCACGATCGTCTGCGATGCCGCCGACGCGCACGGTTTCGCGCAGTCGTTGCGCACGACGCCGCATATCCACGCCGCCATCGTGCCGCCGCAGTCCGCGCCCGTCCATATCGCGACCCCGCCGCAACCGTTCGAGACCATGCGCGAGGAGGATGTGCGCGATGCGGCGCGCGATGCATCCAAGCGCGATGGGGCCGTGGACGAGAGGAACATGCGCGGGCGGAGCTCACATGACCGCTCCGGTCATGGCGCGCCCACTCGGCCGACGCGGGCCATGTGGCGCGTATGGGCCACGCGGGGCGCGGCGGCGCTCGCCTGTTGCGCGATACTGCTTGACGCCCTGACCCACCTCGTCGAACCCACCGGCATCTGGGCGTGGTACGCCGCCGCCTGCCTCGCCACGGCGTCGGTCGCGTCCTCCGTGCCATGCCGCACAAGGCGCGGCACGGCGATGCGCGTGGGCGCCTACGTCGCCGCGGTCGCATTATCGTGCGCCGTACTGGTCGCCATGCGCATCGGCGATACCGGCGTTGCGGACGCCGCGACCGGCACCGGCGCGGGGACGGTGGATGCCACGGCGACCGGCACCGGCGCGACGGCGCGCCTGACCGACGTTCTCGCACTCGGATTCGACCGTCTCAACCTCCAGCTGCCGCCGTTACGGGTCGTACCGGCCTCCGACGTGCTGCTCATCCTCGTCGTGGCCGCGGCCGCCGTGCTCATACGCTGCCTGCTGCTATGGCGGCGCGGGATCCTGCTGCTCGCGCCGATGGCCGTCGTCGCGCTCGCCGCCGACTACGGCATGCTGGGGCACGTCTCGCCATGGTGGGCCGTCGCCGTGCTCGCCGCGGCCTTCCCGGCGGGCGTGTGGACGGTCGGCGCGGCTTCGGCGCCACGCGGCATGATGCGCCGCCGGCCGGGGGCGCGCCTGTCGTCCACACGCCCGCCCATGCCGCCGGTCGTGGCCGTGCTCGCGATCGTGGCCACGACCCTCGCGGCGACGCCGAGCGCCGAGACCCTCGCGTACCGGGTGCCGCTGTCCCTCGGCGAAGGCGGCGGCATGTTCTCCTCCAACACCGTCAGCCCGCTCATCGACCTCAAACGCAACATCGCCGTCGGGTCCGACTCCGTCGTGCTCGACTATGCGGCCCAACGGCGTCTCTATCTCAAACTCAGCACGCTCGACACCTTCGACGGCGACACATGGGGCTATGACCGCGACCTCGCCATCGACGCGGGGCTCTATGGCTCGGGCATCCGGCTCGGTCGCAACCAGTCCGACGAACTCACCATGGACCAGCGGCGCGTCATGGACCCGCTCGGCATCTACATGTGGGCGTTCGGATTCCTCGGGTGGGATGCGGACGGTTCAGGCGGTTGGGGTTCCTCCGGTTGGGGTTCTTCCGGTTCCTCCGGTACTCGGGGTTCCTCCGGTTCCTCGGCCTCCGGCGCCGCGGGCGATGACGCGGGCGGCGATCCGGACGACGTCTCCGCCGAATTCGGGCGTCGGTTCGAGCAGACGGCGCGTGTGCGCATCACCACGTTGCGCTCCCGGTTCCTGCCCGTGCCCGGCATGGCTTCCGAAGCCCGTGGCCTCGGCTCCGCATGGCTGCGGTACAACGACGGCAGCATGGTCAACCGCACCGGCACCACCTCCCGGGACATGGAGTACACGGTGTCCGGCACCTATCTCGACCCCATCACATCCGCCGCCGGGTTCTCCGAACTGGAACCGGTCAGATCGGCGGCCGACGCGCTGGAGACCGAGGCGGCGCGCATCCTCGCACAGGAGGACGAGGAGGCCGCCGATGGGCCGGCGCGCGGCGACGGCTGGCGTGGCGACTCGCGCAACGGCCGTCGGTGGATGACGAGGCGCCTCATGGCGTTCGTCGACGAAGCCGATTCGCGGGCGCACGGCACGCGGTACACGTCATTGCCCGGCACGTTGCCCGACAACGTGCGCGCCGTCGTCCGCGAGGCACGCGCGGCGGGCGTGCCGACCGACGGCGCCGGATACGACGACCAGGTGCGCGCCATGCGCTGGCTCGTCGACTATTTCACCAAGGAATCGAACCATTTCACGTATTCGTTGGACGCGCCTGACGGCGACGGTCGCTCCAACATGCAGGTCGTCGACGACTTCCTCGACCCGGACACCGGCCACGCCGGCTACTGCCAGCACTACGCGTCCGCCCTCGCCGTGCTCGCGCGGGCCATGGGCGTGCCCACGCGCATCGTGCTCGGCTACAACGCCGGCACGGCCGAGCGCGACGGCGACGGCTACTACCCGGTGCAGTCGCGCCAGCTGCACGCGTGGGTGGAGGCGTATCTTGACGGCGTGGGCTGGGTGCCGTTCGACGTGACCCCGCCCAGCGAAAGCAACGGCACGCTGGATGCCGACGGTTCCACCGCCGCGTCGGACGAATCCTCGTCGGATGCCGGAACGGACACGACGACGGACGATGCCGCTGACGACTCGGCCGAGACAGGCGCGGATGATGCCGCCGCCGGGGCCTCCGATGACGAATCCGGTGCGGACGTTTCCTCCGATTCCTCCTCCGCCGAAACGTCGGCCGAGGATTCGGGCGGTGGTGCGGCGCGTTCCCCCGCCGAGTGGCTGGCCCGGTTGCCCGCAGCATTCATGTCGATGCCGCCGTGGGCGCGTGCCGTGGCGATCGGCGTCGTATTCGCCGCCATGCTCGTCGGTGCGGTGCTCGCGCCGCGTGCCGTGCGTCGTGCCCGTCGCCGCCGGTGCGTCGTCGTCGCGCGTCGCGCCGCGGCCTGCGACGGCGACGCGGGCGGAGACGGCGACGACGCTCGACGGGCGCGCGACCTGCGCGCGCGGGCCTGGCGCATGGCGTGGGAGCGCATACGACGCGACGGGCGCCTATACGGCGCGCGATGGGATGCGGCCGAAACCGATCTGATGATCGCGGAGCGCATCGCCGACGCGTGGCCGGTCGGGCGCGGCGGCGATGCGCGCGGTGCCGGTGCCGCTGGAACCGGTGCCGTCGGCGATACCGACACACGTCCCGCACGGGACGCGCGACATGTGATCCGCGACGTGGCGAAGGGCGCCGACGCGACGGCGTTCGGCGGGGAGGCGCCCGTCATCGGACGGTTGGCCGACGACCTTGAATCGTTGTTCGCCACGACACGCCGATGAGGCGCACCGTGGCTCCCGCTCCAGGCTCCGCGCATGTGGTGCGCTGCCTGTGCGACACGCCGATGGCGTATGCCCACGGAGGGTTTTCACGGCGGAAAAGACCTCCGCAACGGTCGTGTACGGGCTGTTTCACCGTCCGCGACACGCCGATGCGCGGGAAAAGTTGCAAGTCTGATTTTTGTTGGAATACCAACGTTTCTTGATTGTTTTCGAGACGTTTCCAGTGACGAAACGGCGAGGTCGGGTTGCGCGACCGGAAAACGCGTGGCATGATGTTCGAGTTGCCTGACGAGGTCAAGACCTCGGAAGGAAACAGACTGGCGGGTTTCCCAAGCGGTCAAAGGGAGCTGACTGTAAATCAGCCGCTTCGTGCTTCATAGGTTCGAATCCTATACCCGCCACGCCCCGATAGCTCAGTGGTAGAGCACTTCCTTGGTAAGGAAGAGGTCGTGAGTCCAATTCTCACTCGGGGCTCTCTGGCGGGGTAGCTCAGCTGGCTAGAGCGTACGACTCATAATCGTAAGGTCAAGAGTTCGAGCCTCTTCCTCGCTACAAATCGCGCCCGCCAACCGGTGGGCGCAAGTTATACCTATTGAACACAGAGGTGAATGACAATGGCTAAGAGCGCCGACATCCGTCCGGGCATCACGCTGGCCTGCACCGAGTGCAAGGAGCGCAACTACATCACGACGAAGAACCGTCGCAACACGCCCGACCGTCTCGAACTGAAGAAGTTCTGCCCGCGCTGCGGCAAGCAGACCGTGCACCGCGAGACCCGTTGATTCGCGCTCGTGCGTAGGAACCCGGCCAATGGCCGGGTTTTTTCGTATTCCCGCCCAAAGGCATGCCATCGGCCATCCGATTGCGGATAGGATAGGCAGTTATGACCAGCTTTGCAGACATCACCACGATCGGCGTGGGCGGCGACATCGCCCGATTCATCGAACCAACCACCCGCGTCGGCGTCATCGAAGCCGTCGAGGAGGCGGACGAACACGGTCTGCCGTTGTGCGTCATCGGCGGCGGATCCAATATGCTCGCATCCGACGAACCGTTCATGGGCGTGGTCGTGCGCGACGCCCGGCGGCGCATCACCGTGCCGGACGAGGCGGCCCCCGTCGAAGGCTCGGACCGCACCGTGCACGTCAACGCGGAGGCCGGCGCCAACTGGGATGATTTCGTCGCGTTCACCGTCGAACTCGGTCTGGAGGGCGTCGAGGGGCTGTCCGGCATTCCCGGAACGGTCGGCGCGTCCGTCGTCCAGAACATCGGCGCATACGGCCAGGAGGTCGCCAGCTCGGTCGAATCCGTGGAGGTGTGGGACCGCGAGACGAAGACCACGCGCGACCTGACCGCCGCCGACCTGCGGTTCGGCTACCGCTCCTCCGCACTGAAATCAAGCATGTACGCCGCTCCCGCCACGCCGGCCGACCGGTTCTTCCCGACGCCGCGCTATGTGGTGCTGTCGGTCACGTTCGCACTGCGCCACAGCGCCGAAGGCACCGTCGGATTCGGCCAGCTCGCGAAGGCGCTCGGTGTCGAGGTCGGCGCGCGGCTGGCCACGACGGCCATCCGCGACACCGTGCTCACGGTGCGTGCCGCTAAAGGCATGTTGGAGGATCCCACCAGATACGTCGAACCGGTCATGGTCGACACGAAACGCGAAGGCAACGTGATCGCCGACCTCAAACGTCTCGCCGCGTCCGGTGCGGCGCCCGCCGCCGACGGCACCGGTCTGCCGGCACCCGACTGGGACCGCCACAGCTGCGGCTCGTTCTTCATGAACCCGATCCTCACGGCCGACGAGGCCGCGCGGCTGCCCGAGGACGCGCCGCGCTTCGCCGCCGCGCTGCCCGACGGCACGCCCGGCGTGAAGACCTCGGCCGCATGGCTCATCGACCATGCCGGATTCCATAAGGGATTCGCGCTCGACGGTGCCGCGAGCCCCGCGGCGAGCCTGTCGACACGCCACACGCTTGCCCTCACGAACCGCGGGAACGCCCGCGCAGCCGACGTCGCCGCCCTCGCCAAGGCCATCCAGGCCGGGGTCAAGGAGCGCTTCGGCGTGGCGCTCGTGCCCGAACCCGTGTGCATCGGCATCGACCTGCGCCCCTGACAGGGCCGCGGCGGCACCCGCACGCCGCGCCCGGATAGGGGCGAAAGGCTTTCGCAACACGGCCCGTCCGGCCTATACTGAGCCGTTGAACATCATCGGAGAGCAAGAAGGCCCCACAGCATGCAGATATTCCGCACGAAATCCGTCGAGCAGACCATCGCCGAAACCGGCGAGGAGGGTCGCACACTCAAACGCAACCTCACCTGGTGGGATCTGTCCATCATGGGCGTCGCCGTCGCCGTCGGCGCCGGTATCTTCTCGGTCGGCGCCCAGGCCGCCGCGTTCCACGCCGGACCGGCCGTCATCATCAGCTTCCTCATCGCAGGCGTCGTGTGCGGCGCGGCCGTCATGTGCTACGCCGAATTCGCGTCTATGATCCCCGTGGCCGGATCCGCCTACACGTTCACGTACACGACGGTCGGCGAGGTCGTCGCGTGGATCATCGGCTGGGACCTCATCCTCGAGATGATGATGGCCGGCTCGGTGATCTCCAAATACTGGGGCGTCTACCTCGACGACTTCTTCCATCTCATGGGATGGGGCGTCGACACGAACCTCACGTTCGGTTCGTTCCACATCGATGTGGCGCCGATCATCATCGTCGCGTTCTTCACCGTGCTGCTCGTCTTCGGCACGAAGATCGGCGCGCGCGTCGACGGCGCGATGACCGTGCTCAAGATCGCCATCGTCCTGTTCGTCGTCATCGTCGGATTCTTCTACGTGAAGATGTCGAACTTCACGCCGTTCATCCCGCCGAGCCAGCCCGCCGACTCCCTGCCCGGCAGCTCCGTCGCCTCCGACGTGATGAACCAGCCGCTGTGGCAGTGGGCCACAGGCATGACGCCGAGCGTGTACGGCATCCCCGGCATCCTCTCCGGCGCGGCGCTCGTGTTCTTCGCGTTCCTCGGCTTCGACGTGGTCGCCACCGCCTCCGAGGAGACCATCGACCCGCACCGCAACGTGCCGCTCGGCATCGGCGTGGGCATGGGCCTGATCATCGTGATGTACATGCTCGTCGCCTTCGTCACCACCGGCATGGTCTCCTACAGCGACCTCGCCAAGCAGGACAGCCCGTCCCTCGCCACCGCCTTCGAACTGGTCGGCGCGAACTGGGCGGCGAAGATCATCAGCTTCGGCATCGTGCTGGGCCTGGCCACCGTCGTCATGGTGCTCCTGCTCGGACTGACCCGCATCGTGTTCGCGATGAGCCGCGACGGCCTGCTGCCGCGCGGACTGTCGAAGACCGGCAAGCACGGCACGCCGGTCGCGCTGCAGATCGGCGTCGGCGTGGTCGTCGCCGTCGTCGCCGCATGCTTCGACATCGGCGTCCTCGCCGACATGGTGAACATCGGCACCCTGTCCGCGTTCACGCTCGTCGCGATCTCCATCCCGATCATGCGCCGCAAGCGCCCCGAACTGCCGCGCGCGTTCAGGATGCCCGGCAATCCGTGGGTGCCGCTGCTCATCGCGCTCGCCAACCTGTGGCTCATGCTCAACCTGTCGGTGCTCACCTGGCTGCGGTTCGTGGTGTGGCTGGTCATCGGTTTCGCGATCTACTTCGGCTACGGCTACTGGCATGCGCGTCTCGGCAAGGGCACGCTGACGGAGACCCTCTCCGCCGAGACCGACAAGGCCATCAACACCGACTGACAGGGCGTCAACCGTCCGCGCGCGCGCCTAGACTTGACGTGCGAATGTGATTTAAGGAGGATTCCATGCCGTACGTTGTTGCCCAGCCTTGCGTGGACGTGAAGGACAAGGCCTGCGTGGACGAATGCCCGGTCGACTGCATCTACGAGGGCGACCGCTCCCTGTACATCAACCCGAACGAGTGCGTCGACTGCGGCGCGTGCGAGCCCGTGTGCCCGACTGAGGCCATCTTCTACGAGGACGACCTGCCGGACGAGTGGGCGTGGTACAAGGACGCCGCCGCCAACTTCTTCGCCGAGGTCGGCGATTTCGGCGGCGCCTCCGCCCACGGCCCGATCGGCAAGGATCCGGAGCAGGTCGCCGCACTGCCGCCGCAGAACCAGGACTGACCGGCTTCATGGGGTTCCACAGCTATTCCTCGCCGTACGACTGGTCCCGCATCGCCGGCTACAAGGCTACGGCGAAGACGGTCGCGGGCGGCATGATCGACCTGTCCGTCGGCTCGCCGGTCGACCCGGTCCCCGCTTCGGTGCGTGACGCGCTCATCGCCGCCGTCGACGCGCCGAACGCGCACGGCTACCCGGTCACCGCAGGTACGGCCGACCTTAAAGAGGCCATCGACGGCTGGTTCCGCCGGTTGCGCGGCGTGGACCTGAAATCCGTCAATGCGGCGGTCGTGCCCACCGTCGGCTCGAAGGAGGGCGTCGCGCTGATGGCTTCCCTGCTGCACCTCGGCCCCGGCGACGTCGTCGTCCAGCCGAAGGTCTCCTACCCGACGTACGAGATCGGCACGCAGCTGGCCGGCGCGACCGTCCTCAAGGTCGATGACGTGGCCGACGTGGATTCGTGGGCGCGTGTGCCGGGCGTGAAGGCCGTGTGGGTGAACTCGCCGTGCAACCCGTCCGGCGAGGTGCTGAACGCGGATTGGCTGGCGGGCATCGTCGCCGCCGCGCGCTCCATCGGCGCGGTCGTGCTGTCCGACGAATGCTATGCGCTGATGGATTGGCGCGGGGCGAAGCACGCCTGTGAATCGAACGAGCCCGCCGCTGCGAACGCGTTCAGCCTGTCCGCGACGCCGTGCGCGCTGAACCCGCAGGTGTGCGAGGGCCGCGCCGACGGCATCCTCGTGCTGTACTCCCTGTCCAAGCAGAGCAACATGGCCGGTTATCGGACGGCGCTCATCGCCGGCGACTACCGCCTCGTCACCGCGATGGCCGAATACCGCAAGCAGATCGGCCAGATCATCCCCGGTCCGGTGCAGGCCGCGATGGCCGCCGGCCTGCGCGACGTCGAAGCGGTGCGCGCGCAATGGAACCGCTACCATGCGCGTCTTACGAAGCTCGTCGCCGCCTTGCGCGCATACGGCTACGACGCGCATATGCCGTCCGGTGCGCTCTACGTGTGGACGCGCGCCAAGTCCGGCGACTGCTGGTCCGATATGGCCGAGCTCGCGCGCATCGGCATCATCGCCAGTCCCGGCGAATTCTACGGCGCGCCGCAATACCTGCGGTTCTCCGCCACCGCCGCCGACGAGGCCATCGACGACGCCTGCGCGCGTCTCGCCTCGGCGTGACGCGCCGACGGCCGCGTCTCACGCGCCGAAACTCGCCGCGCCGGAGCCGAAGCGCCGACGCACCGCATCCAATGCCGCCTCGGCGCGTCGCTGCCGTTCGCCGTTCGTCCGTGCGTCGGCGCGCGACGACTCCTCCAGCATGTCGTCCAACGACGGCTGCACGGCCGTCTCGTCCGTCCTGCCCAATCCGCTTGCGCTCATGCCGGCGAGGCGGATGAGCTTCGGCAGCGGTTCGTCCGGGTCCACGGTGCGGGCGCGCCCATCGGCGTCGGCGGTCATGCCCAGCATCTCGTGCAGCAGGGTCACGCACTGCGGGTACAGCGCGCCGGCCGTATCCACCGGACGCGCGAGCGTGCGCGAACGCGTCCGATAGCTCAAATTGTCGAACCGCAGCTTCACCGTCACCGTGCGTGCGACGAACCCCCTGCGCCGCAACGTGGTCGCCACATCGTCGCATGCCTCGCGCAGCAGACGGCACACCGTGCGCTGATCGGTGGTGTCCTCCAGCAGCGTCTCCTCACTGCCCACCGATTTCTCGACGCGCACCGGCGTGACCTTCCGCTCGTCGATGCCGCGCGACGCCAGCCACAGTCCGCGTGCCGCGGCCGGAGAACCGGTCGCCCGCTCCAAGGATTCCGGACTCATCGCCGCCAGATCGGCGACCGATTCGACACCCCACGCGTTGAGGCGCTTCTCCAGAGACGGGCCGATGCCGGGAATGCCGCGCAACGGCATCATCTGCACGAATTCGGCCGACCTCGCCTGCGGGATGAGCAGCATGCCATCCGGTTTCGCGTTCGTGGACGCCATCTTCGCGACGAGCTTGTTCGCGGCGACGCCCACCGAACAGGTCACGTGGAACCGGCGCGCCACTTCGGCACGGATCCACGCCCCAATCGCCGTCGGACGCTTCCACGCGAGCAGCGCGCCGGAGACGTCCATATAGCCCTCATCCACCGAGACCTGCTCCACCCGATCGGTGACCGCATGGAAGACGTCCGTCATGATCTGCCGCGAGACCGAGCGGTAGTAGCGCATGTCCACCGGCAGGAACACGCCATCGGGGCACAGTTGGCGGGCGCGCGCCGCCGGCATCGCGGAATTGATGCCGTAACGGCGGGCCTCATAGCTCGCCGCGGACACCACCGAACGCGGCCCCGTGCCGATGATCACCGGACGGCCCCTGAGCTCGGGGTGGCGTGCCGTTTCCAACGAGGCGTAGAAAGCGTCCATGTCGATGTGCAGCACCGTGCAGCCGGTCTCGTCGTGTCCCCAATCACGCTTGGCGGCGGCCAGTCTTGGTGCAGTGCTCATGGTGCCATTCTAAGCGGGGTGGAAGCGTGCCCACGGGGATTGACGCCGTCCATGCTTTCGTCCGTCATACGGGCGTGTCCATGGGCGTTTCGTATGGCGGGGCTCCACGGGTAGCCTTGCAACCATGAAAAGCGCTGTAGTGGGTTTGCTGAACCGGTTGCCGGTGGTCGTCATTGTCATGTGCGAGGCGGTCGTCATCTACAGTGCGACGGCCGTCGCCAAAGTCGCGTTCATCCAACTCGACCCGTTGTACGCGGTATGGTACCGCGTCGGATTCATGGCCGTGCTCATGCTGTTGTGGCGCAGGCCGTGGAGGCGCGCGAAACGATCCAGACTGATGCGCCGGAGCATGGGAGCGTGGGCGTGGGTGCTGCTGCTCGGCGCGGCGCTGGTGTTGATGAACACGATGTTCTACGTGGCGATCGGCAACATGGACATGGGCATAGCCGTGTCCATCGAGTTCATCGGGCCGTTGGCCGTCGCCGTGATCACCGGGCACAGCTGGCGTGAACGGCTCGGCATCGCCATTGCGGCCGCCGGTGTGGTGCTGCTTGCAGGCGTCTCCCTGAACGGGCCGGGCGGCGCCCGGTTCCTCATCGGCCTGATCGCCATTCTTGTCGGCGGTTCGATGTGGGGCGTGTACATCATCGCCGGTCGGCATATCGCCTCGGGCGGCAATTCGCTCGACGACCTGTGCGTCGCGGTCGCGTTCGGGTGGCTGCTCCAATCCCTGTTTCTCGGGGTGCCTGCAATCCGCCATCTCATGCACCCCAAGGCCTCGGCCACGTGGGCGCTGGAACCCGGTGGACCGTGGAAGCTGCTCGGACTGCTGTTCCTGGTGTCGCTGCTCGCCTCGTTCCTGCCCTATGTGATCGAGCAGGTGACGTTGCGGCGCGCCTCGCCCGCCGCCTTCTCCGTGATGCAGTCCATGAACCCGGCCGTCGCCATCGCCGTGGGACTCGTATTGGGCGAAGTTCCCGGCCTGGGGGAGATGGTGGGCGTCGCCCTGGTGATCGTCGCCGTGATCGTCACCTTCTCCGGCGTCAAGGACCCCGCGCCCGGAGCCTGACCGGCGGTTTCCTGGTTTCGGCAGGCGAGCGGATTCCCCGGCCGGAGGTATGGCGAGCAGGAGCGAACGAAGCTGCTGCGATGTGGTGGACGATGTGATGTGGGACGTAGGCTGGTTGCTCCACAACAAGGTCCGGCAACCGTGTGTGGAGTGCGAATGCTCCATACATGCATGGAATGGCCCATTGTCCACCCGTGTGGAGCGATATCGCTCCACACTTCAATGAGTGACCACTCTCCGCGTGTTGTGTGGAGTGATATTGTGCCACACAACACGACTCCGCGCTCATTG
>NZ_BCFK01000058.1 GCF_001417815.1 Bifidobacterium aesculapii
GAGTAGGCATGGGCACAGGGCATGCAAAGAGAAAGCCCGGCGGGAACCGGGCTTGAGAGAGAAGAGAGAAGAAGGGATTCAGTTATTGCGGTCGTTCAACCGTGATTCCCAGTAAACATGTGCCGCTTCAGCGTGTTGTGTGTAAATGCTGGGAAAACCATGGGAATCGTGGTTTTCGCCCAGTGGTCGCATGTGTCGATGGAGTCACAGCCCAAGGCATGCCGCTCCCGGCGATCGAGCCAAGCCGGGGGCACACAGGTATTCGTATTCGGTTCGTTCCATATGGTCTATAAGTGGCTGGGCCGAGCCGTGGGTTTTCGGAGTCTGGTCTGGGCGCGGGGTGGCTATGGTGGTGACGCAGGTCGCCTGATATTGGTGTGCGAATGGTTTATGGCACCGAGTGTCTAGTTCGAGCGGATGGTTGACGCATGTCTCGGGGGATGGTTGACGATTCCACCCTCAACGTGATTTGGCTGACTTTTCGGTTTGAGGGAGGGCGCCCCCGTGAGACCTTTCCAGTCCCATCGTGCAGAAACGGCCATTTTCCAAGGATTGTGATTCTGGGCTCCTCTTCCCCTCAACCCTGGTGAAACGTTAGACCACAGTTGAGTGCGGAGCCCATTCTGTGTTGTCTCGGGGCATGGTTGACGGGGTGTCCTGGGGCATGCTTTACTGCTGTCCTGGGGCATCGTTGTCGTTCGCCGGTGGCCTGCGGTATTGGTATTCGCGTGTGGTGTCGAGTCTTTGGTCGGCGAGGATCTCGCCGGTGGCGGTGTCGGTGACGATGACGGTGCCGTGGTCGATGGCCAGTTCCACCGTCCTGCCGGCGTTCTCCCTGCCTATGTTGACGATGATGCGGCGCAGCGGGGCGACGCCGCCCTTCTGGGTGATGCATCCGCGTCGGTCGGTCTTGTGCGTGCGGGCCGGGACGGTCACGTCCACGGGCTCGGGCTCCGTGCGTTCGGCGGCAGGGACGGGCCTGCGTCTCGGGGCCGTCACGCGTCCGGCCTCTCGGTGTTCCTCCTCGTCGCGTCTGGCCTGTTCGCGGACGGCGAGCTCGGGGTCGGGGCCTGCCTTGCCCTTGGCCTCGTACGCCTCCTTGGGGGTGCGGCGGCCCAGGGCCCGGTGGGGCCGCTCCTCGTTGTACTCGCGGCGGAACCCGTCCAACTGACGGTTGAGCTCGTCGAGGTCGGCGGCCAGGGGCCTGGCCGTGAGCCATTGCTTGAGCGTGCGGTGCCAGCGTCCGATCTTGCCCTGGGTCTGGGGATGGTAGGGGCTGCCGTTCTTCCGGCGCACGCCCATCAATGCGAGCAGGCGTTCGAACGACCCCGGTTCGGCCGAGTGCAGGCGGGTCGTGTACACGGTGCCGTTGTCGGTGAGCGTGGACGCGGGGATCCCGTACCGGGAGCACGCCTGGCGGAACGACTCCTCGATGGTCTTCATGGTGACCGTCGCGTACGCGCGCGAGTACAGGAGGAACCTGGAGTGGTCGTCGAGCCAGGAGACGACGAGCGCGTCCGTGCCGTCCGCGAGAGGCCAGTGGGTGAAGTCCGACTGCCACGTCTCGTTGGGCAGCGCGGCCTCGAACCTCGCGTACGCGGATCTGGGCCGCTTCCTCGGCTCGGGGCGCACCAGGCCCGCCTGCTTGAGGATGCGGTGGATCGTGGAGTTCGCCGGAGGCCTGACGCCCTCGCGCTCCAGCCTGGCGGCGATGGACTCCGGGCCCGAGTCCAGACCGGCGGCGTCCAGCTCGCGCCGGAGCGCGACGATCCGCTCCCTGGTCTCCTTCCCGGTCCTGTTGGCGATACGGCGCGCGCGCCTGGAGCGGGGCAGGAGCCCCGCTTCGCCATCCTTGCCGTACCTGCGTCTCAGCTCGTGCGCCCACTGCCTGGTGACGCCGTGGCGCCGGGCGGCCTCGGCGACCGGCATGCCCGCGAGGATCGCGTTGACGATGGCCTTGTTGCGCAGGAACTCGCTACGGGCCTCGGGACCATCATCATTGGAATGCGCTGGTGTCTGTTGCTGTGATTGTGTATCCATACACCAATCAACCGACGCCGACCTGTCAACCATGCCCCGAGACACCCGTCAACCATGCCCCAAGACACGGTGTCAACCATCCCCCGAGACATACGTCAACCATCCGCTCGAACTAGACAGTGCGGAGCCCATTCTGCGGAGCCCATCCGCACTCACCCGGAAACCACGCGAATTTGAGTTGAGGGAGGCGCATTTTCTGCACTCAACCCCGCTGCAACGTTTAATCAGAGTTGAGTGCGGAGCCGGTTCCACACTCAACAACGTTTATGGCGCCGAGCTTGAACCGTGGGGTTTCCGATGTCGGGTCGGGTTTGGGGCTGGGGCGGTTTCGGTGGCGACTGGTGCCGTCCGCTATTCGTGAGACGGAACGGTGCATGGTGTTCGGCCCGAACCGTGGGGCTTTTCCACTGTCCGGTCTGGGCCGGGCGGCTTCGGTATTGGCTTGTACCGTCCGTTATCTGTGGGTTGGACGGTTTCCGGTACTTGGTTCGAGCCGTAGGGCTTTCCGGTGCCCGGTTGGAGATGCCCCGCGCGGCTCACCGCGCCCCATGCGCCCTGACTGACTGGACCACCCGCACGCCTCCTGCGTGGCCCTCCTACCGCCCTTACGTCAGTTGAAGCCGACCACGCGTTCGGCGACGCGGTAGCCCCAGCGGATCACGTACCGACCGGCCGAGCCGCGCAGGTTCAGTGCGCGAGACATCGGCTTGCGGCGCACGTCATGGTAGATCGACGGCGAGTACTCCTTGATGCCCGCCCACAGCCGCTTCTTCTTCGCGTAGTTCTCCTTGTCTCGCGAAAGAATCAGGAACACGCTCGCCACGGAGCTTTCGATCGCGAGGAAGTGGATCATGTACTTGTACAGTCCGTCCGGCACGCTGCCGCGTTCCGGCGTCGCCTCCACCATGCACTGGTTGACGAGGATGAGCTGGTCGACGCGGCGGATCATCACGTCGGTCTGCACGCTCTGCCCGTCGCGCCCGATGAAGTAGTGGTAGAACGGCGTGTCGAGGTATCGCAGCGACCGCACCCACGGGAACGGCTGGTACGCGTAGATGAAATCGACGTAGAACGTGTGCTCCGGCAGCTGCATGCCCGAGGCGCGCACGACGGACGTGCGGAAAATCAGCGCATGCATGAGGATGTATTCGGCCAGTCCGAAATGCCCCATGTCGTCCCAGGTGAGGCGCCTGCCGGCCTTCATCGCGTGGCGGAAGTTCACCACGTGCTTGCGGCGTTTGCCGACTTTGTCGTACACGTAGTTGGTGACGAGCATGTCGACCGGTTCGCCGCTGTCGATTTCGTCGCGCAGTACGGTCATCACTTCTTCGAGTGATTCCGGCCCCACCCAGTCGTCCGCGTCGACGACCTTCACGTAGGTGCCGCGCGCCGCCGCGATGCCGGTGTTCACCGCTCCGCCGTGGCCTTTGTTGCTCTGGTGGATGGCGCGCACGATGCCCGGGAAGCGGCGTTCGAACGTTCGCGCGACTTCGAGCGTGGAGTCTTTGGAACCGTCGTCGACGATGAGCACTTCGATGTCGTCGTTGCGGCGTGTCGCAGTGAGCGACAGGACGCAACGTTCGAGATAGTTCTCCATGTTGTAGGCGGGGACCACGAAGGTGAGCGTCTTGCCGGTGAGCGAGGCGACCGGCGTGGCTGCGGGACCGCCGCTTTCGGTTGTGCTGGACATGCGCGGCATGCCGGCCGTCTTCGGTGCCGGTTGTGTCGTAGCCGGTTGCGTCATAGGTCTTCGTGTTCCTCGAAAGTCACATGTGGTCTGTTCGGTCAACGCCTCACCCTAGCACCGGGCGCACTCGGATGGGACTTATGGGCATATCCTGCACATACGGTTCATGTTCTGTTTTCGCCTGCGCCGGTGCCGTCATCACCGTCCGCGGCACCGTCCGCCACACTGCCTGCGGCTCCATCAGCAGTTCTGCCCACTGCGCCATCCGCAGTCCTGCCCGCAGCGCCATCGGCGGCCTCTGTTGCGTCGTCCACGGTCGTCATGTCACCGGATTCCGGAATCGTGTTCGCCGCGTCGCCTGCGACGTGCCCCGCCGCCGGCGACGTAGTCTCCGCGCCCGTGCCGGCACTCGCGCCCGGGCCCGCGCCCGCGTCCGTCCCCGGCCCGCCCGCGTCCGTCCCATCGTCCGCGCTCGCCCCCGGCCCGCCCGCGTTCCGTCGTTCCTCCTTCGCGCGCGTCCGCGCCGCGCGTTCGCCCTCGAAGATGAGTTTCGGCTTCGAGTCGAGACGGCTCAATCCGTGCCACGCGAGGTCGACGATGTAGGCGGCGAGCTGCTCCTTGTCGACTTTCGGCCGGTCCGCCCAGTACTGCCCGGTGAATACGGTCATGCCGACGAGCATCTGCGCGTAGTAGGGCACGCCTTTCGGCGAGAGCTTCTGCCGTTTGAACGCGGCGGTGAGCAGGTCCTCGACGCGCAGCGAGATGTCGCCGAGCAGCGAGCTGAACGATCCGGAGGGGTCGGTGCTCGGCGAGTCGCGCGACAGCACCTGGAATCCTTCCGAGTTCTGTTCGATGTAGGTGAGCAGCGCGAGCGCCGTGCGTTCGACGATCTGCCGGGGGTGCATCTGCTGGTCTTCGAGCGCGGCGGTGAGTGTGGCCGTCAACGCCTGCATTTCGCGGTCGACGATTACCGCGTAGAGTCCCTCCTTGCCGCCGAAATGCTCGTAGACGATTGGCTTCGACACTTTCGCGTGGCTTGCGATCTCCTCCACGCTGACGGCTTCGAATCCTTTTGCGGCGAAGAGGGAACGTCCGATGCGGATGAGTTGTTCGCGCCGCTGGTACGACGTCATGCGTGAGGAGTTGGCCATGCGCACCAGCTTAGTCGAGACGTCCGCGATGCCCGGTACGCCCAGGGCCAGTTTTGCCGCAGTGCGCCGTTTGCTCCGCGTCGCTTCGCTTCATGTCGTGCTGTTCTCGCCACATCATCCCGCGTCCTGCCGCACCGTCGCGTCCCGCGTCGCGTCGCGTCCCGCCGAGCCGTCACGTACGGCACTTCGTGTCGCGTCGCTCCGCCGTGTCGCGTCGCACGCGTCGTTGCGTGCGTACGTGACCGCGCGCGTGCGGCGTGGTGTACACTGCGATATAACGTTATACCAATCGTCTCGTCGAGGAGGTCGACATGGCGTTCGTGACATTGCGCGACGTCGCGCGCGAGGCCGGCGTCTCCGCCGCGGCCGTCTCCCAGATTCTGCACGGCAAGGGCCGTTTCTCCGACGAGACGCGCGAGCTCGTGCGCAAGACCGTGCGCGAGATGGGCTACGTACCCGACCAGCGCGCCCGCTCGATGCGGTCGTCCGGCGCGAAGACCGTCGGTTTGCTCGTGCCCGACCTGCGCAACCAGTATTTCGCCGACCTCGTCTCCTCGATGGAGGACGAGTTCTACCGCAGCGGGGTGTCCACGCTGATCGGCACGTCGTCGGAGAGCGTGGAACGGCAGGACGCGTTCATCGAGAACCTGCTCGGGCAGCGCATCGACGGCGCGATCGTCGTGCCGCAGGGCGTCGAGTCGCCCGGTGTGCGGTCGCTGATCGCGCGCGACCTGCCGCTGGTGTTCGTGGACCGGCGCGTGCAGGGCGTCGAATCGGTGCCGTTCGTCGTGTCCGACCCGTACCCGGGCATCCGCGCGGCGATGGAGGATCTCGTCGCCAGGGGGCATCGTCGCATCGGCTACGTCGCGCACCCGTCGCTTGGCTCGTATTCCGTCAACGAGCGCGAGACCGCGTTCCGCGCGATCGCGGCGGAACTGCTCGGCGGAACAGACGCCGTGGTCGTCGCGTGCGGCCCCTCCTACGATTCCTGCCGCGACGCCTGCGCCACGTTGCGCGCGCACGACGTCACGGCCGTGCTGTGCGGGTATTCGCCCGACGCGATCACCTTGATCGGCCTGTTGAACGAGCAGGGTGTCGCGATCGGCGCCGATATGTCGATGGTGTCGTTCGACGACATCGCGCCGTTCCGCCTGATGACCCCGAACGTCGCCGTGATCTCGCAGCAGCCGGAACTCATGGGACGTCAGGGCGTCGGACTGTTGCTCGAGTCGATGCGGTCCGGACTGCGCGGCGGAGGCCACACCCACCGTGTGCCTACGGTCTACATCCGGCGCCGTTCCGTCGCCGCGGCCCCGCGGTAGGTGGCCGAAGGCCGATTCCGTGGCGGTGGTGGCCGTTAGACTGGGGGCCATGGACAGCAATACTTTGGCCATGGTTGGCGTTGCCGTCGTAGCGATCGTACTGATCCTGCTGGCGGTCTGGTTCTCCAAGTCGCGCAAACGCGACCTTGACAAGACGATCGCCGAGCGCGACATGCTGCGCGAGCAGCAGGCGCGTGAGGCGGAAGAGCAGCGGACGGAGCGGGAATCGCAGGTCGCGGCAGAGTCGGCCGCCGGCGGGCAGGATTCGGAAGCCGGAAAGAGGGCGCCGGAACCCGCAGCGGTGCCGGCGTCGGAAGAGCCGGTCGCCGAGTCGGAAACGGAAGTGCCGGTCGCCGAGCCGGAACCGGTCGCGGCGGAACCGGCCGTGGAAACGGCGCCTGCCGAACCGTCTGAGCCCGCGCCCGAACCCGTTTCGGAACCTGCCGAGCCGGAGCCCGCGCCCGGGACCGTTCAGACGGAGCCCGCAGCGGAACCGAAATCGGAAACCGTAACCCCGGAACCCGCCCCCGCCCCGGCCGCCGCGAAGCCGGCATCCATCGGCCGCCCCCCACCCCCCCCCCCCCCCCACCCCCCCCCCCCCCCACCACCCCCCCCC
>NZ_BCFK01000059.1 GCF_001417815.1 Bifidobacterium aesculapii
CCCCCCCCCCCCGGCCGTCGAGAAGCCGGAACCCATCGGCGGTCGACTCACCCGCCTCAAGGCGAAACTCGCCAAGTCGAACAATCCGTTCGGCAAGGCCCTGTTCAACATCCTCGCCAAGGACAACCTCTCCGAAGCGGACTGGGAGGATGTCGAAGACACGCTCCTGCTCGCCGACGTCGGCGCCGAGGCGTCCGAACAGCTCGTCGACGATCTGCGCACCGACGCGCGCGTCACCGGCAAGGCCGACCCGGCCGAGGTACGCGCCGCCCTCAAGGAGAAGCTGCTCGACCTGGTCGGGCGCGACACGGACCGTCGCCTCAACGCGGACAAGCCGGGCGCGAACACGCCGGGCGTCATCATCATGGTGGGCGTGAACGGCACCGGCAAGACCACCACCGCCGGCAAGCTCGCCCGCCTGTTCGTCTCCGAGAACAAGAAGGTCGTCATGGGCGCGGCGGACACGTTCCGCGCCGCGGCCGCAGACCAGCTCGAAACGTGGGGCGCGAAGGTGAACGTGCCCGTCGTCCGCTCCGACAAGGACGGCGCCGACCCGGCGTCGGTCGCGTTCGAGGCGAGCGCCAAGGCCAAGGAGGCGAACGCCGACGTGCTCATCATCGACACGGCCGGCCGCCTGCAGAACAAGGCGAACCTCATGGACGAGCTCGGCAAGATCCGCCGCGTCACCGAGAAGAACCTGCCCGTCGACGAGGTGCTGCTCGTGCTTGACGCCACCACCGGCCAGAACGGCATGACCCAGGCGAAGGTGTTCGCCGAGGCGATCGGCATCACCGGCGTGGTGCTCTCCAAGCTCGACGGTTCCGCGAAGGGCGGCATCGTGATTTCCGTGCAGAAGGAGCTCGGCGTGCCGGTCAAGCTCGTCGGCCTCGGCGAAGGCCCGGACGATCTCGCGCCGTTCGATCCGGAAAGCTTCGTGGACGGGATTCTCGCCTGACCCCGATGCCTGCTCCCAGGCGGTTTCGCGGGCCGTTTCGCGGGCCGCGATTAACAATCGCGTAACCTGCCGTAACGCAATCAAAACCATCCGGGCGTTCACTATCGAACCGTTAGCCCCCATGAGGGGGACGACGAACGGAACAGAGCCGGGCTGCTCCCAGCGGCCCGGCATAGATGTGAAAGAGAGGGAGGTAGACATGGATTCCGGAAACACCGCATGGATATTGACTTCCGCGTCCCTGGTTTTCCTCATGACACCCGGTGTCGCGTTCTTCTATGGTGGCATGGTCCGTGCGAAGGCCGTGTTGAACATGCTGATGCTCGAGGCGGCCGCGCTGTCGGTCACGATGGTCATCTGGACCCTGTGGGGCTGGTCCATCGCCTACGCCGGCTCTGACGTCGCCGGCATCTTCGGCGATCCGGCCTCCGGCTTCCTGCTGAAGGATTCGATGGTCGCCAAGGACGGCGTGTTCACCACGACCGGCCTGAACGCCAACAACTACCCGGTCTCCGTGGACGTGGCCTTCCAGGTCGCCTTCGCGATGATCACCGTCGGCCTGATCTGCGGCGCCATCGCCGAGCGCGTCAAGTACAGCACGTGGATGATCTTCGTGGCGCTGTGGCTCACCTTCGACTACGCTCCGCTGGCGCACATGGTCTGGAACAAGGGTCTGCTGTCCGGCACGGGCGCGATCTCCACCGCCATCGGCGCGGCCGCGCATGACTTCGCAGGCGGCACCGTCGTCCACATCAACGCCGCAGTCGCCGCGCTGGTGATCGTGCTCATCATCGGCAAGCGCAAGGGCTTCGCCACGCAGCCGTTCCGCCCGCACAACATCCCGTTCGTGATGCTCGGCGCGTTCCTGCTGTGGTTCGGCTGGTTCGGCTTCAACGCCGGTTCCGCGTTCGCCGCTAACGGCACCGCCGGCTACGCGTGGGTCTCCACCTCTGCCGCTGCTGCCGCCGCCATGCTCTCCTGGGGCTTCACCGAGAAGATCCGCTCCGGCCACTACACCGCGATGGGTGCCGCCTCCGGTATCGTCGCCGGTCTGGTCGCCATCACTCCGGCCGCCGATGTCGTCTCCCCGCTGTGGTCCATCGTGCTCGGCGCGATCGCCGGTGTCCTGACCTGCCTCGCCTGCGGCCTGAAGTTCAAGTTCGGCTACGATGACTCCCTCGACGTCGTCGGCGTCCACGGCGTCGGTGGCTTCACCGGCACCGTGCTCATCGGCTTCTTCGGCGAAGGCACCGGCCTGTTCGCCGGCGGCGACTGGAAGCAGCTCGTCGTGCAGGTCCTGATCGCGCTGTGCGCCATCGTCTACTCCGCCGTGATCACCGGCATCATCGCCTTCGCGCTGGAGAAGACCATCGGCTGGCGCGTCACCGAGGCCCAGGAGGTCGGCGGCATCGACCTCGCCGATCAGGGTGAGCGCGCATACGATTTCGCTGGCACCGCCAGCTCCGTCCTCAAGGAGGTGAGGTGAGATGAAGCTCATCACCGCAATCATTCAGCCCCATAAGCTCGACGACGTCAAGGAGGCCCTCGCGGCCGCCGGCGTGCACGGCCTGACCGTGTCCGAGGCGAACGGCTACGGCCGTCAGCGCGGCCACACCGAGGTCTACCGCGGTGCCGAATACACCGTCGACCTGATTCCGAAGATCCGCGTCGAGGTGCTGAGCGACGACGCCGACGCCGAAACGCTCGTCGGCGTGATCGTCAAGGCCGCCGGCACCGGCACCATCGGCGACGGCAAGGTCTGGGTGGCCCCGCTCGACTCGGTGACGCGCGTGCGCACCGGCGAGTCCGGTTCCGCCGCGATCTGACCGGTACCGTCGGTCCGATCGGAACCGACGGTTCGCTCGGACCCGACGGCCGGATCCGATGACAGACGTCCCTCCTTCACCGGTGTGTGTCGCATTGCCGGGAAGGTCGGGCCATCAATAGAGCCAGGTCCCCGCACGCCGCCCTCGTGGCCGTGCGGGGACCTGTCGTATAAGGCTCGTCATGCGGTTTTCGGGGAGCCGACCGCGGTTGACGTTTCACGGAACGCACGGCTGCACACACCACATCACATCACACTCCCGCAACAGAAAAGGATGGCGGCATGGCCAGCGCGGTCGATGGTTTGAAACAACGGTTCATGGCGATGAGCCAGCCGGACGCGGACGGCGTCTACCGCGACGGTGCGGGCAAACGCAAGGCGCGCACCGCACTCGCGATGGACTGCCTCACCCGCCTGTGGGGCGAGGCGAAGAGCGGCGTCGACTTCACCGTGCCCGACCACGGCATCGGGCTGGCCGCCGTCGGCTCGCTCGCCCGCGGGCAGATCGGCCCCAGCTCCGACCTCGACCTCGTGCTCATCTACGACCCGCATGCGCTGAACGACCAGCAGCTCAACGCGTTCGCCAACAAACTCTGGTACCCGCTGTGGGATTCCGGTCTCGACCTCGACCATTCCGTGCGCACCCGCCAGCAATGCGAATCCGTCACCGACCATGACCTGCCCGCCGCGATGGGATGGCTCGACGTGGAGCCCGTCGCCGGCGACATCGACCTCATCCGCGCCACCGCCGACTCCATCCTCGAACGTTGGCGCAAAGCCGCGCGCAAGCGGCTGCCCGAACTGCTCGCATCCGCCACGAGCCGACTCGACGAGTTCGGCCGTCTCCAATACATCAACCAGCCCGACATCAAGGAGTCGCGCGGCGGCCTGCGCGATTCCGTGCTCATCTCCGCGCTCGCCGTGTCGTGGCTCGCGGACCGCCCGCACGGCGCGTACGACGACGCCGTCGAACGTCTGCTCGACGTGCGCGACTGCATCCACCTCGTCGCGAACAAAGACACGAACCTGCTCCTCACCCCCTATCAGGACAAGGTCGCCGCGATGCTCGGCCTCGCCGACCCGACACTGCCGTCCGGCGGCGAACGCGAGGCGAAATCCATCGACGACATGCAGACGCTGCTCGCGCGCATCGGCCGCCGCATCGCGTTCTCGCTCGACTCGACCGCCTCGCGCGCCGAGCATTCGCTCACGCACGAGCGCCCTCGTTTCGCGTTCTTCCAGATGATGTCGCAGCGCGCCGGCGGCCATCGCGAGGCGCCGAAGTTCGAGACGGTCGCGCCGGGCGTCGCCGTACACGAGCGTGAGATCGTGCTCGCGCCGGGCGCCGATCCGTCGCGCGACGCCGCGCTCGCGCTGCGCGTCGCGCTCGCCTCGGCGCAGCGCGCGCTGCCGATCAACCCCGGTACGTTGGAGAGTCTGCGCCGCTGCCCGATCCACAGCAACCGGTGGGACGCCACGACGCGCGACCTGTTCGTGCGGCTGCTCGCGTCCGGCCCGGAGCTCATCCGCGTGTGGGAGGAGATCGATTTCGTCGACATTCCGGGCAAATGGATGCCGGAATGGTTGGGCATCCGCAATCGTCCGTCGGTTTCGGCCGCGCACCGCTACACCATCGACCGTCATTCCGTGGAGGTCGTGTCGCGGCTGACGCGCGAGATCGGATTCCCGTCGCGCGCCGACCGCGACGCGGCCGCGGGGGCCGCGCGCGGTGCCGGCGTCGCCGCGGACGGTTCCGGCGTGCCGCGGTATGACGACACGCATTTCACGGCGCTGCTGCTCGCCGGCATCCTGCATGACATCGGCAAACGTTCCGGCGTGGCCGATCACGCCGCGGAGGGCGCACGGCACGCGCCGGTGATCCTCAAACGCATGGGCTACGACGCGGATATCGTGCGCATGGTGACATTGCTCGTGCGCGAGCATCTGACGTTGAGCGAGTTCGCGACCGGCCGCAATCCGAACGATCCGAACACCGGTTCCGATTTGGCGAACCAGTTGCGCCATGATCCGATGCTGCTTGACATGCTCTATGATTTGACGCGCGCCGACGGTTCGTCGCTGGGCGCCACTTCGGAGGAGGCCATCACGAAGAAGTACGGGTGGAGCACGTGGCGAGAGACGCTGGTCAAACAGATGGTCGCCGCGACCCGCTACCACATGTGAGCCGCCGCGTGCGGACCGTGGATTGGGCCGCACGCGGCGGCTCGGGAGGGAATCGTGGTGGTTCAGGAACGAACCGTGATCCACGCGTCGCCGTGGGCGCGCAGGGCGTTGAACAGGGCGCGCAGACCGATGAACACCACGTTGAGCACCACCCACAGGGCGATCATGCGCGCGGCGGGCGTGGTGAGCACGGCGCCGTCCAGCGCGTTCACGCCGACGAGCGCGAGCAGGTACGCGCAGGCGGTCGTGCAGCAGGCGCCGGCGAGGTAGCGGTAGTCGCCCGCGCCGATGAGGATGCCGTCGAGCGCCCACATCCACCCGCACAACGGCAGGAACACGGCCTGCGTGGCCATGCCGATCGTGATGAGCGTCTGCACGTCGGCGCTGGGGGAGAACAACGGCGCAGCCACGAAGCCCGCCACGGCCATCCCCACGCCGATCATCACGCCGCATGCCGCGCCGGCACGCCCCGCCGCCGCGGTCATCGCGCGCGCCTCGCGGAACCGCCGCGCGCCGATTTCGGTGGCGACGAGCGCCTGCCCGGCGACGCCGATCGCGTCCAGCATGTTCAATACGAAATTCCATGACGCGTTCACCGCCTGATACGCGGCGAGCACCGTGACGCCCATGCGCGCCGCGAGCATGACCGTCGCCACGAGGCAGACGCGCAGGGCGAGCGTGCGCACGAACAGCGGCAGGCCGTCGCCCGCGCTGGTGAGGATGCCGGCGAGGCGCGGACGCACCGACGCGCCTTCCGCGCGCGACCACAGGATCGCCGGAACCGTCAGGAAGACGCCCATGAACCATTGCGCGATCAGCGTGGCCGCGCCCGAACCGGTGATGCCCCAGCCGAATCCGATGACGAACAGCAGTTCCAGCACCGTGTTCACGATTGCGCCGGCGATGGCTGCGGTCAGGGTGATGCGCACCTTCTGCAGGCCGCGGAAGATGCCGTTCGCCGCGTAGACGAGCAGCATGCCGGGCAATCCGAACACGACGGCTTCGAGGTAGCGTTGCGCCTGGTCGAGCACCGGCCCGCTCGCGCCGAGCGCCGCGCACAACGGCCGTGCGGCGGCGAACAGCGTGGCCGATACGACGACGCCGATGATGAGCGCCAGCCACATGCCGTCGATGCCCGCTTCGAGGCCTTCGCGGCGGCGGTTCGCGCCGATGAGCCGCGCCACCTGCGAAGTGGTGCCGTAGGCGAGAAAGACGCACAGGCCGACGGTGGTGAGGATGATGGTCGATCCGATGGACAGTCCCGCCAATGCCGCGTCGCCGATATGGCCGACGACGGCCGTGTCGATGAGGATGAACGTGGGTTCGGCGATGAGCTGGCCGAACGTGGGGAGCGCCAACGCGGCGATTCGCGCGTAGGTGCTGCGGCTGTTGCTCATGTGGCGCTCCGTTTCCTTGGTTTCCGTGGTTGTTAACCTGCCGTTCAGATGCGATTACCACGGTGTTACGTGTTGCGCAAGTCGGTGTCCATGGTGGAAAAAGTAATCCACAGGTTATCCCCAACTTATCCACCGAGTTATCCCCATAGTGTGGATAACTTGGTGGATTTTCGGGCGTTTTCGGGGGTGAAAATGTGGATAACTTTTTCTTATCCACATCGGTTTCGGCGTGTCGTAAGGCTTTAGGGGGTGTTTGTGGATAACAGTGTGGATAACTTTGGGCTATCCACATATCTAGTTTTCCACAGCGCGCGGCGACCGTATATCTGTGGTGCCGGGTCGATGTGGATAACCGGGCGCGTGTGTTGGACGTTACGTGTTGTTCACCGTGTGGATGGTCGTGTGGGTCGGCGTGTGGGTCGTCGCGTGCCGCGCGGTCGTGGTGCGTGTGGCGTATGACGCCGTGGCGGCATCGTGATGCGTGCGTGGCGTGGCGGCGTCACGGCGTGCGCGTGTGGTGCGCGCGATTATCGTGCGCGACGTGTCGGACCGTCGTGCGGCGCGGCGTGCGTGTGTGGTGCGGGCGCGTGGTGCGGTTGACGTGCGCGACGGGCGCGGCTCTTCCCGCGCGTACGCTCACGTCCACCGCGTGTCCGCATGGTGGCGCTGCCTCGCTGGGGCACCACGCCCATTCCTTATAATCGTTGCGTTTACGTAGAATATGCGGCAAACACTCCCGCAACAGAGAAACGGGAGGCATCGGAAGAAGATTGGATAGCAGTGGCTCTCATCGTGCAGAAGTACGGCGGCTCGTCGGTCGCCGATACCGATTCGATCAAACGTGTGGCCAAACGCGTCGTCGAAACGAAGAAAAAAGGCAATAAGGTCGCCGTCGTCGTCTCCGCGATGGGCGACACCACCGACGATCTCATCGACCAGGCGCTCAGCATCGACTCCAACCCGCCCGAGCGCGAGATGGACATGCTCATGACCGCCGGCGAACGCATCTCCATGAGCCTGCTCGCCATGGCCATCCACGCGGAAGGCAGCCGCGCGCACTCCTTCACCGGCCAGCAGGCCGGCTTCTTCACCGACGCCCGCTACGGCGCAGCGCACATCAAGGCCGTCAAGCCGGAACGCGTGAAGAACGCGCTCTCCATCGGCGACGTCGCCATCGTCGCCGGCTTCCAGGGCATCAACGCGAAGGGCGACGCCACCACGCTCGGCCGCGGCGGCTCTGACACGTCCGCCGTCGCGCTCGCCGTCGCGCTCGGCGCCGACATCTGCGAGATCTACACCGACGTGGACGGCATCTTCACCGCCGACCCGCGCATCGTGCCCACCGCGCGCCGCATCCCCGCAATCGGATACGATTCGATCCTCGAAATGGCGTCCTGCGGGTCGAAGGTGCTCGCGCTGCGCTGCGTCGAATACGCGCAGCGGTTCAACATGCCGCTGCACGTGCGCTCCTCCTTCTCGCACCGGCCGGGCACGCTCGTCGTGCCGGACGGCGTCGACCCGCGCACCCTGCCGAACCTCGACTGAACCCGCCGGGCGAACCCGCGACCAACCCTTGCACTTGTGCACTCTTTGCACTGAACCGAAAGCGACATACCAATGAGCAACAACAACGAACAATCCATGGGCGACCTGTTCCCGGACCTCGGCCCCGAGGCGCCGGTCATCTCCGGCATCGCGCACGACCGCAGCGAGGCGCTCGCCACCGTGCGCGGCGTGCCGAACGAGCCCGGCATGGCGGCGAAGGTGTTCGCCGAACTCGCCACCGCCGGCATCAACGTCGACATGATTGTGCAGGCAGGCTCCTCCGCCGGCACCGCGGACATCTCCTTCACCGTGCCGGAAGCGTCCGTCAAGGCCGTCGAGAACGCGCTGATTGACAACCATGACGTGCTCGACTACAAGTCCTTCGACGTGGACACGAACGTCGGCAAGGTCGCGGTCGTGGGCGTCGGCATGAAGACCCACTCCGGTCTCGCCGCCAAGTTCTTCCAGGCGCTGAGCGACAAGGGCATCAACGTGCTGATGATCTCCACCTCCGAGATCCGCATCGCCGCCCTCGTGCCGCTCAACCAGCTCAACGACGCCGTCAAGGCCCTCCACACCGCCTACGGCCTCGACGCCGACAAGGTGGAAGCCGTCGTCTACGGCGGCACCGGCCGCTGAATCAGGCGCGGTGGTGACGAGCGTGTATGCTCACCACGCCCGCGTGTTCTGCCTAGATGAGCGTTACACTTGACAGTGCTAATTCTCAATAAGAGCGGACATGTTAGCCGCTTTGATTGCTCAGCAGTCTTCGTGCTGTTAGGGGCGGGGTCATACCCGCCCCGTTTTCTTTATTTCGGTAGTATTGCTCATTAACGTTGTTCTCAGAGAAGAGGGTGAAATGGGTGCGAAACACTACCGTGTTGGCATTGACGTGGGCTTGAATTCGGTCGGTTTGGCCGCTATCGAGGTCGATGACGACGGCATGCCGGTGAAGATTCTCAATGCGCAATCGGTTATTCATGACGGCGGCGTGGACCCGAATCAGTCGAGCAATGCCACAGGGGAAGGTAGTTTGGTTAGTCGATCAAGTTCATCCCGGAAAGATATTGCCGGGCGAACGGGTAGTCAAACGCGTAAACGGAATGCGGGAATTGCAAGAAGAGTACGCCGGACGCTTCGCAATCGTTCCAAACGGCTCAAGGAATTGGACAGGAAACTGCAACAATCGGGGTATCCGATTGTGGTCCCTGAATCGTTGAATGCCCATGATGAGTGGACGATTCGGGCAGAGCTTGCTACCGCGTTCATCGAGGATGAGTCTACGCGCAAGGAGAACGTTTCTATTGCGTTGCGTCATATCGCGCGTCATCGTGGATGGCGTAATTCATTCCATGGCGTGGAGTCGTTGCTGACCAGCAATCCATATTCGGAATTGTATGACGTTCTGAGGAAGCGCGCTGAGGAGCGGATCGGTCGCCCTCTGAAGACAGAGGTAACTCCGGCGCAGTTGATTGTTGCTGTGAGTGCATGCACGGATGGAGTCATGACGCGGATAAGAACAACGCGGAAGAAGGGGAAAATACGGGTAGGACTTCTGCAAGGTAAATTGATGCAGGAGGATTATGCCAATGAGCTGAAGTGCATTTTTGAAATGCAGCATGTTCCCCGCTCAGAATGGGAGCCGTTGTTCAAAGAGGTTTTCCATGTGGAATCTCCTAGGGGATCCAGTAAACGACTAGTCGGGAAAGACCCGTTTGATGACGGCCAGTATCGGGCATTGAAAGCTTCTCTGGTATTCCAACAGTACCGTATCGCAGCAGTGCTGGTAAATCTCCGTATCGGTGACAATCGCCGGAACAGACCATTGACTGTAGCTGAAAAACGTAAGGCGTTTGAACTGCTTGTTGCCGATTCACATACTGAAATCAGTTGGGCAGACGTGGCCGAGTGCCTGGGATATGCGAAGAGTCAGCTTGTCGGTGTGGGTAAAACTATCGATGACGATATGGATCGCATCTCCAGTGACCCTCCTCGAATAGTGACGCTGCAGCGGATTCGTGAAGCCAAAGGGTCCATCGCCGATTCATTACGGATGTGGTGGAAAAGCGTTTCAGAAGAGTCGCGCGAAGCGATGATTGAATTGCTGTCTAACGCTGAGGGTTTTGAAGATATTCATGATGATGCGGTGATCAGTTTTGTTGACTCTTTGAGCATGGATGAGCTGGCTGGCTTGGACTCCATTGGCCTGCCGATTGGTAGAGCGGCTTATGGGGCTGAAACATTAAGGAAGTTGACTGATCGGATGCTGATGACCGATGAGGACTTATATCAAGCGCGGAAGTCACTGTTCGGCGTTACTGATTATTGGCGCCCGCCGGCAACCCATATCGGCGCTCCGATTGGCAACCCCTCTGCGGATAGGGTAGTTAAGATCGTCAACCAATGGTTGATGAGGTGTGAAGAGCGTTGGGGCAAGCCGGAGTCCGTGCAGATTGAACATGTGCGTTCGGGATTTGCTTCTATTGCTGCCACGCGCGAATATGAGCGTGGCATAAAGAAACAGAGTAAACGTCGTTCCGAGCTCGCTGAAGAATTGCGGACAGGCGGGTATATCGATAGCAGGAGCAATATTCGCAAGCTTGAAGCGTTGAAGCGGCAAAAGAATATGGATGATCGACGTCAACATATACAGCGCCAGAATAGTCAGTGCTTGTACTGTGGGTGTGAGATTACGTTTGACACTTGTGAAATGGACCATATTGTTTCGAGGAAAAGTGCTGGTGCTTCTAATATCAAAGCGAATTTGGCGGCTGTCTGTAGAGAATGCAATATCTCAAAATCGGACATTCCGTTTGCCAAATGGGCTGAGTCGGAAGTTGCTCGGCGTCCAGAGGTTAGTTTGGGGAAAGCGCTTGCTCGTGTTGATAATATGTTACCTGATTGTACTGGCAAGGCATGGGACAATTTTATAAAGGAAATAAAGAGACGACTGAGACAAACCGAAGAGGATGAACCGATTGATGATCGTTCCATCGAATCGGTGGCATGGATGGCCCGTGAATTGCGTAGTCGAATCGACTGGCATTATAACGCTGCACGATATCAAGCGAAAACTGAGGAGGAGCTTCCCGAAGTCTCTGTCACGGTTCGAGTATTCTCTGGTAATATCACTGCTTCCGCACGTCGGGTTGACGGCTGGGGGAAAAAGATTCATTTCTTCGGACCGAGAGGCAAGACGCGTCTGGATCGTCGTCATCACGCGGTTGACGCGACGGTTATCGCTTTGATGCGGCCATCAGTTGCTCGAGTACTGGCAATACGCGATTCGTGGTGTGATGCCCAAAGGGTGGAGAGCCGTTTGAATGTAGGTGAGCGGCCAGGAGAAGACTATCCGTACCAAGGGGATGACGGCTATGAACTGTTTCAACAATGGTGCATCGGTATGGAAACTCTATTGAATCTATTGAATGACGCCCTTGACCATAACCGTGTGGTTGTTCGTCAGCAGATGCGTTTGAAGTTGGGTAATTCCATTGCACATGATGCTAAGGTCAATGCATTGCGGCGTGTGCGCCTTGGCGAAGCGATGGATTCCGACTTGATTTACAGGGCTTCCACGCCGGCGTTGTGGTGTGCGCTTACGCGTCTGCCTGATTTCGATGCGGCGAAGGGACTTCCAGCGAATAGTGCACGGCATATCGTTGTGCATGGTGTCGAATACGCCGCCGACGACGAGATAGGATTCTTTAAAAAGACTGCGGCACAGAAAAAGACTGCGGCACAGGTTGCAGTTCGTGGCGGTTCGGCGAAAATCCGTTCGGCGATTCACCATGCGCGCGTCTATCGTTGGTGGGAGCAGAATACGAAGGGCGGACGCAAATATTGGTATGGCATGATTCGTGTATTTCAAGTGGATTTGCTGCGGTACCAACGTGAGGATTTGTTCTCTGTACCATTGCCTCCTCAATCGGTTTCGATGCGATGGGGCGAGCAGCGTACCGTGCAGGCGGTACAGGCAGGTAACGCCGAGTATCTTGGATGGCTTGTTGCTGGAGATGAAATCCGCGTTGATTATTCAGCATTATCTGATGATAGTGCTTTGAAACAATTCTCCGATTGGTGTGCGTGCTTTGATTCTTCAACTATTGCATGTACCTCATGGGTTGTAACTGGTTTTGAGGATCCCAGCAGAATTGTACTTCGTCCAAGGATTCTGTCATCTGAAGGTTTGGAATCCTTCGGCGGGTCGTTACCTCCTGAGATTACTAAGTTAATTAGCGGAAAGGGTTGGAGAGCTACCATCAATAAAATCGGGAATAATAATGCTCCTGTAGTGATTCGTCGTAATGCTTTGGGCGAACCGCGTTGGCACTCGAAATCGGGATTGCCATGTTCGTGGCGCTGGGCCGAGTAGGGAATCATCATGCAAAGCCAGTGGCGGGTCATCGATTGCACGGAGATGGCAGGGCGTATCTCCTACACGCGTGGCAATATGCGTGTGAAGCGGGATGATGCCGATGAAACGGTTGATGTTCCGCTGGCGCAGACGGCCGTGGTGTTGCTTGGTCTGAAGGTGTCATGCTCTGCGGCTGTGCTGCATGAGATGGCGCGTTATGGCGTATCGGTCATGTTGTGCGACTGGCGTGGAGTGTCGGATGCGGCGCTCCACGCTTGGACCGATACTCCGACTACGGTCACCCAGAGGCAACTTGCCCAAACAGATATGACGTTGCCACGCAGGAAAAACGCTTGGGGTCGTATCGTCCAAGCCAAGATTCGTGGGCAGGCAGCTTGTCTGGATGGTCTGGGTCTTGATGGAGGCGGATTATTGCGTAGCATAGCTGCCTCGGTGAGGTCCGGGGACCCAACCAATCGCGAGGGACATGCGGCGCGTGAGTACTGGAAACGCGTGTTCCCCTCCGATGAAGGATTCAGACGAATTCCCGGCGAAGGCGTGGGCAGGAACGCGCAACTTGACTACGCCTATATGGTATTGCGCGGATTCGCGGTGAAAGCCGTGATTTCTGCGGGCCTGATTCCCTCATTGGGGATGCACCATCATAACCGTGGTAACTACTTCTGCTTGGCGGATGACATTCTGGAGCCGTACCGTCCGGCGATTGACCGGCGCGTGGCTGAGCTGCGTGCCGATGACGCTTTGTCCGATGGCGGCGTGAAACGTCGTCTTGTGGAAGCGGTCAACCAGCAGCTCAATGGTGCTGGGCTGACGATTCCCAGCTCGCTGAATGATTTCGCCCAACAATATGGCTTGTATTGCGAGGGTCGTATCGACAGATTACCGGTGCCCGAGTATGCGGGTAGCATATGAAGACGGATGAGGACAGTGGCGGCATGTGGTGCCTGGTGATGTTTGATTTGCCGGTGAAGACCAAGCAGCAGCGCAGTGCGGCCACCGAGTTCAGAAACATGCTGTTGGACATGGGATACTCCATGGTGCAGTATTCGGTCTATGCGCGTTACACGCCTACGCAGGCAGGTAATCGTGCGACGGTGAAAGCGATCAAAGCCGCGTTACCGGAGCGCGGGTATGTCCGTGTGCTGCATATCAGTGACCACCAGTGGGCGTCGGCGTTGCGTTACGCCAATCTGGAACCGGAGGATGAGGTGGAGACACCGGAGCTGTTCACGCTTTTTTGAAGGTGAAAAGTGCCGAAAGCGGCAGAAAATAGCCCCTCTTGAACGGCTATCAAGCTTATCAAGAGGGGTGAATGCTAATTCCCAACCGACTGGAACGACTGGGTTGACCACTCCCAAGCTTATCAAGAGGGGCGAATGCTAATTCCCAACATGATTTCGTGCAGGCGCAGGGGCGTTCCAAGCTTATCAAGAGGGGCGAATGCTAATTCCCAACATGATTTCGTGCAGGCGCAGGGGCGTTCCAAGCTTATCAAGAGGGGTGAATGCTAATTCCCAACGAATCCGTTCATTGGTGGTGTCTCCTTGTCAAGCTTATCAAGAGGGGTGAATGCTAATTCCCAACTGAGTTTGTCCATCTGCTGCCAGAACTCCAAGCTTATCAAGAGGGGTGAATGCTAATTCCCAACGGGAATTGGACCGTCCGACCATGCGCCGCAAGCTTATCAAGAGGGGTGAATGCTAATTCCCAACCGACAGCTGCTGCGCCGTCCGTCACCAATCCTCGGCGAGGAGGAATTCGTCGATGCGGCGGTGCTCGATGCCGTCGCGCGGGCGCAGGATCGGATCCATCGAGACCACGGTCTTCGGATAGTTGTCCGGAATGTCCCTGAACACTCCGAACTCGCGTTCCGCGGTCTTGTCGCTGTCGATGAGATACGTCACCTGCACGTACCTGCGTCGTTCGCCTTTGTCGAAGACGAAATCGACCTCCTTGCCGTTGACGGCGCCGACGGTGACGGCATACCCCCTACGCAACCCCTCCATGGCGATGATGTTCTCCAATACCCCTTGGATCTGGGCGAGCCCGTCGCCGACAATCGCGCCGCGTAGCCCATGGTCGGCCACATAGTATTTCTGCAGCGTCTTCAGCACCTGCTTGCCTGTCAGGTCGGTGCGGTTCATGCGCTCCAACAGGAATGCTTCCCGACAGTATTCCAGATAGTTGATGACCGTTTGCGCGCTGACGTCGAGGCGCTCCGCTTTGAGATATGACGCGATGGCATTCGCGGATATCATGTTGCCGGTGTTCTGCATCGCGAACATGACGATGCGTTCCAGCAATGCCACGTCGCGGATCCGATGACGGCGGACCACGTCGCGAAGCACTACGGAACGGTAGATATCCGTCAGATACGTTCGGCGACTCTCCTCATTCCAGCTGCCGGTGACGATGAACGGCATGCCTCCTTCCGTGAGGAACGCCTGGAATGAGGAGTCTGTTCCGAGTCGCTTTTTCGCCTCGACGAATTCGGCGTATCCGAAGGGGAATACCTCGAACTGCACGTATCGGCCGCCCAGATACGTGGCGAGTTCGCCGGACAGCAATGTGGAATTCGATCCGGTGATGGTGACGTCAGCATTCGTGGTCGCGCGTAGGGAATTGACCACTTTTTCGAATCCGTGCACTTCCTGCACCTCATCAAGGAACACGTACGGCTTGCCGTCGATGGAGTTGATACGTTCCATGAGATATGCGTGGAGCTTGTCGGGATTATGGTATTTGGCGAGCGAGTAATCCTCGAAGTTCATCGAAATGAACTGTTCCGCCCGGCAGCCTTCGGCCACGAGCCGGCGTTGGATGAGTCGCAGCATGTCCGACTTGCCGCTGCGTCGCAGACCGACAAGTACCTTGATGACATCGGTGTCGACAAACGGCATGATGCGGTCGAGATACCGCGGCCGATCAACTAAGGCTCTGGTTTCTTGCATGCAAGAAATTCTATCAGGTTTTCCAGAGTTCTTCTTCTATGGAAGAAGAACTCTGGAAAATGATGTGAATTTCTTCTGTGAAAGAAGAAATGTCTGAACCGATTAGGTCGGTTGCTGACTCACGGTGATCAATTCGTCGATTTCGAGTAGTCGGCGAGGTGCTGCACGCGCTCCAGACTGTGCCACAAATGCTGTCTGTGCGGGAGTGTGGAGAGAGAGCGCTCCACACTCCCTGTGAGGGCGATGTCTATGCGCTTGTGTGGAGCGTTTGCTCCACACGGCATGCAATCGCCGTTCTCAAGCCGTTGTGTGGAGCATCGTCGCTCCACACAAGCGTTCGTGAGCCTCGATGTGGAGCACGTGGCGTGCGGGAGCAGTGCGTGGGTGACTTACGCGGGGCAGATAGTGGGTTAACGCAAGGGCTCAAACACCCGAAATCGTGGATTTACAGCGCCAAATGGACGAAATGGAGGCTTCCAAACGGGTGTTTGGCGCTGTAAATCCGGAATAACGGTGTAAAGGACCGGGGAATCGGGAATAGCTGGGGATTATCAGGACGGGGATAGTGCCCAGTCATGTCACCCAGTCCCATCAGCCCCGCCGCAGACTCAACCCGCAGCTCGTCACACCCACTGTTACGGGGAATCGGAGACGGGCTAAGTACAGTCCGTCTCCGATTCCCGATCAAGCCAAGCCGTCAAGCAGCAAGCACGCTACTTCTTGGTGATGTAGCCGAGCGCCTTGAGCATTTCGGCGCATTCGAGCGCGCCACCGGCGGCGCCGCGCAGCGTGTTGTGCGCAAGACCCACGAACTTCCAATCGAAGATGGAATCCTCGCGCAGACGCCCGATCGACACGCCCATGCCGCCCTCGTAGTCCACGTCGAGCTTGACCTGCGGGCGGTCGTCCTCGGTGAGGTACTGGATGAAGTGCTTCGGCGCATGCGGCAGACCCAACTCGGCGGCACGCGACGTGTAGTTCACCAGGCGGTCGACCAGTTCCTCCTTCGTCGCCTTCTTGCCGAAGTTGATGAACACGGTCGCGGTGTGGCCGTCGAGCACGGGAACGCGGATGCACTGCGAGGTGATGCGCAGCGGTCCGTCGAACGGCACGATCTCGCCCTTGGCGTCGTCCACGTGGCCGAACACCTTGAGCGGTTCCTTCTCGCTCTTCGCCTCCTCGCCGGAGATGAACGGGATGATGTTGCCCACCATCTCGGGCCAGTCCTTGAACGTCTTGCCCGCGCCGGAGATCGCCTGATAGGTGCTCACCACCACCTCGTGCGGCTCGAACTCCTTCCATGCGGCCAGCGCCGGCGTGTACGCCTGGATCGAGCAGTTCGGCTTGACGGCGATGAATCCGCGCGTGGTGCCGAGACGCTTGCGCTGGTGTTCGATCACCGCGAAATGCTCCGGGTTGATCTCCGGCACGACCATCGGCACGTCCGGGGTCCAACGGTGCGCGCTGTTGTTCGACACGACCGGCGTCTCCGTCTTCGCGTAACGCTCCTCGATCGCGCGGATCTGGTCCTTCGGCATGTTCACGGCGGAGAACATGAAGTCCACGCCCGCGGCGACCTTCTCGGCCTCGTCGCCGTCGACCACGGTCATGTGCTTGACGTATTCGGGCATCGGCGTCGACATCTTCCAACGGTCGCCGACGGCCTCCTCATACGTCTTGCCGGCGGAATGCGCGGAGGCGGCGAGCGTCGTCACCTCGAACCACGGATGATTCTCCAGCAGCGTGATGAAACGCTGGCCGACCATGCCGGTCGCGCCGAGCACGCCGACCTTCAGTTTTTCGGACATATCGAACCTCGTTGGTGTAGATGGACGGGATTGCACACGTATCGTTCAATCCTACGGAATCGCGGCCCGCGCGGCGTGTGCGCTTCCAAATGATGGCCGACGCGCGGACGGTACACCGCCGTCGCGCCGCGCTTGCGCACGTTTGCGCGAACGTGCGGACGGCGCGGTAGTCTGGGAGACATGTCGATAGCATCACAGGAAGCGCGCAGGCAACTCGACCGGATCGTGGCGTTGGGGTACCCGGATGTGGCGGACATGAGCGCCGCCGCGTTCCGCGCGCTCGCCAACCCGCTCATCACGGCGTTGCAGGATTCCGATCTCGGCGCGAACATCCTGCTGGTGCCGACGCGCGAGCTCGTCTCGCCGGAATCGTTGATCGCGCGAACGTCCATCTACCGTATGGCCGGATTCACGACGATGCCTCCGCGCGACATCGCGAGTTTCCTGCCGCAGGACGGTTTCGAGCCGCCGGAGGGCCCGTTCTATCTGGTCGTGGACCCGCATACCGGCACGTGCTACGTGAACCGTGAGCCGGATGTGGCGCGCAAGCTCATCGACTCCGACGAACGTCTGCCGCTCACGTTGGAGGAAGGGCTTGCCATCGCCACGCAGCATCCGGAATGGCTGTTGGAGAAGAACGGTTTCAATCTGCTCGGATCGCGTTCGGCGGACGGCCGCGTGCCGAGCATCTGGATGAGCCAGAACGCGCCGCGTCTTGGTGCGGTCTGGCCGAATTCGCGCCACACGTGGCTGGGGAACGCGTACTGCATCGCCCGTCGCGGCGTGAGCCTGTTCATCTGACGCGCGATTCCCGGTATCCCGGAATGCTTACCGCTGATATGCGCCGCGGGTAGACTGAAGTGCGGATGATCGTTCATCCGTAAGAGTAAGAGCGAAGATGATCTGCACGAGATGCGGTGCCGTCAATGAGGGCGGTTACAGGTTTTGTTCGGAGGACACACGACGGAGGGCGGCGCGGCCGACCGTCTTGTCACCAGGGATTGGGGCATGTTCGATTTTGGCGCGGGAGGTGAAGGCGCCACCTGCGGCGTGGGCATCTCCGCGGCCGAACGAGGCGGAATACTTTGACACGGACTCGTTCAAGGCGGCTTGGAAGCAGAAGAAGGCGGATGCCAACGCCCGTACGTTCTCTACCGTAATCCGACGCTGTATGACAAGACGTCGGTGAAGGTGACGACGGCGAATGACAAAGACAATCCGTTCGTGCCGTCATCAGGCGAGGATGGCGATGACGGCGATGTGAGTTTCAAGCCGGCGCCGAGCGACGCGAATGCGTACTATTTTGTCGAATCCACCGACGGATTCGACTGGTCGTCCTTGCCTGACGCGCAGGTCGACACCGGGTCGGAGCAGTAGGATTCGTGAGCCCGTATAACCCCGGCGGTTCGGTCTCAACCTGTGCGAATCAGACGGCTATCTGCGCAATTCGGGTACGAACCTGCGCAGTTCGGGTACGAACCTGCGCAGTTCGCATATGAACCTGCGCAGTGGGTTGCTGAAGAGCGGCTGTCCGCACCGGTTCGTGGATTTCCACATTGTTGGAATTCCAACGTTTCCGCATCGGCAATCCAGCTGCTCCGACGGCTCTTTCAGCACCCCACTGCGCAGATTCGCGTCCAAACCGCGCAGGTTCGCCCGGATACTGCGCAGGTTCGCCCTCAAACCGCGCAAGTTCACTCTCAAACCGCGCAAGTTCGCCCATCCTACCCGGTTAAGGCAACCCCCTACCGGCGGAACGCCTTGCGTGCGGCGGCGAACAGCCCGTATCCGGCGGCGCCCAATGTGGCGGTGAGGCCGAGCAGCACCGGCGGGCGGCGCAGCTCGTTGCGCAGGCTCGCGCCATCCGTCACGCAATGGTCCTCGAACCATACGCGCAGCTCGTTGCCCGAATAACGCCCGACCAGATCGCCCCATGTGAGCATGTGCGTCACATAATCGGCCGGATCCTCCTCGTGGAACTCGAACAGGCGGATACCGCGGTAGCGTGACTTCGGCCCGTAGCATTCGAACCCACAGGTCGGCGCATACCCCAGATCGATGCCGTCCTCATGGCCCACGAACGCGTTCTTATGGTCATGCCCGCAGAACAGCGCGAAATATCCGCCCGCCTCGCGCATCGCGGCCACTTCGCCCACATTCTCGTCGGCGCAGCCGATTGCCTCGCCCAACCGCGAGCCGGGGCGGCACTTCTCCTCGTCGAGCACATAGCAACGCTCCGCATGCGTGCGGGCGCCCTCCACCGCGTTCGGCGTCCATGCGGGCACTTCGCGCAGCACGTCATAGAACTCCTGCGGCGGAATGTGCTGGAATGCTATGGACGGCACCGGGCGCCCGTCGCCGTTGCGCGCGGCGAGTTCGCGTTGCACGTCGCCCAGCCAAGCGATCGCCTCGGGGGAGGGGGTGCCGTAACCGTCGGAGTCGGCCAGGTCGAGCCGACGCGGGTTCGTGGCGTACAGCGGGTATTGCGCATCGCGTTCGGCGGGCGTGTTCTTGTCCGCGTAGTCGCCGGAATTGATCATCGTCACGCTCATCGCGACATGCCCCGAGCCGTCCGAGGCCTCGATCGGCAGCGCGAACGTGCCCGGTTCGAGCGCGAGCGCGTCGGAACCGGCCTGCGGGTTGAGGCAGCCGGGGAATTCGCGGTAGATGTCGTCCTGTTCGTCGGCGAGGATGCCGCATTGGAAGTCGTGGTTGCCGTAGGTGGCGGCGAACGGCACGCCCGCGTTCGTCATCGGGCCGAGGAACGCGGCGAACGTGTCGCGCACTTTGGTGCGCGTGTCGTCCATGAGTTCGTCGAGCGTGACCACGTCGTCGACGGGCGGCATGTCGGGGTTGCGGCGTTGCGCCATGCGCCGGCGCACGCCCTGCAGTTTCGCCTCGATCTCCGTGATGACGCGGACGCGCGCGCCCGGCTCCTCGCCGCGGCGGCGCAGGAACGTGTCGATGTATGCGGGATCGTAGCCGCGGATTTGGTCGCCGGTGAGGACGACGAGATCGGGATCGGCGACGTGGATCGCCTCTTCGATGAGACGGATCGTGTCTTTGTCGACATCGGGCTTGTCCTGGATGTCGGCCATCTGCAGCACGCGGAACGTGCCGTTCTTGCGGAATCGCAGTGTCATGGCTCCCAGTCTAGTCGTGGTGAGGTGAAGACAGGTGGAGAACCCGGGGGAGCCCGGGGCGCCCGCGAAGCGCCGCTACATGGTGAGACCGGCGAGGCGTTGGGGCGCGGCGTAGCTAGGATGGGAAGTTGCGCATGTTACATGTGCGTAAACGGATACGTCGCCGGAATATTCGGCGTGGAATGGCCGCCGGGAGACGGCCACGCATCAAGCAAAGGAGGAACGATGGGTCAGGATCAATCATCGGTATTCGATCTCGCGGCTGTGGCCGCGGCGTCCAACGGAGGGAACAACGACCCGCTGCTGCCTCCCGCACGCTTCATCGGCGAGCCGCAGAAGCCGAGCAAGATGCCGTACACCAAGTACGTCGCCTACGACAAGCAGGTACCGTTCGACTTCCCGGAGCGCACCTGGCCGGAGAAGAAGCTGCGCCGCGCGCCGCGCTGGTGCTCGGTCGATCTGCGCGACGGCAACCAGGCGCTCGTCAACCCGATGGATTCCGAGCGCAAGCTGCGTTTCTGGAACCTGCTCATGTCCATGGGCTTCAAGGAGGTGGAGGTCGGTTTCCCGTCCGCCTCCGAAACGGACTTCGACTTCATCCGCATGCTCATCGAACGTGAGCTGATTCCGGACGACGTCACCATCGTCGTGCTCACCCAGTGCCGCGAGCACCTGATCCGCCGCACCTACGAGGCGCTCAAGGGCGCCAAGCGCGCGATCGTGCACTTCTACAACTCCACGTCCGTGCTGCAGCGCGAGGTCGTCTTCCGCAAGGACAAGGAGGACATCAAGAAGCTCGCCACCGACGCGGCCGAACTGTGCAAGAGCCTCGAATCGGAGGCCAAGGGCATCGACCTGTACTACGAGTACAGCCCCGAATCGTTCACCGGCACCGAGCCGGAGTACGCCGTCGAGGTGTGCGACGCGGTGACCGACGTCATCAAGCCGACGCCCGACCATCCGATGATCATCAACCTGCCGGCCACGGTCGAGATGACCACGCCGAACGTGTTCGCCGACGAGGTGGAGTACGTCTCCACGCATCTGAAGAACCGCGATTCCATCGTGCTGTCGCTCCACCCGCACAACGACGAGGGCATGGGCGTGGCCGCCACCGAGCTGGCCGTGCTCGCCGGCGCGGACCGCGTCGAGGGCTGCCTGCTCGGCAACGGCGAGCGCACCGGCAACGTCGACCTCGTCACGCTCGGCCTCAACCTGCTCACGCAGGGCGTCGACCCGCAGATCGACCTGTCGAACGTGCCGGAGATCCGCAAGACCGTCGAGTACTGCAACCAGATCAAGATCTCCGAGCGTCACCCGTACGCGGGCAACTTCGTGTTCACCGCGTTCTCCGGTTCGCATCAGGACGCCATCAAGAAGGGTCTCGAGGCCCGTCAGGTGGCGGCGGACCGTGCCGGCGCCGATCTTGACAAGTTCGTCTGGCTCGTGCCGTACCTGCCGATCGATCCGAAGGACATCGGCCGCACGTACGAGGCGATCATCCGCGTGAACTCTCAGTCCGGCAAGGGCGGCATGGCGTACCTGCTCAAGACGAACCACAACCTCGACCTGCCGAAGCGCCTGCAGGTGGAGTTCGACAAGATCGTCCAGAAGTACGCGGATGAGACGAAGAAGGAAGTCAAGGACGAGGACATCTGGCGTCTGTTCAAGGACGAGTATCTGCCGGTCGAGCAGTCGGGCATGACGGCCGCCGGCGTGGTCGTCGGCGACACGCACGACGCGACGCTCGCCCCGTGGGGCCGCCTGAAGCTGCTCAAGGTGGCGGTCTCGTCCGGCGAGGATGGTTCCGACACCGTGCTCAAGGCGCGCGTGCTCGACCGCGGAGTGAACGTCGGCGCGGACGAGCCTCGCGAGCGTGAGATCTCCGGCATCGGCAACGGCCCGATCGCCGCGTTCCTCAACGCGCTGTCGGGCATCGGCATCGACGCGTCCGTGATGGACTATGTCGAGCACACGATGTCCGTCGGCACGGACGCGATGGCCGCCTCCTATGTCGAGGCGCAGGTCGGCGAGGATGCGGACGCGCAGATCATCTGGGGTGTCGGCATCGATTCGTCGATCATCACGAGCTCGCTGAAGGCGATCATCTCCGCGATCAACCGCGCGAACGCCGGTCGCCACTGAGTCTGAGCCGCGGGCGGCGTCGGGTGCGCCACCCGTCCGCGTGACTGTCTGACGGCACGTTGCGCGCAGACGGATGGCGCCGGTCTGCGGCACTACACCGAACAGGGGGTGCGGCATCACCATTCACGGTGATGCCGCACCCCCTGTCGTGTTGTGCGCGGGTGTTGTGCGCTGCGCGCGTGACGCGGCGGACAACACCCGCGCGGAACTTCAGCGGACTACTGCCCGTTGCCGCTTTCTCCTCCGGAGCCGGTTCCGCCGCTTCCGCTGTTGCCGTTGCCGCCGCCGCTTTCTGCGCCGCCGCTTTCGCCGCCGGATTCACCGTTGCTGCCGGAGCCGGTTCCGCTGTTGCCGCCTGTTCCGCTGTTGCCGCCGCCGCCAGTTTCGCCTCCGGAACCGCTGTCGCCGCCGGTCTCGGTACCGGTTTCGCTGCCGGAACCGCCGCCGGTCGTGGTGTCGCCGCCCGTGGAGCCGCCGGCGCACGTGCCGGAGGCTGCGCACTGGTCGGTGCCGGTCGTGCCGTTCTGCGTGGTCGAGGACCACCGCTTCGACGTGCCGCCGCCGGTGCCCCACGTGCCGTCGGAGCCGCCGATCTTGCCGTTGTCCTTCGCGGTGGGGAACGTTTCGTTCGTGGTGCCTTCGAGCGCCTGCGTCATGTATTCGGTGAACAGGTGCACCGGATAGTCGGAGCCGCCCGTCCACTGGCCGAACGTGGGGATTTCCTGCGGATTGCCGTTCGCGTCCGGATACCACATCGCGAACGTGGACACCACGGACGGCGTGTATCCGATGAAGCTCGCCGCATACGAGTTGTTCGACGTTCCGGACTTGCCGGCGATGGTGTGGCCTGTCGACCTCGCTTCGGTGGCGGTGCCGTATTGGACCACGTCGGTCAGCGCCTTGGTCACGAGGTTCGCATCGTTCGCGGTGAAGACCTGTTCGGTGCTGGTCGGCGCCTGGTAGAGGTCCTTGCCGTTGCCGTCCTTCACGCTGGCGACGATGTGCAAGGTCGGTCTGCCGCCCTGATTGGCGAGCGTCGCGTAGGCGTTGGTCATGTCACGTACGCTCAACGCGTTGTTGCCGAGCACGGTGAACGGTTCGGACCCGTCCAGCGAGGAGTTCTCCACGCCCGCGGTGCGCGCCGTTTCGGCGATCTTCTTCGCGCCGAGCTTGGTCTGCAGATCCATGTAGACGGTGTTCGAGGAGTACGCGGTGGCGCGGTACAGGTTGATGTAGCCGTAGTTCTGGTTGGCGAAGTTGCTCACCGTGTTGCTGATGCCGGGGAACGTGCGGTACGAGTTGCCGTTGAACGTGGTGTTGAGGCTCACGCCCGCCTCCACGGTGGCGAGCAGTGCGAACGGCTTCATCGTGGAACCGACCTCGTACTGCGCCTGCGTGGCGTTGTTGAGCTGTTTCGTCAGATAATCGTCGCCCGCGTACAGGGAGATGATCGAGCCGTCCTTCGGGTTCGCGCTCATCGCGCCGAACTGCATGCCGTCGGGCACGACGCCCTGCATGCCGTTCTTCGACGGGCTCACCACCTGCTGCATGAGGTCTTGTTTGGACTTGTCGATCGTGGTGACGATCTTGTAGCCGCCCGTGTCGAGCTCGTCCTTGGTGAACGCCTTGCGGCTTTCCAGTTCGCTGCGCACCATCTGCAGCAGGTAGCCGTTCGTCCCCTGGTAGACGTCGTTCGTGCTGTTCTGCACGGTTTGCGGCATGGCGGCCTCGCTCGCCTGTTGCGCCGTGATGTAGCCGTCCTCGCGCATGATGCCGATGACGCGTTTGAATCGCTGCGTCGCCATCTTCGGGTTCTCCGCCGGATCCCACGTGGAGGGCGCGGGGATGATGCCGGCCAGCGCCGCCGCCTCGGAGACGGTCAGGTCCTTCGCGTCCTTGCCGTAGTAGGCTTGGGCGGCCGCCTGGATGCCGTACGCGCCGCGGCCCAGATAGATGGTGTTGAGATAGTTGCACAGCACCTGGCTTTTATCCTGCGTCTGTGCGATCTTCAACGCGAGGATCGCTTCGCGCACCTTGCCGCTGTACGACGTGGTTTCGCCGAGATAATAGCGTTCCGCATACTGCTGGGTGATGGTGGAGCCGCCCTGGCGCGTGCCTTTGGTCACGTTGTTGACGAGCGCGCGTCCGATGCCGCGCAGGTCGATGCCCTTGTCCGTGTAGAACGTGCGGTTCTCCGAGGCGACGACCGCGTTGCCCACGTAGTCGGGCAGTATGGCGCAGTCGATGATGTCGCGGTTCTGTTCGGAGAACGTGCCCATTTCGGTGGTGCCGTCGTTGAAGTAGACGATGGTGTTCTCCGCCAGGGCGATCTTCTCCGGGGAGGGGACCTCGGTGGTGATGTACAGGTAGGCGAACAGGCCGATGCCTGCGGCGAGCCCCGCCGCGATCAGGCCGAGGATCCATTTGAGGACGAGATGCCTGCTGCGGCCTTTGATTTTCGGGCCTTTGCCGCCCCTGACGCGATGATTGCCGCCCCGATAATGGCGGGCGGCGGGTTTGCGCTCCGCCGTGCTTCTGACGTGCCCGCGGGCGCGCCCTCTGCCGTTACGAGAATGTGAAACCATGGTCACCACCGTAGCCACACGCCCTGAAAAAGGCGTGGGGAGTCGTCGTGGTGCTCGTTGCGGTGCCGGTCGGCGTACGTTTTCGACGACATGTTCCGGGGTGCCGTCGCAAACGTATGCATATTCCGGCGGTGACGTATCTCGGGGGTGGCGCGCGTCAGGTGCCCTCCTCGGGGCGACACCCGGCCGTCCGGGGATGGTGTATAGTGGTCTGAGCCTCCGCACGGCGTTATGTCGCCCAACTCCCCCAGGGCAGGAATGCAGCAAGGGTAAGCGGCCTCTGACGGGTGTGCGGAGGTTTTTCTATGCCGTTTTCGGGCCATCGGGGCGGGGCTGTGGGCTAGTGTGGGTGGCATGAGTGACGAACAGCGACCCACGACCCCGGAAAGCCCGCAGATCCGCGACCCCCACGCGCCGGTGAACCTGCTGCGCGACTTCGAACCGCTGGACTTCCCCAGCACGTCCGGTACATCCGCCGGCCGGCCGGGCGCCGCCGCCTCTGCGACCAGCCCCCGCTCCCTGTCCGAGGTCGCCGACCTCGACTTCTCCGACACGCAGGACGGCCTCGACATCTCCGGCGCATCCGGCCAGGGCCCATCGTCGAAACGGAACATCCCCGGCGCCGCGCGCATCGACCTACGCGCCGCCCCCACCGGACCCACCACCTCCGACGGCCCCCGCTCCGACGACGAGCGCCTCGTCGCCCGCCCGCGCACCTCGTCGCGCGTGCTGTGCGTCGTCCTCGCGCTGCTGCTGTTCGCCGCCGCGGCCGGCGCATACTGGTTCGGCGTGCGCACGGAAACCGGCCAGGCGTTCGACGACATGGTCGAAACGAACCTCGCCGCCAACCTTCCCGGCTCCCTCGGCACGCTCCTCGCCGCCGTCACGCACCTGGCCGTCGTCGCCGGTTCCGTCGCGTTCGCCGTCGTCGCCGCCATCGTCGTCATCGTGCGCCGACGCTGGTGGCTGCTCGGCCAGCTCGTCGCGTTCGGTCTGCTGTGCTTCGCCGCGTCGTTCCTCAAGGACGTGCTGCCGCGCCCGTTCATCATCCACACGCAGATCGACGCCGCCAACTCCGCGCCCAGCGGCCACACGCTGCTCGCCGTGGCCGCGTCGCTCGCGCTCGCGCTCGTCGTCTCGCGCGGGTGGCGGTGGGTCGCCGCGCTCGCCGGCGGCCTGTGGAGCGCGTTCGTCGCGTTGTCCGTCGTGGCCGGAAAGTGGCATCGTCCGTCCGATGTGGTGATGGCGCTCGCGCTCGCCGGCGGCGCGGCGCTGCTCACGCTCGCGTTCACGCGCGCCTCCGGCATGGACGCGACCGGCACGCGCCGCTCCTCCGCGGGCGTGCAGGTCGTCGGTTCCATTGCGATCACCGCGGGCGCGTTCGCGTGCCTGTACGCCGCGTACGTGATCTGGCAGGTCGTGCCCGGATTGCTGATGAGCGCGCAGTGGGCGCGTTCCGGCTCGACCCTGGCCGCGACGATCCTCATCGTCGGCACGGTGGCGCTCGTATTCGGTCTCGTGCTCGCGATGCGTCAGGTCACCGCCGCGCCGTTGACGAAACTCGGTCTGGTCGGCGCGCCTCCGGCCCCGCCGAAGCGCCGCTAGACCGGCGTGCGAACGGCGGGAACACACGGATGGCCACCGCTGGTGAGTATGATGACAGCACGACGGCACCATATGGCAGTCGGCGCCGTGAGGATTGACGACATTCGTCGGGCGGCGTGTCCGGCGTGATACGACGAGAGAGGTCCGAAGGAGAGGTCATGGCAGCACGCACCGCGAACGGCACCAAGCTGGTGATCGTGGAGTCTCCCACCAAGGCCCGCAAAATCAGCGGATATCTGGGCGACGGCTACACCGTGATGGCATCGGTGGGTCACATCCGCGATCTCGCCCAGCCCAGTCAGGTGCCTGCGGCCGACAAGGCGAAGTACGGCAAGTTCGGCGTCGACGTGGACGACGGATTCAAGCCCTACTACATCGTCGACGGCGATAAGAAACGCACCGTGTCCGAACTGAAATCCGCGTTGAAGAAGGCCGACGAGCTCTACCTCGCCACCGATGAGGATCGCGAGGGCGAGGCCATCGCGTGGCATCTGGTCGAAACGCTCAAACCCAAGGTGCCGGTCAAGCGCATGGTGTTCCACGAAATCACGAAGAACGCCATCGAGAAGTCGCTCACCCAGACGCGCTCCGTCGACGCCGACATGGTCGACGCGCAGGAGACGCGGCGCATCCTCGACCGTCTCTACGGCTACGAGCTGTCGCCGGTATTGTGGCGCAAGGTGGGGCCGGGACTGTCCGCCGGACGCGTGCAGTCCGTCGCCACGCGTCTCATCGTCGAGCGCGAGCGCGAGCGCATGGCGTTCGTCCGCGCGCCCTACTGGGATTTGACGGCCACGCTCGCCGCGCCGGACGCCGCCGGTGAGATGACCGCGTTCGATGCGCGCATGGTCGCGTTGGGCGGCAGGCGTCTCGCCACGTCGAAGGATTTCAGTGCGGACGGCAAGCTCACGCCGGAAGGATTCGCGAGCAGCGTGCGCCAGCTCGACGAGGCTTCGGCGAACGCGCTCGCGCAGCGGCTCAGGGACGCCGCGTTCACCGTCGTGTCGATGGAGTCGAAACCGTACCGTCGCCGCCCGCTGCCGCCGTTCACGACGTCCACGCTGCAGCAGACCGCCGGCAACCGTCTCGGCATGAGCTCGCGCGCCACGATGCGCGCCGCGCAGGGCCTGTACGAGAACGGCTACATCACGTATATGCGTACCGATTCGGTCACGCTCTCGCAGGAGGCGATCGCCGCCGCGCGCAATGCCGTCGAATCCCATTTCGGCAAGGCGTTCCTGTCCGACGCGCCGAAGCAGTATGCGACGAAGACCGCGGGCGCGCAGGAGGCGCACGAGTGCATCCGCCCCGCCGGCGCGCGATTCCGCGATCCGGACGAGCTGACGGGCAAGGTGCCCGCTGACCAGCTGCGGCTGTACCGGCTCATCTGGCAGCGTACGCTCGCCTCGCAGATGGCCGACGCGACCGGCTCCACCGCCACGGTGAAACTGTCCGCGCCGGCAGGCGTGGGGGAGTCCGGCATGGCGGAGGACGCCCTGTTCCAGGCTTCCGGCACGGTGATTGAATTCCCCGGCTTCATGAGGGCGACCGGTGAGGGCCGGCATGCCGCCGCGTCCGCCGCGAAGGCCGTGGCGGAGGTCGCCGCGGGTGCGGGCGACGGCGCTGCGGCGGGCAAGGTGAAGGCGAAATCGGCCGAGGAGAACGTCTCCCTGCCGCCGATGCGCGAAGGCCAGACGCTCGGCGCCTCCGACGTTCGCGCTGACGGGCATGAGACGCAGCCGCCGGCGCGTTACACCGAAGCCTCGCTCGTCAAGACGCTGGAGGCCAAGGAGATCGGCCGCCCGTCCACCTACGCGTCGATCATCTCCACGATCATCGACCGTGGCTACGTGTACGAGCGTGGGCGCGCGCTCATCCCCTCGTGGCTGGCGTTCGCCGTCACCAAGCTGCTCGAGACGAAGTTCCCGAAGCTAGTCGACTACCAGTTCACTGCGGACATGGAGAACGGACTCGACCAGATCGCGCACGGCAAGGAGACCGGGCGTGACTGGCTCACCCGCTTCTACTTCGGTTCCGGCGCGGGTGCCGCGCAGAACGCGGACGAGGCGCATGAGGGTCTGCAGCAGCAGGTCGCGCAACTCGGCGAGATTGACGCACGCGCCATCAACACCATCGACATCGGCGACGGGCTGCACGTGCGCGTCGGGCGTTTCGGCCCGTATCTGGAGGATATGGCGCATCTCGACGATGACGGCAATCCGAAGCGCGCTTCCCTGCCCGACACGATCGCGCCCGACGAGCTCACCGTCGACGTGGCGCACGACCTCATCGAAAACCATTCCGGCGGGCCGCGCGTGCTCGGCACCGACCCGGCCACCGGCGGCACCGTCGAAGTGCGCAACGGGCGTTTCGGACCGTACGTCGCGCTGATCACGCCCGAAGCGGCCGCCGCCGAGGCCGCCGCGAGGCAGGCCGCGAAGGAGGCGGAGGAGGCCGGCAAGCCGGCGCCGCGCCGTTCGCGCAAGTCGGATGCGCCGCGGCCGAAGATGGCGAGCCTGTTCAAGACGATGAGCCCCGAATCGTTGACGTTGGACGACGCGCTGAAGCTGCTGAGCCTACCGCGCGAAGTCGGCTCCTATGAGGAGACGAACGCCGAGACCGGCGAGACGGCGCTGGTGACCGTGGCCGCGAACAACGGCCGTTACGGCCCGTATCTCACCAAGACGAAGGCGGACGGGACGAGCGAGACCAGGTCGCTGAACTCGGAGGAGGAGATCTTCACCGTCACCATCGACCAGGCGAAGGACCTGTTCGCGCAGCCGAAGTATCGTGGCCGCGGGCGCGGCGCGGCGAAACCGCCGGTGCGCACGCTCGGCAACGATCCGGAAAGCGGCAAGCCGGTCGTCATCAAGGAAGGCCGCTTCGGCATGTACCTGACGGACGGCGAGACGAACCGCACGCTGCCACGCCAGTACGATCCGGCGACGATTGCCCCGGAGGACGCCTACCGCATCCTCGCGGAGAAGCGCGCGATGGGCCCGGCGACGAAGCGCGGCGGGCGCGGCGGGCGCGCCGGCGCGGGCAAGGCCGGTGCCTCCGGGCGTGCCGGCAAGTCCGCGAAGGCCGCGCCGAAGACGAGCGCGGTCGAAGCGAAACGCGCCGAACGCCGCGCCGAGGTGAGGAAACTCGCGGCGAAGGGATGGGCGAATACGCGTATCGCGGAGAAGATCGGCTCGACCGCCGCCACCGTGAAGGCGGACGTGGATTGGCTCGCCGCGAACGAGGGCTTCGTGCGCCCGCCGGTCGTCGCCGCCAAACCGAAGCGTTCCTGAACCGCGGTTCGTGGCCCGCAATCGCATGTCTTCGCGGGAAGGTCACTGGCAAACGAAGGACGCCCGTCCGGCCGCCGTCAGACGGGCGTTTGCCGTACACGCGTTCGTGCGGATAAGGTGGACGGCATGACTGGATTGTTCATCTCGTTCGAAGGCGTCGACGGCGTCGGCAAGACCACGCAGGTCGAACGGCTGCGCGCGTATCTGGAATCGTGCGGGCATACCGTTGTGACGACCCGCGAGCCGGGCGGGACCGCGTTGGGGAGGGCCATCCGCCGGGTGTTGCTGTACGGCATGGACGCTGGGAACGGCGTGGTCGATGAACACGACGGTGACGCTGCGGACATCGCGCCGCGCGCGGAGGCGCTGCTGTTCGCCGCCGACCGTGCGCAGCATGTCGCCGAGGTCATCCGACCGGCGCTCGGGCGCGGCGAGGCGGTGATCACCGACCGGTATCTCGACTCGTCGTTGGCGTATCAGGCCGGCGGACGCGAACTGACCGCCGCCGAAATCCGGGAATTGAGCATGTGGGGCACGGGCGGCCTGCTGCCGGATCGCACGTATCTGCTCGACATGGACCCGGCATTGTCGCATGCGCGCCTGACCCATGCCGAGGACCGCATGGAATCGGCCGGCAACGCGTTCCAGCGGCGCACGCGCGAGGCGTTCCTCGCGCTCGCCGCCGCCGAGCCGGAACGGTTCCGCGTGATCGACGCCGCACAGTCGATCGATGCGGTGTGGGCATCGATCCGCGCGGATATCGACGCGCTGTTGCGTGGTGATGTGCACGGTGGAACGCGGGACGAGACGCGGAGCGGGGAGTCGGCATGAGCGTATGGGATGCCATCATCGGGCAGGAGCCCGTCGTCGAACGGCTCAAGGCCATCGCATCCGGCGACGTCACGCACATCGCGCAGTCATGGCTGATCTGCGGGCCTCCCGGATCGGGCCGGTCGGTGCTTGCGAAGGCGTTCGCCGCCGCGCTCGAAAGCCCGGACCACGGTCTCGGCGACGAACCGACGAAGACCACGCGGCAGGTGCTCGCCGGCACGCACCCGGACGTGAGCGTGCTCGCCACGGACAAGGTGACCATCGGCATCGACGAGGTGCGCGAGCTCATCGGTGTCTCCGAGCAGATGCCGAGCACCGCGCCGTGGCGCATCATCATCATCGAGGACGTGGACCGCATGCTCGAACGCACCACGAACGTGTTGCTGAAGGAGATCGAGGAGCCGGCGGAGCATTGCATCTGGCTGCTGTGCGCGCCGAGCGCGCAGGACGTGCTGCCCACGATCCGTTCGCGCACGCGCATCGTGAACCTCGCCGTGCCGCCGACCGCCGCCGTCGCCGCATGGTTGGAACGGGAGGTCGGCGCGGAGCCGAAAATCGCGAAACGTGCGGCACGGCTTGCGGAAGGGCATATCGGCATCGCGAAACTGTACGCGCAGAACGAACGCGTGATGACCGACCGCGACGAGCTCGTCGTCGGGGTGCTGGAACTCGCGAAGGCCTCCGACGCGGTGCTGCTCGCAGGTCGGCTCATCGCGAACGCGAAGGCGCAGGCCGAGGCGCAGGTCGAGGTGGACGCGGCGAAGGCGGAGAGGAATTTCCGCCGTGTCAACGGGCTCGGCGCGGACGACCGCATCCCGCCGAAACTGCGCGGCGCGTTCAACGCGATCGGCAAGAAGGACGAGCTGAAGCGCCGCGCCACGCGACTGAGCCGCGACGTGCTCGACCGCGCGCTCAACTCGATCGCCTCGGTCTACCGTGACATCGCCGTGCTGCAGAACGACGCGGAGGATTCGGTCGGGCTCATCAATCTGGAGAACCGCGCCGCGATCACCGAACTGGCCGCGCGCATGCCGCGAGCCGCTGCCGTGGCGCGTCTGGACGAGGTCGCCGTGGCGCGCCGCCGGCTCATGGGCAACGGCAATCCCACGCTCGTATTCGAGGCGCTGTTCTGCGCGCTGCTGCCGTGACGATGCGCATGTCTTCATGTCTGGTTCCGCGACGGCTTCCGCGACGCAGGGCGGTTACGGTGCGGGTTCGCCCGGCTCGGCGGTCCCGCTACCCCAGCCGCCGTATCCGCGCCGCTAGCGACCGGCGGACGGTCTAACGCTTCGTGCTGGAGGCGCGCACGATGAGTTCGGGCGGCAGCGAGACGTGGCTCGGGTGCCCCGGCCCCGCCTCGATGAGCCGCAGCGTCTCCTCCACGATGCGGTGGTACGGCGGGCGCACCGACGTCATCGTCGGCAGCGACGCGGCGGCGATGGGGGAGTCGTTGTAGCCGACCACTTTGATGTCTTCCGGCACGTTCATGCCGAGCGCGTGCAGTGCCATCATCACGCCGAACGCGATCGTGTCGTCGGCGCAGACGATCGCATCCGGGTGGCCGCGCTCGCCGAACAGGCGGATCGTGCAGTCGAATCCACGCTGCACGGTGGAATCGCCGAAGCGGTTCCAGTCGCTGTCCGTGGCGAGTCCCGCCGCACGCACCTGCGTGTGGAACATCGCGAACAGTTCCGCCGACTCGAACGAGACCTCCTTGCCGGCCAGATACGCGACGGAGCGCACGCCCTGCCCGGCCAGATGCCGGATGATCGCCTCCATCGCGGTGTTCTCGTCGATGGAGACCATGTTCGTGCGGAACGAACGCTGCCTGCCGCCCACCTGCACGATGGGGATTTCGTCGGCGTATTTGTCGAATACCGTGGACAGGTCGGCACCTGCGGAGGTGACCGCGATGAGGCCGTCGACCTTGCGTGAGCACAATGCGTCGATGCGGTCGGTCTGCATGGCCTCGTCGGCGCCGATGCCGAGCAGCAGCTGGCGGCTGCCGCCGTCGATCGTGGGTTCCAGCTCGTCGAGCAGACCGGCGGAGAAGCTGTCCGTCGCGGAGGGGATGACCAGTCCGATGGTGTTCGTCACGTCGCTGCGCAGGGCGCTGGCCGCGTAGTTCACCGAATAGTCGAGGTCGGCGGCGGCGCGGCGCACGCGTCGCGCGATGTCGTCGTCCTTGGTGCGTCGGCCGGAGAGCACGCGAGAGACCGTAGCCGTCGAGACCTGCGCCAATGTGGCGACCTCGAGGATGGAACTGGGGGATTTCGACGCCCGCTTGGCCATGGTGCTGTGCTCTTTCGTTGCTGTACGTGTTTGCGGTGTGTTCCCGTTCGGTTGCTACGCGCCTTGTACGTTGCCGTACGTGCGGCCGTACGTGTCGCTGTATATGGTGCCGCGCGAAGCCGCGCATCGGGTGGAAACAAAAACGCCGTCCGGCACAGCATATTACCGTGCGGGCGGCGAATTCGTCTTGCAATAGGGGAAAAGGAGGGGATCAGGCCTTGGTCAGCGTGGCGACGAGAGAGTCCGCCACGTTGTCTGCGTCGTCGCCTTCGACGGTCAGGGTGACGGTGTCGCCCTGCTTGACGCCCAGACCCATGACGGACAGAATCGAGCCGGCCGGAACGGCGTCGCCGTCGCCCTTGGCGATGGTCACGGTGCAGCCGGAGGCGGTGACGGCCTGCGCGAACTCGGCGGCCGGACGGGCGTGGATGCCGACGGGGTCGTTGATGACGGTGGAACGGGTGGCGGTTGCCATGGAGCACTCCTTTGGTCGTACGGTTTTCCTTCGCGCGCGTCACGCATTGACGTGTGCTGGTAAGCACTATAGCACATTTTCGCGCGACACGCAGAAAACGATTACCGGTGTTGCGGCAATGGTTTTCTGTGTATACTGACGACTGTCGGTAAATGGATTACCCACCTGTGGAACAGTGTGGATGGTTGCTGCGGAACGAACCGCAGGCATGCCGGCGGTGAAACGCTACAGACATGAAGGAGTGCTCAAGATGGTTATCACCGGAAGCGGAATCGGACGTGGAGTCGCGGTCGGCAAGGTCATTCGCATGGCGCCGCCGCTGGAGGAGCCGGCGGATGTGCGTCGTGACGCGTCGATCAGCGCCGTCGTGGAGAACGAGCGCGTCGCCGCGGCCTTGGCAAGCGTCAACGCCGAGCTGAACCGCCGCGCCGAAGAGGCTCGCAACGGCGACGAGGGCGCGAAGAAGGCCGCCCCGATCCTCGAGGCCATCGCCATGTTCGCCTCCGACCCTTCGCTGGCCACGTCCATCCAGAACCTCGTCAACGGCGGCAAGACCGGTGAACGCGCCGTGCTGGAGGGATTCGCCCAGGTCGAGGAGATGTTCAGGATGATCGGCGGCTATCAGGCCGAGCGCGCCGCCGACCTGCATGACGTGGGCCAGCGTGTCATCGCGGAGCTGCGCGGCGTGCCCGCTCCGGGCGTGCCGGACTCCGAGGAGCCGTTCGTGCTCGTCGCCGAGGACCTGTCTCCCGCGGACACTTCCGGGCTGGACCTGACCAAGGTCCTCGCCGTCGTCACTTCGCAGGGTGGCCCCACCTCGCACACCGCCATCCTGGCGCGCCAGCGCGGCATCACCGCGGTCGTCTCCGCCGCCGGCGCCGACGACCTCAAGACCGGCGATACCGTGATCGTCAACGCCGCCAAGGGCGAGGTCGTTTCCGACCCGACCGAGGAGCAGGTCGAGCATGCCGAGCATGCCAAGGCCAAGGCCGCGCGCGCCAAGGAGCTGCGTGGTCAGGCCGGCGGCACCAAGGACGGCCATCACGTGCCGCTGCTCGCCAACCTCGGCAAGCCCGCGGATGGCGAGAAGGCTCTCGAGTATGGCGCGGAGGGCGTGGGCCTGTTTCGCTCCGAGTTCCTGTTCATCGGCAACGCCGAGCCGCCGAGTGTGGAGGAGCAGACCAAGGCGTACGCCGAGCTGCTCGCCCAGTTCCCCGGCAAGAAGGTCGTGATCCGCATGCTGGACGCCGGTGCCGACAAGCCGCTGCCGTTCCTCACTCCGGAGGACGAGCCGAACCCGGCCCTCGGCCTGCGTGGCCTTCGTACGCTGCGCGTGCACAAGGAGGTCCTCGAAGGCCAGCTCAAAGCCCTCGCCGCCGCGGACGCCCAGACCGACGCCGACCTGTGGGTCATGGCCCCGATGGTCGCCGACGAGCATGAGGCCGCCTACTTCGTCAAGCTTGGCAAGAGCTTCGGTCTGAAGAAGGTGGGCGTCATGGCCGAGGTGCCGTCCATCGCCCTGATGGCGGACAAGGTCGCCGAGGTCGCGGACTTCGTTTCCATCGGCACCAACGATCTGACCCAGTACACGATGGCCGCGGACCGCATCCTCGGCTCCGTCGCCAACTACCAGACCGCATGGCATCCGGCCGTGCTGCGTGCCATCAAGCTCATCGCGGACGCGGGCAACGCCCACGGCATGCCGGTGGGCGTGTGTGGCGAGGCCGCCGCCGACCCGGATCTCGCGGTGGTGTTGACCGGTCTCGGCGTCAACTCGCTGTCCATGACCCCGGTGGCGTTGGACGACGTGCGCGCCCAGCTCGCCGAAGTCACCTTCGAGGAGGCCAAGGCCAAGGCCGAGGCCGCCCTGAACGGCGACTTCTACAAGCCGGCCTGGGGCGACTGAGCCCACGCCCGATTCCCGTCTGACGGTGCGGTAGCAACCCTGAACGCGGTGCACTATCAGGCGATGAACCACTGATTGTGGTTCGGTTACCCTTCGCCGGACCACCACTGTCAGCCCGGCCCGTGCCTATAGGAATGAGCACTCCCTATTGGCACGGGCCGGGCTTTTTCCGTCTTCGATCCGATGAATCTCGGATGAATCGCGGATGGGTCGTTTTCATGCATCCCGTTTTTCCACGCATCACGTGGTACGCGATACACTGGAGGTCATGAAGATTTCCGCTGATTTCACCGTGATTCCGGACGACTTCGCCAAGGCGGCGGCGCCCGAATACTACGCGGGCGGCGTGCCCGTCATCTCCTTCCCGTTCTACGTGGACGACGTGGATTCCGAAGCCCGCTACCTGCACTGGACGTTCACCGATCCCGATTCCATTCCGGTCTGCGGATTCGAATGGATCCACTGGACGGTCGCGAACCTGCCCATCGACGCGCTGATGTTCGATTTCAACGATTCGCATGCCCTCTCCGTCCCGCCGGACTTCTCCCGCCAGATGCCGGCCATGATCCCCGAAGCCGTGCAGGGCCGCAACTCTTCGGCCTCCAAGCTCGTGGGCCGCGACAACGACCCGGCCGTCACCATGCGCTACAACGGCCCGCAGCCGCCGGACCGGGACCACGACTACTACCTGCACGTGTACGCCACCAAGGAGCCGCTGCCCGGCCTCAACCAGGGCTTCTGGATGAACGAGCTGCTGCACAAGCTGCGCGAATCCGGCGAGCACGCCGACCAGGCCGGCATCTTCCTCACCGGCAAAGCCTAACCCCACCCCACATTCACCCACCCCACCCACTCCCCACACCATCACCCACCTCACCCGCACTCACCCCACCCGCACTACTCCCATGGTGCGGTAAAGTCGCCATGGTGCGGTGTCGCAAAACGGCGGAATCCCGCCAATATGTAGATTATGTGTTACCGCACCATGGGAAACTAGCGAAAGGACACACACCCGATCATGGCCTGCACCACGATTCTGGTCGGCAAGGACGCGAGCTACGACGGCTCCACCATCATCGCCCGCAACGAGGATTCCGCCAACGGCGAGTTCAACCCCAAGCAGTTCCTCGTCATCAAGCCGGAAGACCAGCCGCGCCACTACCGTTCCGTCATCTCCCACGTCGAAATCGACCTGCCGGACGATCCGCTGCAGTACACGTCCGTGCCGAACGCGGACCGCAAGGAAGGCATCTGGGGCGAGGCCGGCGTCAACGAGGCCAACGTGGCGATGAGCGCCACCGAAACCCTCACCACCAACGAGCGTGTGCTCGGCGCCGACCCGTTCGTCGAACTCGTCCCCGCCAAAGGCAAGCCCGACGAGGACGGCTACGAGCCGGAAGTGCCCGGTGGCATCGGCGAAGAGGACTTCCTCACCATCGTCCTGCCGTACGTGAAGACCGCGCGCGAAGGCGTCGAACGCCTCGGCGCGCTGCTCGAGGAATACGGCACGTACGAGATGAACGGCACCGCATTCTCCGACGCGGACGAGATCTGGTGGATGGAGACCGTCGGCGGCCACCACTGGATCGCCAAGCGCGTGCCCGACGAGGCATACGTGACCATGCCGAACCAGCTCGGCGTCGACGAATTCGACCTCGACGACGCGCTCGGTGACCAGAACGACCATATGTGCTCCGCCGACCTTGCCGAATTCATCGAACGCAACCACCTCGACCTCGCCGTCGAGAACACCACGCCGTTCAACCCGCGCGACGCGTTCGGCTCCCACTCCGACTCCGACCACGTGTACAACACGCCGCGCGCGTGGTGGATGCAGCGCTTCCTCAACCCGTACGACGAGGTGTGGGACGGCCCGGACGCCGACCACGGCCCGGAGAACAACGACATCCCGTGGGCCCGCCAGCCCGAGCGCAAAGTGACCATCGAGGACATCAAGTACGTGCTCTCCGGCCACTACCAGGGAACCCCGTACGATCCGTACGGCAAGCTCGGTGACGAGCACACGCGCCACATGTACCGTCCGATCGGCATCAACCGCCAGAGCCAGCTCGCCGTCATGCAGATCCGCCCGTATCGCCCGCAGGCCAACCGTGCGATCCAATGGATGGCATACGGCTCCAACCCGTTCAACACGCTGGTGCCGTTCTACCCGAACGTCGATTCCACGCCCGCCTACCTCGCGGACACCACCACGCGCGTCACCACCGAGAACTTCTACTGGGCCAACCGCGTGATCGCCGCCCTGTGCGACGGCGCGTTCGCCGGCACCGCGAACGCCGTCGAACGCTACCAGCAGAAGACGCTCGCCGCCGGCCACCGCCTCGTCGCCGCCACCGACGAGCAGGTGGCGCGTCTGGGCTTGACGGCCGCGGAAGCCGCGGACGAATCCGCCGCCGAGGAGGAGTTCGAGGCCGACAACGTGGACGGCGACGTGCAGCCGATGGAGCCGGAGGAGATCATCGAGGCCGTGCGCGACGCGGAGGTGCGCGAGATCCTCGCCGCCGCCAACCAGACCATGGCCGACCAGCTCAAGGCGGAAACTGAGCGGCTGCTCGACTCCGTGCTGTTCACCCGGTCCATGGCCATGAAGAACGGCTTCCACATGTCCGACTTCTGACGTGTGCGCTTCACGTCGTGCGTCGTGCGCCGGTGCCGGTAGCATCGCGTTTACCTGCGTCGGCTATATCTCTGTCAGTGTTTTCAACGGCCGTCGTCACGGCCGCCATAACGGAAAGGTATGCATCCAATGACCACCATCGCGGACTTCACCAGCCAGTACGGTCTGGTCGAGAAGATCGACGCCTTCGGCTACCTCGACTATCTCAAGAACAACCCGGACGCCCCGCGCAAGCACGGCAAGGTCGTGCTCGTCACCGCGGACACCCCGCTCAAGGCGTCGCGCGGCGAAGGCAAGACCACTACGACCATCGCCCTGATCGACGCGCTCAACAAGCGCGGCATCGACGCGGCCGCCGTGCTGCGCCAGCCGAGCATGGGCATCACCGCCGCCGGTTCCAAGGGCGGCGCGTCCGGCGGCGGCAAGGCCTCCCTGACCCACCCGGAGCTCATCGACTGGGGGCTGTGCGGCGAGATGGGCGCCATCGAGGCGGCCCAGAACCTGCTCGTCTCCTTCGCGGAGAAGGCCGTCGACGAAGGCAAGCTCGACACGATTCTCGTGCCGCGCGTCTCCGAAGTGCCGTCCCGCTCCCTGCGTTCCATCGCCGTGGACTACGGCAAGGGGAACGTCAAGGAGAAGGTCGTGCTCACGCCGACCTGCGAGCTCATGCAGATCGTGGTGCTGTCTCGTTCCATGGACGAGATCGGCCAGCGCGTCGCCAAGATGATCGCCGGCACCAAGGACGGCAAGGCCGTCACCTTCGGCGAGTTCATCGACCTGTGGCGCATCACCGGCATCCTCGCCGACGCGGTCAAGCCCGCGAAGACGGAGACCGTGAACGGCTCCCCGGTGTACGTGCACGGCGGTCCGTTCGCGAACGTGTCCATCGGCATCCCCACGCTCGTCTCCGTGGAGATGGCGTGCGCGCTGCACGACGTCGTCATCGTCGAAGCCGGCTACGGCACCGACGCTGGCGCGCAGAAGTGGCTTGACATCGCCTGCCGCGAATTCGGCGCGCAGTGGCCGTCCGCCGCGATCGTCGTGACCCGCGCCTCCACGTGGCGCGACGACCCGGAGCTCGCGTGGCGCTACCCGTTCCACGTGAACCGCCTTGAAGGGCTCGACATCCCCACCTTCCCGCTCATCAACCTGTGGGACGGCGAGGACGACCAGATCCCGTCCCTCAAAGAGACCGCCGCGAAGCTCGAGTTCCGCGATCCGATCATCGGCAACCTGTACCGTGACGGCGGCGAGGCGCTCGCCCCGCAGCTCGACGGATTCGTCGACGCGCTCACGAACGGCTCCATGCCGGCCCGCCCGCACAGCCACAAGGGCATGTCCGTCATCGAGAACGTGAAGTGGGTGGCCGAGAACGCCTACGGCGTGCCGGCCGAGCGCGTCAAGCTCAAGGATGGGTTCATCGCCTCGCGCGACGAAGCCGTGAAGCTGTGCGAATCCGCCGGATTCTCGCTGTCCGATCTGGCGCTGGTGGCGGTCAAGTCGCCGGCCACGATGACCGACGACGACCGTGCCCCCGAGGATGAGCGCACCGTGACCCTGAAGAAGGTGGAGGTGCACGCCGGCGCCGGGCTGGTCCACGTGAACCTCACCACCTCGCTCACCACCCCGATGCCGAAGATCGTGTGATATTCGGCCGGCTGTCGCCTGGTGCGGAGGATGTCCCCGAGGTATCTCGGGGACATCTTGCTTTCGAGGGGTGCTTTTGCGTCATTGCGGGCATCCAACTGCGTTGCAAGGGGTGCCCAACATGGGAGAAACGGCCCGGAAACGGCTTGACCGCATTGCGGCTGAGCCGTTTCCGGGCCGTTATACCTGCGGTGGGTACCCCGCGTAACACAGATAGGTGTTCGCAACCGCCCCGAAGTACCCCTTATAGCGCAGATGACGTCAGAAGTTGCCGCCGTTCCAGCCCCAATCGGAGGTGGCTGTGTAGCGGATGTACGTGCGGTCCTCGGGGATGCCCAGCTCGCTGTTGAGCGCGGCCATGATCTGCTGGGTGAGCTTCTCCCAGGCGGAGCCGGGGATGGCGCCGCGGCCGAAGACGTTGACCTCCACGTAGGCGGCCGGCTGGTCGTCGGAGCCGCCGAAGTAGATCGGCATGTCATCCTCGAACGGGCACATGAGCCAGCCTTCGGACTTGCCGGGCACTGCGGTGATCGCCTTGCCGTACGCGGCCTTCAGGGCCTCGCGCTGCTCCTTGGTGGTCTTGACGGAAACGTGGGTGTGGATGACGGGCATGGTTCCTCCTTGCCGGGAGCCGATTGATGGCCGATGGCTCCGGTCGGCCCCCGATGGGTTTCATCGGACTTGGTCGCTTCCCAGTCTAATGTCCCGCGCTGCCAGGCGTCGGCCTCCGGGGACGGGACCGACGGCAGCGGCGCGAAAAAGACCGTGGGAAACGTACGGCGAATGGGGAGATTGCTGGCGGGAATCCGCTCCGCAGCCGTAGCCGTCAGCCCGGTGGTGTTGAATGACCCCTTGTGAGAAAACTGATCGCACAGCTAATGAAATTCGGCATCGTCGGCGTGGTCGCCTTCATCATCGACTGGGGCATCCTCAACATCCTGGTCGGCGTGTTCCACATGCATAATGTGATCGCCGCCACCATCTCGTTCATCATCTCGCTGATCTTCAACTACTTGGCGAGCATGAAGTTCGTGTTCAAGCATCGCGACGACATGGCCCGCTGGATGGAGATCGTCATCTTCGTGGCCGGCGCCGTCGTCGGTCTGCTCATGAACGACGCGATCATCTGGATCTCCACCTACGGCATGAACCGTGACGCGTTCGTCACGCAGCACGCCGAATATTTGCTGCGCACGAACGTCGGCAAGCTCGTCGCCACCGCCGTGGTGATGGTGTGGAACTTCCTGATCCGCAAGTGGCTGCTCGACGACACGCACACGCACGCGATGAACCGCCTCCGCTCGGCGGAGAACAAGCTCACGGCCGAAGAGCTCGAAGCTAGGTGGCAGAACAGCTTCTCCCACAAGCTCGGCGTCTGGTCCCTGGAGCACACCCCCAAAGGCTGGCCCAAGTAAGGCCTCAAGGTGCCTTAAACGTCCCAAATGCAAGGCTGGCGTCTCCCGATTTCGGATTGATGAAAATCGGGGGACGCCGGCCTTGTCCATATGGACATGAAG
>NZ_BCFK01000060.1 GCF_001417815.1 Bifidobacterium aesculapii
TGGGGTAGGGCCGCCGCGGCCCTACCCCATCCTCGTCCCGGTCATCACACCGTCACTTCGGTCAATGTCGGCTGCTCGGTGGAGGTCTTGATCTGCTTGAGGCCGATCAGCGCGATCGCCAGCGAGCCCAACGCCAACGCGGTGACGACGAGGAATCCGCCGTGCGAGCCCATGCGGTCGATGAACTGCCCGGCGATCGCCGAGCCGGCCGAGGCGCCGATCGAGTTCATCGCGCCCATCCACGCCATGCCCTCGGTGAGCCGCGACGGCGGCACGAGGTGCAGCATGAGCTGGTTGCCGTTGATCCACGTGGGGGCCTGGCATACGCCGATGAGCAGGTAGATGATCATGATCACCCATAGATGACGCGCGAACATGAACGAGCCGATGCCGAGGTTGACCACCGCGAGGCAGAAGTAGAACCGCTTCCACAGCGGAATCGTCCAGTTCTTCGCGCCGTACACGATCGCGCCGCACAGCGAGCTGATGGAGAAGCAGGCGAACACGAATCCGGTGTACTGCTTCATGTTCGATTCGGTCGCGAACGCGATGATCGAGATGCCGGCGGCCGACTGGAACGCGCCCAATCCGAACCACGTCACGCATACGGCCACGAGCCCCGGCCCCCAGATGGAGGCCTTCCGCCCGGACTTGGCGTCTTCGATGGCGCGCCGTGTTTCACGTGAAACGATTGACTCGTCGGTCACGCCTTGCGCCGCAAGTCGGCGGCGCGTCTCCTCGGCGGCGGTCTCGGCGCGCAGCGCCTCCGCCTTCGCCGCCTCACGCGCGCGGTACTCCTTGCGCGAGATGCCTTCCGCGCGCGCCAGGTCCGACTGCGACGGCGGTTCGGTCGTCAGCTCCGTCAGGAACATCAGCGCGCCGACCACCACGCACACGCCGGTGAACGAGAACGCGAGCAAGCCGGAGATCACCGCCAATGTCGAGGCGAGCGGGTTGCCGACCACCCACATGCATTCGTCGAGCACGCCGCACAGGCTCAATGCGCGGTCGGTGCGCTCGCGGTCGCCTTTGAGCAGGCGTGTCCAGCGTGCGCGGCTCATCGCGCCCCATGGCGGGATCGCGGCGAGCAGCGGCGTCAGACAGTACAGCACCCATTCGGGCGCGTGGTTCGTGATCGATGTGGTCAGTGCGATCGCCGCGACGATCCACACGATGATCGTCGGGATCGAGACCTGACGCTGCCCGAATTTGTCGGTGAGTTTGCCGAGCAGCGGCGTGGAGATCGCCAGCGCGATGGCCTGTAACGCGGTGAGCATGCCCGCCAGCGAGTAGTTGCCGTAGTAGTGCTGCACGGAGATGGTGATGGTCATGCCGATCATCGGGAACGGCATGCAGGCGATGACGCCGCCGATCGAATACCGTGCGGTGTGCGGGATGCGCAGCAGCTCCGCATACCCGCCGAACACCTTGTGTCCGACTTCCCTGATTCCGGTGATGACGTTGCTGGACATATTGCACCTCTCCTTTCCGCTCCCGATTGGATGTCCCTCGCAGCCCGTGGCGTTGGGCGGCAAAGCCCTCATCGAATGATGTGTGCTGTCCGTCTTGGTCGCGCAAAGGAGTGCGTGCCGTCGGGCTCCATGCCCGAATCGCGCCGCACGTTTGCGTCGCGGCTACTCTACGCGCGCGCGTTCCCCGACACGCGGTAGATTGGTGTGCTACCTGACCGTATTCGCCCATCGTTCACCAAGGAGCGCCGATGACCGCCACCACCATTCATTTCGTCCGCCACGGCAAGGTGTACAACCCCGATCATCTGCTCTACGAGCGGCTTCCCGACTTCCATCTGTCCGACGTGGGCCGCCGCATGGCCGCGGCGACCGGCGCGTACATCGCCGCCAGCCCGCAGATGAACACCGTCTCGGCCGTCTACTCGTCGCCGCTCGACCGCACGCGCGAGACGGCCGGTGCGATTCTCGACGCGTTGAACCTGGTGCGTGAGGCGCGCGGCGAGGAGCCGCTCGCACTCGTCACCGACGAGCGCGTCATCGAGGCCGGCAACGAGTTCCGAGGCAAGCGCATCGGCCATGGCGAGGGCGCGTTGTGGCGGAACGGCAATTGGAAGCTGGTGCGCAACCTGTGGCGCCCGAGCTGGGGCGAGTCGTACGCGCATATCGCGGCGCGCGTCGGCGAGTTCGCCCGCGAGAAGGTGCGGCAGCATGCGGGCGAGCAGATCATCGTCGTCAGCCACGAGTCGCCGATCTGGTCGTTCCGGCACCTGTTGGAGACCGGCCATGCCGAGCACTGGATGTTCCTGCGCCACACCGCGCTCGCCTCGATCACGTCCATCACGTTCGACTGCGCGACCGGTCGTGTGATGTCCATCACGTATGTCGACCCCGCGGCCGGCATCGAGTAGACGCACACTAGAATCGGTTACGGAGTCGCGCCCTGCTCGGCGGCGTTCCCGGTCGCTGCGGTCCGTGTGATCGCCGGTCGGACCGGAGTGCCGGGAAGAGCCCATGGGCGTGCGGGACTGAGGATGGTCCTTGATGAATCTCTCGCGAAGGAGCTTGTATGACCTACGAACTGAACGCCGATGATGTGGATCGTCTCGCCGCGCTGCCCGCCGTGCGCGACGCCGCGCGCGAGGCGGCCCGGCTGGTGGCCTTGTGGCCGCTCACCGAGGCGATGCACATGGACAACGATGCGAAATACGGCGAGAACCTGCAGGTGCGTGTCTCGCGTGCGTTCGCGCGCATCGTCACCGGCAACGACGTGACGATGCCGGATGCGGAATTCGTGTACGAGGGCGCGGATGCAATTCCCGGGCGTCCGCAGGAGATCGTCGACGCGCTGCTCGCCGCCAACGACGCGTACGACGCGATGGCCGATTTCTCCGAAACCGGCGACATCGCGCTCGTCGACGACGCCGCGGCCGATCTCGGCGTCGTGTGGGATGACGCCGCGTCCGTGCGCGTGCACGAGACGCTCGGCGCGGTCGAGGCGGCCGTGAGCGATGGTGCGTTCGACGCGGGGGAGTATGTGGTTGAGCCCGGCGACGGTGCCGTTGACGACGGTGCCGGTGCCGCGTCGCCGACGGATGACGCGTTCGAGCCGTCGGACGCGCTGGTCCGTGCGATGGCGCACCGGTTCGCCGCCGCGCTCGCCGTGTGCGGCGCGCTGCTTGACGCGGTGTCCGACGGGAACGATGTGACGCGAATCACCGGGGAGACGCCTGTAGACGATGACGCCGTGCGCGCCGTGCTGCCGCTGCTGCTTGCGGTCAACGAGCTGCGCGAACAGATCTCCGTGCCGCGCATCTTCCTGACCGACGTGCAGATCCGCGATCTGCTCGCCGCCCGCGCTGCCGCTGCCGGTGCATCACTCGATGCGCTCGCCGCGTTCGTCGCGCCGCTCGCCGCCGCCGAATGGCGCAAGCACCGCGAGGACGTGTTGTGGAATCCGGCCGAGGCGAAGAAGAAGGCGAAGGAGGAGGACGAAAAGCGCAACAAGGAGGCGCTCGCCGCCAAATTCGCGCACGTCAAGAACGACAACAAGGAAACCGTCGAACTCTGACCCCGCCCCGCCCCGCGCCCTACGCTCATCCTGCGGCCCGTGGTCCCATGGTGCGGTAAAACGCCCATGGTGCGGTCAGGCAAAACGGCTTTATTCCGCCGTTATGGAGAAATTGTGTTACCGCACCATGGGAGATGGGCGCGTGGGGTGTAGGGGTGTGGGTGAGTGTGTGTAGGGGTGTGGGTGAGTGGGGTGGGGGAGGCGCGCTTAATGTAAAGAGTGTTTGCATAAAAAGAGAGGGGCGACTAGCATAAGGGGCAGCATCGCGGGTGCGGTCGGCGACGAAGCCGGCTGCGGCACCCGCCCGCAACCGTATCAACCGTATCCATCGACGGCGAAGGAGCCCCCATGGTCCCCATTGATTCGCAGCATACCGCCCCTCGCGCCGGCGGTACCCCTCACTCAGGGGATTTCCCTCACTCCGGTGTCCCCAACTCCGGCGCTCCCGTCAGCTCCGGTGTCTCTCACTCCGGTGATTCAGCCCGTTCCGGCGCCTCCAGCCCCGGTACCTCTCACCCCGGCGCCCCCCACTCCGGAGGCGCCCCCGACCTCGCCGGCGTCGCGGCGATGTTCGCGCTTGACGGCCGCGTGACCGGCATCGAACCTTACGGCGACGGGCACATCAACACCACCTACCTGGTGACGACCACCGCGCGCCGCTACATCATGCAGCGCATGAACACGCGCGTCTTCCCCGACACCGCGAACCTCATGCGCAACATCGAACTCGTCACCGCGTTCCTGCGCGAACGCGGCCAGGAAACGCTCGACATCATCCCCACCACGGACGGCCGCACCTACGCCACATCCGCGGCCGACGGCTCGCCGTGGCGCGTCTACGCGTTCATCGAAGGCACGATGTCGTACAATCTCGTGCCCAACGCGGCGGTGTTCCGCGAATCCGGCGCCGCATTCGGCTCGTTCCAGAACCATCTCGCCGGATTCGACGCCGCGCGGCTCGCCGAACCCATCGCGCACTTCCATGACACCCCGCACCGGTTCGCCGACTTCAAGACCACGCTCGCCGAAGACAAACTCGGACGCGCCGCAGCCTGCCGCCGCGAGATCGACTTCTTCCTCGCGCACGAAGACCAGTACGCGCGCATCACCGACGCGCTCGCCGACGGCACGCTCCCGTTGCGCGTCACGCACAACGACACCAAGCTCAACAACATCCTCATGGACCGTGAAACTGGCAAGGCGCGCGCCATCATCGACCTCGACACCATCATGCCCGGCTCCATGCTCTACGATTTCGGCGACTCCATCCGCTTCGGCGCCTCCACCGCGCTCGAGGACGAACGCGATCTCGCGAACGTGCATTTCAGCACCGACCTGTTCCGCGCCTACGCGCAGGGGTTCATCGGCGAGGTGCGCGGCAGCCTGACCGACGGCGAGATCGACCTGCTGCCGTTCGCCGGCAATATCATGACGTTGGAATGCGGCATGCGCTTCCTCGCCGACCATCTCGCCGGCGACATGTATTTCGCCACGAAATACCCCGAGCACAATCTCGTGCGCGCGCGCACGCAGATCAGACTCGTCGAGGAGATGGAAGAACAGGCCGGTACGATCCGGCGCATCGTCGACGACATCACGGAAAGGACGACGGCATGAGCCACGATACGACGACACACGACATCGGTGCGCGCACGGCGGACGACGGCGCCGCACGCGCGACGTACTACGACACCGCGACGTCCGGCGCGACGACGTACGCCGGCGGTGCGGCGGCGCAGGCCGCGGCGCTCGCCGACGTGTACGGCGTCATCGACGCGCTCCTCGACTACGCCGTGCGCCGCCTCGAACTCGACACGCTCGACGTGGACTGGAAACGCAACCAGATACTCGAACTGCTCGGCCTCGCCACCTACCGCCCCACCGGTGCGACCTGCCACGAGCCGCTCATGCCCGACGCGCTGCTCGACCGGTTCCGCGACGCCGTCACCGTCGCCGGGCTGTGTACGCGCGACGAGGCGCCGCTCATGGCCGACGGCGTGATGGGACTGCTCTCCGCGCGCCCCTCCGCGCTCGCCGCGCGCTTCCTCGACGAGGAGCGCGCCGGCGGCGGCGACGATGCGATGCGCTGGCTGTACGACTACTGCGTGGCCAACAACTACGTGAAGAAAAGCGCGCTCGACGCGAATTCACGATTCGACGCGAACGGACTGACCATCACCATCAACCTCGCCAAACCGGAATTCAAAACCATGGGCAGCGCGGCCGCCGGCACCGCCGTCGGCGGCGGCTACCCGGCCTGCACGATCTGCCACGAGAACGAAGGCTACGCGCCGCGCGGCCGGCGCACATTGCGGACCATCCCCGTGACCATCGGCGGCGAGGAGTGGTTCTGGCAGTTCTCGCCCTACGGCTACTTCCGGCAGCACGGCATCTGCGTGAACCGCGAACACACGCCCATGCACGTGGACCGTGGCACGTTCGGCGACCTCATCGACTTCGTCGACCGGTTCCCCGGCTACTTCCTCGGCTGCAACGCCGCGCTGCCGTGCATCGGCGGCTCGGTGCTCGCGCACGACCACTATCAGGGCGGCGGCGAGCTCCTGCCCATGCATCACGCCGAAGCGTGGCGCACCCTCGCCGCGCCCCGCGGTTCCGGCACATCCGACGGCTCCGACGTCATCGTCGAGATCCTCGACTGGCCCGGCACCGCCGTGCGCGTCGTCTCGCCGTCTCGCCGGGCGGTGGTCGACGTGTCCGACACGATTCGGCGCGCATGGGTCGATCATGACGACGCGGCGCACGGCATCGCCTCACGGGACGCCGAAGGCAACCCGCAATCCGCCGTCTCGCCCAGCGTGACCGTCACCGACCGCGGCTACGAAATGCACCTGATCCTACGCAACAACGCCGTCAGCGAACGCTACCCGCAGGGAGTGTTCCACGCGCACCCCGAATACTGGGCCATCAAACAGGAGCCAATCGGACTCATTGAGGCGCAGGGACTGTTCATCCTGCCCGGTCGCCTCGTCGGCGAACTGGGCGCGATCCGCGAGGCGCTGCTCGCCGACGGGCCGCTGCCCGACGGGCTCGCCGCGTTCGCGCCGCAATGGGCGGAACTCACGGCCGCGCTCGACGGCGACGGTGCGACCGGTGCGACCGGCGCGCGCACGCCGGAGACGGTCGACGAGGCCATCCGCGACATGCTCGGCTCGGTATGCCACCGCATCCTGCGCGACACCGCCGTGTTCAAGGACCCCGCGCTCACGCTCGACTTCCTCGACACGCTCGGATTCACGCCCGTGGACGATGTCTCGGCCTAGCCGTTTCGGCCGCGGCGATCGCAGTGACCACACCAGCATCAGCCCGCAATAGGCAACCACCTCACGAACCATACGGAAAGGAACCATCATGGCTGAAATCATCATCGTCGAAGACGAGGCGCAGGCCGGCGCGATCTACGCGCGGTGCGTCGCCGACCTCATCACCGCCAAGCCGGACGCGGTGCTCGGACTCGCGACCGGATCGAGCCCGCTCGCCGCATACCGCGCGCTCGCCGGCATCGTCAAGGAGGAAGACATCGACGTGTCGCATGTGCGCGGCTTCGCGCTCGACGAATACCTCGGACTGCCGCTGACGCACCCCGAGTCGTACCACGCGACGATTCACCGCACCGTGGTCGAGCCGCTCGGACTTGACCCGGCGAACGTGCACGTGCCCGGAGACGTGCTCGACGGCGCGCCGCTCGCGGACGGCGAGCGCGTCGCGGCGGCCGGTCCGGCGTACGACGCGGCGATCGAGGCCGCGGGCGGCATCGACGTGCAGATTCTCGGCATCGGTGCGGACGGCCATGTCGGATTCAACGAGCCGGGGTCGTCGCTGGCGTCCGGCACGCGCGTGAAGACGCTCGCCGAACGCACGCGCGTCGACAACGCGCGTTTCTTCGGCGGCGATCTCGACCAGGTGCCGACGCATTGCATCACGCAGGGCATCGGCACGATCCTCAAGGCGCGGCATCTGATCCTGCTCGCGTTCGGCGCGGGCAAGGCGGAGGCCATCGAGGAGACCGTCGAGGGCGGCGTTTCGGCGTTCTGCCCGGCGAGCGCGCTGCAGTTGCACCCGCATGCGACGATCATCGTGGACGAGGCGGCGGCGTCGCGTCTGCGGCACAAGGACTACTACCGGTACGCGTACGCGCACAAGCCGGCATGGCAGGGCATCTGAGCGCGGCGTCAGGGAGGACGGCATGGCAGCGGTAACCGCAACGGAAGACAGGAGGGCGACGGTCGCGCACGTGACCGCCGCCCTGGAGGTAGCGGCGGCGCCGGTCGCGATTCGCGGCGCGCGCAAGGTCGACGCGGGCGGCGTGCGTGACGGCGCGTGGGTCGTGTCGGATGCGCGCGGCGTGATCGTCGCCACCGGCGTGACCGCCGCGAACGGCGACGGGGAGGAGGCGTTCGAGCATGCGTGCCGCACGGTCGGCATCGACCCGATGGCGCGCGCTGATGGCGGTGCCGCGCGCGGCGTGGTCGTCGATGCTGGCGGGAGGATCCTCACGCCCGGATTCGTCGACATCCACTCGCATGGGGCGTGGGAGCGCTCGTTCGACGACGGCGCGGACGGCATCGACGTGGCGCGTGCCGGGCACGCGGTGCATGGCACGACGCGGCAGGTGCTGTCGCTCATCACGAATCCGATGGACGTGATCTGCCGCAACATCCGCGTGGTGGGCGAGAAGATGGCCGCCGGGCGGCCGGATATTCTCGGATGCCATCTGGAGGGGCCGTTCCTCGCGGTCAAGCGCAAGGGCGCGCATGATCCGAACTGCCTGCGCGATCCGGTGCCGGAACTGGTGGAACGGCTGCTGGAGGCGTCGGGGGTTTCGGGCGCAGGCGGCGGTGTTTCTCGCGGTGGTGCCGCTGCCGGGCGTCATGCGGGCGCGGGGCGGCTCGGCTGCATCCGGCAGGTCACGATCGCGCCGGAACTGGAGCATGGCATCGACGCGATTCGCCGGTTCGCCGCGGCGGGCGTCGTGCCGGCCGTGGGCCATTGCGACGCCGACTATGCGACGGCGAAAGCAGGGTTCGACGCGGGCGCGGGCATCATGACGCACATGTTCAACGCGATGAACGGATTGCATCACCGCGCGCCGGGGCCGATTCCGGCGGCGGTGGAGGATCCGCGCGTCACGATCGAACTCATCAACGACGGGTTCCACGTGGACGATCCGATGGTGCGTCTGGGCTTCGGTCTCGCACCGCACCGCGTCGCGTTCGTGACGGATGCGATGGCGGCCACCGGCTGCCCGGACGGTGCGTACAAGCTCGGCGAGCTGGATGTGAACGTGGTGGACGGGCATGCGCGGCTCGTCTCCAACGGAGCGATCGCCGGCTCTACGTTGACGCTGGAGGTCGCCGTGCGGCGGGCCGTGCTGGCATTGGGATTCGAGCCGTCCGCGGCCGTGGAGGCGGCGACGCTCACGCCGGCGCGCGCGCTCGGCCTCGACCGTGCGAACCCCGTGACGGGTGCACCCCTGGGGTTGCTGGCGCCCGGCTATGCCGCGGACTTCAACCTGCTTGACACGGGCACGTGGACGGTCGAACACGTGTGGTGCGCCGGCCGCATGCTGCGGTAGATGCGGCGCGGGGCTGCTGCGCGGGGTGACGCGGGGCGATCGTGCGGAGTGGCGCGATGCGACGTATGGCTGCCGTGCGCCCGGTCATGGAAATACGTCACTGAGACATGCCGTGAAAACATGGAGCGGACACATGGAAGGGGGCTGTTCCGGCGATTCGCGTGCCGGAACAGCCCCCTTTCGGCTGCCTTCAGGCTGTCTTCAGGATGATTCGCGAGGACTCACTTGCCCTGCCACGGCTGCTGGCCAGGCTGGGCATAGGGTGCCTGCGGGGTCTGCCGGCCGTCGCTGTGCAGCTGCTGGCTGGGCTGGGTGGCATCCATATCGTCGTCGGCGGCGGGTTGTGTGGCCGGTGCGTCGGACGGCTGCTGGGGCGCGGCTGCGTCGGGGGCGGCCGGAACGGGGGCCGGCGCCGCGGATGGGACGTCAGGCTCGGCCTGTACGGCGAACGGGTCGGCCGGCGCGGGCACGGCGAACGGGGCCGCCGGTGCCGGCGCGCCGAACGGGCCGGCCGGCGGCATCGGCGCGGCACCGTAACCCGGCGTGGAGGTGGAGTACACGGGCGCCGCGTTCGGGGCTCCCGCGACGGGCGCGCCATACGGGGCGACCGCCGCATGCTTGTCGAAGCGGGCGCCTTCCGGGTTGCTTGGCAGCGCCATCAGCACGGCCCAGAGGATGCTGGCGGCAAGGCTGAGCAGAACGCCGAAAATGAGCAGGGCGCTGCCTCCGGCCGCTGCGACGCCGAACCCGCGGCCGCCGCCGAACATGCTGCCGACACCGCCGATGATGAACGATGCGCCGCCGGCGACTATGAGGATGCCGGCCAGAACGGCCACGCCGTAGATGATGGCCAGCCACCAGCCCGGACGGTTCGTGTCATGCAGACGGCGCACGCCCAGCGACAGCCCGGGGATGAAGCACGCGAGCTCGTACACGGTGGTGAGGAAGCCGAGATCGGCGCCCGTCGCGTTGTAGATGATGCCGACGATGAAGCCGAGCACCGCGCCGATGACGATATTGCACAGGAACGGCCACCAGAACTCGCTGCGCGAGGCACGGCCGGAGAGCACCACGTATTTCTGCCAGAACCGGATGTACGCCTCGAAGATGGGGCATCCGTAATACGGTTCATCCAGCGAGGGGGCGCTGCGGTAGAGCCCGGCGGGGGCGGTATACGCGTTCGGTGCAGGCGCGGTGTACGCGTTCGATGCGGGCGCGGGAGGGGCTATGTTCGGCGCGGGCGGGAACTGGCTCGACGGGTCGGGGCCTGGTGCCGGGGGAACCGCGGGGAACGCGTTCTGCGGATCGGCCGTCGGCTGCGCGCCGGGCGTCTGGCCGGCCGTCTGCTGGTAGGGATCGGAATCATGCTGGTCGCCGCCCGGCTGTGCCGGGTTCGGCGGCAGCGGCACGTAGTTCGGATTGCTCACTGCTTCCCCTTTCAAAGTCGCATGGTCATCGCCGTATCGGGGTGACTGGTTCCCATTGTTCCAGCATCACGTCGAAAATGAAACATGAAACGGCCGCGCGTCCTCGTCGTGGACATGCGGCGTGCGCGTCGGGACGCGTCACGCGCATGTCGTGCGTGCCGCGTCCGTCCGCGCGTGCGTGCCGCAATCCGTCCGCGCGCGACGATTCCCGTCCGTCGCGCGCGGCACAATAGGGGATTATGACTGAAGCTGAACACGCGAACGATACCGCGAAAAACCACAAGCCCGAACTGCCCAAGGACGTGCGCGTCCGTTTCTGCCCGTCCCCGACCGGAACCCCGCACGTCGGCATGATCCGCACCGCCCTGTTCAACTGGGCCGAAGCGCGCGCCACCGGCGGCAAGCTCGTCTTCCGCATCGAAGACACCGACGCGCAGCGCGACAGCGAGGAAAGCTACAACCAGATCCTCGAATCGCTGCGCTGGCTCGGCATCGACTGGGACGAGGGCATCGACGTGGGCGGCCCCCACGGCCCGTACCGCCAGTCCGAGCGCACCGCCATCTACAAGGACGTCGCCGCCAAGCTGCTCGAAGCCGGCTACGCGTACGAGTCCTACTCCACGCCGGAGGAGATCGAGGCGCGCAACGTCGCCGCAGGCCGCCCGAAGGCCTTCGGCTACGACGGCTACGACCGCGACCTGACCGAGGAGCAGAAGGCCGCGTTCCGCGCCGAAGGCCGCAAGCCCGCGCTGCGCATCCGCATGCCCGACGAGGACATCGCCTTCGACGATCTCATCCGCGGACGCATCGAATTCAAGGCCGGTTCCGTGCCGGACTACGTGATCGTGCGCCCGAACGGCGACGCGCTGTACACGCTCACCAACCCGGTCGACGACGCGATGATGGACATCAACGTCGTGCTGCGCGGCGAGGACCTGCTGAGCTCCACCCCGCGCCAGATCGTGCTGTACCGTTACCTCGAGGAGCTCGGCATCGCCAAGACCACCCCGCTGTTCGGCCACATGCCGTACGTGATGGGCCAGGGCAACAAGAAGCTCTCCAAGCGCGATCCGGAATCCAACCTGTTCAACCACCGCGACGCCGGCTTCATCCGCGAGGGCCTGCTCAACTACCTCGCGCTGCTCGGCTGGTCCATCGCGCCGGACCGCGACGTGTTCTCCATGGACGAGATGATCGAGAAGTTCGACGTGCGCGACGTCAAGGCCAACCCGGCCCGCTTCGACCTCGACAAGGCCATCTCCATCAACGCCGAGCACGTGCGCATGCTCGAGCCCGAGGACTTCCTGCGTCGCTCGGTGCCGTACCTCAAGCGCGACGGCGTCGTCTCCGCCGACTCGTGGGACGCGCTGACCGACCGCGAGCGTGAGATCCTTACCGCCGCCGCGCCGCTCGTCCAGCCGCGCGTGCGCCTGCTCGGCGAGGTCGCCGGCATGGTCGGCTCCCTGCTGTCCACCGAGACGTACCTCGAGCCGGACGACGGCGCGCGCAAGCAGCTCAAGGACTCCGCGCCCGCCGTGCTCGATCTCGCGATCGCCGCGCTGGAAGGTGTCGGTGAGGCCGATTGGAAGACCGATATCCTGCACGAGACGCTCAACAAGGCGCTCGTGGAGGACGGCGGCTACAAGCCGCGTCTCGCCTTCGGCCCGGTGCGTGTGGCCATGTCCGGCCGTCGCGTGAGCCCGCCGCTCTTCGAGTCGATGGAGATCGTCGGCCGTGAGATCTCGCTCGCCCGCTTGAAGGCGCTGCGCGCGCACCTGTGATTGCGGTCGCGTCTGTGAGTCCGTGACGCGGGGCGGGGCGTGTGTGCCCGGTGAAGATGGATTCGCCGGGCACACAC
>NZ_BCFK01000061.1 GCF_001417815.1 Bifidobacterium aesculapii
GTGTGCCCGGTGAAGATGGATTCGCCGGGCACACACGCCCCGCTTTTGCATATGTCCCCATACGTTCATATCCATACGGGCCATTTCGAGAGGAAGGCGCCCGGGCTTGACTTCGTGGTGGGCCCGGGCGCCTTCCTCTCGGCGTGACTATGCGGCATGACGGCGCCGCGCTGTGAATCGTTGCGGATTGTTGTGAATCATTATGAATCGCTGTGAATCGCCATGCCTATCGCGCATTCCAATCGATGACGGTCGCACGTCGGGTGATTCCGGTGGGGGCGATCAGATTGCACTTGGGCGCGGAGGTGTCGCCGGACAAACGGGAGAAGAGCGTCAGCACGGCTTGGGATGCGATTTCCTCCGGCAAAGTGGACACGTTGGTGACCGGCCATTGGCATGATTCGGCCGCGAGGTTGGAGCAGTGCGCCACGACGGAGATGTCTCGTCCGGGGACCAGCCCCCGTTCGGCCAGAGCGCGGAGCAGCCATTCGGTGACGCGCGGCTGCCTGACGATGATGCCCAAGCGGTCGTCGGCGTGGATGAGCAGCTGTCCGGTGGCGTCGCGTACGCCTGTCCAGCCATCTCCGGTGCGGGTCACCAGCGAGAAATCCAGTCCGTGCTCGTGGCATGCGTCGCGTGCGCCTGCGTAGAAATCGTCGACGAAGCGGAATCGTCCGCTTTCCTGATTGAGCACGTCGCCCACCACGGCGATGTGCCGGTGCCCGGTGTTCGCGAGTTCGTCGACGGCCTGGCGGGCGGCCTCGCGGGCGTCGAAGTCCAACACGTCGAGTCCCATCGCGTTGTCGGGACGGCCGATCAGCGCCACGGGAAGGCTCAGTTCGGCTGCCGCGGGGATGCGCTCGTCATCGCGGCGGACGTCCATGAGGATGAACGCGTCGCAGATCGACTTGCCGGCGAGGCGCTGGAGCGCCGTCGTTCCCTCGCGCGTGGTGTTGATGATGACGTCGTAATCGTGTTCCCTCGCCAGCGTGACGATGGCGTCGATGTACGGTGTGGTCTCGTTGGCGTCGATGGCCTCGTTCATCTCGACGAACAGGGCGATGATGTTGGTACGGCTCGTCCGCAACGTGCGTGCGCCTGCATTCGGCTGGTAGTTGAGTTTCCTCATCGCCTCCTGCACACGCAGGCGTGTGGCTTCGGACACGGTGTGCTTGCCGTTGATGACGAACGAGACCGTACTCTGGGAGACGCCGGCGAGCGCCGCCACGTCCTTGCTGGTGGGTGGTCGGTTGCCGGCTCGTCTCCTGGTCATCATGCCCCTTGTGCTGGTATCGCGTATCGTTTCCATAGTCTACTTGGGTCCATGTGTATACGGGGGTCGGGTCACCCCATGTTTCCGAGGGGTTCATCGGCTTTCTTTCCGGAAGCGAGGCAGGCGGTCGATGGGGCATGCGGTCCGGATCGTGGTGGGCCCCTCGACGGTCTCGCCGGCGTCGGAACGCCAGCGTCCTTCCGGCAGCGCGACCGCACGTTCCCTGGCACCCTGTTCGAGGCACGGGGCCACGATGAGGTCCTTGCCGAGCAGGAACTGATCGGTCACCTGCTCCAGATCGGGGTAGTGGTAGGCCATCGGACGGATGATTGGCTCTCCCGTCGCCGCCGCGTGATCGGCCAGTTGTTCGATGAGCGGCATGTGCTCCTGACGGATGCGCAGCGCCTCGTTCACCGCGGCGAGATGACGGTCGCCCAGTACGCGCGAAGGTGAGATGGAGAACTGCATCATCGGTGACAGCGCCGCGATCTGCGCGTACCTGACGAAGAACTCCTGGTCGACGCCTGAGTGCTTGGCGCTGTTCACCTCGCCGCCGCCGATCATGTCCGGGCAGACGAAAGCGTGGCCGATCATGCCCTGCGCGAGCATTTCGGGTACGAGCGATTCGATGCCGGCGGCGTCCCACGTGGCGGGCTTGTCCTGGAGACGCTGCGCCAAAGGCTGGCCGCCCATCTTCCAGCAGGCGCGGAACTCGTTGAACGGGTAGTGCGTGCCGATCTTGGCCCACTGCTCGCACATGTCGTTGGAGGTCATGGGCCGGTACGGGCGGTCGTCGGCGCGGAAGTCGTACAGGTCGGCGCCGTCGAATTTGAAGCCGTCGACGCCCAGGTCGCACAGGGCGTCGAGGCGGTCGCGGACCCAGGCGCATGTCTCGGGGTTGCTCAGGTCGAGCACGGCGCTCAGCCCGTTCCACCAGCGGCGGATCGCGGTCCGTCCGGTCTTGTCGCGCAGCATGAGGCCCTTGGCCTCGAGCTCGCGGAACGCGGGGGAATCGGGGCTGACGAAGGGGACGAGCCATACGATGACGTCGAATCCCTTGTCATGCAGCGTGCGCAGCATGGACTGCGGGTCGGGGAAGGTCGCCGGGTCGAACGTCCAGATGCCGTAATCGGGGCTCCACTTGTCGTCGATCATGATCACGCCCGCGGGCATGCCGGCGTCCAGCATCGCGTCGGCGTAGTCGATCACGGCCTGCTGCGTGGGGCGGTAGGGCATTTCGATCCATGTGTTGTACTGCGGTTTGGTGAACATCGCCTCCGCCGGGGTCTTGCCGGACGGCGGGAAGTGGCGTTCGCAGGCGGTCAGGTAGGCGGAGCGCAGGGTGGGTTCCGCCGTGGTCTCCAGTTCGATCGGCGAGTGGGAGGAGACGGATAGGGAGCCGTCGCGGAAGGCGAAGGTGATCGGTTCGTCGCTCCACAGATAACGGCCGCGGGTGGAGACCAGCAGCGGCGCGCTTTGGTTGGAGGCTTCCGGCAGCTGGCCGGGTTCGTGCTTCCATGTGGACAGGTCGCGTTCCAGCGGCGTTTCGCCGTAGGGCATGAATCTGCCGTCGGCGACCTTGCCTCCCCACCAGTGTTCGCCGGGGATCAGTCGTGTGACGGTGGTGTGCTCTGCTGTGGTGCTCATGGTGTGTGGCTCCCCCCTATCGGGTTGTGTGCGTGATGCGACTTGTGGCCTCTGTGCCGTACAGGTGTCATTAATACGTATTATCCATGAGGTTGCGAAATGCGCAAGTCGGGCGTGGTGGCGGGCGGTTATCGTCGGGCTCATGTGGCCGTAAGAGTGGTTGCGTTGTGGGTTGATGCAGGTCAATAACGTTGATAAATCAATGTTTTGCGATGTGTATACACGCAAGACACGCCGATTCTTGCGCGTTTGCCGTCGCGGTGTCATACTAAAGCCACGTACGAAGTAATACGTATTAAAACAACAAAGGATGCACGATTGGAAACGGGCGGTGAAGCCTGTGGTCGGAAAGTGCATGCATGTAGAGTTTCGTCGACGCCGAGGTTGGCGTCGGCACAACGAAAGGAAAGACCATGAAGTTCTCCAAGATGCTGGTTGCAGCTGCGGCCGCAGTGGCGATGGTCGTGCCGCTCGCCGCCTGTGGCGGTGGTTCGTCCGACGCCGGCAAGACCACCATCACCTACTTCTCGTGGAACAACGAGAAGATGATGAGCCCGATCGTCAAGGCGTTCGAGGAGGCCAACCCCGACATCAAGGTCGAGATGAGCGCCGCCCAGGGCCAGGCCACCGATTACGCCCAGACCCTCACCACCCGTGTGGCCGGCGGTCAGGTGCCGGACGTGTTCCACATGTCCATCGAGACCCGCAACGAGGTGCTTGACGCCGGACTCGCCCGCGACATCACCAACGAGGACTTCGTCAAGAACCTTCCCAAGTCCCAGACAGGCCTGTACACCCGTGACGGCAAGGTCTACGGCATGTCCCCGACGGCGTGGATCGGCGGCATCGTCTACAACAAGGACCTGCTCAAGGAAGTCGGATACGATTCCGTCCCCGAGACCCTGGACGAGTTCATCAAGCTCGGCAAGAAGCTGCAGGCCAAGGACATCACCCCCTACATGGAGGACATGAGCGTGGTCTCCGGTTCCTTCCAGCCGATGCTGGGCGGCTACTACGCCAAGCAGGGCGTCGACACCTCCAAGTGGCCTGAGCTCGATGAGGGCGGCAAGTTCTCCGAGCAGTGGACCCCGGTGCTCAAGCAGTGGATGAAGCTCGTCGACTCCGGCACCCTGCCCAAGGAGACCGTCGGCGTGAGCGCCGATCAGATTAAGCAGAACTTCATGACCGGCCAGCTCGCCATGTTCCGCTCCGGCCCGTGGGACTTCGCCGACCTCGACTCCTCCGGCGTCGACTACGGCGTCGCGGCCTTCCCGGCGGTCGATGGCGGCCAGCCCTATGTCGGCGGCGGCCCGGACTCCCCGTTCGTCATCAGCTCCAAGGCCGAGGGCAAGAAGCTTGACGCGGCCAAGAAGTTCGTCGCCTTCATGAACAGCGAAGCCGGCCTCAAGCTCGAGGAGCAGTACATCAACCAGATCTCCGTCTCCCCGGAGTACAAGGCCGATGTGGCGCCGCAGCTCAAGGATCTGTACGACAAGTACATCACCAAGGGCGACTTCTACTGGTCCAACTGGAGCCGTGATGGCAACGTGATGGGCCAGGAGATGGCCTCCCAGTTCCAGCTGCTTGTTCAGGGTCAGACTTCGGCGGACGACGTCACCAAGGCGCTGGACGCCAAGTGGACCGAATCCAAGTGATCCGCTAGTCCGTTCATCGGATAACCGCGGGTACCATACGGCGGCCGTCCGGTTCCGGTCGGCCGCCGGGCATGGCCCGCGTCGTTCCTCTCCTCATCTCCTCCTACACCTCTTCCTCTCCTTGTCTCTCCTCCAAACCGGGCGGGTCCGGGCTGTTCCACAGGACGGACCCGCCCGGAATCCTTCATAACCTCCCCAGAAAGGCAACGCTGACATGACTTCTCATGACCAGTCGCAGGAAGTGCCTGCCGGTGCACCATCGGCTGGCGCGGCCACTGCCAAAGTCCCTTGGTACAAAACCGGCAAGTTCGCCGAATCCGCAGCGTCCACAGGGTTCCTGTTCCCCATCATCGTGGTGTTCCTCGTGCTCTCCGCGGTGCCGCTGGTGCAGACCATCTACTACTCGTTCACCGATTTCAACGGTTTCCAGACGCATCCGAACTTCGTGGGTCTGGCGAACTATCAGAAGGTGTTCACCGACCCCTCACTGCTGGTCGGCCTCGGATTCACGGTGCTGTTCGCCGTGTCCACCACGCTGATCACCACCGCGCTGGCGATTCCGCTGGCCGTGGCGCTCAACTCCAAGTTCTACGGCCGTTCCTTCGCCCGCTCCCTGTTCTTCTTCCTCGGCGTCCCCTCGCTGATCGTCCTCGGCCTGGTCTGGCAGTACATCCTCTCCCCGCTCAAGACCGGCGCCCTGAACTCCGTGCTGATCTCCATGGGCCTCAAATCGGTGCCATGGCTTTCGGATAGCAACCTCGCACGCGGCGCCGTGATCTTCGTGGCCATCTGGGCCGCCGTCGGCTGGCATGCGACCCTGTATCTGGCCTATCTGCAGGCCGTGCCGAAGGATCTGTACGAACAGGCGTCCGTCGACGGAGCCAACGGGTTCCAGCAGTTCATCCACATCACCCTGCCGCAGCTGGTGCCCGGCATCGTGGTCTCCACGTTCCTGCTCATCACCAACGGCCTGAAGGTCTACGACCTGCCCTTCGGCATGACCAAGGGAGGCCCGGGATACGCCACCAACACCATCACGCAGGCCATCATCGTCCAAGGTATTTCCCAATCCCAATACGGTCTGGGTTCGGCGCTCGCCGTGCTGTTCACGCTCGCCTGCATGATCGTCGTGCTTGGCCAGCAGCTCCTCACCGGCATCATCACTAGGAGGTTCGCATGACACCGTCTCAACGTGCGCAGGTCGGCAAAATCGTCCGTACCGTGCTGTTCAACGCCTTGGCCATCATCATGGCCATCCCGCTCTACTACATCGTCATCAACACCTTCAAGACCACGCTCGACATGGCCAAGTCCCCGTTCGGTTTGCCCGAGCACTGGACGCTGCAGCATTACGTCGACGTGTTCGGCACGTTGCCGATTGTGCAGAGCTTCATCAACTCGATCATCGTCACTGTGTTCGCCGTGTTCTTCGAGGTGATGATCGGCGCGCTCGCCGCCTACGGCATGATCCTGCGCAACAGCAAGTTCACCGCCGGTGTGGGCGCGGTGCTGATGATCGCCTTCTGCATCCCGGTGCAGGCCACCCTGATCCCGCTGTACAAGATGGAGGCCTCGGTCGGCCTTGTAGACTCCCTGCTCGGCCTGATAATCCTGTACCTCGCCAACTCCATCTTCTGCTACATGCTCACCATCGGATACATGCGCAAGCTGCCGATGGAGGTCCTTGAAGCGGCCCGCATCGACGGCGCAGGCCCGTTCCGCATCTTCCGCGTGATCGTCCTGCCGATGATCACCCCGATTCTGGCCACGGTGGTCGTGTTCCAGACGCTGTCCACATGGAACGACTTCATGCTGCCGAACATCTTCCTGACCTCCACCGATCTGCGCACCGTGATCCTGCAGGTGTACAACGCGATGGGCCAGTTCACCACCGATTGGCCGGCGTTCATGACCATCACGGTCATCGCGTTGGTGCCGGTCGTGATCTTCTTCATCTTCTGCCAGCGCTGGATCGTCTCCGGCCTTGTGGCCGGATCGGTCAAGGGCTGACGGTCCCGGCGCTCGTCGCCGCCTTCCACTGTCCCCGTGCATTCCTCCGCCCCCGTACATCCGTGGAGGAACGGAGGGATGCACCCATCCATTGACAATCCACTGAGAGCTCATTGAGAGAGCAAGGAGAACAATGAAGTCGCATCTCACATCCCCCGGCTGGCGCAAAGCCGTAGCCGTCGTGGCGTCGGCAGCCGCCATGCTGTCGATGTTCGCCATAGGCGCCGGAACGGCGGGCGCTGCCGAAAACGACGGCAAGGTCGTGGTCTCGCGCGTCGCCAAGAACGGCGACAAGGGCTATCTGGAAGTGGACGGCAAGCCGTTCCTCATGCACGGAGTCCAGTTCTTCGGCGAATGGCAGATCTACGGCAGCGACAAGAACCCGATTCCCACCGACCAGAAGAACCCCATTCTGTCTCAGGACTGGCTTGAGAACGGATTCGAGAAGACCAAGGCCGCCGGATTCGACACGATCCAGATCGAACTCGCGTGGAACCAGATCCAGCCGACCTCCGAAGGCCAATACGATTGGACGCTGCTCGACAAGTACGTCGAATGGGCCAAGAAGTACGATCTGAAGATCGACATCGTCTGGTGGGGCATCAACGGCTGCGGCGGCGGCATCCGCGAGAACACCGTGCACGGCTTCATGGCCGACATCCCGGATTATCTCGAAGCCGACAAGTACTGGGGCTTCAAGAACAACGGCGGCGAGAACGAAGTGCCGTACCTGCCCAACGATTCCGACCCGACCCGCGCGGCCGACGCCGACTACCTGTTCGGCGAGGAGCGCAAGGCCGTGACCGCCATGTTCGACCACCTCGCCCAGGTGGACACCACGCACCAGACCATCCTGTTCCAGATTTGGAACGAGCTGAACTGGAACGGTTGGAAGGACGGCCACAACAAGGCCCAGAAGAACGAGTGGCTGCGTCTGGCCGACGAACTGGGCAAGGCCGTCAAGGACTCCGACTACGAAGTCGCCACCAGGCTCAACTACCGCGGCAATTCCATCGATTCCCGCTCCGTGCTCGACAAGTACGAGAACATCGACTTCTCCGGCCCGGACGCGTACACCTCCAGCGTGTCCAACATGGCGAACATCGTGAAGGACACCGCCAACAAGTCCGACATCGCCTACATCCCCGAAACCTTCAGCGGCGGTGACAATCTGGTGGGCGTCACCGCCACGATTCTCGCCAACGGTGGTTTCGTCGACTTCTGGCAGCTCAACGAATCGTGGGCAGGCAAGATGTACTCGCTGTACGGCATCCCCGACAACGGCTATGAGGAGTACACCGACTGGAAGCTCGGCACCATCCCCAAGATGCCGGAGGCCTCCCAGAAGCTGGCGCGATTCAACACCGTCATCAACAAGATGGGCGCGCAGATTGCCGTCGCCGCTCCCGCAGACATGGCCGGGTTCAATTCCGACACGGACATGCCCGCGTCGGGCTACACGGGCAGCAAGACCATCGCGGGCAAGACCGTCTCCTTCGCCAGCGGTGACGACGCCGACGCCATCGGGTTCGCATTGCGCAACGAGAATGATGGCGCATATCTGCTGGCCTCCGATTCCGAAGGCGGCTCCACGTTCAACCTTGGCGCCGGCGTGAGCGCCTCCGTTGGATCGTACGATGACGACGGCAACTGGACCGGCGAACCTCGCGAGGTGGCGGCCGACGGCACGATCTCCATCGGTTCGGGAGAACTCATCCGCGTGATCGACGCTTCGGCGCTGTCACAGACGTTGGACGCCGGCAAGTCGTTCAAGGAAGCCGACTACACGCCTGAATCGTGGAAGGCGTACGCTCAGGCGCGCAAGGACGCCGAACAGGTCCTCGCCAACCCGAACGCAACCCAGATCCAGCTGAACGACGCGGCAAAGACGCTCGCCGCGGCCCAGGACGCGCTCGTGCCGTCCGGCAGGCTGACGGTCGTCGACCCCGCCTCGCTGACGGTCATCGCCGGCACTGCCGACGACGCCATCCAAGGCAATGCCCCCAAGCAGGTGAACGTGCGCGCCAAGGCCTCGAACCCGGTGCGCAAGGACGTGACGTGGGATTGGCGGAACGTCGATACGGCGCCGCTGGCCAACGAAGGCGGACGCGTCTCGGTTCCAGGCACCGTCACCCTCGACGATGGCGCCACGCTGGACGCGACGCTTACCGTGTACGCCACGGCCGAGCACGAGACGAACATCGCCGCTTCCTATAAGAACGTCTGGGATGACGGCCACGACAGCACCGACGTCGGGGCCACGTTCGACGGCAATACGACGAACAAGGGCTACACCACCTGGAAGTCGAGCGGTTACTCGAACTTCTCCCTGCGTCCCGACTACGCCGACGCGCACAACATCTCCAAGGTGAAGGTCTACTTCTACAAGGACGGCAACAGGGCCTCGTGGTCCAAGAACGTTTCGGTCAAGGTCTGGAGCGTGGCCGACAACGCCTGGGTGCCGTTCGGCAAGACCGTGGACCTTTCGTCCTACACGCAGGACGGTGACGCCCCGGTGGTCGAATTCACCGTGGACAAGCCCATCGCTGCCAAGGGCGTCGACATCTACGGCGAGACCGACCGCTACGTGTCCCTCTCCGAAGTCGAGATCTACGCGAAGGACGGCACTGCGGTGCCGGCATCCGACGCCTCGCTCGCCGATCTGCGCGTGGACGGCTCCAGCGTTGACGGTTTCAACGCCGACAAGGCCGACTACGACGTGACCATCGTTCATGACGCCGAGTACCCGCTGGTGCAGGGCCTCTCGCGCGACACCGCGGCCAAGGTGACGGTCGATCAGGCGTCCGACACGAACGGCGGCAAGGCCACGGTCAGCGTGACCCCGGCCGACGGCAACGTCGAGGCGACGAAGACCTACACCGTGACGTTCGCCAGGGTGCCGAAGCCGGACAACAACAACGGCGGTGACAACAACGGCGGCAACCCGTCCAACCCGTCCGATCCGTCGAACCCTGACGGCAACGGCGGAAAGAACGACGGCGCCAACCAGAACGCCGACGGCCAGGAGCGCGATGAGCTGTCGAGAACCGGCAGCGCCATCGCCATGGCTGCCGCGGCCATGATGGTCGCCGCAACGGCGGCCGTCGCCACCCTCATGATCCGGCGTCGCTCCGTCAGGTGACGGATAACACCGTCCACGAACGGCAACACCGGTGATGCGGCGGGGAATGGCTCCGACTCTCCATTCCCTGCCGCTTTTTCTCCACGTTCGGGCTTCATGCCATACGGCGCGTCCGCCGCTATGCCGGGTACGTCCCCGTGTGTGCGATGCTGATGCGTTGATTCGTATGACGTGCCATATGACGTCCAACGAAACGGAAAGGAACCATCCTCCATGAGCTCTTCACTCTCCCCATCCCTCATCGTCAGCGGCGTCCCGTGGTTCGATGATCGGGGCCGCACGGTCAACGCGCACGGCGGCTGCATCGTCGAGGACGACGGCGTCTACTATCTGTTCGGCGAATACAAGACCGATGACGAAAACCACTTCGCCGGATTCTCCTGCTACTCGTCGGTCAATCTGGTCGACTGGACCTTCAAACGTCTTGTGCTGCAACAGCAGGCCGACGGCCTCATGGGTCCGGGGCGCATCGGAGAACGCGTGAAGGTCGTCAAATCCCCATCGACAGGCAAATACGTGATGTACATGCACTCGGACGACCTCGAATACCGCGATCCGCACATCTGCTATGCGGTGAGCGACACCATCGACGGCGAGTACGAGTTCGTGGGCCCCGTCGCCTATCAGGGCGAGCCGATCTACCGCTGGGATCTCGGCGTGTTCCAAGACGATGACGGTTCGGCGTACCTGCTGGTGCATGAAGGCGACATCTACCGTATGTCCGACGACAGGACGTTCGCCGAGGAGAAGATCGCCGACGAGATCGCCCTCGGCGGCGAGGCACCGACGATCGCGAAGATCGATGGACGGTACTACATGCTGTTCTCGAACAAGACCTCGTGGGACTGCAACGACAACTACTGCCTGTCCGCCCCCTCGATGCGCGGGCCATGGGCGTATCAAGGCCTGTTCGCGCCCGAGGGGAGCATGACTTGCAACTCCCAGTCCCTGTTCGTGCTGGACATCCCCACCGTGCGCGGCATCGTGCCGATGTTCATGGGCGACCGTTGGTCGTTCCCGCATCAGGCTTCGGCCGCCTCCTACGTGTGGCAGCCGCTGAGCGTCGATGAGCGCGGCCGTCTGCACATCCGTGAATACCTGCCGTCGTGGGATCCGGCGACCGGTCTGGGCGAGCCGGTGCCGGGCGAGCGCGTCTCCGTGGGATTCCGCTCCAATACGGTCGGCGACGAGATTCGCATCCCCTTCCACGGCACCTGCGTGGCGCTGGAAGGCCGCGCCGATCCGTGGGGATCGTACGCCGAGGTGTCGGTCGAACGTCGTCCGGGCTGCGATGACGGCGCGGTTGCCGGAGATGTGGTCGTCGACCCGATCTTCGTGAGCTTCTACGCCAAGGCACCGGATACGCACTACCGGTATGTCTCGCCGACGCTGCCGGAGAGCGATTACGTCGCCGTCGTGCGCGTGACCGGCGAGATCCCACAGTGGGACGACAAGACCGGCCAGCGCTTCGGTTCCGTCGATTCGTACGTGGACGTGTCCGCCGCCATCGTCATGCCATGACGGGCGGCGGGCAATTGGGAAGCAACGTCGTGAAAGGAGATGCAGGACAAGAAATATATGAGTCATCAGACGGCATGCGACATTTCATGAAAGGGGATCTACAGATATGAAACAGCATGCAACAGTCAGGAATATCCGGGTAAGGAGTAATGGAAATATGAAACGGCACACAACATTCGGGGCCAAAACCGTGGCCCTGTGCGTCACGGCGTGCATGATGCTGACGGTATTCGCCGGTGCCCAGACGGCAATTGCTGTGGAACCCAACGGAGGGGCTTCGGCGCAGACGGTGCAGACGGCCGGCAAGAAAGTCGTTTCCCGTGTAGTCAAGAACGGGGACAAAGGCTACTTGGAAGTGGACGGCAAGCCGTTCACCATGGTCGGCACGCAGTCGTTCGGCGAATGGCAGACCTTCGGCAACGAGAACGAGATCTATGCCGACCAGAGCAATCGCATCCTGGACCAGGATTGGTTGGAGAACACCTTTGAAAAGGTGAAGATGGCCGGGTTCAACACCATCCAGATCGAGTTCATGTGGAACCAGATCGAAGCGAAGACCCCGGGCAACGGGCACGCCGATGACCCGGCGTATGACTGGACCTTGGTGGACAAATACATCGCATGGGCCAACAAATACGATCTGCGCATCGACTGGGTGTGGTTTGGCCCGCTCGGATGCACCGGCGCAGTGCTGCCGAACGACAAGACCAGCTCGGCCACCGGAGGCGTCACCGAACACGGCTACATGACCAACGTGCCTGAATACCTCTGGGATCAAGGCAAATACTTCGGACGCGGCACCAGCGCCAAGGAGATGTCTCGTCCGTGGATTCCGGTTTCCGACACCGACACGAAGGACCCGAGCTATCCCCACCGCGAGGACGCCGCCTACATGTTCTCTCAGGAGCGCAAGGCCGTGCAGGCGTTGTTCGAGCATCTCGGGCAGGCCGATAAGAACGACCGCACGATCATGTTCCAAATCTGGAACGAGCCGAACTGGCACCCCGATTACAGCAAGAACACGCATCTGGACATCATGCTCGATCTGGCCAACCGGATCGGCAAGGTCATCAAGGAATCCGACTATTCCGTGGCGACCCGTATGAACTACTCGGGAACCTGGCTCAGCGACGATGATGGGGACCCCGATTCGTACGACTACATCGACTTCTATGGTCCGGATTCGTACACCACCAGCGTCGAGACGATGGCGGAGATCGTGCGGGACACCGCTTCGAGGTCCGACCTCGCGTACATTCCGGAGACCTATAGCGGCAACGAGAACATAACGTCGATTCTTTCCACGATTCTCGTCAACGGCGGTTTCGTGGACTTCTGGCAGATCAATGATTCGTGGGCCCAGCCGAAGTACGCGCTGTGGGGCAACCGTGACCCCAACAAGGCTGAGTACAAGGAATGGAAGCTGGGCGTGCAGCCCGAGCCGACCAAGCAGGTGCTGAAGCTGCAAGGGTTCCTTCCCGCACTGCACAAGATGGACCAGCTCGTGGCCGTCGCGTTGCCGGAGAACATGGTCGCGTTCAACAACGAGACCGATGCCCCGCAGCAGTCGTATGCCCAGCAGAAGCGCCTGGGCAGCACGCTGGTGGGATACACCGCTGATGACGCATCCGTGGGCATGGCGGTCTACAATGCCGACGACCACAGCTACAATCTCATCTCCGACACGCAGGGCGAAGCGCGCTATCGTCTCGAAGGTCTGAGCCATGTCGAGGTTTCCGAGGGAAGCTACGACTCCAATGGTCAGTGGAAGGAAACGTCCAAGCCCGCAGTGGCCGAGGACGGCAGTTTCACCATCAAGCAGGGCCAGCTGATCCGCGTGGTCAGCAGCGATGAGCCGTTCGATTTCGACCATGCCGTGGACGCTGGTCTGGTCACCGTGAATTCCACCGATAAGCTGCCCGCGACGTTGTCTGTGGACGGCAAGGACACGCCGGTGACGTGGTTCGACTCCGCGAAGAACCACAGCCGTACGGCATGGGAACAGTTCTCCGCGCAGGGGTATGTCACGCAGCCGACGGCCGAGGGCAAGCGTCGCGTGGTGAACGCCACGATCAACGTCGTGCCGGATGACCTGGTTTATTTCATCGATTCCGGCAGTTCCGCGGACAAGTCCAATGGCGCGGAATGGAAGTCGGTTGTGGCGGCGGTTCCCGGACTGTCCAACACGCAGGCTCCTGACCGTCAATCACCGGGTGAGAATCAGTGGGGATACGTCGGCACCGTCGGCACGCACGATGGCGATGACAAGTGGGGCAGCGGCCTCTATGCCAATGGCAATGTGCCGTTGCAGTACCGAATCCCTCTGAAGAAGGGCACCTATCGGTTCACCTCCGGCATCAACGAATGGTGGGAGAACCGGTCCGCACGGGAGCAGGTCACCTATACCATCGATGGTGAGACGAAGACGGTTTCCGGCAAGAGTTGGAGCCTGAAGAAGGGCGAACGCGCCACCGGTGACATCGTGGTGACGCTGCCCGAAGACACCACCGTCACCTATGAGGTGATCTCCCAGAACACGAAGGCGCCGAACATCGCATGGCTCGGCGTGTCCTCCACGCCCCGTCCGCTGGGATTGGTGGGTGCAGTCGCCGAACACGGCCAGTTGCCTGACCAAGTCGAGATCGATGGCACCAAGGTCCCGGTGGCATGGAACGACTCCGATGCCGCGCGCAGCGCCTACGCCACCTACACGGCAGTCGGCACCGCGACGATTGGCAGCGGTGCGGATGCCGAGCAGGTCCCGGTGACGGCGGACTTCGAGATCGTTCCCGACGGTCTGGTCTACTACATCGATTCCGGCGCGACGAGCGAACAGTCCAAGCAGTGGAGGCTGGTCAAGGATTCGCAGCCGGAGCTGTTGAACGCCGATGCGCCGGATCGACAGTCCGCGGCCGAGGACCAGTGGGGCTACATCAACACCACCGACAACGGCAAGCCTGACATTGAGGTCTACAACAAGGCGGCCAACGACGACAAGTGGGAAACCGGCCTGTATGCGGCTGACGGTGCGCATTCCGATGCGATTCGGTACCGGCTGCCGTTGAAGAAGGGACGGTACCACTTCACGGCCGGCGTGCGTGAATGGTGGGAGACCCGGTATGTGGGCCCGCAGATCACGTACACCACCGCAGCCGGTGAGGAGAAGATCATCTCCGCAGACAGCGTCATTACCACCAAGGGAGAGGATTACCTGCTGACGCTTGATGTGGACCTGCCTGAGGACGCGGTCGTGACGTACGCGAACGTCGCGGGTACCGGCGGCAAGAAGCCGCTGATCTCGTGGCTCGGTGTCAGCCAGATTGTGGACAAGACGACGGATACGACTGCTCCGGTGTTCAAGGGTGCGGATGACGTGACCGTGGAGTACGGCGCGAAGTTCGACCCGCTGGCCGGTGTGACCGCGACCGATGATGTCGACGGTGACGTGACCTCCTCGATCAAGGTGGAGGGCGCTGTGGACACCTCGAAGGCCGGCGACTACACGCTGACCTACACGGTGTCCGACAAGACCGGCAACACGGCCACCGCCACCCGTAAGGTCACCGTCAACGCCAAGGGCGAGGTGACGCCGCCGACTCCGACCACGCCGAAGCCGGAGACCAAGCCGGAGGCCAAGCCGTCCGATGGCAAGAAGCCGGATGCTGGCCTGTCGAAGACCGGCGCTTCGGTGACGGTCGCGGTGCTGGCCGTCGTGGCGCTGCTCGGCGCGGGTGCCGCGCTGACGGTGCTGCGTCGCCGCAACGCCTGATTCAATCCGGGCTGGTTCCGGTTCGTGCCGTGCCGCGTTCCTGACGCTCTTCAGGTGCGGCGCGGCGCTTATGACGAGGATGCCGTCGCTACTCCTTTGGGGAGCGACGGCATCCTCGCTTCATGCTGTGGCATGGGCGCGTGCCTTGCATGCAGATTCATCAGTAAGATGTCTGATAATTCATCAATAGGGCGCGTAAAGCCTTCTGTCGATTGACGTTGCGGTATGCAGTCGCGGGTGTGGGGCAGGGGACTGGACTTGTATGGTCGCCGCCCTATCGTCGGCCTTGTTCCGTGGTTGGGTGACGGCGGGTTGTCAACCGAAGAATCACGATGTGACACGCCGTGGTTGACGTAGGCGTGGTGTTCCCGTATATTAATCACCCGTCGCGGTTCACGCCGCGGTGGCGGAAACGCCCACAAATGAATATGCCCCCATCGTCTAGCGGTCTAGGACTACGCCCTCTCACGGCGCCAACACCGGTTCAAATCCGGTTGGGGGTACGAGATCAGGAACCCCGGTTCGCCTCAAGGCGGCCGGGGTTTTCCGTTACGGGGTTTCCCGTTAATTGCCTTCCTTGTCTCCCGGGCCTATAGGCCTGTCCCGGCGATGTGGTCGTGGACTTGGTCGGTTGATGGTCGGTGGCCGTGGGTTTGGGGCTGCAGGTGGGGAGGGGCATGGGCATGCGCGTTTCACTTGCAATTGAACAAACACAATTTCATCGTGCGTCCTGCGTGGTTGGGGAATTGACCTGTGCAGTTGGGGGATCGACCTGCGCGGTTGGGGGATGAACCTGCGCAGTTGAATGGCGAACTTGTGCACCACCGTTGTGAAGAAGGGTGTTCGGCGCCAGTCCGATGAATCTGGGAATGGCTTGTTTCCGGGCTTTTGGGGAGATGGGGCAGGCCGTGCTGGTCGTTTTGGGTCGCGTTCTTCAGGACCCCTATGCGCAGGTTCGGGTGTCGAGTGCGCAGGAAGCCCTAGCAACTGCGCAGGTTCGGGTGTCGCGTCGGCCAAGAAACCCGTAACGCGTCGCGAGGAGGGGGCAAACCGTTGGAAACACTGGCGACACGCCGTGATTTGCATCATGGATGGTGTCCGCGTATATTAATCACTCGTTGCGCGGTTCACCGAGCGACCGGTGGAAACACTGAAAAATGAATATGCCCCCATCGTCTAGCGGTCTAGGACTACGCCCTCTCACGGCGCCAACACCGGTTCAAATCCGGTTGGGGGTACGACGCGGAACTCTTCGGAGTTACACGCCAGCCAAATTGGGGTGTGGTGTAATTGGCAACACAGCTGATTCTGGTTCAGCCATTCTTGGTTCGAGTCCAGGCACCCCAGCCAATGAGAACCCTCGCGCAAGCGAGGGTTTTCTTGTTTTTCAACCCCATCCCTACCCCCATTCC
>NZ_BCFK01000062.1 GCF_001417815.1 Bifidobacterium aesculapii
CACTTCATCCCACACCACCCCCACACCACCCCATCTCAACACCCATGGTGCGGTAAATCCCCCATGGTGCGGTATCGCAAAATGGCGGAATTCCGCGGATTTACGGCATGCGCCCGCGCGCGGGTTACCGCACCATGGGAAACATCGCTACAGTAGGAGCCATGACGGAAAACCAACGCGTGCCAGAAGGCGTATCTTCAAAGCCGAGGATCAAACCTGCCGAAGCGGGCGACACCCGCCCCCTGTCCGTGTCCGCGCGTCTGGGGCGCCTCCAGTTCCATCATTCCGGCAAATTCCGCGTGCTTCAGGTCGCGGACATCCAGGACGGTCCCAAAGTCGCCAAGGACACCATCGCGATTATCGAGGCGAGTCTCGACGCGGTCAGGCCCGATCTCGTCGTGTTCACCGGCAACCAGATCGCCGGCTATGATCCTGCGTTCGCCTCGACGTTCCGCAAACGCCGCTGGAGCCCCCGCCCCGACGACGTCGACGAGGAGGACGCGCAAACCGCCAAGGAGCATACGCGCGAGCTCGTCCGTTCGATGATCGCGCGCTTCCTCGCGCCGCTCATCGAACGCAAGGTGCCGTTCGCGGTCACCTACGGCAATCATGATTTCCAGTGCGGGCTCGACAACGCCGAACTCGACGCCATCTACCGCGAGTTCCCCGGCTGCGTGAATCCCACGCCCGGCGTGGAAGCGGACGTCTTGCCCGCGCGCACGCTGCTGCCCGATCAGGTCGTGTACCCGCACGCCGCCGGCACGTTCGCGCTGCCGGTCGTCGATACGGCGCACACGCGCACGGTGATGGGCCTCGTCATCCTCGATTCTGGCGATTACGCCCACGGCGGCGGATTCGCCGCGCCGGGCGACGACGCGCTCTCGTTCCTCACGCGCGTGCCGTCGATGCTCGGTGCGCGCTCTATGCTGTTCCAGCACATGCCGCTGCCGGAATACTATGGTCTGCTCGCACCGGTCACGGCCACCACGCCGTATGCGATGCAGGGCTACCGCGACCACGCGTCGCGCTACTACGTGCTGGACGAGGCGAAGGTGCGTACCGGCGGGTACCTCGGCGAGGGCATCAGCTGCCCCGATGCGTCGCGCGAATTCGCGATACTGCGCGATGGGACCGCCGTGACCGCGGCTGATATGGTGCATGATGGCGCGACGACTGGGGACGGGGATGCATCCGATTCGCACGTATATATAGGAGTGGCCACCGGCCATGACCACCGCAACGGGTTCGTCGGCGAGCTTGATGGCGTGCTGATGGTGGCGACGCCGACCTGCGGGTTCGGCTCGTATGGTCCGGCGCCCGCCAAGCGTGCGACCAGGCTCATCGAATTCGATATCCGCCACCCGTACGCGCCGCGCACGCAGCTTTTGGAATTCGGCGAACTCGTCGGCAAGCCCAGTTCGAAGAAGGCGTACACGTACGCGTTGAACGCGAAGCCCCCGCAGGATGGCGAGGGCGACGATCTGCTGCGCAAGCCCACGCTCTGGGGGCAAATCAAGGGATTGTTCGGCTGACGGGCGCGTCGCTGCCGTCAGCGGCCAGAGGAGGCTTTGATCAGCGCCTCGGTCAGATACTTGCCGGCGGCCATGACCAGCGGCGCGTAACGGCGGCCCGGAGCGTTGCCCATACGGCCGGACGGGCCGGAGATGGAGATTGCGGCGATGACCTGGCCGGATGCGTTGCGGATGGGCGCGGAGATGGAGCACACGCCCTCCTCGCGCTCGTTGACCGATTCGGACCAGCCGCGCTTGCGCACGGCGGCGAGCTTCGTGGCGTTGAACTTGGCGTGGCGCAGACCCTGGTGCATGCGGTCGGCATCCTCCCAGGCGAGAAGGATCTGGGCGGCGGAGCCGGCCTCCATCGACAGCATCGCGCCCACCGGGATCGAATCGCGCAGACCGGAGGCGCGCTCCACGGCGGCGATGCACACGCGCTGGTCGCCTTGGCGGCGGTAGATCTGCGCGGATTCGCCGGTGCGGTCGAGCAGCGTCTGCAGGATCGGGCCGGCGGCGGTCAGGAGACGATCCTCACCGGCGGCGGCGGCGAGTTCGGCGAAACGGGAGCCGAGCACGAATCGGCCGTGCTGGTCGCGCAGTACGAAGCGGTGACGTTCGAGCGCGATGGCGAGACGGTGCGCGGTCGGGCGGGCGAGGCCGGTGGCGGCCACGAGCTGACCGAGCGTGGAGGGGCCGGTCTCAAGGGCGTCGAGAATCTTCACGGTCTTGTCGAGTACGCCGACGCCGGAATGCACCTCGCCGTCGTTCTGCTCGACGGTGCTCGCGGTGGCGGTGGGCGTCTTGTCGTCGGTGGGGTCCTGCTCGGCGACCGGCTCTTCGGCCACAGCGGTATCTGAGTGCATGGAAGTCATGGTTTCCGTTTATACCATCTCACATAGTGAAATGCCAAATCGGGCAATATACCACGTGGCGGCCGTTGCGTGTCGTCCGGTGACCAAGTCGTGGAATCCGTGTGCGCTCACATGTGATATTGCATGCCTTTCGCCTCGCCGAAGCAGTGCCGCACATGGCGTTTTCGGCGTGATTCCAACGAAAGCGCGGGGCCGGAGGGTCATATCTCATAATCCGGCCGGGGCGTGGTCGCACCCATGCCCACCGCATACGCTATTACCACGAACACGGCGCAAACACAATACCCTGCGCCGAGAAATCTAGGAGGAATCCCCATGGGAACGACACTGGCCGAGAAGGTCTGGGCCGATCATCTGGTACGGAAAGGCAGCGATGGAGCGCCCGACCTGCTGTACATCGACCTGATGCTCATGCACGAAGTCACCAGTCCCCAGGCCTTCGAGGGACTGCGTCTGGCGGGCCGCAAGCCGCGCCACGTCGATCAGCTCATTGCCACCGAGGACCATAACACGCCCACGGTGGACATCGACCGTCCGAACCCGGACAAGACGAGCGCCCTGCAGCTGAGCACGTTGGAGAAGAACTGCAAGGAGTTCGGGGTGCGCCTGCACGCCCTCGGCGACGCCGATCAGGGCATCGTCCACGCATTCGCGCCGATCCTCGGCCTCACGCAGCCGGGCATGACCATCGTGTGCGGTGACTCGCACACCTCCACGCACGGCGCGTTCGGTGCGCTCGCGTTCGGCATCGGCACCTCCGAGGTCGAGCACGTGATGGCGACGCAGACCCTGTCGCTCAAGCCGTTCAAGACGATGGCCATCAACGTCAACGGCAAGCTGCCGGCGGACGCCACCGCGAAGGACATCATCCTCGCGATCATCGCGAAGATCGGCACCGGCGGCGGTCAGGGCCACGTCATCGAATACCGTGGCGAGGCGATTCGCAACCTCACGATGGACGAGCGCATGACCGTGTGCAACATGTCCATCGAGGCGGGCGCGCGCGCCGGCATGATCGCGCCGGACGAGACCACGTTCGAATACCTGAAGGGACGCCCGCACGCGCCGGAAGGCGAGCTGTGGGACAAGGCCGTCGCGTACTGGAAGACGCTGAAGACCGATGACGACGCCGTGTTCGACACGGAGGTCGACATCGACGCGACCAAGCTTGGGCCCTACGTGACGTGGGGCACGAACCCCGGCCAGGGCCTGCCGATCACCGCGAACGTGCCGGTCCCGGCGGACATCGCCGACGCGACCAAGCGTTCCGCCGCCGAACGCGCCATTGACTACATGGGATTGAAGCCCGGCATGCCCATCAAGGACATCGCCGTCGACACCGTGTTCATCGGATCGTGCACGAACGGCCGCATCGACGACCTGCGTCAGGCCGCCGCGATCATGAAGGGGCATCACAAGGCGAAGAACATCCACCGCGTGCTCGTCGTGCCGGCCTCCTCGCGCGTGCGTCTGCAGGCGGAGAAGGAGGGACTCGACAAGGTGTTCGAGGACTTCGGCGCGGAATGGCGCAACGCCGGCTGCTCGATGTGCCTGGGCATGAACCCGGACAAGATGGTGCCGGGCGAGCGTTCGATCTCCACCTCGAACCGCAACTTCGAGGGGCGCCAGGGCAAGGGGTCGCGCACGCATCTCGCCTCGCCCGCCGTCGCCGCCGCCACCGCGATCCGCGGCACGATCTCCAGCCCCGCCGACCTGTGATTTGCAAAGGACCTGAACCATCATGGAAAAACTCACCACGTTGACCGGCGTGGGCGTGCCGCTGCGCCGCTCCAACGTCGACACCGACCAGATCATTCCCGCCGTGTTCCTGAAGCGCGTCACCAAGTCGGGATTCGACGACGCCCTGTTCTACGCGTGGCGCCGCGACCCGGAGTTCGTGCTCAACAAGCCCGAATACGCGAACAAGGGCCAGATTCTCGTCGCCGGACCGGAGTTCGGCATCGGCTCGTCGCGCGAACACGCGGTGTGGGCGCTGCACGATTACGGCTTCCGCGTGGTCATCGCGCCGAGCTTCGCGGACATCTTCTACGGCAACACCGCCAAGAACGGCGTGCTCGCGGCGATCATGCCGCAGGAGAGCGTGGAGCTGCTGTGGAAGCTGCTCGAAGAGGAGCCCGGCCGCGATATGACCGTCTCCCTTGAGGACCGCACCGTGACCTGCGGCGACGTGACCCTGCCGTTCGAGGTGAACGACTACACGCGCTGGCGTCTGATGAACGGCTACGACGACATCGATCTGACGCTCCAGCACGAGGACGACATCGCCGCCTACGAGAAGATGCGCGCTGAGAAGTTCCCCTTCAAGCCCAAGACCCTCCCCGCCAAGCACCTCCCCGAGGAGGAGATCAAGCCCGCCCGAGAGCTGCAGTATGAATGGACAGGGCCGTTGGCGGACCGCGGCATCATTTAGCCGCGGTCCGGCTGGCTGAAGCCCGGTGGGCTTCGGCCAGGCCCTGTGCCGGCGTGCGGCAGCACGTCGGCCGATGTTGAGTCTCGCCGTCAGGCGAGTCCTTAATTGCAGGACGAGGGCCGTTGGCCGATCGCTCGTCCACGAGGCCCGGTGGGTTTCGGCCCAGCTGGAATGTGGTCTCGTTGCGATTTCTTGATCGTGGATGGACTGCATCGCCGGTAATGTGCACGGCGTGCGTAATCGCCGCCCGGCTTGTCGACTGTGAGACCGGTTTCAGCGCGTGCCGCTGCTCCATACAACGATTGGTGGAAGAGAGTGTGGCGCACATGTGCTCCACACTCGTGCGCTGATCATCGGATATCTCTCGTGTGGAGAGATATCGCTCCACACTTTCATTGAATGCCCCTCTTGACGTGTTGTATGGAGCAGAATCTCTCCACACAACATCGAATCCGCCCATATTCGCTCTGTGTGGAGCAGAATCGCTCCACACGAGCCTGAGCTCGGCCGTTGTGGAGCACGTGGACCCCGTGAGCGTCATTGTGCCCTTGTCAACACTCCAGAACGCAACCGTCGTGGAATATATGGGGTCGTGCGCTTGCTTTGTGGAGCACGTGAGTCCCGCGTGCGCAGCGTCCTGCGTGTCAGTTCGACGCCGCGGCTGTCTCGCACGAGTGCTCCACGCCGCACCCCAGCACCCATTCCTCCAGCGCGTCCGCGTCTTCACGATGCATGAACCGCCAGCGCAGCTCGTCGATGCCGTTCATCACGAACAATGACATCCGCACGCCTTCGATGCCGTACGGCTCCCGCCACATCGTGGTGGATCGGGTCACCGATTGCACGCGCGTCCGGCGCGTGACCAACGCGTACCTGCCGATGCCTTTCACGCCCGTCACCAGGATGCGGTGCTTCAACGCGCGCGGGGATTCGTCCGCGGCCGCGTTGTCGGCCGTATCCGCGCCGTCCGCCGCCGCGCCGTCCGCGCGCGCCGGGGGGTCGCCCTCCGGCACGTCTGCGCCCGTCGGCGTATCCGGCAATATCGCGTATCCCTCGCGCCGGGCGCACGCCAACCGGTATCCGGCCCATGCAGCGCCGGCGGCCAACGGCACCGCCATCAGCCACCACACCCACGTTCCGGAATCCGGCAATACGGCGCCCGGAATCGTAACCGCCGCACCGACGCACGCGGTCGCCGCGACGGTCACGGCCAGCGGCAGCGTCACGTAATACCGCAGCAGCCCGCGCCCGGTGAACCGGAACGGCACGGCGGCACGTATCGTGCCACGCGCCGGCGCCATGTCCGGCAGATCCCATTCCGGCAGCATCGCGCGCAACACGTCCATCACGCGGTCCACGCCGATGACCGGCAGCACGTGGGGGATGAACGCGGCATCCGCGTCGCTGCCGGTGACGCTCAATCCGAGTTGCGCGGAACACAATCGCAGCGGACGGCGCAGCAGCGATTGCCGTACGACGATCGTCTGGATGCGCGCGACCGGTATCGTCGTCGTGCGGCGGGTGAGCAGCCCGCGCACCACGACGAGGTCGTCGCCGCGCCGCCACACCTCGAATCCGTAGAACTGCAGCAGCGACATGACGACGCTCACGCCCAGCAGAATCACGAGACACGCCAGAACCAGCAGGATGACGGAGGCCGCGCCCCGCGCCGCGTAGTCGCCGACCGACCGTTCCGCGTCGCGCATGACGCCGCGCGGCAGCACGTCCTCCAGATTCTGCACGAATCCGTACACGACGAACGCGGCCGCGATGAATCCCAGATTGGTGACCGCGAACAGAATGATGTCCCTGACCGACGCGCGGAACACCAGCGTCGCCGGCGCGCGTTCCGCGGCGTCACCGCAGCGCGCACCGTCATCGCTCGGCACGGCGTCGGCCGCGCGACGCGCCTCCAACTCCGACTGCAGTCCGGACGGCACCGCGTCGAGCACGATGTCCGCGTTCGTGCCGACCGGCGACACGTTCAACCGGATTACGCCGAACGGCTGCAGGTACCACGGGCGTGCGCTGTTGACGGCGTGGATAGAACCGTATGCGATGGTGCGATGCTTGCGGAACAGCACGCCGGACCGGTATTCCAGCGCGGTGCCGGTCAGCCGGTAGCGCGTGGACAGCCATCGCGCGACCGGGCCGACGAGCACGTAGGCGAGGATGGCGGCGGCGAGGAGCCACAGCCATGGGTCGCCGCGTCGCAGGGACGCACGGACGATGACGATGAACGACAACACCAGCGAGATCGTGCCTTTGGTGTTGTTCACGATGCCGCCGACCAGTGCCAAAGGATGCGTCATGCGCCAGCCGCCGGCGGGACGCGCGGCGTGCGCGGAATCGTGCGGAGGGACGTGTGGGGCGTCGTGCGGAGGGACGGTCACAGGTCCTCCTTGGCGTGTGCGACGAGCGCGGTGATGACGGCGACCATGCGTTCCGCTTCGGCCGTGTCCAGCGCGGCGATCTCATGCGTGCCGGCGGCGGTGTGCACAATCACCGTGGTCAGGCCGAACCGCCGCTGCACCGGATTCTGCTTCGTATCCACATGCTGCACGCGCGTGTACGGCGTGGTGGTGGATCGGCGGAACAGCCACCCTTTGCGCGTCGAGAGCGCGCGCTCGCCGATGCGGAAGCGGGTGAACGCGTACAGGTATTTCGTCTGCAACGGCTGCGTGGCGAGATCGCCGATCGCGTAGACGGCGACGATCGCGGAGACGAGCTGCGTCCAGAACCCCCACCAGTCGTTCGCGTTGCACACGGCCGCGAACACGCCGCATGCGGCGAGCCAGACCGCGCAGCCGATCGCCTCGTTGATGAGCCACACGGTGCGCACGCGTTCCGGCAGCGCACGCCATTGCCCGTCGGGCGAGCCTGGTGTCGGCGAGTCCTGCGTCGGCGGGTCCTGTGCCATGGTGATTCCCTTCTCCGGTCGCCGGACCGGCTTTGTGCGGCGTGATGCCGGTGCGGGCGTTCGTGCGGTGATCGTCCGGCTCATCCGGTTCGTCCGAATCGTTCGGTGGCCGGTGGCCTTCCCACCACCCACGATATCGGCCCGTGCGGCGACGGGCCAAGGGGATTCCCTCGGGTGGACACCTGTTGACCGTGACCGCCGTGGATTGGACGGAGCCGGGGCGGATGGTGTTGGCTGGAAGATGTCAACACGATCGGTACGACGATCAGCACAATGATTAGCACAATGAAGTACAGGAAAGGGGAGTCGCCATGTCAGCGAACACCGGAAATGACTGGAACACTGGAAACAACGGGAACAGCGGAACCGCCGGGAACGCGGGCGTCGCCGGCGTCCCGCGCCAGACGCCGCCGTTGCGGGCGCCGTGGTACGGCATCGGCTTCGGTGGCGCGGTCGCGCGTTTCTTCCGCAAGACGTTCATCGCGAGTTGGCGCGCCTCGCGCAGTGAATACTGGTGGGCGATGCTGTTCACCGTGATCGTCTCCGCCGTCGCAATCGGCGTGACGACCGCGATCGGCACCGCGGCAGGCGTCAGTTATGAGGGCGGCGCCGGTGGCGGATCGCCGCTCGACACGCTCTTGGACGACGTGTCGATCATCGTCATGCTGGTGCTGCTCATCCCGACCATCACCCTGTCCATCAGACGCCTGCATGACACGAACCGGCGTGGCCTGTGGCTGCTGTTGCCGGCCTTGCTGCATGTCGGCGCGGTGCTGCCGGTCTTCGTGGCCGGTGTCATCAACGGCTACAACGGCGCGGAAGGCCACGCCGAGGCGCCGGCGGTCGTCGTGGGACTGCTGGCCTCGTTCGCACTCTACATTCTGGGATCGCTGTCGTGGGTGATTCTCATGGTGCTGCCGAGCGACCCCCGCGGAGCGCGGTTCGACGCGCCGTCTGCCGCTGTGCCGGCTGGAACCGTCGGCGCGCCCGGTACGCCCGGCGCGCCCGGTGCGACGGGCGCGGGGGCCGTCCGATGAACGACGGCGGCCGTCCCGCGCTCCACGGGCCGCGCGCCGTGCTGGAACGGATGCGGGACTGGTGGCGTGCACCGCACTTCCTCGAGAAGGACGCGGGCATCGGCATCGTGATGGTGCTGGTCGGACTGGTCGTCGCGCCGCCGGCATCGCCCGTGCAGATGCTGCTGGCGCTGTGCTGGGTGGCCGTCATGGCCCTGCTGCCGTTCCGGCCGCGCGAGGTGTGTCTGGTCGCGCCCGTGCTGTTCCTCGCGTCGGGATTCCTGCCCGAAGGGTGGTGGACGTGTGGAGGATTCGCCGTCATCCCCCTGTTCCTGGCCGTCGGATACGTGCTGTCCGACCGGATGATGATTGGCCTGCTGGCCGTCTACACGCTGGCGGACGCCGTATGCTTCACGGTGCTCGGCACGCGCTCGCTGGTCGGCGGCATGGTCGAGGGCATGATCGTCGGTTTCGGCGACGCCGGGTTCGGCGCGATGATTCCGGCCAATCCCTCCGCGACGATGCCGGGGTACGCGCCCATCGCGGGCGTCGCGACGGCCGTGTTCGACATGCTGGGACTCGGGTTCCTCATCGTGCTCGGCTCCGTGTTCCGCCGCGCGTCCGCAGCGGGGAAGCGGGCCGACCGCGCCGAACGCCTGCTCGACCGGGTCACGCGCGAGCAGGAGCTCGCCCACATGATCCACGATTCGGTGGCCAACGACATGTCCACCATCGCGATGCTCGCCTGGCGCGCGAAGGCGATGGACGACGATGCGGAGGTGCTCGACGCGATCTACGACCGTTCGCATCATGCGCTCGACCGCGTGCACGAGGTCATCGACGTGCTCAACGGCAAACGCGAGCTTGCAGACCTCATGGCGGAAGCCGGGGAGGGCGCGGCGCCTGTGGCGGGCGGCGAACCGGGTGCGGAATCGGACGCCGCGACGGCGGCGAAGGGTGGCGACGTCACGTTCGATACACAACTCGAGAAGACCATCGAGGATCAGAATAGGATGATGGCGATGCTGGGGCTTGTCGGCGTCACCCGGTTCAACAGTGCGCCGGACATCGCCGTGCCGAAGTCCGTGCGTCACGCGGTCTTAGGGCTGGTCGAGGAGATCTACGCGAACGTCGTGCGCCATTGCGCGATGAACGTGGCGGACGACGGCGCGGTCGGCGTCATCGATGGGGCCGGCGGTGCCGGAAGCGCTGGCGGAACCGGGGCCGTGGGTGCCGGCGGAGCGCGGCGTGCCGCCGAACCTGCGTACAGCCTGTTCGTGGAGATCGCTGCGGACCATATCCGCATCAGCGAGGTCAACGCGATCGCCGACGAATCGAAGACCCTGGTGCACGGCAGGCGCCACGGCGGCGGGCTGTCGCTGCACCGCGCGGCGGTCGAGGCGGTCGGCGGCACCCTCACCACCAGCAGCCAGGACGATACGTGGATGATCAGCGCCGACATCCCGCTCACCGGAACGCGATAGCGCCTCTTTCTGGCCCCTCTGACGAGGGGCTGTCAACGTAGCTGACTGGGGGAGAGATAACCCCGCAGCGGTCCGCTCCCGCCTCACTGACTCAGCCAGATCGCGATTGCGTGGGCGAGCGAGTTGGCACCGAGCTTGTCGACCGCGCGATGGGCGTGCGTGCGGACCGTGGAGGTCGTGACGCCCCATTGCGCGGCGATTTGATCGTAGGTGAGGCCGCGCGAGAGCAGATGCAGCGTCTCGGCCTCCTTGGAGCCCAATTTCGGGCGGCTGCCGGCGTTGTCGTCCGCGGCGTCGCCGGTGCGGTCGGCGTCGCCGGCGTCATCGGCAAGCAGCCGATGCGCTTCGAGTGCGGTGTGGAACGTAACCATCGATCGCAGTGCCGGCGGCGTGTAGACGCCGCCCGCGGCCACTGCGCGCAACGCCTGCGCGAGTTGCGGCATGTCGGCCTTCGAGGCGATGCCCTGCGCTCCCGCCTCCGCGACGCGCGTCGCATAGTCGGACACCGAGAACGCGGTGATGCCGAGCAGCGCCACACGGTCGGTGCGCGTGCGGATCTTGCGGCACACGCCCACGCCGGTCGCGTCGCCCAGCGACATGTCCACCAACAGCAGTTTCGGACGGGTTTCCGGGTCCAGAGCCTTGCGTACCGCCTCGTCGGCGGACTGCGCCTCCCAGACCCAGCGGGCCGACGGCAGCAGCTGCGGCAGGATCCCCTTCAACGCGAGCAGCGCCATACGGTCGTTGTCGACCACGGCCACCAGCGTCGGCACGGGCTTCGCAGCCGTTCCCCTCTCAGCGTTCATACGTCATATCCTAATATCCGACCTAATATCCGGTGCGTGCCATGCGGGGGATACGTTGACTTCATGGAGAGGTCGCGTTGGCTTCATGGAATAGATGTTCCGGGCTCGGGAATTCGTGATTATACTTGATTCCGTGTCAGTAGCTGGCTCATGGAGGCGATTGGTGCCTGAGACCGGCGAAGCGTAACGGTTGGAGAAGGAATGATGTCGAAGAGAATCACGCGCCGGCTCTCGGCGGCGGTGGCTGCATTGGCGGGTCTCGCCATGCTGTTCTGCATGCTGCCCCTGCCCTCGGCGCAAGCGGCGGAGGCGGACGGTGAAATCGGGGCGAATGCCGCTGCAGATGCGAATGTCTATCAGGCGCTCAAGTACATGCAGCAGCTCAACGCTCTGCGCGCCCGCACGGACCGCCGTGCGTTGACGGCCCAGCAGATCGCGGCCGCGAAGAACGCCGACAACAATACGAATGCCTATAACA
>NZ_BCFK01000063.1 GCF_001417815.1 Bifidobacterium aesculapii
AATTATTGGTTTATTCGGTTGACGACATTGCCGACCGGCGGACGGATGCAACACCGCATGTAACCGGTCACAACACACAGAATAGCACATGCATACGCGCAACGCACCACATTCCCGAACATCGATGCGCGTTTCGTAACAACGCGCATTCCGCACACATCATCCCGCACGCCCATCGCACGTTCCCGTCACGACGCACGCGGCATGTTCTTCGACGTACGTTCCCACGGCAACCCACAACAATTGGGCTCTGCTGGTGGACGGGGATTGTTCCTCCCTCAACTTCGGCGGGCTGACTTTCCGGGTTGAGGGAGGAACCCGGCCCACAGGGCCGACGAGGCGCATTCTGCTACGCATCGCCAAAACCGCCATTTTCCAACGATTACACGTTACCCATGCTTGGCGGGGATTCCGCCCTCAACCAGGATCCGGCCGGTTTCGGCGTTGAGGGCGGCCCCCGTTCCTCCCTCAACCCCTCAACCGCCCCCTGCGCGGTTGAGGGAGGACATTTCCCCGCACCCAACCCGATGACACCGGTTCCCCGCAGTTGAGGGAGCCGAGAGCCAAGCCCGGCCACTTGAAACCAATCCCCCAATGCCGGGAAGGGGATTCGTCTCACCCGCTTTCTCTCAGTGCTATCGCTCCACACAGGCCGCAAACACCCGCCTGAACCCAACATGTGGAGCACAGGCGCTCCACACAAGTGCCGGATTATGACATGTGGAGCGGGAATGCACCACACAAGACCCACAGGACATTTGCTGAAGGTTGTGTGGAGCAATACCGCTCCACACAATACGCAACGGGCACGGAGGAACGAAAGTGCGGAGAGCGGCCGCTCCACACATGACGCATACGAGGACACAACCGCGCGTGTGGAGCAATACCGCTCCACACAGGCCACGAATACCCGTCTGGAATCAACGTGTGGAGCACAGGCGCTCCACACAAGTGCCGGATTATGACATGTGGAGCGGAGATGCACCACACAAGACCCACAGGACATTTGCTGAAGGTTGTGTGGAGCAATACCGCTCCACACAATGCGCAACAAGCACGGAGGAGCGGAAGTGTGGAGAGCAGCCGCTCCACACAGGACGCATATGGGACTACAGGCGCGAGTGTGGAGCAATATCGCTCCACACAGGCCGCAAACACCCTCCTGGAATCAACATGTGGAGCACAGGCGCTCCACACAAGTGCCGGATTATGACATGTGGAGCAATATCGCTCCGCACAAACCGTCAACCATCCCCCGAGACATACGTCAACTATCCGCTCGAACTAGACAGCTCCAAAAACACCACCCATACGACGAAGGCCCGCCGAAGCGGGCCTTTCATCATGAATGAATCGCGTCCTGATGCGCACGGACATATCCGCCGCGCATCACCACGAACCGAAGCGAGCCGATCAGTCGTCGCCGAGGGTGATGTGGACGCCGCCGACGAGCGAGCTGACCACGTTGTAGATCGCGGCGATGATCACGGCGAGCAACGTGAACAGGACGATCTCGACGATCGAGAAGATCGTCACGGCGGACAGTACGGTGGGCAGGGAGAAGACCTGCGCGAGGTTGAAGCCGTCGGCGTTGAGACCGGTGGAGGCGACGATCTGCGTGATCTGGTCGAACACGCCGACCGCGCTGAGCAGCAGCCAGGTGAGCGCCGCGGCGACGATCTGGATGAGCGCCCCGGCGATGGACATCATGAACGACACCTTTGCCACGCTCCACACGTTGAAGCGCGTCAGCGACAGGTTCATGCGGCGGGCGCGCGGAGTGCCGCGGCGCACGGCCGGACGGACCTTGATGCCGCCGGAGGCCTTCGCACGGGATTCGGCGTGCTCACGGGCCTGGGATTCGTCGATCAGCGGCTTGTTGGACACGGAACGGGCCACGCGCGGCTGCGCGCCGTCGGCCGCGGGCTCTGCGCCGTCATGCCTGCCGGGCAGATTCACTTCAGGCACACGCTCCTCGCGCAGCTCTTCTTGGTTGTCGCTCATGTTGCTCCTTCACGATTCGCTGAATCTCTAGCTGAGAGTAGCAATCTTCGCAGACGACTACTCGCCCTGCGGCCCGTTGTTCACAGTCTCCGCGCCGCCGTCCGCAGAGACCTCCGCGACGCCATCCGCGGAGACCCCGGCGGCGGCCTCCGCGGAAGTCTCCGCGCCCGCCGGCTCATCCTCGTCGGTCTCCTCGTTGCGCGCGATGGAGATGATCTCGTCGCCCTTGTCGGGCTTGGCGAGCGTCACGCCCTGCGTGTTGCGGCCGGTGCGCTTGACCTCGGCCACGGCGGAGCGGATCACCTTGCCGGACTTCATGATGGCGAGCACCTGGTCGTCCTCGGAGACGACGACCGCGCCCACCAGCGAGCCGCGGCCCTCGGCGAGCTGCAGCGCCTTGATGCCGAAGCCGTTGCGCCCCTGCAGACGGTATTCGCCGATCGCGGTGCGCTTGGCGAAGCCCTCGTTCGTGACGACGAGCAGGTCCTTGTCGGTCTCGGAGGGCACCACGTCCATGGCGAGCAGCTCGTCGCCGTCGCGGAACTTCATGCCCTGCACGCCGGCGGTCTGGCGGCCCATCGGGCGCAGCTGGCCGTCGTCGGCGGCGAACTTGAGGCTCATGCCGTGGCGGGAGACGAGGATGATGTCGTCCTCGGCGTTGCACAGCGCGGCACCGATGAGCTCGTCGGCCGCCTCGCCGTTCTCGTCGGCCATGAGGCGCACGGCGATGAGCCCGCCCTGACGCGGCGAATCGTATTCGGCCAGCGCGGTCTTCTTCACCTTGCCGCTGCGCGTGGCGAGCACGAGGTACTTGGCGACCTCGTAGTTCGGGATCGACAGCACGGCCTGGATGGTCTCGTCGGGGCCGAACTGCAGCAGGTTCGCCACATGCTGGCCCTTGGAGTCGCGCGAGCCTTCGGGCAGCTCGTACGCCTTGAGGCGGTACACGCGGCCCTTGTTCGTGAAGAACAGCAGCCAGTTGTGCGTCGAAGTGAGGAAGAAGTGGTCCACCACGTCGTCCTCGCGCAGTTTGGCGCCCTTGATGCCTTTGCCGCCGCGGTGCTGCGCGCGGTACTCGTCGGCCTTGGTGCGTTTGACGAATCCGGAGTGCGTGACGGTCACGACGACGTTCTCCTCGGGGATGAGGTCCTCTTCGGTCATGTCGCCGGAGAACGGCAGGATGCGCGTGCGGCGGTCGTCGCCGTACTTGGCGACGATCTCGTCGAGCTCGTCGCCGACGATCGCGCGCTGGCGTTCCGGCTTGGCGAGGATGTCCGCGTAGTCGGCGATGCGGCGCATGAGCTCGTTGTGCTCGTCGAGGATCTTCTGCCGTTCGAGCGCGGCGAGACGGCGCAGCTGCATCGCGAGGATCGCGTCGGCCTGCACCTGGTCCACGTCGAGCAGCTCCATGAGGCCGGTGCGTGCGGCGTCGGCGTCGGGGGAGCGGCGGATCAGCGCCACGACCTCGTCGATCATGTCGAGCGCGCGCAGGTAGCCCTGCAGGATGTGGTCGCGTTCCTCCGCCTCGCGCTTCAGGTACGCGGTGCGGCGGGCGATGACGTCGAGCTGGTGGGCGACCCAGTGGCGCACGAACGCGTCGAGGGAGAGCGTGCGCGGCACGCCGTCAACAAGTGCAAGCATGTTCGCGCCGAACGTCTGCTGCAGCTGGGAGTGCTTGTACAGGTTGTTGAGCACGACCTTCGGTACGGCGTCGCGCTTGAGCACGAGCACGAGACGCTGGCCGGTACGGCCGGACGTCTCGTCGCGCATGTCGGCGATGCCCTGGATCTTGCCGTCGCGCACGGCCTCGCGGATGGAGACGACGAGACGGTCCGGGTTGACCTGGTAGGGCAGCTCGGTGACGACGAGGCACATGCGCCCCTTGATCTCCTCGGTGTTCACGACGGCGCGCATCGTGATCAGGCCGCGGCCGGTGCGGTACGCCTGCTCGATGCCCTTGTGGCCGAGGATCGTCGCGCCGGTGGGGAAGTCCGGTCCCTTGATGCGGGCGATGAGCGCCTCGAGCAGCTCCTCGCGGCTCGCGTCCGGGTGGTCGAGCGCCCAGTGCACGCCGTCGGCCACCTCGCGCATGTTGTGCGGCGGGATGTTCGTCGCCATGCCGACGGCGATGCCGGACGAGCCGTTGCACAGCAGGTTCGGGAAGCGCGACGGCAGCACGGTCGGCTCCTGCGTCTTGCCGTCGTAGTTGGGCACGAAGTCGACGGTCTCCTTGTCGATGTCGCGCACCATCTCCATCGACAGCGGCGCCATGCGGCACTCGGTGTAACGCATGGCGGCGGCCGGGTCGTCGCCGGGGGAGCCGAAGTTGCCCTGTCCGTCGACGAGCATGTAGCGCATGGACCACGACTGCGCCATGCGCACGAGGGTGTCGTAGATCGCGGAGTCGCCGTGCGGGTGGTACTTGCCCATCACGTCGCCGACGACGCGCGAGCACTTGTTGTAGCCGCGGTCGGGGCGGTAGCCGCCGTCGTACATCGCGTAGATGACGCGGCGGTGCACGGGCTTGAGGCCGTCGCGCACGTCCGGCAGGGCGCGGTCGACGATGACGCTCATCGCGTACGCGAGGTACGATTCGCGCATCTCGGCCTGCAGGTCCTTGCGCTGGATGCGTTCGCCGGTCATCAGACCGTAGTCGGTGTTGTCGGCCTCCTGCGGGCTCAGCGGCTCCATCGAGCCGTCGCCGGTCGGCTGGTCGTTGATCTGGCCGTCGCCATTGGTGTCATTGGTGTTGCTGGTTTCGTCTGCCACTTCTTACGTTCCTTGTTCTCGTTCAGACAATCACGGAGGGGGTCACGCGTCGATCCAGGCGGCGTTGCGCGCGTTGCGCTGGATGAACAGGCGGCGCGGCTCGACCTCGTCGCCCATGAGCATCGAGAACGTCTCGTCGGCCGCGGCCGCGTCCTCGATCTGCACCTGCTTCAGGACGCGGTGCTCCGGGTCCATGGTGGTCTCCCACAGCTCCTGGTAGCTCATCTCGCCCAGACCCTTGTAGCGCTGGATGCCTTCGCCCTTCGGCAGCTGGCGGCCCTTGGCGCGGCCTTCGGCAAGCACGCGGTCGCGCTCGGAGTCGGTGTACACGAAGTCGTGCGGCCCCTTGGTCCATTTGAGGCGGTACAGCGGCGGCATGGCCACGTACACGTACCCGGCGGTGATCATCGGCCGCATGTAGCGGAAGAACAGCGTCAGGTTCAACGTGGCGATGTGCGCGCCGTCGACATCGGCATCGGCCATGATGATGACCTTGTGGTAGCGCACCTTCGATAGGTCGAAGTCCTCGCCGTAGCCGCCGCCGACCGCGGTGATCAGCGATTCGATGGTGTCGGACTTCATCATGCGGTCGAGGCTGGCGCGCTCGGTGTTGAGGATCTTGCCTCGCAGCGGCAGGATGGCCTGCGTGATCGGGTTGCGCCCCTGGATGGCGGAGCCGCCTGCGGAGTCGCCCTCCACGATGAACAGCTCGCATTCCTCCGGATTGCTGGACTGGCAGTCCTTGAGCTTGTCCGGCATGCCGGCCGATTCGAAGATGGACTTGCGGCGCGTGTTCTCGCGCGCCTTCTTCGCGGCCAGACGGGCGCGGGAGGCCTCGATGGCCTTCTGGATGATGTTCTTCGCCTCGCCCGGGTGCGCGTCGAACCAGTCGCCGAGCTTGTCGGTCATCACACGCTGCACGAAGGTCTTCGCCTCGGAGTTGCCGAGCTTGGTCTTCGTCTGGCCTTCGAACTGCGGGGTGGTGAGCTTGACGGACACCACGGCGGTCAGGCCTTCGCGCACGTCGTCGCCGGAGAGGTTCTCGTCCTTGTCCTTGAGGATGTTCTTCTCGCGCGCGTAGCGGTTCACCAGCGAGGTGAGCGCCGCGCGGAAGCCCTCCTCGTGCGTGCCGCCCTCGGTGGTGGAGATCGTGTTGGCGAAGGTGTGCACGGACTCGGAGTAGGC
>NZ_BCFK01000064.1 GCF_001417815.1 Bifidobacterium aesculapii
GGTGGTCCACTGCATCGCGATCTCGGCGGAGATGCCGAGCTTGAGGTCCTCGGCGTCGAAGTTGATGACCTCGTCCTCGACGGGCGTGGACTTGCGCGACCTGACCAGATAGTCGACGTAGTCCTTGATGCCGTTCGCGTACTGGTAGGTGACGGTCTGGTGGGTCTCCTCGAGCGGGTTGTCGCCGTCGCCGGCCACCTCGTCGCCGGCCTGGTCGGCCTGGCGCAGGTCGGTCAGGGAGATCTTGAGTCCCTTGTTGAGGAACGCCATCTGCTGGAAGCGCGAGCGCAGCGTCTCGAAGTCGTAGACGGTGGTCTCGAAGATCGCCGGATCGGCCCAGAACGTCACGGCGGTGCCGGTCGACTCGCCTTCGGCCATCGGCTCGCCCTTGGCCAGCCGCGCGGTCGGGTGCTGGTTGAGGTACGTCTGTGTCCAGTGGAAGCCCTGACGGCGCACTTCGATGTCGACGCGCGTGGAGAGCGCGTTGACCACGGAGATGCCCACGCCGTGCAGGCCGCCGGAGACCGCGTATCCGCCGCCGCCGAACTTGCCGCCGGCGTGCAGCTTCGTCATGACGGTCTCGACGCCGGAGATGCCTTCGCCGGGCACTTCGTCGACGGGGATGCCGCGGCCGTCGTCGACGACGCGGATGCCGTTGTCCGGCAGGATCGACACCTCGATGTGGCTCGCGTAGCCGGCGAGCGCCTCGTCGACGGAGTTGTCGACGATCTCGTAGACCAGGTGGTGCAGGCCGCGCGGACCGGTCGAACCGATGTACATGCCCGGGCGGATGCGCACCGCCTCCAGGCCTTCGAGCACCTTCAGGTCGGAGGCGTCGTAGTGCTCGGGGGTCATCGACTCGTCGAGCTCGCCTTCCTGCAGTTCGGTGGTGTTGATGTGTTCGTCCGCGGCCTTGAGCTGTTCTTCCTTGCTGCCGGCATTGTCCAACGAATCCGCCACAGGGCTTCCTTCCTACATGTTCCCTGCATGTTCTTCACGCGAAGGGTTGTTTCGCGGGTCATTGCCCCAAAATCGCCCGTTATGGGGGCATGGAGCGTTTTGACCATACTGCATGTGATTCTACTCGTTTTGTGCGACGAGCGCCAGAGAGCCCCGTAGAGCGCCTTGTACGTCCATATCCGCCCCGTCGGCCCCGCGCACACGCACGTCGCGCGGGCGGCGCACGTCACGCCGCGCACACGCGCGTGCGTCGCGCGCTAACCCCGCCGCGCGCCGCCGCGCGTCCACCGGCGCGTGTACCCGGCGGACGGTCCGACGACGCGGATGTGCGCGACGTCCAGTCCTTCCAGATTGCGTCTGATCGCGTCGGAGATCTGGGGGATGAGATAGGTGAGCGTCGTGGCCCATACCGGCGATTCGGTGCCGATGGTGAGCACGCCGTCCTTGAATCCGATGACGTGCGAGTGCCGTGCGACGTCCGCTCCGACGACGCGGTCCCAGTGGTTGTTGAGTTCGGAGATCTTCAGATGCGGTATCCAGGCGCCGTCGCGTGCGATGAGGGCCGCGACGCCGCCGAGGCGGGCCGGTTCGCGCCCGGGTTTGCCGAAGCTCTCCCACGCGGCCTCGGCGCGTTCGGCGCGTGCCTTGCGCGAGGATTCGCGCCGCGCGTAGCCTTCGAACACCTTCGCCGGCAGTTCGCGCGGGTCGAGCTTCAACGTCACGGCGATGGGCGGCGTCATCGCGCGCTCCCCGCTTCGCCGCCGGCGTATGCGCGCGCCAGCTCCTCCACGTCGATGATGGAGACCTCCCGCGCCTGGGCGGACGCGGGGATGTCGGGGATGTCGCCGGTCGCGGCGACGGTGACGAGCACCTGCTCCTGGTCGAGCGCGAAGTCGAGGATCTGCCGGCGGCGTGACTCGTCGAGCTGCGCGAAGACGTCGTCGAGGATGACGACGGGCTTGACGCCGCGGTCCTCGGCCACGGCCTCGTACAGCGCCATCTTGAGCGCGAGGGCCATCGTCCACATCTCGCCGTTCGAGGCGAATTCGCGCGCGGGGACGCCGTCGAGCGTGACCGTCAGATCGTCGCGTTGCGGGCCGATGAGGTTCATGCCGCGCGCCACCTCGCCGGCGTACAGCCGCTGGAAGTGCGCCGCGATGGCGGGACGCGGGTCGTATGCCGCGTCGCCGTCGGGCGCGTCCATGATCTCCGCGAACGAGGGCGCATAGGCGAGGCCGGCTTCGCCGCGCCCGGACGCGAGCCGCGCGTAGATCGCGGCGAACGGCGCCGCGATGCGGCTCACGATGCCGTCGCGCACGTGCGTGAGTTCCAGACCGGCGTCGATGAACTGGCCGGTCCAGACCTCCAGTCCGCTGATAGCCGCGTCGTAGGAGCCTTCGCGCGCGCCGAGCTGCTTGAGCAGGGCCGCGCGCTGCCGGGCGATGCGCGTGAACTGCTGGAGCCGCTGCGCGTAGCGGGGGACGAGCAGCGCGCCGGCCTGGTCGAGGAACGTGCGCCTTGTGGCGGGATCGGCGGAGACGAGCCGCTGGTCGTCCGGCGTGAACGCGACGGACGGCACTTCGCCGACGATGTCGCGCAGGTAGCGTGACGGTCCGGAGTCGACGCGCGCGCGGTTCGCGCCGCGCGCCGCGATCGTCGCCTCGTAGGTGGTGACGCGCGCCCCGCCGCCGGTCTCGTCGACGACGTTCGCGCGGATGGTGGCCTTCGCCTCGCCGCGCTCGATGAGCGGCAGCGAGGAGGACGTGCGGTGGCTGGTTCCGGTGGACAGCACCTCGACGGCCTCGACGATGTTCGTCTTGCCGAGTCCGTTCGCGCCGTGGAGCACGTTCACGCCGGGCGTGAAGTCGACCACCAGACGCTCCCAGGAGCGGTAGTGGTCGAGCGCGAGGCGTGAGACGTACACGATGGCGGCCTTTCCGGATGAGGGGTGACGTTCGGTTCTGTTCGATTGGAAGGGCCGGGGCGTCGGCCCCGGCCGTGATATCGCTTGTGGTATCGCCCGAGCGGGGCGAAAAAGCGATATCGGTGGTGATATCGCCGCTGGTGCTTGTCGGCAGCCCTTCAGACAGCCGTTCGGTCAGCTGTTGAAGCGCATCGGCACGAGCAGGTAACGGTAGTCGAGCGATTCGTCGGAGTCGGATTCCTGCTGGCCGTTGAACTCGACCGGCTTGACGGCGGTCGTCATCTTCATGCGGATGAACGGTTCGGTGATCGCGCTCAGACCCTCGATGAGGTAGGCCGGGTTGAACGCGACGGTGATGTCGTCGCCGTCCATGTCGATGTCGAGCACCTCAGTGGCCTGCGCCTCGTCGATGGCGCCGGCGGAGAGCGTCACCTCCTGACCGGAGAAGACCATGCGGATCGGCGCGTTGCGTTCGGCGACCAGCGCGACTCGCTTGATCGCGGCGATGAGCTGCTGGCGGTCGACGACCGCCTGGATCGGGTACTCGTCGGCGAAGAGGCGGTCGACCGCGGGGAACTCGCCGTCGATGAGCTGCGAGGTGGAGGTGCGGCCGGCGTTCTCGAAGCCGAGCAGCGACGGGTTGTCGACGTCGAAGTCGAGCACGACGTTCTGGTGCTCGTCGAGCGAACGGGCGATGTCCCGCAGCAGCGAGCCGCGCACCAGCGTCGTCGTGTCGACGTCCATGTCGTTCGGGGTCCAGGTGAAGCTGGCACGAGCCAGACGGAAACGGTCGGTCGAGGTCATGATCACCTTGTCGCCGTCGAACTTCATGCGCACGCCGGTGAGCACCGGGCGGTTCTCCTCGCGGGAGACCGCGACGCACGCCTGGGAGACGCACTGCACGAAGGTCGGGGCGTCGACCTGGCCGAGTTTCGCCGGAATTCCGGGAAGATCCGGGTATTCGGCCTCGGGCATGAGCTGCAGGGTGAAGTGCGATTTGCCGGAGGTGATGGTCAGCGTCGAGCCGTCGGTGGCGAGGGTGGTCGTCTCGGCGGGCAGGGATTTCGTGATGTCGGCGAGAAGCTTGCCGAGCACGAGCACGGAACCGGATTCGTCGACGCCGGCCTCGATGTGGTGCCGGGCGGAGATCTCGTAGTTGAACGCGGACAGTTGGAGCACGCCGTCCGCCGCTTCGAGCCTGACGCCGGCCAGGATTGGGTTGGACGGACGGGCGTCGATGACCCTGGTGGTCCACGCCACGGCGTCTGCCAGTGCGGCGGAATTGGTTTCGACCTTCATGGTTCCTGCTTTCAGTTCGTTTTCGTTCGCCACGCGCGATTCTCTCGTTCAAGCGTCGGTGGCGGAGGTTGTTCGTTCGGTTGTCGAGCTGGATTTCATTCTAGGCGATGCGCCGTGCGCGTCGCTTCGCTCGCGCGCGACGCAACGGTCACCACTGTGGTGATTGGGGAAGAACGTAAGGTAGTAGTCGTAATAAGGCCTGTGGATAGTGTGGAAAACACGGCGCAGGGCTTGCGGCTGTTGGCGTGGACGAGACTCTGACAGTGTGGATAACTTTGCGGAATAATGTGGATAACATGCCGAGTTATCCACAGGCTCTGGCTCGGTTTTGAGTTTTCCACATTCGACCCGGTTTCATCCACCGGTTTTCCACATCGAAACATGGAGTAATCCACCGGTTTTCCACTGGGGTTACCCACATTTGTGAATAAGTATGTGGATAACTTTTCCCCGTTTTTCTCGTTCCGCCGGAGTGTTGCAGGGCCGTTTCGGCCGGGAGAATCGATTGTGGCGAACGTTTTCATCGTTTTTTCAGGCACGTCGGAAAACCTGCCGGATTCGTTCGCCAGAAGAGATCCTGCCGGGCGTGGATGTCGTTCGGAGCCGGAACGGACGAGGCCGGGCCCGTGTCTTCACGGTGCCCGGCCATCGGTCATTGCTGTTTGAAGTCGGTATTGCCCTGCTTGAGGCGTACGGTGAGCTCCATCACGTAGGTGTAGATCTCCTGACGGTCCTGCATGCCGTTGGAGATGCGGTCGCAGGCGTGCATCACCGTGGTGTGGTCCTTGCCGCCGAACACCTTGCCGATGTCGACGAGGCTCAGACTCGTCATCTCGCGCGTGAGGTACATGGCCACCTGCCGTGCCGTCGCGATGTTCTTCATGCGCGATTTGCCGGTGATGTCCTCGAAGGTCAGATGGAAATACCGCGCCACCTGGCTGATGATGTCGGTCGGTTTGACCTCCACGTCGGTGGTGAAGAAGTCCTGCAGTGTCTGCTCGGCCATCGCGCGCGTCACCGGCTGGTTGCTCAGCGAGGCGACGGCGGTGACGCGCGTCAGCGCGCCCTCCAATTCGCGGATGTTCTCCGTGAACCGTTCGGCGATGAGATCGAGCACATCGTTGGGGATGTTGCTGTGGTTCATCGAGGCCATCATGCGCAGGATGGCGATGCGCGTCTCCAGGTCCGGCGGCTTCACGTCGACGGTCAGACCGGAGTCGAAGCGCGAGATGAGTCGCGCCTCGAAGCCCTTGAGGTTCTTCGGCGCCACGTCGGAGGCGATGACGATGCGCTTGTTCGCCTGATGCAGCGCGTTGAACGTGTGGAAGAACTGCTCCAGGGTGGCTTCCTTGCCGCCGAGGAACTGGATGTCGTCGATGAGCAGGACGTCGACCTCACGGTAGCGCCGGTTGAACTCGGCGATCTGCCCCTGGTTCTGGGTCGTGTTCTGCAGCGCCTCGATGAACTCGTTGGTGAACTCCTCCGAGTTGACGTAGCGCACCTTCAGGGTCGGGTCCTTGACGAGCGCGTAGTTGCCGATCGCGTTGAGCAGGTGGGTCTTGCCCAGACCGGACCCGCCGTAGATACACAGCGGGTTGAAGTCGCGGCCGGAGCCTTCGGCGACGGCCAGCGCCACCGTGCGGGCGAACCGGTTGGAATCGCCGGGCACGAAGGTGTCGAACGTGGCGTTCTTGTTGAGATGGGTCTCCGGATCGCGGGCCACTTTGTTGCGGCTCGTCGGGTATCCTGCGGACGTGGCGACGTCGGCCGGGGTCGGCACCTTCGGCACCGGCCCGTGGGAGCCGAACGGCTCCTTGCCGAGATCGGCGATCGACGGCGGTTCGTCATGATCGGCGGCGCGCTTCGGCGCGGACGCTCCTCTTCGGGCTGGTGCCGCGGGTTCGGCCGCGCGCGGGGCCGGGCGTCGGGGCGCGATCTTGAATGCGGGCGTCATGTCCTGGCCGGTGACCATGCCCATCGCTTCGAGCAGCGGCTGGCGGAGTTCGTTCTCCAACGCCTGACGCGTCACCGCGTTCTCGACGCACAGCACGATCGTCGTGCCGAAGACGCCCTCCGGGTACACGCCTTCCAGCCACCCCTTGTCGCGTGGGGAGAGGGAGGAGTTGTGCTTGAGCAATGTCAGCGTGTCGGACCAGATATGGTTGGCTTCCGCCACCGGGTCGCGGGGCTCGTCGGCCATGCCGGTCCTCCTTCCATCGCTCGCTCGAAATAAAGTGCGTCCACTATTGTTACTCAAGACTTGGAAGTTATCCACAGGCTTGCGTGTTGCAATCATTGGATTGTGAATAACATTCCTGTAATTTGTGGATAACTCGCGGCCCATAATCGGCTTCATGGCGCGCTTCCGGCGCGTCGCGGCGTGTCGTGACGACTTGGTGAATTGTGAATGAAATGCCTCTGTGTTGACGTTGGGGGAGGGGTGAGGGTAGTTTGGTATAGCTTGACTCACGTGGGAGCCGCGCGTCAGCGTGGCCGAAAGACTTAGGAGCAACTATGAAGAGGACCTTCCAGCCCAACAACCGCCGTCGTCACATGAAGCACGGCTTCCGTCTGCGCATGCGCACCCGTTCCGGCCGCGCCCTGATCAACCGTCGCCGCGCCAAGGGCCGCAAGACCCTGTCCGCCTGATCGCGGACGGTCGGCGGCTGAGGCATCAGTGGAACGACTGAAAAGCCACAGCGAATTCGTCGCCGTGCTCAAGCGCCGCCACAAGGTGTCGCGCAACGACATCGTCGTGCATTATCTGATGCGCGACGATGCGTCTTTGCATACCTTCGTGGCGCCTGAAGCGCGGCGCTTGGGCCTTGCCGTATCCAAAGCGGTCGGCAACGCCGTCACACGCAATACGGTCAAACGACGGTTCCGTGTACTCGCGCGGCGCTACGAGCAACGTCTCCCCGAGGGATGCGACATCGTGATGCGCGCGAAACCGTGTGCCGCCGCTGCGTCGTTCGATATGTTGGACGATCAGGTCGCGTCGGCGTTCGGGAAGATCGCCGAGCGCGTCGCGCAGGGGCGTTGAGCGCGATGCGCGGGGCGGCCGGCTTGATGATACGCGCGGTGCGTTGGTATCAGCGCACATTCTCCGCGCATCGCGCCGTGCCGTGCTGCAGGTATTACCCGAGCTGCTCGAACTATGCCATTCAGGCGGTGGCCCGGTTCGGTGCCTGGCGGGGAGGATTGCTCGCCATGTTGCGTCTGTTGCGGTGCCGTCCGTGGAGCCGTGGCGGCATCGACGATGTCCCGCGTCGGTTTTCGGTGTTCTATCGTTTCCGTTGGTCCAAGGCGCATGAGGAGCCTCGGCTCACGCCGCTGCCGACTGATGAATGGGGGAATCCCTTATCATGATGAATCAAAACCAATTCCTGCTTGACAGTGGTTTCTGGGGCTGGCTCTACAAGATCCTGACCCCGATCGAATGGCTCATGACGCAGATCATGAAGCTGTTCCACGATTTCCTGGTCATGCTCGGCATGCAGGAGATCGGTGTCTCCTGGGTGTTCTCGATCATCTTCCTCGTGCTCGTCGTCCAGGCGTGCATCCTGCCGATCTTCTACAAGCAGATGCTGTCGATGCGCAAGATGCAGGCGCTGCAGCCGAAGATGCAGAAGATCCAGAACAAGTACAAGGGCAAGACGGATCAGGCCAGCAAAGAGGCCATGAGCCGCGAGATGATGAAGCTCTATCAGGACAACGACGCGAACCCCGCCGGCTCGTGCCTGCCGATGCTCATCCAGGGCCCGGTGTTCATGTGCATGTTCTACGTGCTGTCCGCCATCCCGTACATCGCGCGTGAGAAGCGCGCCGCGCTCGGTGCCTTCGACGTCGAGACCGCGAAGCAGTTCTCCGAATCCAAGGTGCTCGGTCTGGTCAACACCACCGACACCTTCGGCAGCGGCGACATGGTCGCCAAGACCATCATCGTCGTGTTCGTCGTGCTCATGTGCGCGTGCATGTTCTTCATGCAGTGGATCAACATGAACAAGAACATGAACCCCGCCGCCATGCAGGGGCAGGCCGCCACGATGCAGAAGACGATGCTGTGGATCTTCCCGCTCATGTACATCTTCTCCGGCATGACCATGCCGTTCGCCGTGCTGGTCTACTGGCTGACGAACAACGTCTGCAACCTGCTGCGCACGTTCTGGCAGATGTACACGTTCCCGACGCCGGGCTCTCCCGCCGCGGATGCCAAGGAGGTCCGCGACCACAAGAAGGAGAACGAGCGTCGCGCCAAGGCCGGTCAGCCATCCCTCGAAGAAGAGGCGCTCGAGAAGGCCAAGGCCGAGGCCGAGCGCAAGGCGACCGAAGGATTCCAGCGCCAGCAGCCCCAGCGCAAGCGCAGGAACAAAAAGAAATGATGAGTAAGTAAGGCCCGGTGTTTTGCGTTTCACGTGAAACACCGGGCCGAGCTATCCCCGGTTCGGGCGGATGGCTGGTTTAGACTGTTTCCCATAGACCTATGACCGAAGGAGGACCTCTCATGGCCCAGAATGACGACAAGTCCGTCGATCAGCTCAATGATGAAGCTGACATCGCCGCCGACTACCTCGAGGGTTTGCTCGACATCGCCGATTATGACGGCGACATCGAAATGGGCGTGCGCAACGGGCGCCCGATGGTGCAGATCGTCGCCGATGACGACACCGACATCAAGAACCTGATCGGGCGCAACGGCGAAGTCGTCGATGCCCTGCAGCAGCTCACCCGCCTCGCCGTGCAGCAGAAGACCGGTGAGCGTTCGCGCTTGATCGTCGACGTCGACGGATTCCTCAAGCGCAAGCGCCAGCGTCTGCATGACATCGCGCTCGACGCGGTGGACGAGGTGAAGGAGACGGGTGAACCGGTCGACCTCAAGCCGATGAACTCGTTCGAGCGCAAGGTCGTGCATGACGTCGTCCGCGAGGAGGGACTCAAGTCCCGCTCGCACGGCGAGGAGCCGCATCGGTACGTCACGGTCTATCTGCGTGCGAACGCCGATGCCGATGAGGATGATGAGTGATCGACCCGCTTGCGGGGTTGCTGTGAGGGGAGTGGTATGACAGACCAGCTTGACGGTTCGCCGTTGTTGGCCGAGGTGCTCGGCGACGCCGTGGAACCATTGCGTGTGTTTCACGTGAAACTCGCACAGGAGGGTGAGCCGCGCGGGCTCATCGGGCCGCGCGACGTCGATATCATCTGGGAACGCCATATCCTCAATTCCGCAGCCATCGTGCCGTTCGTGCGCGAAGCGACCGATGGCGTGCGCTATAAGACGGTGGCCGATGTGGGCAGCGGCGGCGGATTCCCCGGACTGGTGGCAGCCGCCTGCCTGCCCGACCACGAATTCACGCTGATCGAACCGATGGAGCGTCGCGTGGAATGGCTCAAGGAATGTCGCGACGAGATGGGGCTGAAGAACGTGAGCGTGTTCCGCGCCCGGTCCGAGGAAGTCATCGACGCCATGCGCCGAGATCGTTCTCTGTACCCGTATGCGGTGGTGACCTGCCGTGCCGTCGCGCCGATGACCAAGCTCGCAGGGTGGACGTTGCCTCTGCTGAAGTCGCATGGCCGTCTTGTCGCGTTGAAGGGAAGGTCCGCACAGGCCGAGATCGACAAGGCGGCGCAGGAGATCGGCAAACAACGCGGCGTGAATCCCCGCGTGGTCGATGCCCAGGTCGGGCCTGGGCTGGAACCGACGCATGTCGTGCTGGTCGATAAGCGATAGGGGTGCGGTTATCCACATTTCCACATGACCGCGTAAGTTATCCACATTGTCAACCGAACGGTGGCTGTGCCGGGGAACGTTGATATATTAGGGTTTTGAAAACAGAGAAACGAGTCCGTCCACAGCCAGGAAATTGAGTTATCCACACTTATCCACATTTTTGTGGATAAGTGTGCGGATTCGGATGCTGGTCACGGCATCCGGTCCGTTGTGTTGTCAAGGAGAAGTCATGGCCGATAATCAGAAGCTGATGGAAACCGCCGAGCAGACCATCACGCGCATTTTCTCGGAAGGGGAGTCCCCGGTCGGCGCGGAGATCGCCCTTGAGTCAAACAGGTACGCGCAGCTGCAGCAGCAGGAGTTCCCCAAGCCCTCGAAGACCCGTCTGATCGCCGTGGCGAATCAGAAGGGCGGCGTCGGCAAGACCACGTCGACGGTGAACCTCGCCGCCGCGTTGGCCGAGCACGGCATGCGCGTGCTGGTCATCGACATGGATCCGCAGGGCAACGCCTCCACGGCGCTCAGTGTGGATCACGCCTCGGGGGAGCCGTCCGTCTACGACGTGCTCGAAGGCCGTCTCACCCTCGCCGAGGTCAAGCAGCCATGCCCCGACTTCGAATCCCTCGATGTGGTACCGGCGTCCATCGATCTGTCCGGTGCCGAGCTCGAGGTCGCCGATCTGCCGAACCGCAACTCGCTGCTCAAGGAGGCTCTCGACAAGTTCCTTTCGGAATCCGAGGACCATTACGACTATGTGTTCATCGACTGCCCGCCGAGCCTCGGTCTGCTGGTGATCAATGCGATGTGCGCCGTGCATGAGATGCTCATCCCGATCCAGGCCGAGTACTACGCCTTGGAGGGTCTGGGGCAGCTCATCAACACCATCGGGCTGGTCCAGAACCACTTCAACCCCAGCCTGACGGTCTCCACGATGCTGATCACGATGTTCGACCGCCGCACGCTGTTGAGCCGCGAGGTGTACAACGAAGTGAAGAAGCACTACCCGTCCATCGTGCTGGGCACGACGATTCCCCGCACGGTGAAGATCTCCGAGGCGCCGAGCTTCAGCAAGAGCGTCATCGCCTACGACCCGCACGGCATGGGTGCCATCTCGTACGGCGAGGCCGCGCTCGAGATCACCCGCCGGTCCGAACACGTGTTGGAAGCCATCGCCACCAGAATGAAGGAGGCCTGATATGTCGTCGAAATCCCGTCTCGGTAAAGGCCTCGGCGCCCTCTTCCCCGAACTGCCGGGGGAGGAGCCGGCTGAGCAGAAGCCCAAGGAGAAGGCTCCCCAGAAGGTGAAGCCGGAGCCGAAGCAGCCGGTTGTTTCACGTGAAACCAAGCCGTCCTCCAAGCATGAGGCGGCGAAGGGCGGCAAGTCCATGAAGCGCGCCGCGATGCCGGCGTTGAACGACATCGCGCACCCGAGCGACATGTTCTTCAACGATACGCTCGGCACGGCCCCCGCCGCACCTCAGCGCCAGCAGATCGGCTCCGCGAAGCCGAAGGCATCGATCACCGCGAAGCCCGCCGAGCCTGTTTCACGTGAAACCAAGGATGAAACCAAGGCCGAGGAGCCGCAGCTCAAGCCCGTTGAAGGCGGCTATCTCGCCGAACTGAAGCTCTCCGACATCGGACCGAACGCGCATCAGCCGCGTACCGTGTTCGATGAGGACGACCTCAACGAACTCGCCGCCTCCATCAAGGAGGTCGGTGTCCTGCAGCCCATCGTCGTACGGAAGCGCCCCGAGGCGCAGATCGAAGCGGCGCGAAAGTCGCAGGAGGGTCACGAGCCGGCGAACCAGTTCGACGGCCGCATGGACAGCCCGTACGAGCTCATCATGGGCGAGCGTCGTTGGCGCGCCTCCCAGCTTGCCGGGCTGGAGGCCATTCCCGCCATCGTCAAGACGACGGCCGACGACGACATGCTGCGCGACGCACTGCTGGAGAACCTGCACCGCGTCGCCCTGAACCCGTTGGAAGAGGCCGCCGCCTACCAGCAGATGATCGACGAGTTCGGTCTGACGCAGGCGCAGCTCTCCCAGTCGGTCTCGAAGTCGCGTCCGCAGATCGCCAACACCCTGCGTCTGCTCAATCTGCCGTCCGCCGTGCAGAAGAAGGTCGCCGCCGGCATCCTCACCGCCGGGCATGCACGCGCCCTGCTGGGTCTCAACGATCCGGAGGCGATGGACAAGCTCGCCGTGCGCATCATCGCGGAAGGTCTGTCCGTGCGCAGCACCGAGGAGATCGTCGCGATGGCGAATCTGGAAAGCGGCGGGCAGAAGAAGACGAAGCCGCGCAAGAACGATCCGTGGGCGGGTTCGCCGATTCAGAGCAATCTCGAAAACCACTTCGACACGAAAGTGTCCATCAAGGGCACAACGAAGCACGGTCGCATCGAAATCGTGTTCTCCTCGCCCGAGGATATGGACCGCATTCTCGGCCTGCTGATGCCGTCCGACGGCAAGGCTGCGGATGGTTCAGGCGACGGAGAATGGGTATGATGACGGATCTGCTGTAGATTGCTGTATCTGCAGTAAGTGCGTTACCGCGTTGCGTAGTGTGTTGCTGTTCCTGTTTTCTGCGACAGGACGGCGCAACCGGTCAGAGCGATTCGAGGTAATGCTGTGCGTCGAGGGCGGCGCGGCAGCCCATGCCGGCGGCGCTGATGGCCTGGCGGTACGTGCGGTCCACGCAGTCGCCGGCGGCGAAGACGCCCGGTGCGGACGTGCGCGTGCCGGCGCCTTCGACCAGCACATAGCCGTCGTCGTCCTTCGCGACGATGTCGCCGAGGAAGGCGGTGGCGGGCGTGTGCCCGATGGCAACGAACACGGCCGCGGTGTCCAACGTGCCGGTGTCACCGGTCACGGTATTGCGGATGTCGACAGACGTGACGCTCCCCGCGCGTGCGGGCGCGGCGGGAAGATTGAGCCCGCCGCCGAGCGACAGTCCGCCCAGATTCAACGACAGTGGCTTGACAGTCGGTTGTGCTGCGGCAACACCGGACGGCGCGGCCTCGCCGCCACGGATGCCGGTGACGACGGTGTTCGTAAGCAGCGTCAGCTTCTCGTTCGCCCGCGCCCGCTCGACCATGATCGCGGATGCTCGGAAGGCGTCGCGACGGTGGATCAGCGTGACCGACGAGCCGAACCGCGTCAGGTAGAGAGCCTCCTCGAATGCGGAATCACCGCCGCCGACCACGACGATCGGCTTGCCTTTGAAGAAGAACCCGTCGCAGGTCGCGCAGTAGGAGACGCCGCGGCCGGCATACTCCTCCTCGCCGGGCACGCCGAGCTTGCGGTACTGCGACCCGGTGGCGACGATCACCGCGTGCGCCTCAAGCACGTCGCCGGAATCCAACGTCACCCGCTTGACCGTACCGGCAGCGCCGGCACCGTCGCCGTTACCATCAACCAATTCCACCGAGACGACGTCCTCGTGGATGAACTCGGTGCCGAAGCGTTCGGCCTGCGCGCGCATCGCCTCCATGAGGTCGGGGCCGAGAATGCCTTCCGGGAACCCGGGGAAGTTCTCGACTTCCGTGGTGTTGACGAGCTGGCCGCCGGGCGCCAGCGCGCCCGTGACGAGCGTGGGGCGTAGTCCCGCGCGCCCCAGGTAGATGGCGGCTGTATAGCCGGCGGGCCCCGAACCGATGATGATCACATGTTGCACAGTCATACCGCCCAGCCTAGCAAGCGGTATGATGCGCGCGTGCAGGGCGTTCAGCGCCGGTATGCGTCGGTCACGTCGATGAGCTCGATATCCGTTGCCGCCGCGCCCGACTGGTCGGATGACTTGTCGGACGACTGGCTGGACGATTCGTTGCCGAACGGCACATCCTCCAGATTCTGCTGGGACGGCCACTGGTTGTTCTTGTCGATGTCGCTGTCCGCCGGGTTCGAGTTGCTGTGCACGAACGTGATCACGGCGAACGCGAAACCCGCGATGATGAACACGCTGGCGACGATGACCACCACCACCGTCGTCGTCATCTTGCCGAACAGGCGCTGCTTCGCCAGATTATCGTCATCGCCCTGATTGGCGGCGGAATTCGCCGGCGTGGTTTTCGGCGCGAAACTCGGCGGCTGCTGCATCGAGGAGTCCGGTACGGCGACGCCTCGCACATGCGGCGCCGGGGCGAACGACGCCGGCTTCTCGCCATGCTCGATGGGAGCCATGCCGACGATCGTCGCATCCATATCCGGCGTGTGCGGCGGAATGGACGGCGAGGGTGCCGCCGGCCGTGCGCCGGCATCCGCACGCTGGTGCTGCTGCGTCTCCGGTTGCGATGCCGCCTGCGCCCCGCGGCGTGCATCCGCCTGCAGGTCGCGACGGATCGACGACACGTCGATGGCTTCGGTGGCCATGTTCGGATCGATGAGCACCGGGATGCGTGTGGTCTCCTCGCCGGGGTCGACGCCTGGAGCGCCCGCCGGCAGCGCCTGCGTCTGGAACGAGAACTCATGGAACAGGTCGTCGCCCTGATACGCGTGCTGTGTCGGACGTTCCGGCAACGTGGGCAGTGCCATCGTGCGATTGTCCGAAGACGAGACGCCGCCGGGCTGGTCCGACGATTCCCCCACACCGAACACGCGCGGCGAATAGTTGTCGAACGCCTCCTGCATTTCGGCGAACGTCTGCTTGTTCTGCGCGGCTACCACCCGTTCGGCGTGACGGGCCGCTTCGGCCTCGGTCAGCGGACGATGGATCGTCAGTTCCGGCAGCTTCTCCGACGAGATCACGGTGCTCGGCAGTTCGGCCAGGTCGTCATCGCCGAGATCGCGCAGATGCACGTTCGCGATGGACCCGGTACCGGCGTCGGTGGGCAGTGCGATGTCGCTGTCGGTCAGGTCGGTGAGCGGTTTGAAGTCGCCGAGCAGGGCGGTCAGTTCGAGGAGCGTGAGCATGGGTTCGCTGCGATGGCCATCCTCCTTGGTGAGTTCCAGACCACGGGAAAGAATCACCTGGAATTCGCCGGGGATGTTGCCGACAGCACGCAGATCGTACGTGATGCCCGGCCGGGAGGGGGTGCGCGTCAGCAGTGCGTACAGCACGGCCGCCAGCTGACGGATGGCGAGCTGCTCGCCCTGGACACGTTCAGGCGCGTCGGTCGGTTCGGCGAGCAGGTCGGGCAGTGGCGCGTCCGCGATCTCCACACCCTGCACGGATACGCGGATCGTGTCGGTGGACAGTCGCGGCGTCTCCAGTGCGCCGGCGATGGCGGCGACTTCGCCGATGATGGAACGCATCGCCTCGAAGCTGAGATTGTCACGGGCCGTGCCGTTGAGGTATTCGGTGAGCGACAGGCCGCTTTCGATGCGTGTGACGAGCACGGCGGCATCGCCGGCCCTGCGGAACTGGAGCACCGGCGTGAGCCCGTTCTTGCGGCCGAGCTGTGTGGCCAGCGCGGACACGTCCTCGAGGGTCTTTCCGTCGGTAAGCACGAATAGCTGGCAGTCGTGATCGAGCACGCGGTCGTTGGCCTGCCACGCCTGCACTCCGGGTTCGTCGCGAAGCAACGTGACCAGAGTATATCGGTTGAACAGCGTGTCTCCCAGCTGAGGCTTCATAGTTTCTTCGACTCCGTATGCGTAAGCGCTTCAGCGCCACCACGAGTCGATGACGCTGTTGACATTCTAATCATGGGGCTGGTCGAAAGGAAAGGGCTACCGGCCCTTATGCAGACGTGAGGTGAGGCGTGCGGATGCCGAGCGCAGGATGGAGATGAATTCCTCGCAACGCAGCAGCGCCAGCATCAGCGCGTACACGACGGCGGTCAGCACCGTGGTCATTGCGCAGAAGCCGAACGCCTGGAACCAGTTGAGGCGATCGAATCGCAGCGAGGCGCCCAGCAGCGTCATCATCGGGTCGGTGAGCAGCCATGCGGCGGCACCGGCGACGACCGCCGCGACCAGCGCCTTCCCATACGTCGATATGATGCGTGCGCCATCCAATGAGCCGGCGAAGCGGCGCCGCAGCATCATCACCAATGAGGGGAAGCTCAGCAGGTAGCCGACCGTCATCGCCAATCCGACGCCGGCCGTCCAATACCGTGGCTGGCACAGCCACATCACGCCCAGTTCGAACACCACCTGGATGATGCACACCTGCAGCTGGAACAGGAACGGATGGCGGCCGTCCTCGAACGCGTAGAACGTGCGCTGGATGAGCAGGTACGCGCTCGTCAACGGCAGACCGATCGCCAACGCGACCATCGGACCGGCGATGAGCTTCGCCTCCGACACGTTCACGCTCGGCAGCAGCGCGATGGTGATCGGCACGGGCATCACGACGATCGCCATCGTGAAGTACATCATCAGCACGCCCACATTGCGCAGGGCACCGCTCAGATCCTCACGCGCCCCGTCGAGATCGTGCTCGGCGATCGCGCGAGAGATCTTCGGAAAGATCGCGGTGGCGACCGAGACCGCGATGAGCGAATACGGCAGGATGTACAGCGTGAACGCGTTCTGGTAGGAGCCGTTGCCGGCGATGCCGTACAGGTCGTCACCCGCGAAGGGGGCGCCGTTGGTGATGCGCGCGTTGACGATGTTCGCCAATTCCTGCACGCCCATCACGCCGACGCTCCATGCGGCCACCGGTCCCATGGCCTTGAGGCCGATGCCGCTCACACCCCACTGCGGACGGTAATGGATGCCCAACCGCATCAACGGCGCGAACAGGATCACCGCCTGGAAGGCGACGCCGAGCGTCCACGCGCCGGCGGTGAGCGCCACGCGATCGGTCGTCCAGAACGTCAACGGTTCGCGGCTCGCGTTGCCGAACAGTACGAGGAACAGCGTGAATCCGGCGCAGCTGATCACGTTCGCGCCCACCGAACTCCACGCGTAGGTGACGAAATTGTCCTTCGCGGCGAGGATCTGCCCGAGCACCGTGTACAGGCCGTAGAAGAAGATCTGCGGCATGCACCACAGGGTGAACGCGTTCACCAGCGCGCGTTCCGCAGGCCCCCAGCTGTGGTCGAGGTACAGCATCGTGAGCAGCGGCGTCGCGAGCATCATGAGCAGCGTCACGCCGAGCAGCAGTGCGACCGCCAACGTGATGAGCTTGTTGAGCCGTTCCTGCGCGTCATGCTCCTTCAGGGTGCGCACGATCTGCGGCACGAGCACCGCGTTGAAGATGCCGCCGGAGATCACGGTGAACAGCACCTGCGGGATCATCGCGCCCGTCTGGTAGGCGTTCGCGGCGATGCCGGTCGTGCCGAGGCATGCGGCGAGCAGGATTGTGCGGATCTGGCCGGTGATGCGGGAGGCCATCGTCCCCGATGCCATGATCAGGGAGTTGCGGCCGACGTTGGAACTCATTCGTCGGGGTCCTTCTTACGGTTGAACTGTCGCCACAGGCCGAGCACGCCGAGCGCCACGGCCAGACCGATGATGATGAATCCGGTCTTGTCGCTGATCTTGAGCACGCAGTTGATGGACGTGCGCTGCTGCTGGCCGAACGCGACGTCGTTGCGGTCCTGCAGCGAGACGGTCGCGACGGCCGAACCGGAGGTGGCCGCGCGCAGCGAGAACGTCACCTGTGCCTCGCTGCGCGGAGGTATCGTTACGGTGTTGCGCCGCGACGTGGCGATCTCCGGCGAGTCGGTGATTGAGAAGACGCGCACGGTGACCGGGTACGGCGTGCTGTTGCTGACGGTCACCGGCATAGTCGCGGTTTCGGAGACCATCGTCACCGTTTCCGACGGGGTGAGCGTCACACCGCCGATCACGTCGCCGGCGAGCTGCTGCGCGCCCGAAACGGCGGTGAGCGCGGTGGTCGTGTCGACGTCGGGAGAGCCGCCGTCGGCGGCCAGCGCGTGCAGCGCGAGCGTCGCGTGCGCGGCGAGCAGGCGTTCGGTCCACGCGCGTGCACCGGACGTGCCCTGCGTGCTTTGCGTCGCCGTGCGTTTCGCGTCCTGCCGCGCGAGCGCCTGCGCGTCGTCCGCCTGCGCGTCGGCGGCGTCGAGAACGGAGTCGCGGAAGCGGATGATGTCGTTGCGTCCGGCGGTCAGCGTGGCGAGCGTGTTCGTGACGTTCGACGAATCCGCCTGCGACAGGCCCGCGTCGGTGGGGACGAGCGCCTGTGCGTCGTCGCCTGTCGTGTACGGCGTGGTCTGGGCGAGCGTGTCGAGGTCGGTGACGTGCAGCCATGATGCGGATTCGACCGCGTTCATGAACATGTCCACATCGGAGGCGGCCGTGTCGGCGTCGAAGCAGACGAGCAGATTGCGTTCGTTGTACGGCTGCTCCATCTGGTAGAACGCGCTTTGCGCGACGAATCGGGCGAGGCGGCCGGCCGTGGTCGCCTCCGCGCTGGCCTTCGCGCTGGTGGCCTTGCCTTTGGCGAGGTCGCCGAGCTCGTGCTGTTCGACGAGCACGGTCACGTCGCCCGCATCGGTGGGGACGGTCACGACGCCGGTATGCACCGTGTCCGTGTCGGTCGGTTCGAAGTCATGCGTGGAGATGACGGTCGTGTAGCCGTTGCGGCGTGCGGCGGTCAGCGCATCCATCGTCCACTGGCCCTGACCCTGCCAGGCGACGGTGCGCGTGGAGGCGTTCTGGTCGCCGAGCGCGCTGCGGTAGCTGGTCGTTGCGGCGTCCGCGTTCCATGAGGCGTCGGCGATGCCTGCGGCGGCGTAGCGTTTCGCTGCATCGTTCTGCGCCGCGTATGCGGTGATGTCGAATCCGGCGGGCTGCATGACGGCCTTCGTGCGCGGTGGCATCGCCAATGCGTCCAGATACGTCGGGTCGGCGACGGTCTGCAGTGAGGGATGACGGGTGAGCGTCTGTTCGAGCGTGTGGTCGAATCGCGTGCTGTTCTTGTCGAGCACGGCCACGTCGGTGGTGTCGGCGGTCGAGTCGCCGGTGCCGCCGGCGGCGGAATCGGCGTTCGTGCCGGAACCGGCTGTCGTGGTGCCGCCTTCGGTGGTGACGAGCGTCTTGAGGGTCTCCGAATCGGCCGTCCAATGGCCGCTGGTCAGCGGCATCGCCATCGTGATGCCCATCGCGGGCGTGTCCGCGTTGTCGAGACCGGCGGTGGAGCGCGTCAGGAACGTGTGCGTCGCCGTGGCCGTGCCGTCATGCGAATACGTGACGAGCAGCGGCTTCGGCCCCCAGTTGAGCATCTGCGTGAGTGCCTGCGCGTCCGGTCCGGCGTCGATGGCGATCGTCGCGCTCTGCTTCGGCTGGAGCGTGGGAACGGCGGTCGAGCCCAACCGCGCCGGCGTGGGGATCGGACTGTCCGATTGCGACCATTCCTGCATGTCGGTGCGCGAGGTGAACGTGAACATCGGGTTCGTGTCCAACGTGACCTCGCCGGCCGCCCACGCGTCGTCGCCGGTGTTCGTGATCGTCGCCTTGAGGTGGAAGCCCGAGGCGTCGGTCACCACGGCCGTCATGTCGGTCAGTGCGATGATCGGGGCGGACGCGCGTTCCGCATCGGCGTTCGTGCCGGACGTTTCCGACGTGCCGGACGACGCGTCCGACGTGCCGCCGTCGGCCGCGAAGGCCGGAAGCGCGGCCGAACCGGCCACGAACGCCACGGCCAGCAGCATGCCTGCCAGAACGCGCCACCATGCCGGGATGCCTCGTTGTGTGGCGTATCGGTTCACTCGTTTGCCTGCCTGTTCAGTTTCCGGGAATAGAGCCATGCGATCTTGCGCTCATTAGGGTAGCTGAGCACGTCGTCCAAATCCTTGAAATCCACCCAGATCGCGTCTTCCGCCTCATGATCGGGGTCGCCCTCCACCGTGAGTTCGCCGCCGGTGCGCCGCAATGCGAAATGGTGGACGAGCTTGTGCACGCGCTGCGTGGCGCCCGTGAACCAGTAGTCAATCGTCGCGATCGACTCGACCACCTCGCCGAGGATGCCCGTCTCCTCATGCACCTCGCGAACCGCCGTCTGCTGCGGCGTCTCGCCTTTCTCGATATGCCCTTTCGGCAGGCACCATTCGAGATGACCGCTGCGCGAATGCCGTGCGATGATCGCCACGCGGCCCTGCTCGTCGAAGACGAGTCCGCCGGCGGAGTATTCGCGCACGACGGGCAGCTCCTGCGCGTCGAGCGACGCGAATTTCGTGGGGCCGTCCGAGGTGCGGCGCCGCGGCATCATAGCGGGCGTGGGCATGCGCGAGGCGGCTGACGCGTCGTCCGTTTCGGCGGGTTCCACCGTCACCGACGCGGTGACCGAGGTCTCCACGCTCGTCGTGATGCGCTGCCCGTTGGCCGTCGTGTTCGAACCGGTGACGCGCACGCGCGCGAACACGGTCGCGGGGGTCGGCATCGACATGGGCGTCGATTTCGCCGCCTCGCGCGCGACCAGCGAGGCGACGGTCTGCGCGGTGTCGATGGTGCCGGCGGTGTCGATGATGTCGTCCACCGTCGGCGTATGCGCGGCCGACGGGCCGGATGACGCGCCCGCCTCCGGTTCCGGCGCGTCTTCCCGCGTGCCGCGCGGGGCGGATTGCGGCTTCGGGCGGGATTCGGACGTGTACATGAGCACGTCGCGCTCGAAGCCGTTTTGGGCATGGCTGGCCGCGGCATCGTCGGCATGCCCGAGCATGCGCGCAAGGTCCGCGGGCGTAATCATGCCTTCCACCTTACTCAAGTCCGTGTGCAAGTCGAGTGACGGTATGCTGGTAGCGACAGAATAAGAGGAAACGTATCCGAAAGGATTGGCGTGGGTTTCGAAGTTTGGCCGGAAGCCATTGAATTGGGTCGCATGTTCGCCGCCGAGGGCTATGAGCTGGCGTTGGTGGGAGGCCCCGTACGCGATCTGCTGTTGCACCGCCGCAGCCACGACCTCGATTTCTGCACGTCCGCACGCCCCGAACAGTTCGAGCCGATTTTGCGCCGCTTCGGGCATGACGGCTTCTGGGACATGGGCCGCAAGTTCGGCACGTTGGGCGCGATGCGCCGGCGCGACGACGGCACCGAAGTCAAGGTGGAGGTCACCACCTACCGTTCCGACACGTACGATCCGGACTCGCGCAAACCGGAGGTGCAGTATGGCGACACGTTGGAGGGCGACCTCTCCCGCCGTGATTTCACCGTGAACGCGATGGCGCTGCGCGTGCCCGACCTGGAGTTCGTCGACCCGTTCGGCGGTGCGAACGACCTCGCCAAGGGAGTGCTGCGCACCCCGGTCGACCCGCGGCAGTCGTTCGACGACGATCCGCTGCGCATGATGCGCGCCGTGCGGTTCGTCGCGCAGCTCGGCTTCTCCATCGAGCCGGAGACCGCCGAGGCGATCAGCGCCATGACCGAACGCATCTCGATCGTTTCCGCGGAACGCGTGCGCGACGAGCTGACGAAGCTGCTGCTGTCGGACAGGCCGCGCGCCGGCATCGAGGCGTTGGTCGAATCCGGTCTGGCGGACATCGTCCTGCCGGAGATTCCCGCGCTGGAACTGCAGATCGACGAGCATCACCGCCACAAGGACGTCTTCGAGCACACGATGATCGTGCTCGACCGTGCCGTCGCGCTCGAAACCGACGACGACGGCCCGGTGCCGCGCCCCGACCTGACGCTGCGTCTCGCCGCGATCATGCACGACGTCGGCAAGCCGAAGACGCGACGGTTCGAGCCGGGCGGCAAGGTGAGCTTCCACCACCACGACGCGGTGGGCGCGAAACTGACGCGCAAACGCCTCAAGGCGCTGCGCTTCGACCATCACATCGTCGAGGACGTGAGCGAACTCGTGAACCTGCACCTGCGGTTCCACGGCTACGTGGACGAGCCGTGGACGGATTCCGCGGTGCGCCGCTACGTGAAGGACGCCGGGCCGCTGTACGAGCGGCTCAACCGCCTCACCCGCGCCGACGCGACCACACAGAACCGCCGCAAGGCGCACATCTTCGCCACCGCGATGGACGAGATGGAGGCGCGCGTGCGCGAACTCAAGGAGAAGGAGGATTTCGACGCGATCCGCCCCGATGTGGATGGCAACGAGATCATGGAGATTCTGGGCCTGCAGCCCGGCCCGCAGGTCGGCCGCGCCTACAAGCACATGCTCGAATACCGGCTCGACAACGGCCCCGTGGAGCACGAGGTCGCCGTCGAGGAGCTCAAGCGCTGGGCGGCGGAACAGTCGGAGCAGTAGCCGCAGTAGGTATCAGGTATAGGGAAAGCCCCTCGGGTGTGCCGAGGGGCTTTCCTGTAAGTCGCTGTACGGGAATCGGCGGACTAGTTGATTTCGGTGTGGGCGTCCGCCTTCTTCAGGCCTTCGTTCTGCATGTCCGCGACGGTCTTGCAGCCTTCGAAATCCTTGATGGTGTCGCCGTGCTTCTTGACGTCCTTCTCGGAGGTCAGATCGGTGAACGTGGCGCCGATGACCACATCCACCAGACGGTCCTGACGGTCGTCCATGACGAGCTGTGCGTCCGGAATGTACTCCTTGAGGGAATACGCCGGGTTGATGGCGTTCACGCCGAAGTAGATGGTGGTGCGGGCGACCTTCGAGCTGCTGTAGGTGTCGATGGTGCGCACGTCGAATTGGCGGTCCTTGAGGGCTTCGCCGACGGCCGCGCCAAGGCCGGTGAACTTGGTGCCGTTGCGCACGCGCAGGATCACCGTGTTGTTGTCCGCCCACTTCATCGCGGTGCCGTCCTCGTTCTTCGCGGCGCATGGCACGGCCACGCCGTAGTTCGGCTTCGTGACCTGCTTGGCCTTCTCGTCGACCTGGATGACGCCGGTGAAGAACAATGTGGCGACGACGAGCGCCACGACGAGAATCACGCCGGTGATGGAGAACACGATCTTCTGACGGCGCAGCACATACGCCTTGCGCGCCTCGCGCTCGTCATACTCTTCGGCCATTCGGTTCCCTTTCGTTCGCTGTGCTTGATTACCTTAGCGTGCAACCGTGACGCTGACCGCCGGCACCGCAGGCGCTTGCGCGGCTATGATGCGGTCCACCGCCCGCGACCGTTCCCAAGCGGCGAGCACGTCGCGGCGAATGTCCGGTGTGGGCGTGAACGCCACCACGGACGGCCCCGAACCGGAGACGAACGCGTGGCTTGCGCCCGCCGCCAACGCCGCCTCGACGGCCTGGCCGCTGCGCGGATGGAGACTGACCGCGGCCTTCTGCAGGTGGTTCCGGTCGCCGTCGCCGGCACCCAGCGCATCGAACGCGGCGTACACTTCCGGAGTGCTCAGTTGCGCCTGATAGGCACCGACAAGCAGCGAGCCTTCATACCCCTGCGCGCGCAGCTCACGTTCCTGCGGCGAACCGGGGGCGAGGCTTTCGATGATCTGCCCGTAGCCGGTGCCGCGCGCGTAGCCGCCGGCCACGCAGAACGGCATGTCCGCGCCGAGCGTCGCCGCGACCTCGCGCAGGCGCGCGACCGGCCAATCCAATTCCCAAAGCGCGTTCAACGCGAGGATCGTCGCGGCGGCGTCCGCCGAGCCGCCGGCCAACCCCGCGCCGACCGGAATGCGCTTGTCGATGGTCAACGCGACGTCGGGCTTGCGCCCCGCCGCCTCGGCCATCGCGAACAGTGCGAGCACGGCGTGATTGCGGCGCATGTCGGCCGATGACGATGCCAGATCGCCCAGATGCTCGCCCGAAATGTCGAGGGAGAATCCGCTGTCGGCCGGCTTCGCGGCGACGGTGACCGTGTCCGTCACACTGACGGCGCAGTAGATGGTGTCGAGTTCGTGGCGTCCTCCCCATTCCGGGTGCGCGGCGCCGACCTCCAGTGTGAGGTTCGTCTTCGCCGGGCAGTCGACGCTCACCACGTTGCCGGGCAGCGTCTCGTGACGGTGGGCGCGGGGCGTGGCCGCAGTGCGCGGCTGGCGCGATGCGGGCGCGACGGCGGTGGTGCTCATCATCGTTCCTTCGCTTCGTCGGCGGAATCCGCGGTGGCGCCGGACGTTTCGGCCACGGCTCGTGCCAACGCGGTGAACTCGTCGATGGTGAGGGTTTCGCCGCGGCGCGTCGGGTCGATGCCGGCCGCCGCGAACGCCGCCGCCGGCACGGTTTTCTTCAGCGCGGCGTGCAGCGTCTTGCGCCGCTGCCCGAACGCGGCGTCGATGAGGCGGAACGTCCCGTCGCGCAGACGTTCGTCCGCGTCGCGCGCCGCATCGTCGCCGCCGGCGCGGCGCGTGCGTGTGAACGCGACGAGCGCGGAGTCGACGTTCGGCGCGGGCCAGAACACGTTGCGGCCGATGGTGCCGACGCGGCTCGCCTCGCCGTACCACGCGAGCTTCACGCTCGGCGTGCCGTAGATCTTGCTGCCGGGCGCGGCGGCAAGACGATCCGCGACCTCCTTCTGCACCATGACGAGGAAGGAGTCGAGGTCGTCGAAACGTTCCAGCAGCGTGAGGATGATCGGCGTGGCCACGTTGTACGGCAGGTTCGCGACGAGCGTGAACGGCGTGCCGTCGGCGAAACCGGGCAGGTCGGCGGGTGTGACGGCCAGTGCGTCCCGGTTGATGACCGCGAACCGGTCCACGGCTTGGGGCATGAACTCGGCGATGGTTCCGGGCAGACGTTCGGACAGCGGCGGGTCGATCTCGACGGCCGTCATCGTCGCTCCGGTTTCGAGGATCGCCAGCGTGAGCGAGCCGAGACCGGGGCCGACCTCCAGCACGTGGCTGTTTGGGCCGACGTGGGCTTCGCGCACGATGCGGCGCACCGTGCCCGGGTCGATGACGAAGTTCTGCCCGAACTTCTTGGTGGGGCTCACGCCGGCCTCGTCGGCGATGCGGCGGATGTCGGCCGCGCCGAGCAGATGGCCGGTTCCGGTGGGGGTCACGTCGTTGCCTGTGCCTTCCGAAATGGGGTTCACGATATCAGTACCATCCCTGCTGTTCCCAGATGCGCTTGCAGTTGGTGGGGGAGCCGTAGCGCTGGGCGATGTAGCTCAGGCCCCAGTCGATCTGGACGGCGCCGTCGTCCTGCCAGCCGACGCCCATCTTCGATCCGGGCAGCGCCTGCGGGATGCCGTACGCGTCCGAATACGGGTTGTCGGCGTTCCAACGCCATCCGGATTCCTTGTTCCACAGCCAGGCGAGCGCGTCCCATTCGGCGCCGGTCCAGCCGCGCTGTGCCGCGGCGGCCGCGGCGTAGGTCTGCGCCTGCGCGACGCTGGGGTGCCACAGACGGCCCGAGCCGGAGCTGGAGCCGCCGGAGTTGTTGGAGTTGCCGCTGTTGCCGGAATTGTTGTTGGACGAGCCGTTGTTGCCCGAATTGTTATTGGAGTTTCCGGAGTTTCCGGAGTTGCCGGTGTTGTTGGAATTGCCCGAATCGTTGCCGTTCGAGCCGTTGTTGCCGGAATTGCCCGAATCGTCCTTGTCGGAGGAATCGTCCTTGCTGGAGGAGTCGTCCTTGTCGGAGGAATCGTTCTTGCTGGAGGAATCGTCCTTGTCGGACTTGTTCGTGCCGGCGTCGGCCTTGCCGTTGCCCGTATCCTTCTTCGGCTCCTCGACTTTCTCCGGCCCGACCGCGATGACCTGGTCGACCGCGATCTTCGTCGTGGTCTCGCTGGCGAGCGTCTCGCTCTCCGCGACGCCGTCGACATAGGTGACGTCGTAGACCTGCGTGACCTCGCCGTTCTGGCCTTCCTGACGGACCACCGTCTGGCCGGACTCCAGCGAGGAGTCGATGATCGTGCGCGTCGCATACGGCACGGACTTGGTGCGTGTCTCCTGACCGTGCGTGACGCGCTTGACGCGCAGGATGGTCTGATCGCCGTCCTCCTCGACGCTGACGCGATCCTCCTTGCCGACGTTGATGCCCTTGGAATCGAGGATCGAGGCCGCCGGAAGCTTGCCGTTCGGCGCTTCGGAGGACTTGCCGTCGGCGATTACCGTGACCGGGCCTTCCTTGTTGATGACCAGGCCGCCGGTGAGCTGGTTGTAGATGTTGTCGATGTCGACGGTGATCTTCGAAGCCTCTTGTTCGTTCGCCTTGAAGAATCCGATGAGCTGGTCGGCGCTGTCCGCGACGGTCCAGAACGGGATCTCCTCGCCGTCGACGTTCACCGTGGTCTGGTATGCGCTGCGCACGGTGACGACCGCGTGATTGGCCAACGTGCCGCCCGAGGACGACTGCACGAGGTCGTGCGTCTTGACGTCGACGCCCTGCTCCTCCAACAGACGGTCGACGCTCATCGCATACGTTTCCACGTTGGTCGTCTTGCCGTTGACCGTCAACGCGACCGATTTGCGGGCGGTGAACGCGAACGTCGCCACGCAGGCCGCAAGCACCGTCACGACGCACACGGCCACACGGATGCGACGCAACATCACGAATCGTTGCGGGGTCCATCGCCGTGCCATGTCCGTTACCTCATTTCCCGCCCGAATCGATCCGGGCGCACTCGGTGCCCATCGTAGCGCACGATCTGCAAAGAAAAAGAAAAAGGGGGCGGGAGAGAAGGGGAAGTTCCCGCCCCCTGTTACAGGCCGGAGAAGGTTGGGGGACTCTCCGGCCGAGTCTAGGAAACCGTATTAGGGGGAAGGCTCCTAGACGACTTACCCGTGTTAAGTATGGTGTTGCGCGCTTCCCCGGCGCACCACTAGTATACGCCGATTTCACGCACGACGAGCCTCTTGTCGGGATCGAACCGACGACCTGCCGCTTACAAGGCGGCCGCTCTGGCCATCTGAGCTAAAGAGGCATGGAGTACGACGGTGTGTCGCACACGCGGGAACCCAGCATAGCAGTGACCGGCGGACGAATCCGCGGCCGCCGGTCACTGCTATGCTGGGGGATGACGGGGAAGCCCCGTCCGGTCACTTGCCGGTGGTCACGGAGATGGGCTTGCCGTCCGCGCCGATCGACGGCAGCTGGCCTTCGACGCCCACCTGGTCGTCGGTGAGGCCGAGCGCGGTGACGAGACCCTCGTTCGAGGTCATGCCGGCCGTGGTCAGCTGGTTCATATCCCAGTATTCGCCGTTGATGCGCACCGTCGGGGTGGTCATCTGGCCCTTGTAGCTGCCGGAGACGTTGAACAGTTCGGAACGCTTCGGGTTGTACGTGTTGATGGCGTCGAGCCAATCCGTGTACTTGTCGACGGAAGCGGCCTTGGCGACCTTCTCGGAGACGCCGGCCTTCGTGGCCTGCTGGCGCATCTGGTCGTCGGAGGTCTTCACGCCGGAGTTCTCGGCCGGCTGGAAGTCGTCGGCGTACATGTTCTGGATGAAGCCGAGGATGTGCGAGGCGGACTTGTCCTGCTCGGCGATGGTGAGCAGCAGGTTCGCGGCGCGCGTCGAATACTCGTCGGGGCTCCACGTGTCGCCGAACGACATCGGATGCAGGTCGAGGTTGATCTGGCCCGCCTCGACGAGCTTGGTGAGCGTCTCGCCGGAGGCGCGCTCGAAGTTGCCGCAGCCGGAGCACATGAAGTCCATGTACACCTCGACGGTCGGCACGTCGTCGATCTTCTCGCCCACGCCCTGCTGCGAGACGATGACGCCGCCCTTCTCGTCGGCGACGCTCGGCTTGGTCTTCACTTCCTGCAGTTTCGTGTACGCCTGATCGACGGTCAGGTTCGCGCCGGAGTTCTGCGCGGCGACGTGCGAACGCCAGATCGCGATACCGGCGACGGCCACCAGCGCGACGACGATGACGGTGACGATGACGCCGATGATGGTCTGCTGCCGGCGTTCCTTCGCCGCCTGTTCGGCGCGGGCCTTCGCCGCGGCCTCCTCGGCTTCGCGACGGGCGGCGCGGGTCTTGCGCGGCTTGGTGTTGTTGACTTTCGAGGGCATACGAAACGATCCTTTCCCAACCACTGGATGCCCGATCGAAGCCCGTGGGGCGGTCCTGCCGGCCCTGCGGCTCGATGGTTCGACGGTCTGAAGGTCAGTCTAGCCCACGAATCGACATATATGCCGGGAGCCGATTGAATTCCGGGTGAACTGAGCGCCGTCCCTCCTCCGCGCGATTTTGGTGCGCAAAACCGCCCCCAAGCGCACCAAAATCGCGCGGATCAGCGGCGGAAGGCGCCGGCGCCGAGACGGAGCATGCCGCCGTTCGGCCACATCGTGGTGAGAATCCACGCAATCGCCGCCACAAGCGCCAACGCCAGTCCGGTGGGGGAGAATGGCCCGTAGGTGAGCCACGGCAGTTCATACGGCCACATGCCGTTCGGCATGGGGGTCATCGTCCACGGCAACTGCGCGGCGACGGTCGTGCCGACCATGCCGGCGAGGTCGATGAGCGCGAACTGCACGGACCTGCCGAGCGCGGCGAGCAGCCCTTTGACGAGATGCCACGGCAGTTGGACGACGCGCAGCGCGGCGTCGGACCCCTTGCGCATGCCGCCGCGTCTGCTCTCGCGTTCGATCTGTGATTCCGCGCTGTAGCCGACGGTGAACAGCAGCCACATGAGCACGGCCGCCGCGGCGAGACCGATCAGCGGCTGAAGCACGGCGGCGACGGCGGGGATGACGGCCAACGCGCACAGGACGGACACGCCCTGGTTCAGGTAGCGTGCCCGGCGTGCGTCGGACGTGTTGCGGTGCTGCGGTGTGCCGGCGGGCGCAATCGGAGGATTGCCTGGATACGGCTGATCCGCATACGGTGGTTGGGGCTGCGGCGGTAACGCGAATTGGGGCGGCGTCGGCTCCGGGACCGGCTGCGGTTGCTGCGCGGCACCCGGCGTGAGTGCCTCCGGCAACGCGGGCGGCGCCGGAGGCTGCATGCTCTGTGGCATCACCGCGGTCGCCTCCGGTTGCAGGAAATCAGGCACGGTGCCCTGCTGTTTCGGCGTGACGACCGGAATGTCGCGCGACGAGGTCGGCACGTAGGCGGGCGGCATCGAGGCGGCGGTGCGGTTCGAGGCGTCCGCCACGCGCTGCAGCGGCGATTGCGCCCGGCTGGTCGCCGTGCGAGGCATGGGGCGCGTGCCGGTGGGCGACGTGTTCGAACGTGCCGGATTCACCGCCGAAGACGGGATCAACGGCGGGATCGAGGCGTCGTCGGGGCCGAGCATGTCACTGGGCAGCGTGACCGTGCACTGGTCCGGCGTCAGCGCCTGCGTGGCGTCGGCGCCGTCATCGCCGCTCCACGTGGCGCGCGCCGAACTGTTCGCCGGCGCGGGCGAGCTCGCACCCGGCATCACCGACGTGGCCGGGAGCGCCGACGTGGCGCCAGTGGCGGGCGCGCTCGCGCCGAGCACCGCGGTCGCGGCGTTGGGGCCTCCCTCAAAAGGGTGCATCACCTCGGTCGCGCCGGCGGCATCCGCGCCGAATCCATCATCCCAATTCATCGGATTCAGCGCGTCCAACGCGATCGCATGCAGCAGCTGGTCGGGCGTGCAGCGTTTGCGCGGATCCGGGTCGAGCGCGCTGCGGAACGCGGTCAACGTGTGCGCGGGAAGCCCCGCGAGATTCGCGTTGCCGCTCGCCTCGCGCTCCAGCACGGCCATCAGCGGTTTCGTGCCGAACACCGGCTCGCCGGTCGCGGCGAACGCGAGCACGGAGGCCGTCGACCACCAGTCCGTCGCCTCGCTCGAATCGGCGCCGTCGATGATCTCCGGGGCGATGAAGCCCGGCGTGCCCATCACCAGGCCGGTGCGCGTCACGTGGCTTTCGCCCTCGCCCATCGCGATGCCGAAATCGACGAGCACCGGGCCGGACGCGGAGACCATCACGTTCGTCGGTTTGATGTCGCGGTGCACGATGCCCGCCGCATGCACCGCGCGCACCGCCTCGATCAGCTTGCGTGCGAGACGCTCCAGATCGTCGCCCACATACCGGCCGTTCGCGGCGACGTCGTCCTTGAGATTGCGTCCCTCGATGAGCTCGGTGACGATGAACGCGAGGGCGTCGTCGAGCTCCATGTCGACGATGCCGCACACGCCCGGATGATTCACCTTGCGCAACGCGAGGGCCTCGCGGCGCAGACGCTCGCGAGGCGTGACGTTCTCCTTGAGATTCGGGTCTTGCGCGGGCCGGCGGGAGTCGGGTGCTCCCGCGGCGGCGGACGCATCGTCGGCGAGCGAATCGCGCAGGATCTTCATCGCGTATACCTGACCGCCGTCGTCGCGCACGCGCCATACCGAACCCATCGCGCCGGAGCCGAGACGCGAGATGAGCGTATAGCCGCCCACCACTTCGCCCGGTTCCAGATTCAACGCCGTCAGATCACTCATACCGCCTATCCTATCCGCGATCGCGGCGACCGGAACCGTTGTGCCGGTTTCGTTCCCGACGGCATGTCGCGCGTAGTCGCGCGCGGGCGCGGGGCTGCCTGACCGGACCTGTGGCCATGCAGAATCATGCAGAATATGCGCGCGAAACGACAGAATGGGGTGTGCGGGCCGCAGGGCGCGCGCGAATCTGCGAACCTGAGGTCATCGGCTTCGAAGGAGTGCCTGACGACGCGACCCAATGGAGAGCGGGCAGACATCCCCTTCGAGAACGATCCGGTGCAAGGGCAGTACGGGATCGTGTGACGGATCCGATAACGGTATCGGATGCGGTCGCCGCGATAAGGAAAAGAATCAAGGAGGAGAACGATGCTGAGCATCAATTGGAGCGACGTGTGGAACGTCATCGCGTCCGTCGCGCCGCAGCTGATCGCCATCGCCGTCGTGTTCGTACTGGCGTTGGCGCTGACCATCGGCGTGAACAAGAAGACCGTCAAGCACATCGGCACCCGCAAACTCATTCATTCCGAGTCCTGGCTGGTGTTCCTCGTGGCGACCGTCGTGGCGGTGTCCATGATGGTGTTCGGCCCGCTGGCTTCGCTGCTCAACAGCGCCACCGCCACCAAGTACGAGCTGTCTTCGACCACCATCTCCAACGCCAACAAACTCGCCAAGGAGATTCAGGCCGAAGCCATCACCATGCTCAAGAACGAGAACGACAACCTGCCGCTCGCCTCGAAGAAGGTCAACGTGTTCGGTTGGGGTTCCACCAACCCGGTCTACGGCGGCACCGGCTCCGGCTCCATGAACCAGAACTACAAGACGACGTCGCTGCTCGACGGTCTCAAGGAAGCCGGCATCGAAGCCAACTCCGACCTGAGCAAGCTGTACACCGACTACCGTGCCGATCGCCCGGTCGTGGCCATGGCCGAGCAGGATTGGACCCTGCCGGAAGTGCCGGCCGCGCAGTACTCCGACAAGCTGATTTCCGATGCGAAGTCGTTCTCAGACGAGGCCGTGGTCGTCATCACGCGCGTCGGCGGCGAGGGCGCCGACCTGCCGATGGACATGACCGCCAAGGGCATCACCTACACCGACAACTCCAAGGACTACAAGGACTTCGAAAAGGGCCAGAGCTTCCTGGAGCTGAGCCAGACCGAGAAGGACATGATCGATCTGGTCACCAAGAACTTCGACAAGGTGACCGTGGTCTACAACGGTGCGAACGCCTTCGAGCTGGGCTTCGTGGACCAGTACCCGCAGATCAAGTCCGTGCTGTGGTGCCCGCCGGCCGGCCAGACCGGTTTCTCCGCGCTCGGCGATGTGCTCGCCGGTGAGACCAACCCGTCCGGCAAGACCTCCGACACCTTCCTCAGGGACCTCACCAAGAACCCGTCCTACAACAACTTCGGCGACTTCAAGTACGACAACATGTCCGAATTCGGCACCGAGAACTTCGAGGAAGGCAAGACCTCCCCGGCGTTCGTGAACTACGTCGAAGGCATCTACGTGGGCTACAAGTACTGGGAGACCGCGGCCGACGAGGGCGCCATCAACTACGACGACTACGTGCAGTACCCGTTCGGCTATGGTCTGTCGTACACCACGTTCGAGCAGAAGATGGGCGACGTGACGTACTCGGATGGCAAGGTGTCGTTCGATGTGACTGTCACGAACACGGGCGACAAGGCCGGCAAGGACGTCGTCGAGGCGTACTACAACCCGCCGTACACCAATGGCGGCATCGAGAAGGCGTCGACGAACCTCGTGGCGTTCGAGAAGACGAAGGAGCTCAAGCCGGGCGAGTCCGAGACGGTGAAGATCTCGTTCGATGACGACGACATGGCCTCCTACGATTCCAAGAGCGCGAAGGCATATGTGCTGGAGCAGGGTGATTACGAGGTGTCCATCCAGTCCGACTCCCACACCACGATCGACGAGAAGACCGTCAACGTGCCGAAGACCATCACCTACGATTCGGACTCGAACACGCATAATGGCGACAAGACCGTGGCCACCAACGTGTTCGATGACGCCGCCGGCGACGAACTGGGCGTGACCTACCTGAGCCGCGCCGACCACTTCGCGAACTACAAGGAAGCCACCGCCGCCCCGACCAACTACACGCTGCCGGACGACCTCAAGGCCGAGTTCCGCAACAACTCCAACTACAAGGCGTCCGAAACCAACAAGGATTCCGACGAGATGCCGACCACCGGCGCCAAGAACGGCGTGCGTCTGGCGCAGCTGACCGGCAAGGACTATGACGATCCGCTGTGGGACCAGCTGCTCGACCAGTTGACCTTCGACGAGATGGACAACCTCATCGCCTTCGGCGGCTACGGCACCCAGGCGGTGAACTCCATCGGCAAGATCGCCCTGACCGACGTCGATGGCCCGGCCTCCCTGAACAACAACTTCACCGGTGTCGGCTCGATCGGCTTCCCGTCGTCCACCTCCGTGGCCTGCACGTGGAACAAGGATCTCGCCAAGCAGTTCGGCGACGGCATCGGCGACATGGCCCACGACATGCACGTGGCCGGCTGGTACGCTCCCGCGATGAACATCCACCGCAACGCCTTCGCCGGCCGCAACTTCGAGTACTTCTCGGAGGATGCCCTGCTCTCCGGCGTGATGGCCTCCCAGCAGATCGCCGGCGCCCAGGCCAAGGGCGTGTACGCCTTCATGAAGCACTACGCCCTGAACGATCAGGAAACGAACCGCATGAGCGAGCTCAACACCTGGGCCAACGAGCAGTCGATCCGTGAGATCTACCTGAAGCCGTTCGAGATGTCAGTGAAGGAAGGCGGCTCGGGCGCCGTGATGAGCTCCTTCAACTACATCGGCATCGAATGGGCCGGCTCCCACACCGGACTGCTCAACACCGTCCTGCGCGACGAGTGGGGCTTCCGCGGCATGGTCCTGACCGACTACTTCGGCGGCTACGGCTACCAGAACGCCGATCGCGCCATCCGCGGCGGCAACGACGTGATGTTGGCCACCACCGACGTGACCAACCACGTGACCGACAAGTCCGCCACTTCGGTCAAGGCGATGCGTACCGCCTCGCACAACATCCTCTACACCGCGGCCAACAGCTGGCTGTACGAGGATGGCGAGCCCGAGGTCGCCACCCCGATCTGGAAGACCATCACCTACGTGGTCTGGGGTGTGACCGCCGTCCTCGTGATCGGTCTTGAGTTCCTGGCCATCAAGCGCTTCCTCAAGCGCCGCAAGGCCGTGACCGCCGCCCCGGTGGTCGAGGCCGAGTAGCACTGGATCTCACAATTCCTGGCGGCGGAAAATACGGAGATCATTCCTATGCTCCGTATTTTCCGCCGCTTGTGCTGTTTCAGAGGCGGTTTGTACGGAGCAGTGGGTTCATCTCCGTACAATCCGCCCCTCAGCCGTTCCCAGCGGCGGATATTACGGAGCAGTGGCCTTATCTCCGTGTTTTCCGCCGCCAGGTGACGCTGGTTTCCGTTGAGCATTGCCGATTGTCCTCCGGACATTGATCATCGTTGGCATAGGGTCGCCGCGCGGCGGAAACGATAGGTCATGTGCGCGGCGCGAACCGCAGTGTTGCGCTCATTACCTTTGACTTCTCAACATTGTTGAGAAGCTGCCACCCAAACTTCTCAAAATTCCTGAGAAGTTACATTTTGGGTCTTGTACGGCGGTTCTGGTCGTTGCCATTTGTACGCAGCGTCCGCAATCGCATGGCGGACTGTTGAACCGTTCTGTAGTGTGTCCATAATTGCAGTACGAGGTGGCTGCTGAAGGCGGTCGACGGGAAAGACCGTGGCCGCAGGCTGCCAGCCCCTCCGGCTCACCCCTCCAGCGCCCACTTCCACGCCGGTATGACGCGTAAGGTCCCGGCTCCGGTGCTGATGCTCTCCTCATCGTGCAATGTCAGAATCACGCCCGAGTCAAGCCCTGTTCGCTGCATGACCGCGGTCAGTGACCCGATTTCCCGCTTGCGGGTCTTATCCGCCGTCATCTGCGCCGTCACCTGATACAGCGCGTACGGTTCGGCCGCCAACGCGTCCCCGACGAGGAAATCGACCTTCTCCTGCCTTGCGCCGGGCATGGTGTATGACGTCACCGCTTCCGTGCGTCGCCCGGCCGTGCGTCGTCGCAGTTCGCAGAACACGGCTGTTTCCAGTCGTTTGCCGAGATCCTGCTGGTTCGCGCGGGACACGGCATAGGCCATGCCCTGATCGACCGCATACACTTTTGGCACGCCGGTGCTGTTCGGCTTGAGCGAGGTGGTGTATTCGGGCAGTTCGTGGATCAGATACGCCTGCCTGAACAGTTCCAGCAGTGTGTTGACCTTATCCCAGTACACTTTCCAGCCGTTGGCTTTCAGTGCCGCGACCAGCGAGTTCACGGACAGTTCGCACGCGGTGTTGCGCAGCAGGTAGAGCGCGGTTTGCGTCGCCATCGCGATGTTCTCGCGCCCGAACCGTTCCGCGACGTCGCGTGCGACCACGTCACGCATGTAGCCTTGCAGCATTTCGATGCGGTCGGGGGCGTCAAGCCGTTGTACTCCGGGGAACCCGCCGGTGACCAGATACCGTTCGTATGCGCCTTCGAAATCGGTGGTCTCCTGTGGCGAAAACACGGGAGCATCGGACGCGCCGGCCGGATCCGGTACGGCGAGACCGTGGAACTCGCAGTATTCACGGAACGACAACGGCGCCATCTCGTGCGGATGCGAACGGCCGCGGAAGCTCGTGGCGATTTCGTCGCTGGATAGTTTCGACGACGATCCGGTGATGACGAGCGTCACACGCTCATGCTCAGCGATGCGCTGGCAGAATCCCTGCCAGTTCGTGCATTCCTGCACTTCGTCAAGGAACAGGTAGGCGCCGTCGCGTCGGGCTTCGGGATACTGCCGCCAGTATTCGTTGACGATGTCGTCCAACACGGTGTCCGGCATCGGCTGGAGGCGATCGTCGGCGAAGTTGAAGTAGAGGATGCGGTCGCGTGGCACGCCCGCGTCGAGCAGGTCGCGGATCATCTGGAACAGGTAGAACGTCTTGCCGCAACGGCGGATGCCGGTGATGATGTGCACGATGTTGAACGCGGCGGGCTCGCCCAGCCTGCGGATGACCTCATCCCGTCGCAGCGGCCGGGGGAAGTCGAAGCTCATGGCCTCCCGTACCAGCATGGCGTACGATTCGCGTGGATTGTCGGGAACCATCGGGTGCCTCCCGTCATCGATGGTCAGCGGGTTTCTACATCACCCAATAATACAACTTCTCAAGAATTTTGAGAAGTTGCCACCCAAACTTCTCAAAATTCCTGAGAAGTAACGATTTCTGCGCGAGGCCGGCGCTCGGCCGTGTCGGCGACGCCATTCATGCGGGCGAAGCGACAGGTTATGTGCGGGGGTGAACACGTCAGCCACGAACCTGCTTGAATCGAAGACAACAGCGAACCGTGCAACGGCGTACAGGAGATAGTGATATGGAACTCGAAGAGCTCTCGGTGACCGAGAAGGCGGCGATGCTTTCCGGCGGATCCGAATGGGATTCACGCGGCAACGACCGCGCCGCCATACCCAGTTTCGTGATGAGCGACGGCCCCCACGGCGTGCGTCGCCAGCTCGGCGAAGGCGACCACCTCGGCCTCGGCGCCTCGAAGCCCGCCACCTGCTTCCCGACGGCCGGCACGGTCGCCGGCTCGTGGGACCCGGCCCTCGCCGAGGAGATGGGCGAGGCCCTCGGCCGCGAAGCGCACGACCTCGACGTGAACGTGCTGCTCGGCCCCGGCCTCAACATCAAACGCAATCCGCTGTGCGGCCGCAACTTTGAGTATTATTCCGAAGATCCGATCGTCGCCGGGCGCATGGCCGCCGGCCTCATCCGCGGCATCCAGTCGAACGGCGTCTCCGCCTGCCCGAAGCATTTCGCCGTCAACAGCCAGGAGCTGCGCCGCCAGGCCTCCAACTCCGTCATCGACGAACGCACGATGCGCGAGATCTACCTGACCGGTTTCGAGATCGCCGTGCGCGAGGCCGCGCCGATGACCATCATGACCTCCTACAACGAGATCAACGGCGTGTACGCGCACGAGAACAAGCATCTTCTGCAGGACATCCTGCGCGACGAGTGGGGTTTCGACGGCATGGTCGTCTCCGATTGGGGAGGCTCCAACTCCGCCGTCGCAGCCGTCAAGGCGGGCGGCTCGCTCGAAATGCCGAGCCCCGGCCTCACCTCCGTGCGCGAGCTCGAGGGTGCGGTCGCCGCCGGCACGCTCTCCGAGGCGGACCTCGACGCCCGCGCACGCGAAGTCGCGAAGATCGCGCGCGCCACGCGTTTCGACGGCGTCGGCCGCGACGACCTACTCAAGGACGACATCGCCGCCGCGCACCATGAGGTCGCGCGTCGCGTCGCCGAAGGATCGATGGTCCTGCTCAAGAACACGTCCGCCGCCGCCCCCGTAGCCGAAACAGCCGCCCCCGTCCTCCCGCTCAAGCCGGGCACGCGCGTCGCCGTCATCGGCGACATGGCGAAAACGCCGCGCTTCCAAGGCTCCGGCTCGTCGAAGGTGAACGCCACGCGCGAAGAGAACATCCTCGACGCGTTCAAGGCGCAGGAATCCGCCGCAACCGTCTCCGGCACGGACTCACCGTCCGTCACCGTCACCGGCTACGCGGCCGGCTACGACCGTCAGGGCGCCGCGAGGCCGGACCTCGTGCGTGAGGCCGTCGCGCTCGTCTCCCGCGACGACGTGGATGTCGCCGTCGCCGTCGTCGGCCTCGACGAACGCAGCGAATCCGAAGGCCTCGACCGTTCCACGATGGCGATCCCGCAGGTGCAGAACGATCTGGTCACCGCGCTCGCCGCCACCGGCAAGCCGGTTGTCGTCGTGCTCGTCGCCGGATCCCCGGTCGAACTGCCGTGGCATGACAGCGTCGCCGCGATACTGTACGTCGGCCTGTCCGGCCAGGCGGGCGCGTCCGCGACCGTGCGCGCGCTCACCGGCCGCGTCAATCCGTCCGGCCATCTCGCGGAAACGTGGCCGCTGCGCTACGACGACTGCCCGTCCGCCGGCTGGTATCCGGCCGTCGGCCGCGACGCGATCTACCGCGAGGGCCCGTTCGTCGGCTACCGCTATTACGAGACCGCGGGCGTGCCGGTCCGCTTCCCGTTCGGCTACGGACTGTCCTACTCCGCGTTCACGTACGCGGGTCTCACCGCCGACGAGACCGGCGTCACCGTGACCGTCACGAACGACTCCGACGTGCCCGGTGCGACCGTCGTCCAGCTGTACGTGAGCGGCCCGTCGCGCACGCAGCAAAGCGACGGCGACGCGCGCGGCGTGCTGCGCCCCGCGCGCGAGCTCAAGGGATTCGCGAAGGTCACGCTCGCCGCGCACGAGACGCGCGACGTGCGCATCGATTTCGACCGCTACACGTTCCGCCATTTCGACGCGGCCGCGCACGGCGGCGCCGGCGCGTGGCGCGTCGAATCGGGCGTGTGGACGCTGCACGTCGGCACGGACGCCGAAACGTTGCCGCTGAGCGTTCCGTTCGCCGTCGCCGGCGACGTGGACGCGGCTCCCGCCGACCCGTCGCTCGGCGCGTACCTCACCGGCGACGTCAAGCACGTGACCGACGCCGAAATGACCGCGCTGTTCGGGCATGAGGTGATCGCGCCCGGCAAGCCCGCCGTGTTCGGCGTCAACGATCCGATCTCCTCGTGGTCGGGGTCGCGCGGATTCGTCGCGCGCACCGTCGCGAACACGTTGAGGAAACGCGAGGCGGACGTGCGTGAGAAGACGGGCGCCCCCGACCTCAACACGCTGTTCATCCTCAACATGCCGCCGCGCGCGATGAGCAAGATGACGCAGGGCATGGTCGATTCCGCGATGGTCGACGCGATCGTGAAGATCGGCAACGGGCGCACGTTCCGTGGCCTCGGATCGCTGATCTCCGCCTACTTCCGCAACCAATCCGCCAACAAGCGCACCGCAAAGGAGCTGAACCATGACTGACACCGCGAACACCGAGGCCGTGAACACCGAGGCCGTGAACACCGTGCCGGGCGGCGCCGACGGCAAGGCCGATGCCGCCGCGAGCGGCAAGGGCTCCGCCGTGCCGACGGCCGCCGAGCTGGCCGCGATGGGACCTGTCCGCCGTTGGATCGCCACGCATCCGACGATCTGGGAGTTCATCCTGTTCAACGTGCTGTCGAACATCTCCACGATCGCCCGATTCGTGTTCACGTGGATCGGCACCGCCGTGTTCGTCGGCGCTTTGGGCCTCATCGCGCCGTTCCACTTCCTGATCTTCAACTACCCGGAGTCCGGCAACGGCTTGGGCGGCTTCCTTACGTTCCTCGTGGCCGAGGTCATGGCGCAGGTCGTCAACTTCTTCGTGCAGATGAAGTGGGTGTTCAAGTCCGATTCCAGCTTCGCCGACGCCGCATGGAAGTACGCGATCCTCGCCGTGGTGATCGTCGTCGTCAACCTCGTGCTGCCCGGCTACGTGACCGCGCTGTGCCAGGGCTGGGGCATGAACGCCGGTCTGGCCGGCACGATCGCCTCCGTGGTGAACACGCTGCTCGCCGTGGTCGTCAGCTACCCGATCCTCAAGTTCTGGATCATGCCCAAAACCAAGTAGGCCTACGGAATCAGCACGGTCAGGGTGAACCAGTGGTCCTCGGCCGTGATCGACACATCGCCGCCGTACTGCGCGGCGATGTGTCGAATCGATTTCACGCCGAACCCGTGACCCGTCGCATTGCGCTTCGTGGTGCGCAGATTGCCCGCCGCATCCTTCTTCAGCACGGCGTCGTAGTAGTTCTCCACGCGAATCACCGTGAACGCCCCCTGCCGGTAGAGCGCGAGCCGGATAAGCCGCTGCTGCGGGTCGTCGAGCCGCGACGTCGCCTCGATCGCATTGTCCAACGCGTTGCCGAACAGCGTCGCGATGTCCATCGAGGTCATGCGCGTCTTCGCAAGCAGCGCACCGTCCGCCACCGCAGTGAACGTGATGCCGCGTTCGTGGCACGTGCGCGTCTTCGTCGTCAGAATCACGTCGAGCACCGGATTGCCGGAATGCTGCTGCGCGCTGTAGTCCGCCACCGAACGTTCCAACTGCTCGAATCCCGCCGCCGCATGCTGCGGATCGACCTCCGCGCGCAACGCGGCGATCTGATGTTTGAGGTCATGCGCGAGCCGCCCGATCGACTCGAGATTCTGCTTCGAGGCGAGATACTCCTGATGCTGGCTCTCCAACTGCGCGTTGATCGAGGCGAGCTCCATGTTCGCCGCGAGCCGCCGCGCCTGCTCCTGTTGCGCGTACAGGATCACGAACCCGCAGAAATCGACCAGCGTACGGATGTAGAACACCTCCTGGCCGATCTTGCCCGAGAACGGCGTGTTCGTCGAAACGAAGCTCAGATTGCTCATAGCGAATGTCACGATAGTGATCGCCACCGTGCCCACCGCAAGCTGCGCGGTAACGGCTGTCGGCGCATCCGACGAGAAATTGCCGCGTTCCGCAAGCCACGCCGCGGCGAAGCACAACGCGTACGTGGCGATGAGCGCCAGCGTCGAGAACGGTTGCCGATGCGGCAGTCCCATGCCGTACTCCAGAAACATCGTCAGCTGCCAGTGCAGCGACGCGACGAGCTCGGCGAGCACGAACGCGCGCGCCGCAAGATACAGCCCCTCGCGCTTGCCCGTGCCCGCGCCCAGCCAGATCACCGCCCACATGCAGCCGAACGCGAGCAGCATGCCGACTATCCAGAACCACAACGGCATCGCGCCCGACAGATACTGCACGGCGGTGATCGCCACGAGACCCGCCGTGGCCGCCATCGCCGTACGCTGCCACGTCACGCGACGGTACACGACCATGATGTACGTCATGCACGCGAGCCACTCGCAGATAGCGGTGAACAGGCGGGGGATGTCCGGCATCGCATTCGTGATCGACGTATCCAGAAAACCGCTCATCAGGCGCCGCCCGCCAGCCCGGCGTACTGCGCCAACGCGCCCATGAACGCCTTCTTGCGCGGCCGGCTCACGCGCAGCCGCTCGCCGTTCGACATCACGCAGTCCTGGTCCTCCATGCCGGTCACATGCCGCAGATTCACCAGATAACAGGAGTTCGAGCGGAAGAAATCATGCTCCGCAAGCCGTTCCTCGAACGATTTGAGCGTGCCCGTCACCGACAGTTTGCCGCTCAGCGTGTGGATGATGATCGTGTGGCGGATCGACTCGACATACAGCACGTCGGCGAGCTCCAGACGTTGAGGCGAACCGCCCGCGTCGATGAGGATGGACTTGTCGCCGCGCCGCCTCACCATGTCGATCGAGCGTTTCATCTCCTGCTTGAACGCGAACCACGGCAGCGGTTTGAGCAGATACGAGAGCGCACCCACCTCGTAGCCTTTGATCGCATATTGCGGTGCCGCGGTGATGAACACGATGACCACTGAGTCGTCGCGCTCGCGGATGCGCCGTGCCGCCTCCATGCCGTCCATGCCGGCCATTTCGATGTCCAGCAGGAGGATGTCGTACACCGGCATGTACTTCTCGACGATCTTCGCGCCGTCGTCGAACACGGAGACGGTGAACCGCACGCCGCCGCCGGGGCCGCCCGCACCTGGGTTCTCGCTTTCGCTCTCGCTTTGATACCGATTGAGATAGTCCAGCACCTTCTGGCATGCGGAGGCGTCGTCCTCGACCACCCCGACCCGGATGTCACGCATGTGAACCTCCCTTGCGCATCATTCGCATCCCTACGGTTCGATTGTATCCGTGGGGGTGAGGGGCCGCGGCGGAACAGTGCTTAAGGAGCCGTATGTGCAAAATGACGCAGTTCAAAATGGCGTTTTGTGCAAAATGACGCAGTTCGGGGGAGTGTGATCGGTTGTGGGCGAGTGTTGCTGGCGAGTGTTGCGGGCGAGACTGGAAACGGATTGGCGTCATATGGTGAGTTCGGGGTCACGCTGGGGTCACGCCGTGACTCCGGTACCGTGCGGCGAGTCCGGCGTCTCATTTCCGGATTGCGGCTGCCGGGCGGTGGTGTTATGCATCCGGAGCCCGGGCCCGTACAATGGGTGTGGGATGGACGCGCCGGCAACGCGCAACGGCGCGGGCGATGGCAAGGGGGACTGAAGCATGGGACTGTTTTCACGTGATGGGCGGGACCGCAACCACGACGGCTACGTTTCTCCGTTCGACGCCGATGAGACGCAAGCGTATGTCGATCCCTCGCGGTCGCTGGATCAGGAAAGCCCGACGCAGGAACGTGCGCGGCAATCCGCACCGGACCCCTCGATGCGCGTCAATCGGCCGCAGTCCGGTCAAACGCGTTCCGGCCGAACCGCGCAGACCAAGCAACCGGCGGACACATCGCAGTCGCAATCACAATCGCAGTACGGGCAGCACACCGAACGACGCCGCAACCCCGCCGCGGCCACAGCGCTCCTGTTGGCGATCGTGGGTGTGGCGTACCCCGCAATCGCGCCCGTCGGGTCGGTCGACCCGCGTTGGATTCCCTCCATCTCCTTCGTTACGGCGCTGTTTGCGCTGCTTGCCATCGTGAGCTATGCGCGCAATCGCAGGAACGGCGGCCTGGTCCGTGCGATCATCGCGCTGCTGTGCGCGGGCGGACTGATGAGCGGGACGATCGAAACCGGGCACGTGTCGGTCGTCGTCCACAACCCGCTCGACGGCACGAGCATCTCCGCTTCTAGCCTTCCCGGCAGTAGCGCGCCCGACGTGAAGACGCTCGATAGGACGGTGAAGGTCGAGACGCAACCGGTTGTCTGATTCGGCTGACCGGCTGGGGTGCCGGTCCGTTCGGTATGGTCCTTGATCCTTGGCGGCGGCGATGCTTCCACGGTTTTCGATGTGCGGATCGTCCGTGCGGCTGCCTGATGTCACCGTTCGTTCGCCTGAGGGCGTTACGCTGGTGCGCATGGAACAAGAGCCGTTGGTCAGCATCGTCATTCCCGTGTACAAGGTCGGGAGGTTCCTCGACGCCTGCGTGGAAAGCGTGGTGGCGCAGACGTACCGGAACCTCGAGATCCTGCTCGTCGACGACGGCTCGCCGGACGAATGCCCGACCATGTGCGACGCGTGGGCGGCGCGCGACCCGCGCGTGAGCGTCATCCACAAGACGAACGGCGGACTGTCCGACGCGCGCAACGCCGGCATCGCGCACGCCACCGGCGACTACATCTATTTCGCCGATTCGGACGACACCGTCGCGCCGAACCTCGTGGAGGACTGCCTCAAGGCGATGCGCGAGTACGACGCCGACCTCGTGATGTTCAAGTTCGACACGATCTCCGAATCCGGCAGGACGCTGCTGTCCGACTACCGGCACAACGATTTCGACCAGGTGCAGGTGCTCGAACCGGTCGAAGCCGTCAAAATGCAGGTCAAGGCGGAGATCGACGGCTACTTCTGGTCGTTCTTCGCACCCGCGTCCACGTATCAGGGCACCGGGTTCTCGTTCCCCGTGGGGCGCAAGATCGAGGATCTGTCGCGTATCTGCAATGTGATCGGCGAGGCCACGCGTGTGGTGCGCATTCCGGAAGTGCTGTACCACTACCGGATGCGCGAGGGGTCGATCACGGCGTCGCTCGATCCGAAACTCATGCGCGACTGGATGCGCGCCGCCGACGACCGTGAGGAGTACATCGACGCGCGGTTCCCCGAACTGAAACGGTTCATGAAGCTGCAGCAGCTCTCCTTCTTCGCGAATCTTGATTACGAGACGATGCGGCAGTCGCTGATCGCCGGGCTCAAGATCGACCCCGAGGACGCGGACGCGCTGCGCCGCCGCATCGACGGACTGCGCAGCGATGTGGAACAGGACGGCGAGGAGAGCATCCCGGACGCGTTGCGTGAGCTGCTGGGTCTGCTGCGTCTGACCATGGCGAAGGGTGCGCCGAAGAGGGAGGATGACAAACCCACGTTGTCCGAGTTGTTCCGTGACATGCGTGAGGATTGGCGCCAGCTGCGCATCCAGTGGGCCGATGCAGCGCCCGACGCCTCGGGCGGGCGCCGCGAGCGCGCGTGAGGCGCTTGGTGGTGCAGCGAAACGCCCATGCGAAAGCGTTTTCCTTGCGTGGTTGTGAATGGCGTGTATAGTGAAGCGCAGGTTCGGCGGGAATGGTTCCGCCGGTCCCGAACAAGTAAACGCTGAGGTTTGCGCGTTACCGGGGGCAGCAGCGATGCGGCCGATGGCGACGAACGGATTGAAGCACCGAATACACCAACCGCATAATCCCTTTACAACGGATCGTGAGGCACGTACCTGCCTCTGAAAGGATTGAAACCATGGCTGAAGTCATTTTCGACCACGTCACCCGCATCTACCCGGGCAACGACAAGCCCTCCGTGGACGACCTGAACCTCGATATCAAGGACGGCGAGTTCCTCGTCCTCGTCGGCCCGTCCGGCTGCGGCAAGTCCACGACGCTGCGCATGCTCGCCGGCCTCGAAGAGGTCAACAAGGGCCGCATTCTCATCGGTGATAAGGACGTCACCACCATGCAGCCGAAGGACCGCGACATCGCCATGGTGTTCCAGAACTACGCGCTGTACCCGCACATGACCGTCGCCGACAACATGGGCTTCGCCCTGAAGATCGCCGGCACCCCGAAGGAGGAGATCCGCAAGCGCGTCGAAGAGGCCGCGAAGATCCTCGACCTCACCGAGTACCTCGACCGCAAGCCGAAGGCCCTCTCCGGTGGTCAGCGCCAGCGTGTCGCCATGGGCCGCGCCATCGTGCGTAAGCCGAAGGTGTTCCTCATGGATGAGCCGCTCTCCAACCTCGATGCCAAGCTCCGCGTCCAGACCCGTACCCAGATCGCCGCCCTGCAGCGTCAGCTGGGCGTCACCACCCTGTACGTGACCCACGACCAGACCGAGGCCCTGACGATGGGCGACCGCATCGCCGTCATCAAGCTCGGCATCCTGCAGCAGGTCGGCGCCCCGACCGAGCTGTACGATCGCCCTGCCAACGTCTTCGTCGCCGGCTTCATCGGCTCCCCGTCGATGAACATCAACGTGCACCCGGTCGTCAACGGCAAGGCCCAGATCGGTGAGGACACCGTCGACCTGCCGGCCGAGGCCGTCAACAAGCTCACCCCGGAGGACGGCGGCAAGATCGTCGTCGGCTTCCGCCCGGAGGATGCCTCCCTGGCACCGTCCGACGACCCGAACGCCTTCTCCCTGAAGGTCGTGAACGTCGAGGATCTCGGCTCTGACGGCTACATCTACGGCAACATCATCACCGATGGTTCCGCCGCCGAGGAGGCCCAGGTCATGTCCGACCAGAACAAGCTCACCACGGTTCGCGTGAGCCCGCGTGCGCTGCCGAAGGTCGGTGCGACCGTCAAGATCAAGATCGATCCGGCCAAGATGCACCTGTTCGCCCCGTCCACCGAGCTGCGCCTCAACTGAGCGACCGGTATCAACACTTGGTAAAGCCTTATCGCTTTGCCAACCATTAAACGAGGTTATTTCTCTTCCTCTCTTATAGCCTCGTTGGAAAGCCCCGCATAGCTGCGGGGCTTTTCTTTTGCCCTATGGAAACGCGTGACAAACACCGCGGTATCAAGATGCATATTGAGCAATGCGACGTAGCAGCTTCTCGGCATTCGTGGAGCAGGATTGGTTGTGTGGAGCATCGACGCTCCACACGAAGGGTCGGGTTTTGGCGTGTGGAGCAGTGATGCTCCACACGAGGCTTGTAGGGGATTTGCTGAGGGTTGTGTGGAGCGTTATCGCTCCACACAATGCGCATGGAAGACGAGGAGCGAACGTGTGGAGAGCGGCCTCTCCACACGTGGCGTATATGGGGATTCCGGCACGAGTGTGGAGCATTATCGCTCCACACAGGCCACGAGTACCGGCTTGGAATCGACGTGTGGAGCACTGGCGCTCCACACGTCGATTAATGGTCAGCCTTGTGGCCGGCGTGGGGCTGCCTTCGCTCGCCTACGGAAAGCCCACCGGGCTTTTCGTTTGGCGACTCGCTCAGTGGCTCCGGTAATTAAGGACCGGCCTATGGCCGGACCCAGACCTGCCTTCGCTCGGCTGTCGCCGCGCTCGGGGCTAAGCCCACCGGGCTTCCCGCTTGGCGACTCGCTCAGTGGCTCCAGACGGCGGCATCCGGGTCGAAGTCGGGGTTGTAGCCGTCGTCGTCCGCGTCGTTGTCGTAGTAGGTGGATTCGTCGTCGATGACGCCCGAATCCGCTTCCTCGAGCAGCGTGTCGATGTCCTTCTTGTTGAGCACCTGACCGGGCAGCACGTTCTTGATGAAGCTGGTCACGGCCTCGCTCATCGGCACGTCGTGGCCGGCCTTCTCCGCCAGGAACCACCGGTGGTCGAGCACTTCGTGGAAGAACTGCGCCGGTTCGATCTGCGAGCGGTATTCGCGCGGGATGGAACGCACGGTAGGCTCGAATACCTCGCGCATCCAATCGGTGGCGACGATCTCCAGGTCCTCGCCCTCGCGCCATGTGGAGGCGCGGTAGGCGTCGAGATCGTTGAGCAGTCGGCGTGCCTGGTTCTCCTGCACGTCAAGACCGGTGAGACGCAGCAGCTTGCGGTTCGCGTAACCGGCGTCCACCACGCGCGGCCGCACGAGCACGCGCTTGCCGCCCTCTTCGGTCTTCATTTCCAGCTCGTCCACGTCGAAGCCGAGCTCGTTGAGCTTGTTGACGCGCTTCTCGATCTTCCACATCTCGTCCGGGCCGAACTTGTCCGTGTCGGTGAGCGCGCTCCACAGCGAATGGTAGCGTTCGACCAGCCGGTTGCCGACCTCGATCTCGTCCACGTCGCCGGGCAGCAGCTTGCCGGAGCTCAGATCCATGAGTTCGCCGATGATGTTCGTGCGCGCCAGATCGATGTCGTATTCGCGCTGGCCTTCGGTGAGGTTCACCTGCAGGTCGCCGGTCTCCGCGTCGACGAGGAACGCGGAGAACGCGTCCGCGTCGCGCAGGAACAGCACGTTCGACAGCGACACGTCGCCCCAGTAGAATCCCGCGAGGTGCAGGCGCACGAGCAGCACGGCCAGTGCGTCGATGAGTCGTTCCGCGGTGTCCGGGCGCAGGTTGCGCGCGAACAGTGCGCGGTACGGCAGCGAGAATTTGAGGTGCTTCGTCACGAGGATCGCTTCGAGCGGTTCGCCGTTCGCGTCGTGACGTCCGGTCACGACGGCGATCGGACGCACGGCCGGCAGTTCGAGCTTCTGCAGTCTGCGCAGTATCTCGTATTCGCGTTCGGCCATCTGCCGTGTGATTTCCTTCATCGCGTACACTTCGTCGCCGACGTGTACGAATCGCACGACGTGCCGGGAGATGCCGCGCGGCAGGTTGGCGAGCAGGTCTTCCGGCCATGTGGCGAGCGGCTTGTGCCACGGCAGCGTGAACATCTTCGGGTTTGAGCTGGCTGCGGTGATGTTCAGCGCTTCCGGTTCCGCGGCGCCGGGTTTCTCGTCTTCGGCGAGGACGCTTGTCGCGCGTCCGGCGCGCGGGTCGAGTTGGGACAGGTTCATGGATGCTTGCATCGTTGCGTGTACCTCGTATGTCCGTTGATGGTTCGATGGTGCGGTTGCGCGGCCGCTGTCCGTGCGGCGCGCCGCCGGACATGACGGGCGCGCCGCACGGATCGTGAATCGGTCAGGAACGTTCCCCGGCCTTGCGTCGCGCGTTCGCGACGGCGTACAGGCTGATGCCCGCCGCGACGGACGCGTTCAACGATTCGACCTGGCTGGAGATCGGGATGCCGGCGACCGCGTCGCACGCCTCGCGCACGAGACGGCTCACGCCCTTGCCTTCCGATCCGAGCACGACCACCAGCGGGTCGGTCTCGAAGCCGGTCTCGCCGACGAGCTTGTCGCCGCCGCCGTCGAGCGCGACCGCGTAGTAGCCGCGCTCCTTGAGGCTTTCGAGCGCCTTCGTCAGGTTGACGACGCGGCACACCGGCATGTGCGCGGCCGCTCCGGCGGACACCTTCCACGCGGCAGCGTTCACCGATGCGGAACGGCGTTCCGGCAGGATCACGCCGTTCGCGCCGAACGCCGCGGCGGAACGGATGACCGCTCCGAGGTTCTGCGGGTCGGTCACGCCGTCGAGGGCGATGAACAGCGGACGTGCGGCGATGCGCGCCGCCGCCGAGTTCGCGGCCTCCATCGCGCGCGACTTCTTGTCGGCACGGTCGGCGAGTTCCGCGAGCGAGGAGTACTGGTACGGGTTCACCTTGAGGATGACGCCCTGATGGTTTCCCGAACGGGCGATGCGGTCCATCTCCAGACGGTCCGCCTCCATCATGTGCAGGCTGTGGGTTCCCGCCAGTTTGACGATCTCGCGCGTGCGGTCGTCGTGTTCGATGCGCGTGGCGATGTACAGCGTGGAGCTGGGCACGCCGACGCGCAGCGCCTCCAGCACCGAGTTGCGGCCGAACACGAGATCCGACGTATCGTTCGACGAGAACTTGTCGGCGCGGCGGCGGGCCGCGAGGCGGGGATCCGCCATCTGGCGGCGCATCGCCGCGTTCTTCATCCGGTATGCCTTGTGGTATTCGCGGTTCTCGGCCTTGGGCGTCGGTCCCTTGCCGCGGAGCGCGTTCCTATGCTTGCCACCCGACCCCTTGGTCGGTCCTTTCTTAGTAACCATAACGGCCATTGTCCCAGCACCCCGCCCCAATGCACGGCGTGCGGCGCCGGTTCGTCACCTGAACGTCGCATGGCGGTCGTCTAGCCGTCGCCCGCGGGATGCCTGTCCGTCGGGTGCCGTCGGGCCTGTGAGAGTCACATACGGAACGAAACCCGACAACCCCTCCAACACGCGACCGGTATGGTTATGCCGGTGGGCAAAACCGTATGGAATAATGGCAACCGTATGCATCGGCGGCAGTTGCGCCGGTGCCCATAACCGCGCAGCATGCGGCGCATCGGGGAGAAAACCGGTGCTCCACGTGTGCTGACTACTCCGCGGCTATACCAAGGAGACCATCATGGTTGATCGCACGAAGGGTCAATCCGCCGCGTCCGCAATGATCGAGGACGCCGCATCCACGGGGGAGGTACGCGCCCAGCAGGCGCTGCTGAACGACATCGACCCCAGTCTGGCGGGCGCCGCCCAAGTGGCGGAGGCGTTGGGCGTGAACCCCGACACCGGATTAAGCACCGAGGAGGCCAAGCGGCGTTTGGAACGGTTCGGCCCGAACGAACTCGCGGGAGCGCCGCCCGTGCCGAAATGGAAGAAGTTCCTCGCCCAATTCCAGGATCCGCTCGTCTACCTGCTGCTCGCCGCCACCGTCATCTCCGTGATCGCGTGGTTCATCGAACGGGCGAACGCCGTGCCCGGCGCGGAAGGCGGCGAGGCGCTGCCGTTCGACGCGATCGTCATCGTGCTCATCCTCATCGTCAACGCCGTGCTCGGCTACATCCAGGAGGCGAAGGCGGAGGCCGCGGTCGAGGCGCTTGCCAGCATGACCGCGCCCACCACGTCCGTATTGCGCGACGGCAAGGTCGTGCGCATCAACACCGCCGACGTCGTCCCCGGCGACGTGATCGTCCTCGCGGAAGGCGACTCCGTCTCCGCCGACGGCCGTCTCGTCACCGCGGCGAGCCTGCGCATCGCCGAAGCGTCGCTCACCGGCGAATCCGTGCCCGTCGGCAAGAAGCCGGACACGCTCGCCGAAGCCAAGGCGCTCGGCGATCGCGCGAACATGATCTTCAACGGCACGTCCGTCACGCAGGGCACCGGCCGTGCGATCGTCACCGGCACCGGCATGAACACGCAGGTCGGCAAGATCGCAGACATGCTGTCCGCCACCGAAGACGAGCAGACGCCGCTGCAGAAGGAAATGGACTACGTGTCCAAGATCCTTGGGCTGGCGGTCATCATCATCGCCGTGGTCGTGCTCGCCGCGCTCGCCTTCCTCGAAGGGTTCAATGACATCCACGACGTCATCGACTCGCTGCTGCTCGCCGTTTCGCTGGCCGTCGCCGCCGTGCCGGAGGGTCTCGCCGCGATTCTCACCGTCGTGCTTGCGCTCGGCGTGCAGCGCATGGCCATGCACAACGCGATTGTGAAGAAGCTGCATTCCGTGGAGACGCTCGGCTCCGCGTCCGTCATCTGCTCGGACAAGACCGGAACGCTCACGCGCAACGAAATGACCGTCGAACGCGTCGTCACGCCCAGCGGCGAAGTGCAGATCACCGGCACCGGCTACGCGCCGGAAGGCAAGATGGTGGCCGTCGGCGGCGGCAGTCTGGCCGACAACCCGCAACTTCAGCATGAGGTCGTCGACACGCTCGCCGCGGGCACGCTCGCGAACGACGGCGACCTGCGCGAGGAGAACGGCCGTTGGGAGATCGTCGGCGACCCGACTGAGGTCGCGCTGATCGTCGCCGCGCGCAAGACCGGCGCGATGCGCGGCTACGAACGGTTCTCGCGCGTGGCCGAAGTGCCGTTCACATCCGAACGCAAACGCATGTCCATCATCGCGAAGGATTCGACCGAAGGCGACGAACTCACCGTGTTCGCGAAGGGCGCGCCGGACGTGCTGCTGTCGTACTGCACGCGCATCGCGGTCGGCGGGCAGGTGCGCCCGCTGACCGAAGGCGACCGGCAGACGATTCTCGCGACCGTTGAACGGCTCTCCTCCGAAGCGTACCGCACGCTCGGCCAGGCGCACCGCCCGCTCGGCACCGCGAATCTGTCGCAGGTGCCCGGCATCGCCGCGAACGCCGCCGGCCAGGTGAACGACATCGCCGATCAGGCCGACGTGATCGAGGCCGACATGATCTGGAACGGCATGGTCGGCATCATCGACCCGCCGCGCACCGAGGTGCGCGATTCCGTCGCGGAGGCGCATCGCGCCGGCATCCGCGCAGTCATGATCACCGGCGACCACCCGCTGACCGCCGCTCGCATCGCCTCCGACCTCGGCATCATCGACAAGGGCGGCAAGGCGCTCACCGGCGACCAACTCGACGAACTCGCGGCGCGGGACGCCGCGACCGGCGACGGCAAGGGGACCGCGGCGTTCGACAAGGCCACGGCCGAAGTGTCCGTGTACGCGCGCGTCGCGCCCGAACACAAGCTGAAGATCGTCGAATCGCTGCAGCGCCAAGGCAACATCGTCGCGATGACCGGCGACGGCGTCAACGACGCCCCGGCCGTCAAGACCGCGGACATCGGCGTCGCCATGGGCATCACCGGCACCGAGGTGACCAAGCAGAGCGCGAAGATGATCCTCGCGGACGACAACTTCTCCACCATCGTGGCCGCCGTGCGCGAAGGCCGCGTGATCTTCGACAACATCCGCAAGTTCCTGCGCTACCTGTTGAGCTCCAACGTGGGCGAGGTGTTCACCGTGTTCTTCGGCGTGGTGCTCGCCGGATTCCTCGGCATCCGCCAACCGGAGACCGTGGGCGTGACCGTGCCGCTGCTGGCCACGCAGCTGCTGTGGATCAACCTGCTCACCGACGCCGCGCCCGCGCTCGCGATGGGCGTGGACCCGCAGACCGAGGACGTGATGAACCGTCGCCCGCGCAAGGTCACCGACCGTGTGATCGACGCGTCGATGTGGGGCGACATCGTCTACATCGGTCTCATCATGGCCGTGGTCACGCTCATCGGCATGGACATGCATCTGGCGGGCGGCCTGTTCACCGACCGTTCCGTGGACGCGCTCGGCCATGAGGCGCAGATGGTGGAGGCCCGCACGATGGGCTTCACAATCCTCGTGTTCGCGCAGCTGTTCAACGCGCTCGCCTCGCGTTCGCACCTGCAGAGCGCGTTCGTCGGCATGTTCTCGAACAAGTGGCTGTGGGGCGCGATCGGCCTGTCCATCGTGCTGCAGCTCGTCGTGATCTACGTGCCGTTCCTCAACACCGCGTTCGGCACCACGCCGCTCAGCGTGATGGCCTGGGTCGAATGCATCGGCCTCGCCGCCTTCGTGCTCGTCGCCTCCGAACTGCGCAAGCTCGTCCTGCGTGCGATGGCCAAGCGCTAGGCAAGATCGGGGCGGTTCACCATCATGTGTGGAGCAGCACTGCTCCACACAAGCACGTGAGCAATGTCGTGTGGAGCGCCAGTGCTCCACACGACGAGCCTCAGCCGGCATTCTCGGCCAGTGTGGAGTGATATTGCTCCACACAATGCGCAGCGAATCCCCTACAAGCCTTGTGTGGAGCGTCGCTGCTCCACACGCCACAACCCGGCCCTTGTGTGGAGCGTCTGTGCTCTACACGTCGATTCCGAGCCGGCATCCGCAGCTCATGTGGAGCCAGACCCTTCTCCGCGAAATGCCGCGAAGCCGTCATGTCGCGGCGAGGTCATGCCTGATGCGCGGAATGAGAGTATACGGGAATTGTGGATAATCTATAGGCCTTGGCCGCCCGGCGGGCTGCGCTGCAGATAGTCGGGTTTGCGATCGGCCATACCCCCGATGTGATGTTGCCTCCCCGAATAAGGGAGGCGCGTCACATCACGGGTCAAATGCAAGCCGCATCGCCTATTTCTCGGTTCTGGTCCAGTATCCGTTCCTGCTTCCCAGTAGTAGAGGCTCATCACCACCCTGCAGGTGATCCCCGATATCCGGCCAAATAGGACGGTTCCCGCTATTTACAGCGCCAAACGGACGATTTGGGGGTGCTATTTCGTCCGTTTGGCGCTGTAAATAGCGGGATAACGGTGTATTGGTCGGGGCAGCTGGGGCGATTGGGTTGGGTCGGCTGCCTACTCGTTGGTTGAATTGCCGGAACCGTCACCGGCGCCGTTGTCGGAACCGCTCTGGTTCTGTTCCTGGCCGCTCTGCTGGTTCTGTTGGGCCTGCTGCTGCTCTTCCTGCTGCTTGCGCTGCTGCTCCTGTTGGGCTTGCTGCTGCGCCTGCTGGTCGGCCTGCTGCTTGGCGGTCATCGACGCGTTCACGTCCGCCATGGCCTTTTCCAGCTGGGATTTCGCATTGTTCACATCGGATTCCGAGGGGCTGGTCTGGCCGGCGACGTTGTTCGCGTTGCTGATCGCGCTCTGCAGCGAGTTGCGCGTGCTCTCGTCGGCCACCTGACCGGCCGAGTTGTTGAGCAGGCTCTGCGCGTTGGCGATCGAGCTGTTGAGGTCGGACTTCAGCGCGTTCGAGGTCTGCGACCCTTTGCTGTCGCTCACGGCCTTCTCGGCATCTTCGATCTTCTTCGCCGCGCTGTCGGCCTGCTTGCGCGTGTCCTTGAACTTCTGCGTGTTCGACTTCAGCTCGTCATTGGTCATATCGGCTGCGCAGGAGGCGTCCGTCTTGATGTTCTGCGCGTCCGCGACGGCCTGGTTGAGCGTGGTGAGCGTGTTCGCATCCGCCACCTGGCTGGCGTTGGTCGAGGACGCGGCCTGCTGGCCTTCGGTAATCTTCGCCTTGAGGTCGCTCATGCCGTCGTTGTACTTGTCCTGCGCGCTGGTGCAGGAGGCGTACAGTATCTTGCCGCTGTTCGCGCGGTAGAACATCACGCCGCCGACGGCCAGCGCGATCACGGCGATCACCGCGACGATGATACCGGCGATCTGACCGCTCGACAGTGGCTTCTTGCTGCGTCGGCCGTCGCCGGACCCTCCGTTGCCGTCGTCATCATCGTCGTCTTCGTCGTAGTCGGCGGGGGCGATGGTCGGCGGCATCGCGGCGGGGGAGGATTGCGCCGAACGCGCCTCCTGCGCCGCTTCGGCCATCATGTCCGGCGTGAACACTTCCGTCGCCGCTTCGGTCGGGTCGGCGGGGGAGGACTGCACCCCTGCGGCCAGCGGGTCGGCGTCCGGCTGCGTGCCGGCGAGCTGCTGCGCTGCGGGGAACGCCATCGTGGCCTGTTCGCCGAGGGCTGCGGTTTGGCCGGGGGCGGTCTGGCCGAGTATTTCGGTCTGTGTGGTCTGGCCGGGTGCCATCTGCGGCTGCCCGTACGCCATGGTCGCCTGCGCCTGATCGATGGATTGCGTCGCCTGCTGCAGCGGATCGAACGCCTGAGTGGGTTGTTCGGTCGGTTGCGTCAGGGGCTGCGTGAACTGTGTTGCGCCGAGCTGCTGCGCTGCAGGGAACGGCTGCACCGATTGAGGGGAACCGGGTTGTGCGAACGCCTGATTCGGTTGCGCGGTGGCGGGCGATTGCGGTTCGAGGTTCTGTAGCGGATCGAACGCCTGTGTGGGCTGCCCGGCGGATGCAGGCTGCGGTTCGGCATCCTGCAGCGGGTTGAACGGTTGCGTGGATTCGCCGAACGTCGGAGCATCCACGGTCGCCGGTGCCGAATGGCGCCCATGCCGCGGCGTGACGACGGGTGCGGCGAATCCCGGCTGATCGGCCTGCACCTGCGCTGCCGCGGCCTGTGTGGGCTGCGTGAATTGCGCGGGCTGTACCTGTGATACCGCGGGCTGCGTCGGTTGAACGAACTGTACCGGTTGATTCTGCGGCATTTGCGGCATCCCAGTGACAGACTGTACCGGCTGTACCTGCTGTTGCACAGGCTGAGCGAACTGTGCTGGCTGAGTCTGCGGTGCCATCGGCTGGATCGGTTGAGTCTGCGGCATTCCCGTGACCGGTTGTACCGGCTGTGTCGATTGCGCCGGTTGCATCGGCTGCACCGACGGTTGCGTCGGCTGCGTGAATTGCATCGCCTGGGTGGGCTGAACGGTGATCGGTTGCACGGCGGCGGGCTGTACGTACTGCGGCTGTACGGACTGCGGCTGTACGGATTGTACGGGCTGGGCAAGCTGGACAGGCTGGACAGGGGGAACCGTCTGTGCCGGCTGCGATGCGGCAGGTTGAACGAATTGCTGCTGTTGCGCGGGCTGTGCCGGCTGCGACTGTGCGGCCTTTTTCTGGAAATCGAACTGGAACTCACCACTCGGATCGGTCATCGCGTCTCCTCAATCCCGTCACTGTCTCTCATCATGCAGATCTTCTCAGGTCATACTGCATTCGCCAGTATTCACAGTACCGTCATATCGTCACGATGGGCGCCTTCGCCCGTGCGTCGTGATACACGGAAGCGCCCCGCATCGTCGCGTGTGGGGCGCTTCCATGACTCTCAGTCGTCGATGTGGGCGCGGTAGAAATGCTCGTAGGAACGGCTCGGCGTCGGGCCGCGCTGCCCCTGATAATGCGAGCCGACGCCTGCGGAACCATACGGATGTTCGGCGGGGGAGCTCAGCTGGAAGAAGCACATCTGGCCGATCTTCATGCCGGGCCACAGCTTCACGGGCAACGTCGACACGTTCGACAGCTCCAACGTGATGTGACCCTCGAAGCCGGGGTCGATGAATCCGGCGGTCGAGTGGGTCAGGATGCCGAGACGGCCCAGCGAGCTTTTGCCTTCAAGACGTGCGGCGATCGTCGGATCGAGCTTGACGTACTCCCACGTGGCGCCGAGCGCGAACTCGCCCGGGTGCAGGATCCACGGTTCGTCGGGGTCGACGGCGAACTCTTCGGTGAGCGCGCCTTGGTTCTCGGACGGGTCGACGTAGGTGTAGGCGTGATTGTTGAACAGGCGGAAGAAACGGTCGAGCCTCACGTCGATGGAGGCGGGCTGGACCATCTCCGGGGTCCACGGGTCGAGCGAGATATGCCCATCGGCTTGTGCGGCCAGAATGTCGCGGTCGGACAGCAGCATGAAAGCTCCTCACGGACGAATAAGACGAATGTGTTACTGAATCACCACACTACCGCCCACCCATAACAGTGGAGACATCGGCTACGCGCGATTTTCGTGCGCGGAAAGGGGGCGGAGCGCAACATAATCGCGCCGAGAATCGGGATTCCCAGACTTCTCACAGGTAAACATATCGGTAAACCCAGAATCGCATGGTTATCTATGAATTGTCAGCACAAGCCGACATGGAGCGCAAGCCCCGACAACTGAACCTTTCTTCTTCTCTCTCCTTTCTCTGGCCCCGGTGGTTCCCCCACCGGGGTTTTCCTTTGCTTGTGGTCACTGGCGAGTAATGAGCGGATAGTCGTGGCGCGCAGGCAGTGGCGAGCTGGTATCTCGTGCCGTTCATTCGTTGATGAATTGACTGCCCCTCGGACCCGCTTCGCAGGCCAGCTCCCCTGACGAGGGGAGCTGAAGAACGGGATAAGCGCATTTACGGCGCAGGGCACTGGCCGTGGGGCACGGTGCGTGTTGTCGGCGGATGTGGACATCACCCTGCGGGATGATGCGCTCGCGAGCCTTCGCGCGGTAGACTTGGGGCCAATGGGGCGACGGCTGCCCCACCGGTTGACGACGGAATGGCACGGAAGGGAACGCGCCGCCCATGCTCGCCATGCGCGGCACACACGAAGGGGATGACATATGAAGGACGAGGAATACGACTTCTTCGCGGAAGACGACGACCAGCCAGGTCGATCGGATTGGAGTGCCGGCGATACGCGATTCACGGATACCGGCATAGGTGCCGGCGCCGGTAGCGGCGCAGGTGCTGTCACCGGCACCCGCGCCTCCAATGTCAGCGCCTCCAATATCCACGTCTTCGGCAACCCCGACTTCAACCCCATTCCGAACGCCTATCACACTTCCGTCCGCAATCCCGGCGCCACAGGGAATCCCGGCGTCACAGGGAATCCCGCGAACGTTCCCGTCTCCGTACCTGTCTCAGCCCCCACATCCGTTCCCGCCCCCACATCGGTCCCAGCTCCCGTTCCCACCCCTGCCCCCGTCTCAGCCTCCACCCCAGCCACCGTCACCGTATCCACCCCC
>NZ_BCFK01000065.1 GCF_001417815.1 Bifidobacterium aesculapii
CCCCCCCCCCCGCCCCCCCCCCCCCCCCCCCCCCCCCCCCCCCCCGCCCCCCCACCCCCGCCGCATCCACCCCCGCACCTGTGCCGCTGCCGCCCGGCGAAGCCGGCAAACGCATCCATACCGGTCGTGAAACCACCTATCATGCCGGGCATCGCGCGGGAGGCGCCAGCCGTCGGTTCGCACTCACCGCACTGCTCACCGGTCTGATCGCCATCGCGTTCGGCGTCGCCTCCGCGGCCCACGAGCTCGCCCCCGACTACCTCGACCCGGACGGCAAGGTGCCAGGCCGGTTCATCGCCATCGCCTGCGCGACGTTCATCGTCGCCACGTTCGTGCTCGTCATCATCGCCCGCGCGACGACCCCGCGCCGCACCAGCCATCGCGGCGTCGCCTCCGGCGGCATCATCGCGTTCGTGTTCGCCTCGCTGCTGCTTGCGCTCGGCGTGGTCGTCGGCGTGCTGTTCCCCTCCGGTCTGATCCGACCGAACATCCGCGACGAGGCGCCGGTCAACAGCGCCGACGGCATGCGGTTCGGCATCGAACGCGTCACCGGCGCGTGCAAGTCCGGCTGGAAGAGTCCCGACGTGAGCGGCTACCCCGGCGTCGAGAGCGCGTTCCTGTGCACGGACACGTGCGTCGCCTACATGACGTTCGATTCGGAAACCGTCGCCGACATGTACGCCGGAGCCGTCACCGGCACGATCGCCTCGACGCTTGAGGAGCATGCGGACGACGCCCGCGCGCAGGGGGACTGGTACACGTTGCGCGCGGGCCGGTGGCTCGCGTTCGGCACCAAGGAGAACATGACCGCGCTGCAGGGCGAATGGGGTGGTACGCTCGCCTCCGTAGACACGTCCGGTGCGTCCGGCACGAGCGAGTCTGGCACGTCCGCCGCGTCCGCCGCAACAGACACGTCGCAGTCATCGTCGAGCGAGGTGAAGTCATCATGACCATCGACCTGAACGTCGCACAGTATTCGCGCGGAGGCGGCGGCACGCACCCGTCGCATCCGCTGTTCCTCTGCCTGCACGGGTGGGGGTCGAACGAGATGGAGCTCGCGGATCTCATGCGCCAGATCGCGCCGTACAACGATTTCGCGAGTCTGCGCGGCCCGATCCGACTGGCGCGCGGCGACGCGTATTCGCCCGGAGCGTTCGCATGGTTCGGCGAGCGGATCCCATTCGGCGAGGACCTCGACCGCGACGCCTACGAAATGGCCCTTTCCATCGACCGGTGGGTGACGAACAACCTGCCGAACGAGCGCGAGGTCGTGCCGCTCGGATTCGCGCAGGGCGGCCTGCTCGCCGTGCACCTGCTGCGCGTCAACCCGAAACGCTACCGTGCGGTCATCTCCCTGTCCGGCTACATCGCGCCCGGTATCGTGCCCGGCACCGCGCCCGCCGACGGGCTCATCGAACGCTACAACATTCCGGTGTTCTACACGTACGGCAAGAACGACGACGTCGTGCCGAAATACGAGCTGTTCGCAGCGCAGGCGTGGCTGAACGAGCACACGTGGCTCACGACGAAAAGCTACCATGCGCTCGACCACAACGTGAGCCTCGAAGAGCTCGCCGATCTGCGCGAATGGCTGCTCGGCCACGACATCACGTCCGGCGTGCTGTAGCGCGAGGTGTCACGCGGGTGCGGCGTGCTGCGACGAGAGATGCGGCGGCCCGTGCGATAGGTGGAAACCGCGCCCCGTCCAGCACCCTCACGCTCCTACACTGGGCGGCGTGACCACACCAGCAGCACCGACTTCAGCCTCTACTCCAGCATCTACCGCGCCGACCGCAGCGACACCGGCTCCTTCGCCGATCGACGAGAACCATCTCGACGAATCCCCGCGCGGGCTCGTCATCATGGCCGTGGTCGGCGTGGCCGTGGGCATCCTGTCCGGCCTGTTCGGCATCGGCGGCGGCACCGTCATCGTGCCCGCGCTCGTCTGGCTCGGACTCACGCAGCGGCACGCGGCCGCCACCTCGATGATGGCGATCGTACCCACCGCGGTCTCCGGCGTCGCCTCCTACGCCATCGAAGGCGACGTGGATTGGATCGCCGCGCTTATCGTGTTCTGCGGCATGTTCGTCGGCGGGCAGATCGGCTCGTGGCTGCTCGCGAAACTGCCGGAACTCGTGCTGCGGTGGGCGTTCGTCGTGTTCCTGCTGTTCGTGATGGTCAATCAGGCCATGTCGAATCCGTCGCGCGATTCACGCATCGCGATGACCGCCGGCACCGTCATCGGACTCATCGTGTTCGGCGTGATCGCGGGCGTGCTCGCCGGACTGCTCGGCATCGGCGGCGGCGCGATCTGCGTGCCCGCCCTGTCGATCATCTTCGGCGCGAGCGATCTGATCGCGCGCGGCACGTCGCTGCTGGCGATGTTCCCGAACGCGATCACCACGTCCGTCGCGAACGCGCGCCGCCGCATGGTGCACGTGAAGGCTGCGCTCATCATCGGCGTCGTCGCCGCGCTCACCGCGCCGCTCGGCACGTGGATGGCCGCCGCCGTCACGCCGCGCGTCGGCGCGATCCTGTTCACCGTCTATCTCGCCGTGCTGCTCGTGCGTTCCGTGTTCGTCGCGATGAAGGCGACGCGCGCGGTGCACCGGTGACGGGCGCCGCGCGCGTGTTCGCGCCGCGCTCACGGCTCCTCACGTTTTCCTAACACGTTTCCTATAATCTGACCGACGGAGAGAAGACGGGTAGGAAGCGGGCGAACCATGGCTGTGTTGGAACTGATACTGTGCATCATCGCGGCGGTGGTGCTGTCGTCGTTCCTGAGCCGGTTCATTCCCAAAGTGTCCACGCCGCTCGTGCAGATCGCGCTCGGCGCGGCGATGACGCTGCTGCCGTTCCTACCCTCCGTGGAACTCAACCCTGAAGTCTTCATGGTGCTGTTCATCGCGCCACTGCTGTATCTGGAAGCGCACGACATCGACAAGTCCGCGCTGCTCAAAACCCTGAATCTGAGCCTGTCGCTCGCCATCGGCCTCGCCATCGCCACGATGGTGGCCGTCGGATTCACATTAAGCGCGATCTGGCCGGCCATGCCGTTGGCCGCGGCGCTCGCGCTCGGCGCCGCCCTCGGACCCACCGACGCGGTCGCCGTCAGCTCGCTCGGCAAGGAAGCCTCGCTGACATTGCGCCAACGCGGCGTGCTCAAAGGCGAATCACTGTTCAACGACGCCTCCGGCATCGTCGGCTTCCAGTTCGCGATCGCCGCGGCCGTGACCGGCGAATTCGCCGTGGGCGAGGCCGCCGGCGAGTTCGTCGTCTCGTTCACCGGCGGCGCCCTGTTCGGCATGGCGGTCGGTCTCGTCGTCAACTGGCTGTTCGAAACCGTGCGGTCGCTCGGCTGGGAGACCACCACCACGCGCATCCTCATGGAACTGTTCCTGCCGTTCCTGCTGTACCTCGGCGCGGAGGAGATGCACGTCTCTGGCATCCTGTCGGTCGTCGCCGCCGGACTGCTCGTGCGGTTCGACCGCACCGGCGTCGGACCGAACGTGGCACGCACGAACATCGTCGCCTCCAGCGTGTGGGGCGTGCTTTCGTTCACGCTCAACGGCGCCGTGTTCATCCTGCTCGGCATGCTGCTGCCGGGCGCGATGATCGCCAGCTGGTCCGACCCGTGGGTGAGCAACCAGCTGCTCATCACCGGCATCCTGCTCGTCACCGCCGTGGTCGTCGCGCTGCGGTTCGTGTGGGTGGCCGGCATGCTGCGCATCGCACGCGACGTCAACACCGGCAAACGCCGTCCGATGACGCCCGAACGGTGGCGTTCCGCCGCAGTGATGACGTTCGGCGGGCCGAAAGGCACCATCACATTGTCGCTGATGTTCACCGTGCCCTACTATCTGGCCGCCGGCACGCCGTTCCCCATGCGCGACGAACTCATCTTCATCGCCTCCGGCGTGATCGTGCTCACGCTGCTGCTCGCCAACTTCCTCCTGCCGTTGCTCGCCCCCAACCGCAACAAGAACGCGGGCGGCGAACTCAACGAGATCACCATCGAAGTGCTGCGGCGCACCGTCGAGGAACTCACCGGGCGCATCACGCCCGACAACCGCCGGGCCGTGCTCATGGTCATCGACTCGTACACGAAGCGCATCAGCCGTTTGAAGCACCGCATCGGCGCACTCGACCCGCAAGGCTACGGGCAGCTGCAGATCCGCGCGCTCGGGTGGGAGAAGCAGTTCGTGCACGCCCGACTGGAGGATGTCAAAACGCATCCCAATCCGGACAAGGCCGTGCAGGAGCTCAACGTGGAAGCGTGCGAACGCATGCTCGACCAGATCATGAACACGCTGCGCCACACCACCGCCGGCCCGGAGACGGGGCGTCTCGGATGGCAGATCAGCGGGCGGCTGCGCGGATGGCGGCATCGTACGATGAACCTGGTGAAACGCACCATCAACAAGATCCGCCGCACCACGCCGCTCGTCAGCGAAGACCAGATCTTCGCGACCATGCGCGCCCTGCAGGTCGACGCCATCGAGCACGTGATCGGCAAGCTCGGCGAGGAGATGGGCTACGACCGGACCAACACGGAATTCTGCTCCGCGCTGATCCTCGACTATCGTCGCGCCGAAGCGTCGCTCAGGTCGCGGCCGAACATGGAGGGCAGCGCGGCCGCCGCCGGTCAGGCCGAAGAGGTGAAGAAGCAAAGCTACGCCATCGAGCTCGGCGTAGTGCAGGACATGCTCGAAGCCGGCGACATCTCCCGATCCCAAGCCAGGGAGCTGCGCCGCAACATCTATGTGATGCAGGTAGATGCCGATTCCGGCATCTAGATTTGTTTTGGTTGCCTGTCGGCAACCCTTCGGCTGAAAACAGTCCACTGGACTGTTCTCTAGACGCCTCAGCAGGTCAATGCCGATTCCGGCATCTAGACCTGCATCACTGAGCCGTGAAGCGGACAGTCCAGTGGACTGTCCGTAGGCGAGGCCATATGGCAGTACCGCCGCCGCGCGGCGATTCCGTTCCGGTAGATGCCGATTCCGGCATCTAGCTTTGTTTCGGTTTATTGGCTTGGGGCATAGTTGACAGGTGTCTCGGGGCATGGTTGGCGCACACTCAACCGCAGTTTCGGCAAGCCTCAGATATCAATGGTTCCACCTAGAGTGATGGCATGCGTTCGAAGCGTAGGGTACTGATGGTCGCATCCCCCTTGATCATCGGCATCGCTGTGATGATGCTTGCTTATTTGGTAAACCGCCAGATGGGTTTCGCTCTGTTCCAGCCGCCTGTGGATTCGTCGAATACGCGCGTGTCGATATCGGAATCCAGATTGTTCACCCACAAGACACTGGATAAAGGTGTCGAGCACATCATCAACGACTCCTCATTCATGCGGGGATGCGAAATCAAAGCGATATCCTATACCGAGCAGGATTACTATAACGACCTCTCGAAACGCTCCGAAAAGGACGTCGACGGAACCCAAGCGAGTTTTGTGATGGAATACGCCTGTTCCAGTTTTAATTCCCGTACGATGTCGATGTCTCCCGCCGATTCCATCATATGGCGTCTGATGTATAGTCCTTCGGATTCAACGGATGGAACCGGCTGGAGAACAATCGCTCACGGAAATGGGTGAAAACGGTCAATCACGACCAGCGTAATCCCAATCCGTACCATCGTGCATTGGGGTGTGATTGATGTGCAATCTCCATCTCAACGCTTAGTGGAATGTTGTGACGATTGTTCGTTTTTGGGAAATATAGGTATTGAATCCCATTTTCCCATTAACAAAACTCCTATTCGCTTGAGTGACAATCACTGCATGGTCTTTGATGTGATTTACGCCTCCCCAATCAACATAAATTAGACCGCCGGTATCCATCCAGGGGGAGTCAAATGCGTTATAATAGTTGTTCTTCATGAACTGATAATTGAAATCTGCATTGTTCCAAGTCCATGTTGGTTTACCTATAACCAAGTTAGGTGCCCATAGGTTGATATCTTCTGTGTCGGTTGAAATTGCTGTTCGGTAAGGCACATTCGACTCATGAATTGCTTGTGAAACAAAATTCGTACAATTATTGTCAAAATATGGGTTTTTGGGGTTAAAATCATCTTTATCATCGCCGTGATAAGGCTAATCGGTCCATTTGAGTGCATAACGTATGCCATTCATGAAATCAGGAATGGAAGGAGTTCTGGCTGCGTTTGGATTGATGCCTGTCCAATTGCCCATTAGTCTGGCGACCAAAGCTTGTTCGTGCGTCATTCCCATATCATCAGACTTTTCTTCATTGAAAGGTTCAATTCTATTTTCCTTTACTGTATCAGACATGATTGAATCTGATATAATTAAATAATTGTCTGAACTGTCGCCTGAATCGATATGTGAATTCCTATTCGAAAAGACTGAGGAGAGATCCTTCGACAGACCGGCGAGTTCCAGTGTTAGGCGCAGATACAGATCTTTCGGGCCGTCGGTGGGTTGTAGCTGTGATTTGAGTGAGAATGCGGACGAGGCCGATGGGAATATGAGGATATGGATGTGAGCATGCGATACGACGAGGAGATGGGCGAGGCGATCGCGCTTGCACGCCGTGCCGCGCAGACCGGCGATGTGCCGGTCGGCGCGCTGGTGATCGACGCGCACGGCGTGGTTATCGGACGCGGATACAACACGCGCGAGGCGGCCGGCGATCCGCTCGCGCATGCGGAGATCATTGCGATGCGCGAGGCCGCGCAGACTCGCGGCGACTGGAATCTCGCCGACTGCACGCTCGTCGTCACGCTCGAACCATGCCCGATGTGCGCGGGCGCGTGCCTGCAGACCCGCATCGGGAACATCGTCTTCGGCGCGTGGGATGCGAAGCTCGGCGCCTGTGGATCCGTGTGGGATATTCCGCGTGATCCGCATGTCGGTCACGAGCCTGAAGTCCACGGCGGTGTGCGCGAGGGGGAATGCGCCGCGCTGCTCGCCGCCTTTTTCGCCGCTAGGCGCTGACCTGTTTGCGCTATCTCGTTGACGAGGGGTTGATACGGGGTGACGCGGACATCTATTGGGCTTACAAGGGGTGCCCGGACCGGGGTTTCGCGGGGATTCCAGGCCGTGGGGGCCGGTATTCCGCCATACACACCCGGGATATCAGGGTTTGGGCACCCCTTGCAGCGCAGATAGATATCCGCAACGCGCACAATGTACCCCTTGTAAACGAAGAAGGCATTTTCTTTCCAGCATCTGCGAACACTCCGCATCTTGGCAACGAAAACATGGTTGCCTACCATCGGGTATCAGCAGTAACCACAATCGGCGGCATCGGAGCATGGGCCGCATCCTGCGCGCACGCGCAGTAAGTGCCCGAGCCCCTCCGTCGGCTGCCGAACCCAGCGGAATCCCAGAGAATGGAGTGCAATGACGCGCATCGAACGCTTCACCGGAACGACTTCGGATGGCACCGGTGTCACCATCATCTACGCGGAACGTGCGGACGGCGGGTACGCCCGCAGCCTGCATGGCGCCGACGAGCGGGGCATGGCGTTCGCCCTCGCCTTCCCCGGCAGTGAACTGCCTCGGTTCGTGCACTGGGGAAGCCCCATCGCCGACCCGCAGACCCTCGTCAACCAGGTCGACGCATTGAAGCCGCAGCGCGTGTCCGGCGCACTCGACGAGACCGCGTGGCCGTCGATCCTGCCCACGCAGAGCGAATCCTGGATCGGTGCGAAACGCTTCGAAGTGCGTCGCGACGGTGTCGAGTTGTTCCCGAAGTTCACCGTCACCGATATCGCCACCACTATGGGCAAGCGCCCGGCCGTCGACGTATCCGGCGGCGTCGAGTCCGCCGCGCATGTGACGGATTCGCATGTGCCAGGCGTCACCGTCACCGCTGAGGACGCCGTACAGGGCGTGCGCCTCGTTTGGACTGCGGAACTGCTGCATGGCGGGCTCATCCGCCAGCGGGCGCAGATCGTGAACCTCGGTGCCGGCGCATTGGAGATAGGCAAGGTCGAGCTTGGGTTCCCGCTGCCCGCCGTCGCCACTGAAATCCTCACCACCACCGGCCATCATCTGCGCGAGCGTAGCCCGCAGCGCCAGCCGCTCACCGTCGGTCGGTTCGAGAAGGTCTCCATGGCCGGCCGCCCTGATTTCGACGCGAGCCTGCTGCTCAGTGCCGGCGTGCCCGGTTTCGGGTTCGAGCATGGCGAGGTCTACTCGGTGCATGTCGGGTGGAGCGGCAACAGTGTGCTCGCCGCGGAACGCCAGCCGTACACCGACGGCGTGATTGGCGGCGGCGAGGTGCTGTTCGGCGGTGAGATCGTCCTGCCGGGCGCCGCCGAGTACACCACGCCGTGGGTGTACGGCGCGACCGGCGATGGCCTCAACGAGGTCGCCGCGAGCTTCCACGCCTACCTGCGCGACTGCCATCCCGAGCTTGCCGTCAAGCCGCGGCCCGTCATCCTCAACACGTGGGAGGCGGTCTACTTCCAGCACGACTTCGACACCCTCAAGGCGCTCGCCGACAAGGCCGCCGAGACCGGAGTGGAACGGTTCGTCGTCGATGACGGATGGTTCGGCTCCCGCCGTGACGACACGTCCGGGCTCGGCGACTGGCAGATTGCGCCCGAAGTGTGGCCCGACGGCCCGAAGAGCCTCAAGGCGCTCGCCGACTATGTGCATGGCAACGGCATGGAGTTCGGCCTGTGGTTCGAGCCGGAGATGATCAACCCGGATTCCGACACGTACCGTGCGCACCCGGACTGGGTCTTGAAGCCTGCCGCGAACCGACTGCCGATGCAGGGGCGCTCGCAGCAGGTGATCGACCTGACCAATCCGGACGCCTACGCGTACATCTACGGCGCGATGGACGCGCTGGTGGGGGAGCTCGGCATCGACTACATCAAGTGGGATCACAACAAGCTCGTCACCGATGCGGTGTCGCCGCGCACCGGTCGCCCGGCCGTGCATGCACAGACGCTCGCCGTCTACCGCATCTTCCGAGACCTCAAGGCCGCGCATCCGGGATTGGAGATCGAAAGCTGCTCGTCGGGCGGCGGTCGCGTGGATCTCGGCATTCTGGAGCTGGCGGACCGCATCTGGGTGTCCGATTGTGTGGACCCGGTCGAGCGCGCGGACATCCAGCGTTACACGTCGCTGCTGGTGCCGCCGTGCATGATGGGCGAGCATGTGGGCGCGAGCCCAGCGCATTCCACGCAGCGCGCCACGAGCCAGGAGCTCAGGATGGCGATGGCGTTCTTCGGGCACATGGGCATCGAATGGAACCTGCTCAAGGAGCCGGACGAGGATGTGGAGAAGCTCGCCGAATGGGTCGCCGAGTTCAAGAAGCATCGCGCATGGTTCGCGATTGACACGTGCGTGCACGCGGACAACCCCGATCCCTCCGTGCGCGTGGATGGCATGGTCAAGCCGGACCGTTCCGCTGCGTTCTACCGGTTCACGCAGCTGACCACCTCGCAGACGTACCCGGCTTCGCCGGTGCGCCTGCCGGGGCTCGAACCGGATGCCACGTACTGGGTGGCGCCGCTGTGGCTCGACGTCGATCTCGAGGGGCTCCGCATCGGCAACGGGCAGTCGCCGCTCGGCTGGTGGAACGAGGCAGGTACGGTGATGACCGGCCGCGCGCTCGAAACCTACGGCCTGCGCCCGCCGAGCCTGCATCCTGCGCAGAGTGT
>NZ_BCFK01000066.1 GCF_001417815.1 Bifidobacterium aesculapii
CCTGTTCACTGCGATTCGGCAGTGACCGGAGGCCCGACCCCTACTCCAGGTACCGCACGATCACACGCGATGCGGCCGCCTTGGCCACAGCTGCCAGTCATGGTCTACGACGGTGAACTCCACCGGCGAGGCCTGACTGTGCCGGTAGCGGTTGATGCCGTCACGGATCGGGTCGATTGCCAGCTTTGCGAGGAATGCCGATTCGCCGGCGATCATCACCTTCGACGGCATTGCGATGTTCGCGATCGTCGCGATCAACGATCCCAATCGGAAGCAGGTCTTGTCGAGCGGCCGTGACGCCTACGGCAGGCCGGCCTGCGCGTCGCGCGCGAAATCGTCGAACGTGCAGGCGCGGCCCATCATCTGCGAATACTGGGCGGCGAGCGAATCGTCGGTCAGGCATTGCGCGCAGCCGATGTGCCCGGCCGTGCAGCGCGGCCCTTCCGGGTCGACGAGCACATGCCCGAGCAGCCCGTAGCTTTTGTCCGGGTAGGAGACCGGCCGCCCGCGCATCGCCAGCGAATAGCCTATGCCGATGCCGATCGTCAGCACCGCGAACGCCTCCAGTCCTACGTCCGGCCCGAACCAGCTGGCGTCCACCAGCAGCGAGTCGATGTCGTTGTACACGCCGCATGGCAGTCCGGTCGCGCGGCTCACCATCGCGCCCAGCGGCACGTCGTGGTCCCAGCGCAGGAACGGCGCGAACGTGACTGTCCGGTCGTCGTCCGCCACGTGCCCGCCGATCGTCATCGTCCGTTATTCATACGCTCCCCACGCTCCCCGCATTCGCCGGTGAATCCGCCTGAGTTCCATTCCCTGGATACATATTTCGTTTGTCTTCCCGCTGATGAGCCCGATTCATGTGACGGCAGCGTCGGTCGACACGGTCGCCGGTTCGCACGTGCCGTTTTGCATGGGGCGTCGTGTTTCACGTGAAACACCGCATGTGCCGGTTGCGTCGACGGTGTTCGGCAGGCGTGCCGACACGCCAGGAGCGCCGCCGGGTGGGAAAGCGCCCCTCGGGCTGGTTCACTATGGAGTGAACCGGCCCGACGTCGTTTCACGGCGGAGGGCATGACCGTGTACGATACGCCGCGCGGCTGGACAGTGCCGCGGATACCGCAGAAGGAGCCGACGATGACCTCATTCGACCGTGAACCCCTGCCCGACGCCGTCCGTACGAACGGCGCCACACCGAACCCATGGTGGGCGAACGCCGTCGTCTACCAGATCTACCCGCGTTCGTTCCAAGACACGAACGGCGACGGCTTCGGCGACCTGAAGGGCGTCACCTCGCGCCTCGACTACCTCGCCGACCTCGGCGTGGACGTGCTGTGGCTCAGTCCGGTCTACAAGTCCCCGCAGGACGACAACGGCTACGACATCTCCGACTATCAGGACATCGACCCGCTGTTCGGCACGCTCGCAGACATGGACGAGCTGCTCGCCGAAGCGCACAAGCGCGGCATCAAGATCGTGATGGACCTCGTCGTCAACCACACCTCCGACGAACACGCATGGTTCCAAGCCTCGCGAGATAAGGACGACCCGCACGCCGACTGGTACTGGTGGCGCCCCGCCCGCCCCGGCTGCGAACCCGGCACGCCCGGTGCCGAGCCGAACCGCTGGGGCTCCTACTTCGGCGGCTCCGCATGGCAATACGACGAGACGCGCGGCGAATACTACCTGCACCAGTTCTCGAAGAAGCAGCCCGACCTCAACTGGGAGAACCCGGCCGTGCGTCATGCCGTGTACAGCATGATGAACTGGTGGCTCGATCGCGGCATCGACGGATTCCGCATGGACGTCATCACCCTGATCTCCAAGCGCACCGACGCAGCTGGCCGCCTGCCCGGCGAGGCCGGCTCCGAACTCGACGACCTGCCGGTCGGCGAGGAAGGCTACTCGAACCCGAACCCGTTCTGCGCGGACGGGCCGCGACAGGACGAATTCCTCGCGGAAATGCGCCGCGAAGTGTTCGACGGGCGCGACGGCTTCCTCACCGTGGGCGAAGCGCCCGGCATCACCGCCGCACGCAACGAGCACATCACCGACCCGGCCAACGGCGAGCTCGACATGCTCTTCCTGTTCGAACACGTCGACTTCGACTGCGACGGCGTCAAATGGAAGCCGAAGCCGCTCGACCTGCCCGGTCTCAAACGCATCATGGCCGGCTACCAGACCGCCGTCGCGGAGCGTGGCTGGGCGAGCTTGTTCACCGGCAACCACGACCAGCCGCGCGTCGTCTCCCGCTGGGGCGACGATTCGTCGGAAACCGTCCGCGTGCGCTCCGCCAAGGCATGGGGCCTGGTATTGCACATGCACCGCGGCACCCCGTACGTCTATCAAGGTGAGGAGCTCGGCATGACCAACGCGCACTTCACCTCCCTTGGCCAGTACCGCGACCTGGAAACGCTCAACGCGTACCGGCAGCGCGTCGAAGAAGCGCACGTGCAGAGCGGGGACTCGATGATGGCCGGCATCGCCGCGCGCGGACGCGACAACTCGCGCACCCCGATGCAGTGGGATGACTCCCGCTACGCGGGATTCACCGCGCCGGACGCGGCCGCCGAGCCGTGGGTCGCGGTCAACCCGAACCATGCGGTGATCAACGCGGCGGCCGAGATCGATGACCCCGATTCCGTATATGCGTTCTACAAGCGGCTCATCGCCCTGCGCCACACCGAGCCGGTGGTAGCGGCCGGCGACTGGCGGCTCATCGACGCCGCCGACCCGCACGTCTACGCCTTCACCCGCAGGCTCGCCAAGCCCGCGCCGGCATCGACGTACCCGTTGTTCGACGACGTCGAATCGTTCCACACCAATCCGCAGCCGGAACCGTTCGACCACGCCGACGACGGCACGCTGCTCGTCGTCGCCAACCTGTCCGGACGCACCGTCGACCTGCCGTCCGAATCCGCCGCGCTGCTCGCCCGCGGCGTCAGCGAGCCGGACATCGTCATCAGCACCTACGGCGCGACCCACGCCGTCGTCTCCCTCGCCAACGAGGAGCTGAGCCCGTGGGAGGCGGTCGTCGTGCGGTTGTGACGATTTCGCCCCGCCCGCCTTGCACTGCGAGACGGGCGGGGCGTTACGGCACCCCGCCGCATAAAATTGCGGGCTATGGAGCAGAAAGACGTCCTCAAAGCATTGCAGCGTGACCATGCGGTCGAACTCAAGAAAGCCGCCGAACGATTGAAGGGCACCGCCCGCCACACCGAAATCATCCCTTCGCCCGCACTGAGCGAGATGACCGGGCACGAGATCCTCCTCAAGCCGGAGAACCTGCAGGTCACCGGCTCGTTCAAGATCCGCGGCGCGTACAACAAGATCGCCTCCCTCACCGACGAGCAGCTCGCGCGCGGCATCGTCACCGCCTCCGCCGGCAACCACGCGCAGGGCGTCGCCTACGCGGCGCGCGAACGCGGCGCCAAGGCGACGATCTGCATGCCGACCATCACCCCGCCGCTCAAGGTTGACGCCACCAAGGCGTACGGCGCCGACGTCGTGCTCTACGGCGACGTCTTCGACGAGGCCGCAGCGCATGCCGCCCACCTCGCCGACGCCGAAGGCATGATCTACGTGCCGCCGTTCGACGACTACGAGGTCATCTGCGGCCAGGGCACCATTGGTCTGGAAATCCTCGAAGACGTGCCGAACGTCACCGACGTGGTCGTGCCGCTCGGCGGCGGCGGACTCGGCGCGGGCGTCGCGCTCGCCATCAAGACGTTCAAGCCGGAAGTGCGCGTGATCGGCGCGATTCCGGAAGGCAGCCCCGCGTGGAAGAACTCGTTCGCCGCGGGCCGCGTCACCGAAGCCGATCAGGTCGTCACCTCGGCCGAAGGCGTCGCCGTGAAGCACCCGGGCGACCTGCCGTACGCGCTGCTCAACGAGTTCCTGGACGATCTCGTCACCGTCACCGAGCGCGACATCAACGAGATGATCCTGCTCATGCTGGAGAAGCACAAGCTCGTGGTGGAGGCGGCCGGCGCGGTGTCGCTCGCCGCGCTCGAGCATCTGAACCTGCGTTCGCGTAAGTTCGCGTCGGCTCCCGGCCCGCACGTGGTGGTGCCGATCATGTCCGGCGGCAACATCGACACGGTGACGATGGGCGCGGTGATCCAGAAGGGCATGATCGCGCGCGGCCGCATCATGAACTTCGAGGTGGAATTGCCGGATACGCCGGGCCAGCTCGTCAAGGTCGCGTCGCTGCTCGCGCGCGAACGCGCCAACGTGATCGCCCTTGACCACGACCAGTTCAAGGCGTCCGGCCATTACACGAACGCGGTCTCGCTGGGTGTGACCGTCGAAACGAACGGCCCCGACCACATCGACCGGATTCTCGCCGCTCTGCGCGCCGAGGGATTCCAGCCGAAGCGCATCTACTGAGCGCATCTACTGACGGGCCTCAACACGATGAGGGCGTTGCAATCACGAATTGCAACGCCCTTTGCTGTTGATGCCGTCGATTCGATATCGCTCGTCCAGCGGTCACGTCAGCTGTTCGCGGCGATGGTTTCGTCGACGAGCTGGGGGAGCGCCACGGCGATGTCCTCGCGGATGAGGCGCGTGGCGAGGCGGTCGTACTGCGTGCGTCCCATGTTCATGATGGTGATGGGCACGCCCGCCTGCGCCGCGACCGGCACGATGCTCGCGGCGGGGAACACTTCCAGCGTCGATCCGATGACCCACAGTTCGTCGGCCTTGGTGGCGAGGCTGTACGATTTCTCCATCGCGCCGTCCGGCAATGCTTCGCCGAAGTAGACGACGTCGGTTTTGATCATGCCGTTGCAGAGCATGTCGTTCTTGTACTTGAGCTTGCGATGGCAGCGCGGATCCGGTTCCTCATCGAGTTTCGCCATGATGTCCGCCGTGTTGTATTTCGCGTGGCATTTCATGCAGTGCGAGGTACCGATGGTGCCGTGCAGGTTGACGATGATGTCCGGGCTGTTGCCGGCCTTTTCGTGCAGGGCGTCGAAGTTCTGTGTGGCGAGCAGGGTGAGCATGCCCGCTTGTTCGAGCTTGACGAGCGCCTTGTGCGCGGCGCCGGGTTGCGCGTTCCATACGGGGGATTCCTTCTGCCAGCGCCACGAGTATTCGCGTGCCTCCTGGTCGTGGAGGAAGGCGTCGATGTCGTAGACGCTCATCTGGTCGGGGTGTTTGGTCCAGACGCCGTCCGGACCGCGGAAGTCGGGGATGCCGGCGGAGGTGGAGATGCCCGCGCCGGTCAGTACAGCAATCTTCTTGGTCATATCTACAGGTATACGCGTTCTGCATGTCGTTGCGGTGTATGACGGAAGAAGTCGCGGCGATTCCGTCCGTGCGTCGGCTGTTGTGTTGTCGCCCGCATCCCATGCTGTGGTGTTCCTGTTGGTGTTATTTCCCATGGTGCGGTGACGCAATTTCTCCATAATCCCGGGATTGCGGCGTTTTCGTCTTCTGGTGCTTGGGTGGTTTACCGCACCATGGGAGGCGGCCTCTTCCTTTGTGGCTTGGGTTGCTGGTGGGTGGATTGTTGTGGTTGGTTGTGGTGTGGTGTCTTGGTATGGGAGATGGTGGGGTTGGGGGTGTGGTGTGTGTTTGTAGGCTGGTTGTGGTGTGGTGTTTGTCGTGGGTTT
>NZ_BCFK01000067.1 GCF_001417815.1 Bifidobacterium aesculapii
AAAAAGACTTGTGTCCATGTGATTTCGCCCGTATTCGCGCGCGCGATGTCATAGTTGAGAACGAAAGTCAATACCTGTGATAAACATCACATTCCTCATATTCCCCACAGGCACGTAGGGTGGAGGGCATGACTGACACGATTGTGGTATCGACCGACGGCTCCGCCCTCGGCAACCCGAACGGACCGATGGGCTGGGCCTGGGCCGATCACGCGAAGGACGCCGGCGCCCCCGGGCACGAGCACGACTCCCGCGGCTACGATGCGGGCGGCGCCACGAACGGCACCAACCAGATCGGCGAACTGTGCGCCGTATTGGAGGTGCTGCGCGCGCATCCCGGCCCGCAGAAGCTCATCATCGAATCGGACTCGCAATACGCGATCAACTGTTCGACGAAATGGGTGAACGGCTGGAAGCGCAACGGCTGGAAGAACTCGCAGAAGAAGCCGGTGAAGAACCGCGAGATCATCCAGGCCATCGACGAGGCGATCTCCACGCGCCCCGGTTCAGTCGAATTCAAGTGGGTGAAGGGGCACGCGGGCAACGCGGGCAACGAGCTCGTCGACGAACTCGCGCGCACGTACGCGGGCGACTGCCGGTCGGGCGCGCGCGACGGCTACCTGCCGATCGAAGGGTGGCGGTCGCTGCTGAACTCGGAGTATTCGCGCGGCACCGACGTGCCGCCCGACGTCCAGCTCGTGCTGGACGGCAAGGCGGACGCGGCGGCGTTGCGCACGGACCGCGGCGATGCGGGACGTGGCGCAGGCGGCGGCGTTGCGCACGACGCAGGTCGTGGCGCGGGCCACGGCACGCGGGCGGGCGGTGCACGCGCGGCGAAAGCAACGCTCACCGAGCTGCTCGCGGAAGAGGAGGGCGTGCCGGACTATCTCGGCACGGCCGGCGGCGACGCCGGACGCGCGGCATCGGGAGTCGGCGGGGCAACCGCCGGAACGATCTCCGACGCCGGAACAGACGGACAGGCCACGCGGCCTCAGACAACCGGCACAGTCAGGCAGCCCGCACCCTCTGCGCAACCTGTATCAATTGAACGGCCCGCGCCGTCCGCACAACCCGCATCGGCCGCACAGCCGGTATCGGCCGCACGACCTGCATCCGCAGCGCAAACCACGCCCGCCGCACGGCCCACATCCGCAGCGCAACCCTCATCCACAGCACAGCCGGTATCGGCCGCACGACCTGCATCGGCCGCACGACCCGCGCCGGCCGCACGACCCGCGCCGACCGGGTTGAAGGTCTCGGGCGAGGTACGCTTCTCCCCCGCGCCGAAAACCAGCCCGTACTACAACGGCGAGCCTATGCACGTGCACGGATACATCGCCGTGGACGGTCTCGTGGACGGCGACGGCAATCTGACAATCGTCAACGCCGATTTCCTGCGCGCATGACTAGTGGGGTATCTCCACGAACAACTCCGCAGACGCCCCCGCGAACGCACGATCGTCCCGCCGTCCGGCGTTCCGACCGGTTGGCCATGCCCAACCCACCATGGCCAACCCACCAGGTCCAACCGACCAAGTCCAACCCATCATGCCCAACCCGGGATGCCCAACCCACCAGGTCCAACCCACTAGGTCCGCCCCACCATGCCCGACCTACCATGCCCGACCTACCATGCCCAACCCAACATGGCGAACCCACCGTGGCCGACCCGCCGTGCCCGGCTTACCATGCCCAACCCAACATGGCGAACCCAACATGCCCGACCCAGCATGCCCGACTTACCCGTACATTTACACCGTTTTCCGTGATTTACAGCATCAAACGGACGATTGGGACCCCTTATTTCGTCCACTTGGCGCTGTAAATCGCGGATAGTGGTGGAAACGTACGGGGAATGAGCGAAACGACAGGACGGATTCGCGAGGACAGGGCGGGTGCGGCGACGCGGGGCGGACGGAAGACGCGCGAGCGAACACACGGCGAACACAAGCGCACACGAGCGCGCACAATCTTCCACTCGCGTTAGGATGGGAACGACTTTTCATATGGAAGGAAAGGATTCGCACCATGGATAAGGCACAGCAGGACGCCCTGAAGAAGGCCGCCGGCATCGAGGCCGCCAAGCTCGTCGAGAACGGCATGATCGCCGGCCTCGGCACCGGCTCCACCGTCAAGTTCCTCGTGGACGAGCTCGGCCGCCGCGTGCAGGAGGAAGGCCTCACGTTCACCGGCGTGACCACCTCCCGCCGCACGCAGGCCCAGGCCGAGAGCTACGGCATCAAGATCGTGGACATCGACGATGTGGACCACATCGACGTGACCATCGACGGCGCCGACGAGGTCGACAAGAACTTCAACGGCATCAAGGGCGGCGGCGCGGCCCTCCTGTGGGAGAAGATCGTGGCCACCAACTCGAACAAGATCGTGTGGATCGTCGACGAGTCCAAGGTCGTCGACACCATCGGCAAGTTCCCGCTGCCGGTCGAGGTCATCCCGTTCGGCGCCGGCCACGTCGTCAAGAAGTTCGAGGCCAAGGGCTACAAGCCGGTGCTGCGCCTCGACGCCGAAGGCAAGGAGGTCCGCACCGACGAGAACAACTTCGTCGTGGACCTGCACCTGGAGAAGATCGAGCACCCGTTCGAGCTGGCCGAGGACCTCATCAACACGGTGGGCGTCGTCGAGCACGGCCTGTTCCTCAACATGGTCGACAAGGTCATCGTCGGCGACCCGAACGGCCCGCGCGTCCTCACCAACTCCAACAAGTGAGCCGGCAAGCTCATTCATAGCCAACCCGAAGAGAGCCGTATCCGCACCTGTGGGGTACGGCTCTCTTTGTAGGGTCATCGCCGCCGGCGCCCCGCCCAACGGCGAAAGGCGTCCGGTCGCCTCATCCGCTGCGCGCGATTTTGGTGCGCAAATCATCCGATTTGCGCACCAAAATCGCGCAGAGAAGGGACGGACGCTACAGATAAGATAAGCGAAAACCCCGCAGCCGTATGGCGTGCGGGGTTTTCCATGCCTGAATTGCTCAGTAAGACTACCTGCGCTGGTGGCGGGTCTTACGCAGCAGTTTGCGGTGCTTCTTCTTGCTCATCCGCTTGCGGCGCTTCTTGATGACGGAACCCATCTGAAGCCTCCAATCCGATCAATCGTAAAAGTTGCAACTCGCACGAGTATACACGTTCTCGCGGACTATGCCACCTGCGCGTCAACTCGTGGTCAGACCACGGCCATATTCCGCACGTCGCGCGTCCGCACCGCACCACGTTCGTCAGAGCGGGAATTTCTGGTAGAACCGCTGGACCGCGTCCTTCGCGCCGGTGACCTGGAACACGACCGTGTCGTTGCGCCACAGCGCGGTGGCCTTCTTCGCGTCGTCGGCGTTCGTCTTCACCACGTAGTCGCCGGTGGTGTCGCCCTGCACCTTGACCGCGCCCGAAGCGACCGACTTGCCGGTCAGCCCCTTGGCGAGCGCATCATACTGTGTCTTCGCCGGGTCGGAGGTGGTCCACTGCGCCACGACGAGCGTGACGTCCGCGTCCTTCTTGCCGGTGGAATAGGTGAGCGCGTACTCCTCGAGCGGCGAGGCGGAGTTCCACGTGGTGGAGGCGTCCGCCTTGGTGCGTGCGTAGTTGAGCACGCTGTCCGGCATGGCCTTGAGCAGCTCCGTCGCGTTGTCCGGCAGGGCCGTCGCCTTGATGCTCGGCGTGGTCGGCTGCGCCGTCTGCTGGGTCTCGCTCGTCTGCGTGCCGGCCGTGTTCTTGTTGAGCGCCCAGCCGGGCCAGACGAAGGCGGAGAGCAGCGCGAGGATGATGACCAGCGCCGCCGCGATGATGACGGCGATCAGTTTGCCGTGTCCATGTTGCGAGGAGCTACGAGTATTCGACATGGTTCCGATTGTGGCACAGGCTTGTGACGCATGCGCCGGTCCGGTCGAGGTGCAGCGCGATTCGCTCACCTGCCGGCGACACACCGGGCGGAGTTGAAAAACCGGTATATCTGTACCGGTTTGCGACCGGCGTGGATATGGTCGAGGCATGGCTAAAGCGAATGTGCAGTACCTGTGTTCCGAATGTGGCTGGAGCGGGTCCAAGTGGTACGGGAAGTGCCCCGAGTGCGGGCAGTGGGGCACCGTGGACGAGTTCCACGAGTCCCGTCCGGCCGCGGCGCGGCGCAGCGGGGGTGCCGTGGCGGGCGGCGGCGCCGTTCGCGGCGCAGGTCGCGGCGTGCACACGCAGGCCGCCGCGGTCGCACAGTCCGCGGCCGTGCCGATCACCGAGGTGGGTACGGATGACGTCACGCGCATCCCGACGGGCTTCTGCGAGTTCGACCGCGTGCTGGGCGGCGGCATCGTGCCGGGTTCCGTGGTGCTCATCGCCGGTGAGCCGGGAATCGGCAAGTCGACGCTGCTGTTGGAGACGGCCGGGAACATCGCGCGTGCACATGCGGCGGCCGGCGGCAAGGTGCTGTACATGTCCGGCGAGGAATCGCAGGGCCAGGTGCGTCTGCGGGCCACACGCATCGACGCGGTGGAGCCGAATCTGCTGCTCGCCGCCACCACCGATCTGGCCACGGTATTGGGACTGATCGAGCGCGAGCGCCCCACGCTGGCGATCGTCGATTCGGCGCAGACGATCGTCTCGCAGGATGTGGACGGCATCTCCGGCGGCTCCACGCAGGTGCGCGAGGTGGCGAGCGCACTCATCGACGTGGCGAAGACGCTGGATGTGCCTGTACTGCTCGTCGGTCATGTCACGAAGGACGGTTCGATCGCCGGCCCTCGCACGTTGGAGCATCTGGTGGACGTGGTGTGCCAGTTCGAGGGCGATAGCGAGACGGCGCTGCGTATGCTGCGCGCGGTGAAGAACCGTTTCGGCCCGACGGACGAGGTCGGGTGCTTCGACATGAGCGGCGAAGGCATCGAGGAGGTGACCGATCCGGCCGGCCTGTTCCTGTCGAGCGTGGACGGCACGGGTCCGGGCGCGGGCGGCAGTGCCGATGGCATGCCGGCTCCGGTCGAGGGTACCTGCGTGACGTTCACGTTGGACGGCCACCGGTCGCTGCCCATCGAGATTCAGTCGCTGGTCACGGATTCGGTGCTGCCCACGCCGCGCAGGGCGGTGAACGGCGTGGATTCCAACCGGATTGCCATGCTGGTGGCCGTGCTGTACCGGCATGGGCACGTGAACCTGCTGGGCAACGATCTCTATATTTCGACGATTGCAGGCGGGCTTGCGAAGGAGCCGGCGTGCGATCTGGCGATTGTGGGCGCGTTGGCGAGCGCGGCGAAGCATGCGTCGATCCCACGCACGGTGTGCGCGATCGGCGAGATCTCCCTGACCGGTCAGGTGCGGCCGGTGCCGCGGTTGGAATACCGGCTGCGTGAGGCGGCGCGATTGGGGTTTACGACGGCTGTGGTGCCGCGTCTACGCAAGCGGCTGGAGATTCCCGGTCTCACCATCGTGCAGGTCTCCACGCTCAAATCCGCATTGGGGGTGATGCTCTAGTCTCCGAATACGCATCTTCAGCAACGGTGTTCGCTTCCGTACAACGTGGTCGTCTCCCAGGCACGGTGGCCGTCGTTCCGCGGAGCCAACAAATCAGACGGCACTCTGCAGCGCACACGCCCGGCGTAGCCGCGTGCTCGGGTTCCGGATCCGCAAGGTTCACAGCATGGCGGCGGAACTGGCCCGGACCGCGGCTTCGCTGATCGTGCAGGACAGACGGAAAATCGGCACATGACGCAGCATCACGTCCAGCAATCCCAGCGCGTCCACGGCGGCGAGCGCATCGTCGGGCCGGTACATCTGCCGCATGATGAGCGGCAGCGCCTCGCCGGCGCCGATGCGCCAGCAGGCGTTCTCCACGCCATGATCATCCGTGACGCGGATCGCATCATCCGGCACCACGCCGTGCGCGCCGCCTGCAGATCCCGTGCCCGCGGTGCCCGTCACGCCCGCTCCCGTGATCGCCGTGTCCAAGCCCGCGCCCGCCGCGCCATCCGCATCACCGTCCGCTCCGCCCGAAACGACGCGGACGCCCATGCCGGTCGGATACGAACCGTCGTCCACGGCGCGCGTGACCACGCAGATGCCGGCGAGCGGCGCGCTCACGTTGCGCTGCCAACGCTCCTTGCCCGCCCACGGTGTGCCGTACGCCCGGACCTCGCCCGAACGCCCGTCGACGCGCAGCAGCGGCTTGTCGCCGTTGATGATGTCGACGTCGTCGCCGAACACCGTGCGCCACATGCGGATATGCGTGCTTTTGCCGGTGCCGCTGGGAGCGGTGAAGATGTACGCGCGGCCGCCGTATTCGATCGTCGCGCCATGGAACAGGATGCGCCCCAACGCAGGGCCATGCTCCGCGATAGCGCGCAGCACCACCAGCGTCTCGAGATACGGGTCGCTCCAATCGCCGGGCGCGCCGATCTCGCGCTCATGGTCGATGTCGCGCTGCGATACCGCGATCGCGATATCCGCATGATCGCGGTCGTGCTCGAACCCCGCCGACGGCAGCCTGTAGTCGGCGCATTGCCGGACGATCTCATCGTGCATCGACCGCACGGCCACCGTCAGATCCGCCACCCGCATCACAAAATCAGTCACGCAACCATGATACGGCCCGTGCGGCGGAGTCCGAGCTCCGGGAAAACCACCGACGGTGCCATCACGCGCCGCGTTCATGGCATGGCGGCAAGGCGCGTCAGGGGCGGAGGCGATGCGCCCGAAGCGCCCCCATGCGCGGAACCGGTCAGGCGGTCAGTCGCTTCGTCTCCTCGACATTGCGGGCGAGTTCGGCCTTGAGGGCGTCCACACCGTCGAACCTGACCTGCGGGCGCAGGAAGCCCGTGAACTCGACGCGCACGCGGTGGCCGTAGAGCTCCAGCCAATCCTCGGTGATCGCGTACGCTTCGACGACCCGCTCGTTGAGGCCCGTCTTCTCGCTGAACGTGGGCTTGGTGCCGATGGAGATGGCCGCCGGCCATCGGCGGGGCGTACCGGCTACGGCATCAGCAGCAGCGTCCGTCGAAACGACATCCGCAGCAGTACCGTCCGCGTTCCCGCCCTGCTGCACGCCCTCGTCCACCAGCCATCCGGCGTACACGCCGTCGACCGGCAGATAGCCGGTCACATTCTCGCCGAGATTGGCGGTCGGGAATCCGATGGTGCGGCCGCGCTCCTCGCCGTGCACGACCTCGCCGACCACGCTGTGCGGATGCCCGAGAATCGCGTTCGCATCCTTGATGCGGCCGTGCCCGAGCAGATAGCGCACGTTCGTGGAACTCCACGCGCGCATCGCCTTCGCCTGATGCTTCTTGCTCCACGCGCGACGCTCCGCCTTGGTCGCGTTCGCGAACGGGTCGGCCGGCTCGCCCCACTCCGCGGGCATCTGAGGCTTCCAGTCACGCGGGATGCGCACCTCGCCGGGGCCGCGGTCGTCGACCACGTCAAGCTCGAATACGCCGGCGCCGGCCGCAAGATTCGCGATGGCCTTCACGTCGCCCTTACGTCCCGCGCCCATCGCCGCGTCGGAGCCGAGCACGAGCGTGCGCATGCCGAGTTTGCCGACGAGACGTCCGAGGAAGAAAATGTACGACTTCGACGCGAAAGCGAGCGTGTAGCGCACGACGAGCACATGCTCGACGCCCGCCGCCTTCATCGCGGCGAGACGATCGTCCACGCCGCTCAACGCGTTCGCGTCGATGACGTCCGCGCCCGGCTCCTCGCCGTCGTGCGCGGCCGCCCAGCCGTGCACGAACGCGGGACGTGGGTCGAAGAGAATCACGATGGAGAACGCGTCATGCTTGTGCGCGAGCTCGACCACCCGCTCGACCACCGCCTGATGCCCCCGGTGCATGCCGTCGAACGCGCCGAGCGTCACGACCGCGCGCTTGTCTTTGTCGAAGTCCGGCCACTCCACGTCGCCGTTCTCATCCGGGGTCAGATAGGTGATGTCCATTGCGCTCCTCATACTCGTCGCCGCGGTGATATCCGCAGATCAAGCCGCTTGTGGCCGCGACCACTCTAGCAAACGGCGACGAAGTGGAAGCCACCAGCCCGGCGTCGTCCGCGAGGCATGAACGCAATCCGGCAAGGCGTATCGCAGTCATCGCCACAGGCTTCGCGCGATTATGGTGCGCAACACACCCTCCCAGCGCACCATTCTCGCGCGGAAGAATGCCAAGCCCGTGACTAGTCGCGATGTGATGCTCCTCGACGAGACACCAACAAAGCCGCGCCGAGCAATCCCAATGCGGTGACGGCTATCGCCATCACCGCAGGCCATTGGACGGCATTGGAATCGTTCGTTTCCTCTGGGGAAGACGCCCCCTTGGCGGAGGACCGCCCTCCGACCAGAGCCTGTTCCCCCGCCGAGCGTGTTAACGGTTCTTCCGTGATTTGTGGTAATGGCTGACCTTGGTCAAGATAGCGTCTCGCCTGATCATTCAATGAACGAAGGCGACCATTATCAGCCAAGTAATACGCTTTCGTCTTCACGTCGAATACGAGAACACTCTCCGATTGCTTCGGCAGAAGCGTGGCCTCTTCTACATTCTGCCCATAATCCCCGATGGCGGGTTCGCCATCATGGTTGAACAGCCGAACGGTCCCCACTGGAGTGCCATTGACATACACCGCAGCGACCCATTGGAACTCCGTGACATCGGCGAAATCCTCAACTTTCATACCATTGTCGTAATAATTGATGTAATGCACCTTTGCCGGTCTGCTCAATATGATGTCGGAAGCCGCATCAGGAGCAGATGACGTATCATTGGCGAAATCCGATGCCCGGAGCATGGCGAGCGCTTGTTGACGTGCCTCATCGGTATCCACGAATTGTGACACCTCATCCGCTGTAAGAGATGAACTCGCATATGCGACAAACGGATACGAACATAACGATATAGTCATTATCGACAGAACAAGAACCACAATTCTTCTATAGACCACATTTACCATTGCCGTTCCGCCCCACACACAAAGAAACACAATGTCATACAAAAACGCAGAACTGCGGTGTTCACTACGGTGGACTCAGCCATCCACCATTTCAGCATAACGGAAAACCAGAACAACAATCAATGGAGTAGGAAGCGCGAGACGCGCAACATAGAACCCGCGCTGCTCCTACTCCAGTTCATTACCATCACACCGCCGGAAAGACGACGACGGGTTTGGCTTGGGTGCGGTTGGCGCGTTCGATGATGGCGGCCACGTCTTCCCGTGCCGCATCCGACGCCGCTCCCCCGCCCACGGCCAATCCCACGTCGACCGAATCGACAGAATCGACCGAATCACCCGCATCGCCCACATCACACGCCGGCACGATGGCGGCGTAATGAACGCCTTTCTCCAGTTCGCGGTCGATGCGGCGGCCGAATCGCAGTTCACGCGCCTCGTCGACGCTGACGGCGACGACTGGCATCGCACCGCGCGCCGCGTCGGCCATGCCGACTGCGCGCGCACGCAGCCAGTCGCCGCGCGCCTCGCCGGTCAGTCCGGCGGGCGTGTCGAGCACGCACCGGTTGCGCGTGACGGTTTCGCCGTCACGGTTCGTGAACGTCTTCGGTTCGGCGTGCGCGCCGATCGCCTGCATCGCGACGGTACCGGAAACCGTATCGTCGCCGTCGGCATCCGCCGTGACGGCCGGAAGGACGGTGACGGCGGCGAGACCGGAATGGTCGTCCGCCAGCGCGAACCGGCCGACGCGCGTGCGGCGCAGTCGAGTGAGATACCCGCCGATACCGAGCGTCTCGCCTAGGTCGCGGGCGAGCGCGCGGATATACGTGCCTGACGAGCAGCTCACGCGCACGTCCACGTCCACGACGGGAATCATGCCGCCGCGCGAGGGCACATCCGATGCAGCGCCCGTCGAGGAAACCGCCGCCTCGGCCAGCGGCGACATCGCGGACGTGACGGACGCGTATCCGAGCCGCACGTCGAGCACGTCGAACGCGGCGATATGCACGCGCCTCGCCTTGAGCGCCACGTCCTCGCCATTGCGTGCCAGATCGTAGGCGCGTTTGCCGTTGATCTTGATGGCGGAGAACGTATTGGGGGTCTGTTCGATGGCGCCGAGGAAATCTCGCGCGATGACCGTCTCGATACGTGCCCGCCAGGCCCGCGCGGAGCCATAGCCGGAGCCATCGGCGAAACCATCATCGGGGACGGCGCTCATGGAGCCGGCGACGGCATCCGCACCTGCCGACGCGGCGATCGCATCGGAACTGGGCACGTCGGCCACGCCCGGCGCATCCACGATCGTCCCTTCCGCGTCGTCGGTGGTGGTGCGGGCACCGAGGCGGATCGTCGCCTCATACGTCTTATCGTGTTCGACGATGTATTGCAGAAGGCGCGTGGCGCGGCCGAACCCGATGACCAGCATGCCGGTGGCCATCGGGTCGAGTGTGCCGGCGTGGCCGACCTTCTTCGTGTGCAGCGCGGCGCGCACGGCCGCGACCGCGTCGAAGCTGGTCACGCCCTGCGGCTTGTCGACGACGAGCAGACCGTCACTCACGCGTGTCGTCCGCACCGTCGGCATCGTCCGAATCGTCCGCATCGTCCGAAACGTTGAAATCGTCCATATCCTCGAAATCGCCGTCGTCATCGCCGAAACCGTCGTCATCGCCGAAACCGTCCGTATCGGCGTCGTCCGGCTCGTCGTCGTGCTTGTACGGGTCGGCGTCACCGGCGTACTGCGCGGTGGCGCGCGCCTTGGCGAGCTCCTCGTCGCGCTTGCGTGCGATGGCGAGGATGTCCTCGATCTCGTGCGCCTCGCCGGGCACCTCGTCGAACACGAACTGCAGCTGCGGCGTCAGACGCAGGCCCGCCTTGCGCCCGACGAGCGTGCGCAGGTGGCCCTTCGCCTGGTTGAGCGCCTGCTGGGCGCGCTTGCGTTCGCCCTGCTCCTTGCCGGCGTGGCCGTACTGCGTCCAGTAGACCTTGGCGATCTGCAGATCGTTGGTCACGCGCACGTCGGTGATGGTGATGTTCATCAGACGCTTGTCGTGCAGCTCGCGCTCGATGGAGGAGGCGATGACGCGCTGGATCAGTGCCGCGATGCGCGCGGCGCGGGGGTTGGTTCCTGCCATGGGAATTCCTTTGCTACGTGTTTCTACATGTCTATTGACGCGTGTCGCGGCCGCCGCCCGCCCGCTGAGACGGCGGCGGCGGGCCGCAACTACGAACGCTCCCGCTGACGAAGGGCTGCCGGTCGGCAGCTCCCATCAACGGGAGCGGTTGCGTTCACTGCGTCGGCGGTGCGGTGCGATTCGCGCCTCGCACCGCCGACCGTGTGGTGGGACTACTTGCGTTCGACTTCCTGCATCTCGAAGGTCTCGATGATGTCGCCGATCTCGATGTCGTTGAAGGTGCCGAGGTTGATACCGGCCTCGTAGCCTTCCTTGACGGAGGTGACGTCGTCCTTGAAGCGACGCAGCGAGGAGATCTCCAAGTCGTTGACCGTGGCGACGCCGTTGCGCAGGATACGGCACTTCGTACCACGCTTGACCTCGCCGTCCTGCACCATGACGCCGGCGATGTTGCCGAACTTGGAGGAGCGGAAGATCTCGCGGATCTCGGAGTGGGAGGTGACGACCTCCTCGTATTCCGGCTTGAGCATGCCCTTGAGCGCGGCCTCGATGTCCTCGATGGCGCGGTAGATGATCGAGTAGTACTTGATCTCCACGCCCTCGCGGTCGGCGAGCTCCTGGACCTGACGGTTCGGACGCACGTTGAAGCCGATGATGACGGCCTTGTCGACCGTGGCGAGGTTGACGTCGTTCTGGGTGATCGCGCCGACGCCGCGGTGAATGACCTGGATGCCGACCTCGTCGGACACCTCGATCTTCATCAGGGAGTCCTCGAGCGCCTCGACGGAGCCGGAGGAATCGCCCTTGATGACGATGTTGAGCATGTCCACCTCGGACTTGGCGAACTGCTCCTTGAGGGACTCGAGGGAGACGATCTTGCGGCGCTTCGCCAGCTGGGCGGCACGCTCGGTGGCCTGACGCTTCTCGGCGATCTGGCGCGCGGTGCGGTCGTCCGGGGCGACCAGGAACAGGTCGCCTGCGGTCGGCACGGAGGTCAGACCGAGCACCTGCACCGGCGTGGACGGGCCGGCCTCCTTCATGTGGTTGCCGTTCTCGTCGAGCATGGCGCGCACGCGGCCGTACGAGGTGCCGGCCACGATCGCGTCGCCGATGTGCAGGGTGCCCTGCTGGACGAGCACGGTCGCCACGGCGCCGCGGCCCTTGTCGAGTCGCGCTTCGATGGTGGCGCCGCGAGCGTCCATATCCGGGTTCGCCCTGAGGTCGAGCTCGGCGTCGGCGGTGAGCAGCACCGCTTCGAGAAGCTTGTCCACGTTGATGTTCTGCTTGGCGGAGATGTCGACGAACATGGTGTCGCCGCCGTACTCCTCCGGCACCAGACCGAACTCGGTGAGCTGGCCGCGCACCTTGTCCGGGTTGGCGCCCGGCTTGTCGATCTTGTTCACGGCCACGACGATCGGCACGTTGGCGGCCTTCGCGTGGTTGATGGCCTCGACGGTCTGCGGCATGACGCCGTCATCCGCGGCCACGACGATGATCGCCACGTCGGTGATCTCGGCGCCGCGGGCACGCATGGCGGTGAACGCCTCATGGCCCGGGGTGTCGAGGAACGTGATCTTGCGCTTCTCGCCCTCCAGCTCGACCGTCACCTGGTAGGCGCCGATGCGCTGGGTGATGCCGCCGGCCTCGCCCGCGATGACGTTGGTCTTGCGGATCGTGTCGAGCAGTCGGGTCTTACCGTGGTCGACATGGCCCATGACGGTGACGACCGGCGGACGCGGCTTGAGATCCTCGTCCTCCTGCAGCTCCTCCTCGTCAAGGTTGATGTCGAACTGCTGGAGCAGCTCCTTGTCCTCCTCCTCGGCGGAGACGATCTGGATGTTCCAGCCGATCTCCTCGCCCAGGATCTGGAAGGTGGACTCGTCGAGCGACTGCGTGGCGGTGGCCATCTCGCCGAGATGGAACATCACGGTCACGAGCGCCGCGGGATTGACGTTGATCTTCTCCGCGAGATCAGCGAGGGAAGCGCCCTGACGCAGACGGATGGTCTGGCCGTTGCCGCGCGGGATGCGCACGCCGCCGATGGTCGGCGCTTTGATCTCCTCGTACTCCCTGCGCTTCGCAAGCCTGTTCTTACGCGCCTTGGAGCTCTTGCCTCCCTGACGGCCGAACGCGCCTGCGGCACCGCCGCGACCACCACGACCGCCACGGGCGGGACCGTTGCTGGGAGCGCCGCCGTTCTGGAAGCCGCCGCCCTGACCGGGGCGGAAGCCGCCACGGGCGCCGCCGCCCTGCTGACCGCCCTGACCGGGACGGTTGTGGCCCCACTGGCCCGGACGCGGCGCGCCCTGGGCGCCGCCCTGACCGGGGCGACCGCCGCGGAAGCCGCCACGGGCGCCGCCGCGACCGCGACCGCCGCCGTTGCGGCTGTCGTTCACGGTCGGACGCGCCATCGGGTGCGGACGCGGGATGTCGCCGGGCGTAGGCGTGTGCATGCCCTGCTTGCGGCTGAACGGATTGTTGCCCGGACGCGGGCCGGGAGCAGCGGAATGCGAACGCTGGTCCTGACCGGGGCGCGGCGCACCCGGCTGGCCTCCACGACGCTCGCCGCGGGGCTCCTGACCGGGACGCGGGGCGCCGGAACGACCCTGACCGCCGCCGCGACGCTCGCCGCGCTCACCCTGACCGGGGCGCGGCGCGCCGGAACGACCCTGACCGGGGCGATGCCCCTGACCACCGCGGTGCTGACCGCCGCGCTCACCGCGCTCGAAACGATCGCCATGTTCGGAACGCTCGAAACGATCCCCGCGCTCGGAACGCTCGCCACGACCGGCACCCGCCTGGGCGCCCGGGGTCGGACGGTTGTGCTGACCGGGGCGCGGCGCGGACGGACGCGCGCCCGGAACCGGACGGGCCTCGCTCTCGGCGCCATGCGCCTGCGGAGCCTGCTGACGGTCGCCGCCCTGCGGCCCCGGCACGGGGGCGGGCGACGGACGATGCGCGCCCGGACGCGGCGCGGACGGAGCCGCCGGACGGGCGGACTTGGGCGCTCCCGCGCCACCCTGACGGCCACCCTGGCCGCCGTTGCCGCCCTGCTTCGAGAAGGCGGACTTGAGTTTGCGAGCCACCGGAGGCTCAATCGTGGAGGAGGCGGACTTGACGAACTCCCCCATATCCTTCAGCTTCTCCAGCGCGGTCTTGCTGTCGATGCCGAGTTCCTTGGCAATTTCATAAACGCGTGGTTTCGCCACTACTTGTTCTCCTATCCGTGACCACGCGCCTGCGCGGTCAAATCTTGAAGACGACGAGCCTGTTCATCGTGCGACCATGATCGTGTAATCCTCGTTCTTTGGCCGGGCATGCTTACGCCCGGCATACCGCATCAAGCATACTCACGACGCTGGATGTGGGCACGCCGGGCGCAATCGCCGGTTACTTCGCCTCTTCGGCCGTCTCGGCGGCGCCAGCCGCAGCATCGGCCGCCGCCGCGGCATCGGCGTCGGCGACCTGCGCGACGGCCTCCGCCGCGGCCTGTTCGGCGGCCTTCTCGGCCTGAAGCTCGGCGAGCTTCCTCTCGTGGGCCTCGGACGATTCGATGCCGATCTTCCAGCCGGTGAGCTTGGCGGCCAGACGCGCGTTCTGGCCCTCCTTGCCGATGGCCAGCGACAGCTGGTCGTCGTGGATGAACGCGATCGCGGTCTTGTTCTTCTCGCTGACGACCTGCACGCCGGTCGCCACGGCCGGGCTGAGCGCGGACGCCACGAACTTCGCCGGATCGTCGGAATAGTCGACGATGTCGATCTTCTCCGGGCCGAGGTTCTCCATCACGGCGCGCACGCGGGCGCCGCCGGGGCCGATCAGCGCGCCCTTCGGGTTGACGCCGTCCGTGTTCGCCTTGACGGCGATCTTCGTGCGGGCACCGGCCTCGCGCGCGATTGCCATGATCGACACGGCGCCGGAGACGAGCTCCGGGACCTCGCGCTCGAACAGCTTGCGCACCAGCTCCGGGTGCGAACGGGACACGATGATCTCCGGCCCCTTGAGGCCACGGCCGACATTCACCACGTACACGCGCAGGCGCTGACCGTGACGGTAGCGCTCGCCCGGCACCTGCTCACGGCGCGGCAGCAGCGCTTCGACGTCACCCACCGCGATATGCACGTTGGAGGAATCCTTGACGTCCTGCTGGACGACGCCGGTGATGAGCTTGCCCTTCTGGCCGGAGAAGGCGCCGAACACGCGCTCGTCCTCCACACGGCGGAACAGCTGGGTGATGACCTGACGCGCCGTCGCGGCGGCGAGACGGCCGAAGTCGCGCGGGGTGTCGTCGTATTCCTCACCGAGCGTCGGCGTCGGGTAGGGGTCGTCCTCGGTGGGCGTGCCCGGAATCTCATCGGCAGCCCAAATGGTGAACGTGCCGGCGCGCTCGTCGAGCTCCACGCGCGCGTGCTTGGCCGGGTGCGAGGTCTTCATGTACGCGAGGCGCAACGCCTCGGCAAGAGCCGCATCAAGCGCCTCCGGGTCGATTCCCTGCTCGATCGCGAGCTTGTGCATTCCCTGCAGGTCCAGTTCCATATCGGAAGACCTCCCTTGAGTTCAATTATTACGGCTCTTGGCCCATCTGGTCATAGTCGGTGTTTACTCTACTGTTTTATGCAGACACTCCGGGATTCAGCCATCGGCGCACGCGTCGCGTCCATCGTGGCCGCATGCGCGCTGATCGCTCCGCTGGCGGGCTGCTCCGCGCCGCACCTCGAGGCGCGCAACATGGACGCCGCGCGCCTCGGCACGTGCGAAAGCGCGTATCTGGCCGCCGCGGACGGCACGCCCGGACTGTCCGGCGCGTATGCGGCGCGTCCGGCGCTGATGCGCTACCTGCTGTCGCGCGCGGCCGGTGAGGCGTGGCTCACCGTCGCCGCCTCCTGCACCGGACGTTTCGCCGAAGGCGCGTTGCGCTCGGCGCAGGTCTCGGCCGTCACGCAACGTCTCGGCGGCGCGCTCGGCATCGCCTCGACGACGCCGCCGACCGTCGATTACGGCGACGTCGTCGCGCTCGACGCCGCGCCTGCCGCGCTCGACGCGATCTCGCTCGCGGAGGACCGCGCCGGTTTCAGCATCGAGGTGCTGGCGGCGCGTGGCGCGCGCAACGCCACGCTCGCCGCCTCCGACAACCACAAGACCGCGGCGCAGCGCCTGTTCTCGCTGTCCGGTTCGACCGACGACCCGCGGCGGAAGGTGTACGCGGTCGACGAGCTGCTCGCGCATCCCGATACGATCGAGGATCCGGCGACCGGCGTGACGGCGAACACGGTGGCCGTCATCGAGATGAACTGCGCCCGCGCCTACCTTGACGCAATCGGCGGCGCCGATGACGAGGACACGGGCGATACGACCGACACGGGCGACGCTACTCGCGACACGACCGGCACTTCCGACACCGCTTCCGAGAAGACGCTGCACCTGATGGCGCGCATGGCAGCCTCCCGCGCATGGCACGCGATGGAACTCGGCTACCCCACCGGCGACGCCGCCTTGTTCCGCTGACCGTTCCCCCACGAACGCAACCGTTTCCGCAATCGACTCCGCGCGATTTTGGTGCGCTAAACGCACTTCCAGCGCACCAAAATCGCGCGGATAAGGGTCTGAACAACGAAAAAGGGCTCCGGGATTCCCGAAACGGAAATTGCCGAAACCCTTGATGCGCGGATAAGGCGAGATTCGAACTCGCGGAGGGGTTCGCCCTCACACGCTTTCGAGGCGTGCTCCTTAGACCGCTCGGACACTTATCCAATCGTCACGCAAAAACGCAACTTGTTCATTATATCCTCGTTGCGCCATCGCGCAAGTCATCGAGTATCGGGCGCGTCGCAACGGTGACGCTGTAGCGCCACGACAGCGCTACAGCTCCTGCTCGTGCACGGAGGCGTTCACCCACTGGCTCTGCTTGACGTCGTACCCGGAGAAGATGCCGATGTCGAGCATACAGTCACGGTAGTCACGACCATGCGCGATGGTGATGTAATTGTCGTCCACCATACGGTTGTGCGTCGGGTCCAATCCGATCCAGCGCCCGTCATGGTAGATCTCCACCCAGGCGTGCGTGGCGCCCTCGCCGCCCAACAAGCCGGCGATATAGCGCGCGATCAGGCCACAATGGCGCGCCACGGACAGCATCACGTGCGCGTAGTCCTGACATACGCCCTTGCGCTGCGTCAACGCCTGCTCGGCGGTGGTGCGGATCGTCGTGGAACCGGGCGTGTACACGAACGCCTTGAACACCTCGTCCATGATCTCGCGCGCCTTGTCGATCGGCGAGGCGCTGTCCGGCAGGGCGGCGAGCCTGTCGCGGCATATGCGGGTCAACGCCTCGACGGCCGGCCCGGGAATCGTCAATGCGGAGTCGAACCGGTAGAGCGGCTTGTAGATCTCCGGTTTGATATGCGCGTTGTCGACGAACGCGATGCCGGTGACCTTGTAGTTGAACACGTCGTGAGGTTCGGGAATATACCCCGTCTTCACCACCGAATCGAACGAGTCGATGGTGGTCTCCAACTCCACGTCCGGTTCGATGTCGATCTGCACGTCGACGACCTGCTGCCGCGGGCCGGTGGCGGGGATGCAGCGCAACTGGAACCGGTGATCCGTGACCGGAGAGCTGAAGCTGAGCTTCATCTCATAATCGAACATCAGTTTTTTCATGCATCAAGCTCCGGAAGAATGGACAGGCGTTGTACCGTCCACTGTACCAGCGCGCGCATCGGCGTGACCGTTCACGGCCGGCGCGCGTCCATATTCATCGAGCTCAACGCGCCCGGATCCTTGATGTCGTTACGGATCGACCGCTGCCCGAAATCGTCGAGGAACTCCTGCAGCCGCCCGTTGAGCTCCGGATACCCGCGCTGCGGCAACTGCCCGAGCAGCCAGCTGACGCCGTCCGCGAAGCACTGCGGCAGAGGCATGCCATCGAGCGCATGGGCGTACGTCTCCAGTTTGCGCAACGGCGCCTCCATCTCCTCCATCGGCATGCCGAAACGCGTGTACAGGTCGATGCGCTCGATGTACTTGCCGATGAAGATGAACGCCTTCAACGTCATATCCGCCGCGGAATTCTCGATGCCGCCCCAGAAGGCGAGCATGTCGTCGGCCACGTCACGCTGCGCGTAGATGTCCTCCGCGCTGGCGGAACGTTCGGCCGCGTCGGTGATGTTCTTCAACGCAAGCTCCACGTACTGCAGCAGACGCGAGCTCAGTTCGGGGCGCAGGATGACCGCGTTGTTGAACGCGGAGACGATCGCGGAACGCACCGAATCGGGGTTCGTGCCGTCGTAGAGGAACGAGTGGATGAACGAATCGAAGTCCTCGAAATCCTCCGGCAGGTCGAGCGCGCGGGCGAACGGGCGGAACGCGTCCGTGTCCTCGTCCATCACACGGTCGTAGAACGGGTAGAACTGCACGAGCGTCGTGAACGCACGCTCCGTGTACCGCCCTAGCCAGTAGAGGTTGTCCGCCTTGGAGGCGGTGACCAGCTGCAGCGAATGCTTGCGCGCGTGCGGCATGAGGCTCACCGATTCGATCTCCTCGCCGCGCGTCATGCCCTTGCGCCCGTCCTTCGGGGCGAGCACCCACGTGTCCTTGAAGCCGCCGCCCTGCGAGGAGTTGACGATCATCTGGCCGGGCACCGAGGAGTAGCGGGTCAGACCGGAATACCACACGTGCGTGTTCTGACCGGTCACGACGAACGCACGCAGGTCGGCCTTGCGCGGGCCCGTCTCGCCGGTGTCCGGATCGACCACGTCGATGTCGCGGAACTGGATGACCTCCTGCGCGATGAAGCGGCGCGGGTCGGTCTTGATCTTCTCGGCGAGCTCCTCGCGCTTCGCCTTGTCGAGGTCACGACCGAAGACCACGCCGTAGCCGCCCGCCTCGGCGACGTCCTTGATGACGAGTTCGCCCATGCGGTCGAGGACCTCCTTGCGGTCCTGCTCGAACATCGGCATGTAGGTGGGCGCGTTGTGCAGGATCGGCTCCTCGCCCAGGTAGTACTTGATCATGCGCGGCACGAAATAGTAGATGGCCTTGTCGTCCGCGGCGCCGTTGCCGGGCGCGTTGACGATCGCCACGTTGCCGGCGCGGTATGCGCTCAGCAGGCCGGGCACGCCGATCACCGAATCCGGGTTGAACGCGAACGGGTCGAGGAAGTCGTCCGCCAGACGACGGTACACGACGCCCACACGATGCCGGTTGCCGGCGTAGTCGAGGAAGAACAGCTTGTTCTCCACCACCTCGAGATCCTCGGGGAAGGCGAGCGTCGCTCCGGTCTTCTCCGCGAGATACGCGTGCTCGAAGAACGCGGAATTGTAGCGTCCCGGCGTGAGCACGACGGCGATGCCCTCCGTGGAGACGAAGTCCATCGACTTGCGCAGCAGACGCGGGTAGTCACGGTTGTCACGCACATGCACCTCGCGGAACAGGCGCGGATTGGTGCGGCGTTCGATGTCGCGCGCGAACAGCGGGTAGCTCGCACCGGACGGGATGCGCAGATTGTCCTCGAGCACCCACCAACGGCCGTCCTCGCCCTGCACGAGATCCTCGCCGGCGATGTGCGCGAACACGCCGCCGGGAGGCGTCACACCGTTGACCTGCGGGTAGTAGCCCGCCGACGTGTACACGAACTCCTCGGGCACCACGCCGTCATGGATGATCCGCTTCTCCGAGTAGATGTCGCGCAGATAGGCGTTGAGCGCGTTGACGCGCTGCTTGAGCCCCGCCTCCAACTCGTCGAATTCGTCCGATTCGAGGACGCGCGGAATCGGATCGTACGGGAACAGACGATCCTTGTAGACGCCGTTCTTGTACACGCCGAAGCGCACGCCGTTACGGCTCAGTTCGCGGTTGATCTCCTCACGCCGCGCCACCAGTTCCGCTGCAAGCCTGCTCGCCGCCGATTCAATCATCGTGCCACTTCCTCATCGTGGGTTCGTAGGGGTGCTTCCCCGTACCGTTGCATACCCGACCACGGTAGGAAAATCCGGTTTCGGCAAACGCGCGACAATGTTACGAGCACGTCACCGTATACTCATGTCCCATGACACGACTGCGCATCGATCTGGCATATGACGGCGGCGGATTCTACGGTTGGGCCACGCAGCCCGACATCCGCACGGTCCAAGGCACCATCGAGGCGGCCCTGCACAAGGTGCTGCGCGTGCCGGCAGACGACCCCGACGAGCCGCTGCGTCTGGTCGTCGCCGGACGCACCGACACCGGCGTCCACGCGAGCCATCAGGTCTGCCACCTCGATATCGCGGAATCGACGCTCGCACGCGCCGTCGGGCATATGAAGGTGCCGGCCGTCACCGCGCTCGAACACCGGCTGCAGCGTCTGCTTCCCACGGACATCACGGTTCATCACGTATCCGTCGCGCCGGACGGTTTCGACGCGCGGTTCTCCGCGCTGGAACGCACGTACGTGTACCGTATCGCGGACCGGTCGAGCGAGGTCGATCCGCGGTTGCGCGGATGCGTGCTGCACATCGACGACACGCTCGATCTGGAAATGATGAACCGCGCTGCGGCGATGACGATTGGACTGCATGATTTCGGATCGTTCGCGACGCCGAATCCGGGAGGAACGACGATTCGCGAGGTGAAGCGCGCGTATTGGACGCGCGTGCCGGCGCGTCCGCTCGTGCCGGAGGCGGTCGAGCGGACGATCGCCGCGGCGGCGCGCGCGGGCGCGGATGGCCCGGAATATGCCGGCACGGGAGTGGCGGACACGGGTGCCGGCGAAGGCGGATACGTCACGCCGACGCTGGAGTCGGGACTCATCTGCTTCACGATCGTGGCGGATGCGTTCGCGCGCAACATGGTGCGTTCGCTTGTCAACGCATGCGTGGCGGTGGGCATCGGTAAACGCGATCTCGACTGGTTCGCCGGCAAAATGGCCGTGCCGAAGCGCGAAGGCTCGACAGGACCGATCGCCCCGCAGGGACTCACGCTGGAACACGTCGCCTACCCCGCGGACGATGAACTCGCCTCCCGCGCCGAGGCGATCCGCGCCGTCCGCACCCTCCCGTAGCTTCCTCCGCAGCCATCCATTGGCACCTGCAGCCATCCATAACCGTCAGCCATAACCCAACGGATCCGGTAATCAGCTCATTGCTCCGTAATATCCGCCGTTTGCTCCTTCCCAGCGGCGGATATTACGGAAATGAAGCGCTTTCTCCGTAATTCCCGCCGCTGAGTCACGCTCAGTGACCGAAAATACGGAGCAATGGACTTATCTCCGTAATATCCGCCTCTGAGAGAGGGGGAAAGAAAGGGACTACCTCGGTAAATGGGGGTGCCTCGGTAGCTCAGTAAATGGAGGTGCCACGGTAAATGGAGGTGCCACGGTAGACGGGACAGCCTCAGTAAATGGGCATAGGGCCAACTCCCCCATGCCAAGGGGCCATCTACCCCTTCCCCATGGTGCGGTAACACACTTTCTCCATAACCCCGGAATCATGCGGTTTTGAGCCACCGCACCATGAGTGATTTACCGCACCATGGGAGATGATGCGCGGGACGAGGAGGGCACTCGGCCCCGCCCAGTGCGGAACTGTCCAGATCGCCAAGGGCGATTACTAAGGGGATCGCCAAGGGCGATTACTAAGGGGATCGCTAAGGGCGGAACCTTCTGAATTGAGTAGATCATCGAATGGATGCATCCAGTGCGAGATGCTTGGTCGGAGCGGATTGCTGAGGAGCGGAACCACCGGGGCCGAACAAACCCGTATAGGCTAGACGAAACCGCCTAGCATCTCGTGCCGTATATTCGTTGATGAATTGGCTACCCCGAATCACTTCGCGGGCCAACTCCCCTGACAAGGGGAGCCGGGAATGGGATAAGCGAATTAACGATGCGGAGCACCAGTCCGCACGGGACAGCCTAGCGTCTCTCGTTGGAAATCCGTTGTCTGGTTGCAACTATACGTATGCGGGTCCAATTGGCTGGGCTAGGATTGGCCGTGATGGTGATGGCGCAGTAAGTGGTGAAGTGGGGGCAGCAGTTGGGCAACAGCGATTGGGCGAACACAGCCGCTTTCGGCGCATAATCGAACGCGACACAGACGCGACTGGGCATCCCCCAGCTGAGCCTTGGAACGGGGCGACACAACACATACCCTCTCGTCGTCTCGACTCGTCACCTCGGTTCACAGCCTCGGCTCACCACGACCGTTCGCCAACACCACGTTCCCACGATCGACCTCGACAACATGCAATGGACCATCATCAAGGAGCACACCATGACTTCTGTCTATGACTTCACCGTCACCACCATCAACGGCGGCACACAATCGCTCGGCGATTACCGGGGCGAGGTGCTGCTGGTGGTGAACACCGCCACACGGTGCAGTTTCACGCCTCAGCTTGAAGGACTGGAGTCCCTGCAACGCGCCTATCACGATCAGGGCTTCGAAGTGTTGGGCTTCCCCTGCAACCAGTTCGCCAACCAGGCTCCCGAGTCCGACGAGGAAATCGGCAACTTCTGTCGGCTGTCGTACGGCGTGGACTTCCCCACGTTCGCCAAAATCGATGTGAACGGCAAGGACGCCGACCCTCTGTTCGTCTGGCTCAGGCAGCAGAAGGGAGGCGCATTGGGAAACGCCATCAAGTGGAATTTCACCAAGTTCCTCATTGACCGTAACGGTCAGGTCGTGGCCCGCTATGCGCCGACCACCAAACCGGAAAACCTCGAAAACGACATCAAGGCGTTGCTGTAGGAGGGACACTAAGCCTGCGGAGGATACGTGTAGATGATACGACCGCAGTGGAAACAACCACAACACCAAAAACACAAAAAAGGGGTCGGGAATCACTAGGATTCCCGACCCCTGTACTCGGCGCTATCGCCGATCAGTCGCTAGCGACTCACTCAGCCTTCTCGGCCTCAGCGGTCTCCTCGGCAGCCGGAGCCTCAGCCGGAGCTTCGGCGGCGGCGGTCTCCTCGACCGGAGCCTCGGCGACCGGAGCCTCGTCCTCGGCGGACTTGGCGGCGGCTTCGGCTTCCTTGACGACGGCCTGCTTCTTGCTCACCGGCTCGGTGACGAGCTCGATGATGGCGGCCGGCGTGTTATCGCCCTTGCGCGGCATGATCTTCACGATACGGGTGTAGCCACCCTCACGCTGCTCCATCTGCTCGGCGATCTGGGTGAACAGCACGTGCACGACGGACTTGTTGCGGATGACGCGCATCACACGACGGCGGGAGTGCAGATCACCGCGCTTGGCGAAGGTGATCAGGCGCTCGGCCAGCGGACGAAGGCGCTTGGCCTTCGGCAGCGTGGTGACGATGCGGCCGTTCTGGAACAGGCTGGTGGCCATGTTCGCGAGCATCAGGCGCTCGTGCGCCGGGCTGGAGGCCAGACGCGGGCCCTTCTTAGGTGTGGGCATAGTAACTCCTTATGTCAGGTCGGCTCAGGTGGGCAGAGGCCCGAACATCCGGGCCGACCGGACGGTTGGTCGAATACGGCTATCGGGTTCTCACTCGTCTTCCGGAGAGAAGAAGGTGCCGCCTTCGAGATTGTTGGCATCGAAGCCACCCAGCGGGGAGGCCTTGAGAGACATGCCCAGAGACTGGAGCTTCTCCTTGACCTCGTCGATGGACTTCATGCCGAAATTGCGGATATCGAGCAGATCCTGCTCAGTGTGGGAGACCAGCTCGCCGATGGTGTGGATGCCCTCGCGCTTCAGGCAGTTGTAGCTGCGCTGGGTGAGGTTGAGATCCTCGATCGGCACGGCGAGTTCGGGGTTGGACTCCTCCGCCACCGGGGCGGGGCCGACCTCGACGCCTTCGGCCTGGGTGTTGAGCTCACGGCACAGGCCGAACAGCTCCACCAAGGTGGAACCGGCGGAAGCCACCGCGTCGCGCGGGGAGATGGACGGCTTGGTCTCCACGTCCAGGATGAGCTTGTCGAAGTCCGTGCGCTGTTCGACACGGGTGGCCTCGACCTTGTAGCTCACCTTAAGCACCGGGGAGTAGATGGAATCAACCGGGATACGGCCGATTTCGTCATTGTCCTGCTTGTTCATCGCAGCCGGCACGTAGCCACGACCACGCTCGACGGTGAACTCGATCTCGAGCTCCCCGTCCTCGGCGAGGGTGGCGATGTGCATCTCCGGGTTGGCGATGGTCACGCCGGCGGGCGGCGTGATGTCACCGGCGGTGACTTCACCCTTGCCGCTCTTGCGCAGGTACATCACGACGGGCTCGTCGTACTCGCTGGTGAGCACGATGCCCTTGATGTTGAGCAGGATCTCGGTCACGTCCTCCTGGACGCCCGGCAGCGTGGTGAACTCGTGCAGGGCACCGGAGATACGCACCGAAGTCACAGCGGCTCCCGGAATCGAGCTCAGCAGGGTGCGGCGCAGCGAGTTGCCAAGCGTGTAGCCGAAGCCCGGTTCGAGCGGCTCGATGGTGAAGCGGGAGCGCTGGCTGGTCAGCGATTCCTCGGTAAGAGTCGGACGCTGTGCAATAAGCACTGTGGTATCCTTTCAGCTTTTGGCCGGTGGTGCACTCACCGGGCCAACAGCGGGTTGGATGAATATTGTCTAGTAGTGCTCAGACGCGACGACGCTTCGGGGGACGAACGCCGTTGTGCGCTTGCGGGGTGACGTCGGTGATGGAACCGACTTCCAGTCCGGCGGACTGCAGAGAACGGATGGCGGTCTCACGACCGGAACCCGGGCCCTTGACGAACACATCGACCTTCTTGACACCGTGCTCCATCGCCTTGCGGGCGGCGGACTCGGCGGCCATGCCAGCAGCGTACGGCGTGGACTTGCGGGAGCCCTTGAAGCCGACGTCGCCACCGGACGCCCAAGACACCACGGCGCCGGACGGATCGGTGATCGAGATGATCGTGTTGTTGAAAGTGGACTTGATGTGAGCCTGACCCACCGGAATCGACTTGCGATCGCGGCGACGAGCGGGCTTACGAGCGGCTTGCTTAGGCGCTGCCATTGACCCTCGTTTCCTAGTAACGAATTGTTTTGTTTGGGGATGCGGTCCGGGCGATGGGTATTACCCCGTGGTCCGAACCAGGGACGCCACCTATTACTTGGTGGCCTTCTTCTTTCCGGCGACCGTGCGCTTCGGGCCCTTGCGGGTGCGGGCGTTGGTCTTGGTGCGCTGGCCGCGCACAGGAAGTCCCTTGCGGTGACGCTGGCCTTGGTAGCAGTTGATCTGAATCTTACGACGGATGTCCGCGTCGATTTCACGGCGCAGATCGCCCTCGATCTTGTAGTTGGCCTCGAGGTAGTCACGCAGCGTGATCAGCTGCTCGTCGGTCAGATCCTTGACGCGGATGTCCGGGTTGATACCGGTCGCGGCAAGCGTTTCCTTGGCACGAGTGCGGCCCACACCGAAGATGTAGGTGAGGGCGATCTCGATGCGCTTCTCATTGGGGATGTCGACTCCGGCAAGACGTGCCATTGCGATTCCTTCTTGTTGACGTAGGTCTTACACCCACTCGCCCGGTACTCCGGCACGGGCCTACGTACCCGTGGTTCAGTGTCGTTCCCTTGCGGGAAGCACTGTGAGAGAGTGTCTGATATTCAATTGATGCCGCTGGGGAATCTGCTCTCAGCCCTGACGCTGCTTGTGGCGGGGGTTGGTGCAGATCACCATGACGCGGCCGTGACGACGGATCACGCGGCAGTTTTCGCAGATCCTCTTCACACTAGGGCTGACCTTCATGGTTATCCTTTACTTGTACCTTACTTGTAACGGTACGTAATGCGACCGCGGTTGAGATCGTACGGGCTCATCTCGAGCACGACGCGGTCCTGCGGGAGGATACGAATGTAGTTCTTCCGCATCTTTCCGGAAATGGTGGCCAGCACGATGTGCTTGTTCTCGAGTTCAACGCGGAACATCGCGTTGGGCAGCGCTTCGACCACCCGACCTTCGACTTCAATCACACCGTCTTTTGCCATAGCTCCCGGCTTCCGTTTCGTTGGTTGCATTACATTGACGCATCCGAAGACACACCAATCTACTAGGATAGCGTAGAGCCGGACGAAATCGACACTCGGCGTGTCATTTCGTCCGGCTCTCCGGTGATGTGGTATATGCGCGCGTACGCGATTGTCCGCGGGCGGAACGGTCCGCCGCGCCGGTCAGCGGGCGTCGAGCGCGGCGACGATGTTCTTCTGGATCTCGTCGATGTCGCCGACGCCGTCGATGGCGACCAGCTGGCCACGGGACTTGTAGGTGTCGAGCAGCGGAGCGGTCTCCTTGGCGTAGGTGGCGAGTCGCTTGGCGATGGCCTCCGGGTTGTCGTCGGTGCGGCCCTGCTCCTCGGCGCGCTTGGCGATGCGCTGCATGAGCACGTCGTGGTCGGCGTCGAGGGCGACGACCGCGTCGAGCGGGGTGCCAAGCTCGGCGAGGATCGCGTCCAGTGCCTCGACCTGGGCGGCGTTGCGCGGGTAGCCGTCGAGGATCCAGCCGTTCTTGGCGTCATCCTGGGCGAGACGGTCCTTGACGATGGAGTTGGTCAGCTCGTCCGGCACGAGTTCGCCCTTGTCGGTGTACTCGATGACCTTGAGGCCCAGCTCGGTCCTGCCCTTGATGTTGGCGCGGAAGATGTCGCCAGTGGAGATGGCGGGGATGCCGTAGTGCTCGGCGAGCAGCGCGGCCTGGGTGCCCTTGCCCACGCCCTGGGGGCCCATGATGAGAAGACGCATGGTCAGCTCCTGTTCTCGTTGGTTCTGAATGGTTCTCGTTGGTCGCTGATGTGGTGACGATGACGCCTGACGCTCAGCGACCGGCGACGGTCGACGGCCCGTGACGGACCGTGATGACCGTCAGTGCTCCTTGTGGTCGATGTCCTCCAGGAGGAAGCCGGCGTACTGGAACTGTTCGGTCTGGGCCTTGGCCTGACGCAACGTGTCGAGGCCGACGCCCGCGATGATCAGGATGGTGGTGCCACCGAACGGCAGCTGGGTGTTGAGGCCCAGCGCCATGATGAGGACGGTCGGGATGAGGGCCACGAACAGCAGGTAGACGGCACCCACCGTGTTGAGGCGGTTCATCACGTAGCTCAGGTAGCGGCTGGTGGCGTTGCCGGCGCGGATGCCGGGGATGAAGCCGCCGTACTGCTTCATGTTGTCGGCGGTCTCGTCCGGGTTGAAGGTGATCTCCGTGTAGAAGAAGCAGAAGAACACGATCATCAGCGCGTACAGCGCGATGTACCACACGCTGGTGGTGTTCGCGAGGTTGGTGTTGATCCACTGCACCCACGACTGGTCGGTCTTGCCGAACTGCGCGATCAGCGTCGGGATGGCGAGGATGGAGGAGGCGAAGATCGGCGGGATGACGCCGGACATGTTGATCTTCAGCGGCAGGTAGGTGGAGGAGCCGCCGTACATCTTGCGGCCGATCATGCGGCGCGTGTACTGCACCGGGATGCGGCGCTGGCACAGTTCGACAAAGTCGACGAAGATCAGGATGACGACAAGCACGGACACGACGATTGCGAATTTGGTCCAGTCACCGTCGGTCCCGTTGGTGCCCCAGCCGATCTCCCACAGCTGCGGCAGGAAGCCGGAGCAGATGGACATGAAGATGAGGACGGACATGCCCTGGCCGATGCCCTTGTCGGTGATGAGCTCGGCCATCCACATGATGAGGCCGGTGCCGCCCGTCATGATGAGGACCATCACGACGAGGTTCCATACGGAGCCGTCGGGGATGACCTGGGAGCAGGCGTAGTTGAACAGCGCGCCGGAACGGGCGGTCACGAGGATCGTCGTGGACTGGAGGACGGCGAGGCCGATGGTGAGGTAACGCGTGTACTGCGTGAGCTTCGCCTCACCGGACTGGCCCTCCTTGTGCAGGGCCTCGAAGCGCGGGATGACGACGCGCAGCAGCTGGACGACGATGGACGCGGTGATGTACGGCATGACGCCGAGCGCGAAGATCGACAGCTGGAGCATGGCGCCGCCGGAGAAGAGGTTCACGAGCCCGATGAAGTTCTCCTGGCTGCCCTGCAGGGTGGGGACGCACTTCTGCACGACGGTGTAGTCGACGCCCGGGGTCGGGATGAACGAGCCGATGCGATAAATAATGATGATGAAGAGGACGAAGAGAATCTTCTTCCTCAGTTCCTTCGTCTTCAGGGCCTGGATTAACGTCCTCACCTGGAATCCTCCCACGCGCCCCAAGGCGCTACTGCGATGCTCATGTGTTCGTACTTGAACGCTAACGCACGAGCATATCGTATCGTGCCTACTTAGCGCCAACAGCGGTGCCGATAACGGACCGCGCAATGTGTGTGTGACCATACGAAGAACCCTCTCGCTCACGAGGGGCGAGAGGGTTCTCGTTGGTGTTGTCTCACCGAAACGGGTCGCTTAGGCGACTCACGCTTCGACGATGCTGCCGCCGGCGGCCTCGATCTTGGACTTGGCGGAAGCGGAGGCCTTCACGCCCTTGAGCGTGAACGCCACGTTGACGTCGCCGTCACCGAGGATCTTCACCGGGGCGTTGCCGCGAACGGCGCCCTTGGCGACCAGGTTCTCGACGGACACCTCGCCGCCCTCCGGGAAGAGCTCGACGAGACGCGCGATGTTGATGACCTGGAACTCGACGCGGAACGGGTTCTTGAAGCCACGGAGCTTCGGCAGGCGCATGTACAGCGGCAGCTGGCCACCTTCGAAGCCAGGACGCACGTGCGTGCGCTTGGTCTGGCCCTTGGCGCCACGGCCGGCGGTCTTGCCCTTCGAGCCCTCACCACGGCCGACGCGGATGCGGTCGCGGTTGGCGCCCGGAGCGGGCTTGAGATCATGCATCTGCAGGATTTCGTTGTCAGCCATAATCAGTCGACCTCCTCAACGGTGACCAGGTGGCGAACGACGTTCACCAGACCGCGGTTGGCCGGAGTGTCCGGGCGGACGACGGTCTTGCCGATCTTGTTCAGACCCAGGGTCTGAGCGGTGGCACGCTGCTTCGGCGTGCGGTTCACGAGACCGTGGTGGAGCGTGATCTTCAGGTTAGCCATGTATCACTCACCATCCTTCGCTTCAGCGGCCTTGGCGGCCTGGGCTTCTTCACGGGCCTTGCGGGCCTCGGCGATGCCGGCGGCGCGGGCGCGCAGCAGGGCATCGGGAGCGACCTCGTTGAGGGCGAGACCACGACGGGCGGCGATCTCCTCCGGCTCCTCAAGCTGCTTGAGGGCGGCGACGGTCGCGCGGACCATGTTGATGGCGGTCGCGGAGCCCATGGACTTGGACAGCACGTCGGTGATGCCGGCGCACTCCATGACGGCGCGGACCGGGCCGCCGGCGATAACGCCGGTGCCGGGAGCGGCCGGGCGGAGCAGCACGGTGCCGGCGGCGTCGTGGCCGATCACCGGGTGGGTGACGGTGCCACGGACGCGAGGCACGGTGAACATGTGCTTCTTGGCGTCCAGCTGGCCCTTGGCGATGGCGGCAGGAACCTCACGGGACTTGCCGTAGCCGACGCCCACGGTGCCGTTGCCGTCGCCGACCACCACGAGGGCGGCGAAGCTGAACGTACGGCCACCCTTGTGGGTCTTGGAGACGCGGTTGATGGTCACGACGCGATCGAGGAGCTCATCGCCCTTGTTCTCTTCGCGACGGTTGCGACGCTCGCCACGGCGGCCCTCGCCGCGACGGCCGCCACGACGGCCGCCACGACGCTCGTCGTTGGCGTTGTTCTCTTCAGCCGGAGCAGCCTGAGTGTTCTGAGTTTCTTCAGCCACTTGGGTTTCCTTCATTTCTTCGCTCACAGTGCCAGACCTCCCTCACGGGCGCCATCGGCGACGGCGGCGACACGGCCGGTGTACTTGTGACCACCACGGTCGAAGACGACGGCCTCGATACCGGCGGCCTTGGCCTTCTCGGCCACGAGCTCACCGACCTTCTTGGCGGCCTCGACCTTGGTGCCCTCGAAACCGGCGAAATCGGCGGTCAGGGTCGACGCGGAGACCAGGGTGATGCCCTTGGTGTCGTCGACGATCTGGGCGACCATGTGGCGGTTGGAACGGGTGACCACCAGGCGCGGACGCTCGGGGGTACCGGAGATACGCTTGCGGATGCGGGCGTGACGACGCTTGAGCGCGACCTTCTTGCCCTTGCCGAAAATAGTGACGCTCATATCACTTACCAGCCTTTCCAGCCTTGCGCAGAATATGCTCGTCGGCATACTTGACGCCCTTGCCCTTGTAGGGTTCCGGCTCGCGCAGCTTGCGGATGTTGGCGGCCACCTGACCGACCATCTGCTTGTCGATGCCCTCGACGACCACGTGGTTCGCGTCGGTCACCTTGAGCGTGATGCCTTCCGGCGGGTTGATGGTGATCGTGTGGGAGTAGCCAAGGAAGAACTCGATGCCCTTGCCCTTGGCGACGGCGCGGTAACCGGTGCCGACGATCTCCAGGGTCTTGGAGTAGCCGTCGTGCACGCCCTTGACCATGCCGGCCATGATGGAGCGGGCCAGACCGTGCTTGGCACGGGTCGGACGCAGGTCGTCGGCGGGGGTGACGATGATCTCGTTGCCCTCGACGGCCGCGGTGATGCCTTCCGGAAGCGTGTAGCTGTCGGTGCCCTTCGCGCCCTTGGCTTCGAAGTGGGCGCCGTCGATCTTGACCTCAACGCCAGCGGGGATGGCGATGGGGAGCTTACCAATATGCGATGCCATGTGTCAGCTCTCCTTTCTCACCACACGTAGGCGACGATCTCGCCGCCGATGCCCCGGTCGAGGCATTCCTTCTGGGTCATCAGTCCCGACGAGGTCGAGATGATCGCGATACCGAGGCCACCGAGCGGCATCGGCAGGGAGTCGGACTTGGCGTAGCGACGCAGGCCCGGCTTGGAGATGCGCTTGATGCCCTGGATGGAACGCTCGCCGTTCGGGCCGTACTTGAGGGTGACCTCAAGGGTCTGGCCGACCTTCGCGTCCTTGGCGGTGAAGTCCTTGATGAAGCCTTCACGCTTGAGGATCTCGGCGATGTTCTTCTTGAACTTCGAGTACGGCATATCCACGGTTTCGTGCTTCGCCGCGCTCGCGTTACGCAGACGCGTGAGCATGTCTGCGATCGGATCTGTCATTGTCATGTGGGCTATCGCCCTTTCTCGCCGTGGTTTCCGCCGCCCGCTCCCCTGTTCAGGGGAGCTGGGGCCGCGGACCTTCAGCGTCGATGTTTACCAACTGGACTTCGTAACGCCGGGCAGCTCGCCGCGGTGGGCCTTCTCACGAAGGCAGATGCGGCACAGGCCGAACTTGCGGTACACGGAATGGGGACGACCGCAGACCTGGCAACGCGTGTAGGCGCGCACCTTGAACTTCGGCTTGCCGGCCGCCTTGTTCTTAAGAGCGGTTTTTGCCATATCAGTTCTCCTTGAAGGGGAAGCCAAGGTGCTTGAGCAGCGTGTAGGCTTCCTTGTCGTCCTTGGTGCTGGTCACCACGGTGATGTCCATGCCACGCTGGTGGTCGATGGAATCCGGATCGATCTCATGGAACATGGACTGCTCGGTGAGGCCGAAGTTGTAGTTGCCCTGACCATCGAACTGGTGGCCGTTGATGCCACGGAAGTCGCGGATGCGCGGCAGGGCGGTGTTCAGCAGACGATCGAGGAACTCCCACATGCGGTCGCCACGCAGGGTGACGTACGCACCGATGGCCTGGCCTTCGCGCAGGTGGAACTGGGCGACGGACTTCTTAGCCTTGGTGATCTTCGGCTTCTGGCCGGTGATCAGGGTGAGGTCCTTGACGGCGCCTTCGATGAGCTTGGAGTCGCGAGCGGCGGCACCCACACCCATGGAGACGACGACCTTCTGGACGCGAGCGACCTGCATCGGGTTGGAGTACTTGAACTCCTTCTCGAGCTCGGGGACGATCTGCTCGTTGTACTGCACCTTCAAGCGCGGGGTGGCCGGCGCTTCGACGGTAGTGGTGTCGGTCATGCCAGCTCCTTTCCGGACTTCTTGGCGACGCGCACGCGCACGGTCTTCACCTTGCCGTCACGCGCCTCTTCCTTCACGATGACGCCCACGCGGGTCGGCTTGCCGGTCTCCGGGTCGATGACCATCACGTTGGAGCGATGGATCGGAGCCTCGACGGAGACGATGCCGGACTGCTGGCCCTGCTGGGTGGCGCGCACGTGCTTCTTGACGATCTGAACGCCTTCGACGATCAGACGGTCGTTCTTGAGGACGCGGAGGACCTTGCCTTCCTTGCCGCGATCCTTGCCGCGGATGACCTTCACCTGGTCGCCGCTCTTGATCTTGGCTACCATGTCAGATCACCTCCGGGGCGAGGGACACGATGCGCATGAAGCGCTTGTCGCGCAGCTCACGAGCGATCGGTCCGAAGATACGAGTGCCCTTGGGTTCACGGCCGGAGCCGAGAATCACCGCGGCGTTCTCGTCGAACTTGATGTAGGAGCCGTCGACACGACGGTGCTCCTTGACGGTACGGACGACGACGGCCTTGACCACATCGCCCTTCTTGACCGATCCGCCAGGGATCGCGTCCTTGACCGAGGCGACGATCACGTCGCCCAGGCCGGCATAGCGTCGCTTCGAACCGCCGAGCACGCGGATGGCAAGAATCTCCTTGGCACCCGTGTTGTCGGCGACATGAAGCCGCGTTTCCTGCTGAATCATTGATTCTCCTTAGCCGAGCTGGTTCTCCCCGCACACCGGGCGCGGTTGGAAAGACGCACAGAACATCTATCTAACCGCGCCCGGTGGACGGCGAGCCTTGCCGAACTTGTTTTTACTTGGCGCGCTCGATGATGGATTCGAGACGCCAACGCTTGGTCTTGCTCAGAGGACGAGTCTCCATGATACTCACGAGGTCGCCAATGTGGGCCTCGTTGTGTTCGTCATGGGCCTTGACCTTCTTGGTGGTGCGGACGACCTTGCCGTACAGCGGGTGGGTCGAACGCTTCTCGAGCTCGACGGTGATCGTCTTGTCCATCTTGTCGGACGTGACGTAACCACGACGAACCTTGCGGAAGTTGCGCTCCTGCTGCTCTTCAGCCATGATCACTGCTCCTTAGCGGTTTCGTCGGCCGGCTCAGAGGTGATGCCAAGCTCGCGCTCGCGCAGCACGGTGTACATGCGGGCGATGTCATGCTTGACGGCCTTGAGGCGAGCCGTGTTCTCGAGCTGACCGGTGGCGGACTGGAAGCGCAGGTTGAACAGCTCTTCCTTCGACTTCTTCAGGAAGCCTTCGATCTCCGCGTTGGTCTTCTCGTTGAGATTCTTGATCGAGTATTCTTCGGTTCCGACTGCCATATCAGATGTCACCGCCTTCACGAGCAATCACACGGCACTTCATGGGGAGCTTGTCGATGGCACGACGCAAAGCTTCCTTGGCGACGTCCTCGGAGACACCACCGATCTCGAACATCACGCGACCGGGGTGGATGTTGGCGATCCAGAACTCCGGAGTACCCTTACCGGAACCCATTCGGGCGCCGAGCGGGTGCTTGGTCAGCGGACGATCCGGGAAAATCGTGATCCACACGCGGCCACCACGCTTGATGTAGCGGGTCATGGCGATACGCGCGGCCTCGATCTGGCGGTTGGTCACGTAGGCCGGAGCCAGCGCCTGGATGCCGTAGTCACCGAAGTTGATCTCGTTGCCGCCCTTGGACATGCCAGAGCGCACGGGACGGTGCTGCTTGCGGTACTTGGTCCTCTTTGGGATAAGCATTCTTGCTCACTCCTTCGTTTCCGTGGCAGCGGGAGCCTCGGCGGCCTCGGCCTTGGGGGCCTCGGCGTTGCGGGCGGCACCGGCGTTGCGGTTGCCACGGCGCGGACGGCGATCGCCGCGACGGCCGGGACGGTTGTTCTGCTGGGCCTGCTGCTCTTCGAACTCACGTTCGGTCATGTCGCCCTTGTAGATCCAGACCTTGACGCCGATGCGGCCGTAGGTCGTCTTGGCCTCGAAGAAGCCGTAGTCGATCAGGGCGCGGAGGGTCTGCAGCGGGACGCGACCCTCGCGGTAGAACTCGGAACGGCTCATTTCCGCACCGCCGAGGCGGCCGGAGAGCTTGATGCGGATGCCCTTGGCACCGGCGCGCATGGCGTCCTGCTGGGCCTTGCGCATGGCGCGGCGGAAGGTGACGCGGTTGGTCAGCTGCTCCGCGATGCCCTGAGCGACGAGCTGGGCGTCCAGCGCGGCGTTCTTGACCTCGAAGATGTTGAGCTGGACCTGCTTGCCGGTCAGCTTCTCGAGCTTGGCGCGGACCTTCTCGGCCTCGGCGCCGCGGCGGCCGATCACGATGCCCGGACGGGCGGTGTGGATGTCGACGCGGACGCGGTCACGGGTGCGCTCGATGACGATCTTGCTCACGCCGGCGCGCTCGAGGTCCTTGTTCATCTCCTTGCGGATCTTGTCATCCTCAAGGACGAAGTCGCGGTAGCGCTCGCCGGCCTTGTTGGAATCGGAGAACCACTTGGAACGGTGGTTTTCGGTGACGCCCAAGCGGTAGCCAAAGGGATTGATCTTCTGACCCATCTTTAGCGGTTTCCTTCCTTGTTGGCGACGACGACCGTGATGTGGGAGGTGCGCTTGTTGATACGAGCGGCACGGCCCTGGGCACGAGCGCGGAAACGCTTGAGCGTCACACCCTCGTCCACGTAGGTCTCCTTGATGACCAGGTCGTTCTCACGGAACGGCTCGCCGGCCTTGTCGGCCTTGACGCGCGCGTTGGCGATGGCGCTCTCGAGGACCTTGCGAACCGGGATGGACGCGTCCTGCGGAGCGAACTTGAGGATGGTGATGGCTTCAGTCGCCTGCTTGCCTCGGATGAGGTCGACCATGCGGCGAGCCTTGCGCGGCGTCACGCGGACGTGACGGGCGATTGCTTTAGCTTCCATAAGTCATTCTCTCCTTTAGCGGCGGGCCTTCTTGTCGTCCTTCACGTGACCCTTGAAGGTCTTCGTGGGGGCGAACTCACCGAGCTTGTGACCGACCATGGCCTCGGTGACGAACACCGGGACGTGCTTGCGGCCATCGTGGACAGCGAACGTGTGTCCGATGAAGTCAGGGGTGATCATCGAACGGCGGGACCACGTCTTGATGACGTTCTTGGTGCCCTTTTCGTTCTGCTCGTCGACCTTCTTCTGCAAGTGGGCGTCGACGAAGGGGCCCTTCTTGATGCTACGAGTCATCTCTTCGAATCTTCCTTACTTGCGGTTCTTGCCATTCGGACGACGACGAACAATCATCTTGTTCGAAGCCTTCTTCGGACGACGGGTACGAACCTCGCCCTTGCCCCACGGGGAAACCGGCGGCTTGCCACCGCGGGTACGACCGCCGTGCGGGTGGTCGACCGGGTTCATGGACTCACCACGGGTGATCGGGCGCTTGCCCATCCAACGGGCGCGGCCTGCCTTGCCGAGCTGGATGTTGGCGTGGTCCTCGTTGCCGACCTCGCCGACGGTCGCGCGGCAGCGGGCGTCGACGTTGCGGATCTCGCCGGACGGCATACGCAGCTGGGCGTAGGCGCCGTCCTTGGCGACGAGCTGGACGGAGGCACCGGCGGAGCGGGCGATCTTGGCGCCGCCGAGCGGCTTCAGTTCGATCGCGTGCACGACGGTACCGGTCGGGATGTTGCGCAGCGGCAGGTTGTTGCCCGGCTTGATGTCGGCCTGGGCGCCGGTCTCGATGACGTCGCCCTGCTTGATGCCCTTCGGCGCGATGATGTAGCGCTTCTCGCCGTCTGCGTAGTGCAGGAGGGCGATGCGGGCGGTGCGGTTCGGGTCGTACTCGATGTGAGCGACCTTGGCCGGCACGCCGTCCTTGTCCCAGCGACGGAAGTCGATGAGACGGTACTGGCGCTTGTGGCCGCCACCGCGGTGACGGGAGGTGATGCGACCGTAGGAGTTGCGACCGCCGGTCTTGGGGAGCGGACGGACGAGCGACTTCTCAGGCGTGGAACGCGTGATCTCGGAGAAGTCCGAGACGGAGGCGTTGCGGCGGCCGGCGCTCGTCGGCTTGTAAACGCGGATAGCCATAATGTAGTTCTTCCTTTAACTTTTCTCGGCTAACCTTCAGTTACCGAAGATGTCGATGGTCTGGCCCTCGGCGACGGAGACGATCGCGCGCTTCTGGGAGACGCGGCGGCCGTAACCGGTGCGGGTGCGAGTGCGCTTGCCCTCACGGTTGAGGGTGTTGACCTTCGTCACCTTGACGTTGAAGATCTGCTCGATAGCCTGCTTGATCTGCACCTTGTTCGCGTTCGGGGCCACCACGAAGGTGTACTGGCCACGATCGGAGGCGGCGTAGCTCTTCTCGGACACGACAGGCTTGATGATGATGTCGTGAGCCGGCTTGTGAATAGCGACCATGAAAATCAGGCCTCCTTCTTGGTCTTCGCCGCCACGAAGGCCTCGAGGGCCTCCTTGGTGAAGACGACGTACTGCGCGGTGACCACGTCGTACGTGTTGAGCTGATCGACGAAGATCGGGTGGACATACGGAAGGTTGCGCACGGACAGCCACTCGTTCACCTGATCGCGGGTCAGCGCGATGGTGGCGAACTTCTCGCCGATGACCGGGTTGAGGGCGGCGATGGCAGCCTTGGTGGAAGGCTTCTCGGAGACGCCGAACTCGACGACGGCCACGCGACCGGCGTTGGCGCGGTCGGAGAGGATGTACTTGAGGGCGGCGGCCTTCATCTTCTTGGGGGTGCGCTGGGAGTAGTCGCGCGGCTGCGGGCCGAACACGACACCGCCGTGGTACCACTGCGGGGCGCGGATGGAGCCCTGGCGGGCACGACCGGTGCCCTTCTGCTTCCACGGCTTCTTGCCGCCGCCGGAGACGCTGGCGCGGGTCTTGGTCGCGTGGGTGCCGGCACGACGGGCGGCCAGCTGCGCGTTGACGACCTGGTGGATCAGCGGGATGCGGGACTGGACCTCTTCGGCGGAGAAGCCGAAGAGCTCGGCCGGGGCCTCAACGGTGCCGGCGGCCTGACCCTGGGGATCAGTGACGTTGAACGTGACGTTTGCCATGGTTTATCAGGCTCCCTTCACCGCAGAACGGACGAGAACGATGCCGCCCTTCGGGCCCGGAATGGCGCCCTTGATGGCGAGGATGCCGTTCTCGACATCCGCGGAAACGACGGTGAGGTTCTGCACGGTGGAGGTCACGTGGCCCATGCGGCCGGCCATGCGCTTGCCCTTGAGGATGCGACCCGGGGTGGCGCAGGCGCCGACGGAACCGGGGCGACGCTCGTTCTTGTGAGAACCGTGGGTACGGCGGTAGGACTTGAAGCCCCAGCGCTTGATGGTGCCGGCAAAGCCCTTGCCCTTGGTGGTGCCGGTCACGTCGACCTCGGTGCCCTCGGCGAACACGTCGGCGTTGAGCTCCTGGCCCACCTCGTACTCGACGGCGTTGTCCTCGCGCACCTCGACGAGGTGACGACGCGGGGTGACACCGGCCTTGGCGAAGTGGCCGGCGAGCGGCTTGGTGACCTTCGTCGGGTCGATCTGGCCGTAGCCGAGCTGGACGGCGGTGTAGCCGTCGGTCTCCGGGGTCTTGATGGCGGTGACGACGTTGGTGGAGACGTCCACCAGCGTGACGGGCACGAAGAAGCCGTTCTCGTCCCACACCTGCGACATACCGAGCTTCCTGCCCAGCAGCGCCTTGCGATCCTTATGTTGCGACATAGCGGTTCCCTCCTCCCTTACAGCTTGATTTCGATGTTGACGTCCGCAGGCAGATCGATGTGCATCAGGGAGTCCACGGCCTTCGGGGTCGGGTCCACGATGTCGATGAGGCGCTTGTGGGTGCGCATCTCGAAGTGCTCGCGAGAATCCTTGTACTTATGAGGAGAACGGATAACACAGAAAACGTTCTTCTCGGTCGGCAGCGGAACGGGGCCAACAACAGTTGCGCCCGCGTTCGTCACCGTTTCGACGATCTTCTTCGCCGATTGGTCGATGACCTCGTGGTCATAGGACTTAAGCCTGATGCGGATTTTCTGTCCCGCCATTGCCGTCCGCCCTTTCTAGCGATTCGTGTACTGGTTTCCAGCCTGCTTCTTGAGGGCACCGGCGCGCATGGCCTCCCTTGGACATACGTCCTCTGGCGGTCATCCGACATCAGTGCACGGCACCTCGAACCGCTGGGCGATTCGCCGGCCCGTGCTCGCTTTGTTATTTCCAATGTGCGAGCCCAAATCAGGCAACTTGAGTATCTAATCACCGGGCTTGGACGAGCACGCCCGCGCGACACGCCGGGCGACATGCAGTCCCTTCCGTCCACGCCGTCACCACATCACGTACGCCACGACGGCGACGAAGACCAGCAGGCTGGAGGCCATCTCCACCAGCCCCACGACCACCGGGCGCACACGGCGCCGGGCGCCGATCCACGGCAGGGCGACGGCGCGCGCCAGCAGCCAGACGGCCGCGAGCTCCATCCACATGAACTGTATCGGAATCCAACCAGACAACCCCAGCTCGCCCGTCACGCCGCCGACCCACCAGGTCACGGCCGCGAACAGCACCGCATGCCACACGATCGACGCGGCCAGATATGCGCGACTCCCCCGCTCACGAATCATCGTCTTGACGAACAGCACCGAACCGAACTGGAACAGGGCGAACGCGAACGACATCATCACCGCGGTGGCGGGCAGCATGACGTGCAGCGTATTGCGCGGGCCGTACGAGGCAACGACCGTGGCCATCAGCGTCGAGGCGACGACCGCGACCGCGTTGCCCCACAGCGAGCGCTCCCGCCGCATCCATGCGGCGAGGAACGAGAGAGCGGCAAGCACCATATATACGGGCGCCCAGCGCAGCACGTCGAGGTTCATGGCGACGAACGGCACACCGCATACCGCCAACACGACGCCGTAGCCGGCCATCGGCGGCATGTAGCGGCGAGCGAACCGCGATTTCAGCCAACGCGCGGCGGTGAACTGGAAGCAGTAGCACAGCGCCCACAAGACGAACAGCCACACCGAATCCGCGCTCAGTCCACCGACGACGAGCCCGGCCAGCGCGGGTGCGAGCGCCATCACCCATGCGCCCGGCTGGTCGGGAATCCAATCCTTCACGACGCGGCCACGCGGCCGTTTCTTCATATCCTCGGAGCCATATGCTCCACTATCCATGCCACTGCCCATACAGTCAGCCTACAGGAGTCGCACCGAATCCCGGGCCGGACGAAATCTCTATACAGGATTCCCGAATCGAATACATCCACGCACATCCACGCACATCCACGTACCCGAATCCCCCGAAATCACCGTACAATCACACCGTTTTCCCTGCCTTACAGTGTTAAGTGGACGAAAACAGGGCTCGTTTTCGTCCGCTTGATGCTGTAAAGAGCAGATAACGGTGTATATGTACGGGGATTGACCGCACCGACGGGGAATCACCGGCCCCACCGAGATCCGAACGACATCCACCGAGGTCCGAACGACATCCACCGAGGCCCGACCGAGGCCCACCGAGGCCGACCGAGGCCACAACGGCAATTCACCATATCGCACAAATCAACGACGCAGACGACGCATGGCGCGGGCGGCGGCCTCACGCGAGGAGCCGGCGCCGTTGCCGTGCACCCCGAAGAGCACAAGCAGCACCATGATGAAGCACAGTGCGGCGGAGATGCGCAGCGTCCACTGGATGCCGGCGATGTTCGCCATCACCGCGTCCATGCCGCCCGCATGGTACATGGCGGTGAACGTCTCCATGAGGATGACGAGGATCGGCGCGCCCATCGCGCCGGCCACCTGCCGCGCCGTGTTCGTCACGGCCGATCCGGCGGAGATCTCGGCGTGCTCCAAGCAGTTGAGCGACCACGTGGTGATCGGCATCAGCAGCGATCCCATGCCGATCTGGCGCACGAACTGGCAGATCGACACCCACCAGATCCACGTGTCGGTGGAGATGAGGCTCATGCCGAGCGTGCCCACGGTAAGCGTGATCGCGCCGAACAGACCGACCGGACGCGCGCCGAACCGGTCGAGCGCCTTGCCGCCGTACAGCTGCGACAGGCACATGCCGATGGCGCCGGGCAGCATGATCAGTCCGCTCATCGTGGCGCTGTAGCCGCGGTCGTTCTGGATATAGAGCGGCATGATCACGAGAATCGAACTGAACGCGAAGAACGCGAGCGACGCGATGAGCGTGCCGACGGTGAACGAACGGTTGCGCAGCACGCCGAGGTCGAGCAGCGGCGGTTCGGGGCGCGCCGCGGCCCGCGCGCCATCGCCGCGCGCCACGGCCGCCTCATACTCCTTATATATGTGCGCGCGATGCACCTGCCGCGCGACGAACCACGCGATGCCGACGACGCCGATGAGCATCGACGCCCACACCATCGGATTCACGAACGGATAGCTCTCGATGTTCGTGAATCCGAACATGAGACCGCCGAATCCGAAGATTGACAGCATCACGGAGAAGAAGTCGGTGCGGGCGGTCGCGTCGTTCTCGCCGAAGTCGTGCAGCCACAGGCAGGCGGCCGCGAGCGAGACGGCGCCGAGCACCGTCAAGGTGACGAAGATGGACCTCCATCCGTTCGCGTCGGTCTGCATGCCGCCGAGCGTGGGACCGATGGCCGGCGCGACGCTCATCGCGATGCCGACGGTGCCCATCGCGGCGCCGCGGCGCGACAGCGGATAGATGGAGAACACGGTGATCTGCAGCACCGGCCACATCACGCCGGAACCGACGGCCTGGAGCACGCGGCCGGCGAGCAGCACGAGGAACGTCGGCGCGAGCCACGAGCATACGGAACCGAGGGTGAACACGATCATCGAGGTGATGACGATCTGACGCGTCGAGAAGCGGCGCGTCAGGAACGCGGTGAGCGGCACCATCACGCCCATGACGAGCTGGAACACGGAGGTGAGCCACTGGCCGGTGGTCACGTTGATGCGGAACTCGTCGACGATCGACGGCAACGCGGCGCTCAACTGCAGCTGCGTGAAGTTGCCGACGAACGTGATGAACGTGAGGATGGCGAGCGAGACGAACGCCGTGCGCGTCAGATGCCCGTCGACGTATGTCTCTTCACTCGTGAGCGTGCGCTTGCCGCGATCCGCATCCACGCTGCTATGCCCGTCTTTACGCGTCGGTCCCTGCCCATTCGTCATATGCCGCATTCTTCTTCCCGTGCCCGATCCGTGGGGTGCACCGTTCCCTCTCCACGAAGCGGCTCCCCGAAAAGCACGCGATTACGCTATACCCGACCGTGCCCAATACGCCTTCAGACGAAACCGCGGCGCGCTCCACAGCGGGTACGGGCAACGGAAGGTGAACAACGTGAACGGCGGACGACGTGTGAGCGAGGTCACGCGGCGGGCCGGACGAATCCACGGAACCGCCCTTGCCCGGCCCGGACGGACACCTTATATTACGGAATCGTGAGCGAACTGAAGGGCAAGGCGATCGAACCGATCCACGAGCACCGCGCGAACGTGCTCTACCAGCACGGCACGCTGGCGTTGCTCGTGCCGGGCCTGTTGGAGGGCACGACCACGATGGGCGAGCTGCTCACCCACGGCGATACCGGCATCGGCACCGGCGAAGGGCTCGACGGCGAGATCATCATCCTCGACGGGCGCGCCTGGAAGGTCGGACGCACCGGCGAGGTCGAGGCCGTGCCCGACGACCTGACGCTGCCGTTCGCGAACATGCATCATGCGGCGTTCCAATACCAGTGCGAGCGCAGCGACATCGGCCTCGAGGAGCTCAACCGGCGCATCGTCGAGGCGAACGGGCGCGCGAACGCGTTCTTCGCGGTGATCGTGCGCGGCACGTTCAGCTTCATCAAGACGCGCGCGGTCATCAAGCAGCAGGCCCCCTACCCCACGTTGGAGGAGGTCGCGGACCGTCAGGCCGTCTTCCTCGGGCACGACGTGCGCGGCACGATGCTCGGCTACTTCTCCCCCATCATGTTCCATGGGGCGGCCGTCGCCGGATTCCACGAGCATTTCCTCGCCGACGACCATTCAATCGGCGGGCACGTGCTCGACGCGGTGCTCGAACGCGGCGAGATACTGAGCCAGGTGTTCGACACGATGACCACGCATCTGCCGGTCGACAACCCGGACTACCGCAACCACGACTTCACGCGCGACAACATCGCCGAGGCCATCACCAACGCGGAGGGCGACGTGCGGGGCGCGGCGGACCGCGAGGAATAACCGCGCCACGCCCCTCGTGACCGCCCTGCGCGTATACTGTCTGCGATTCGACCGCACGCGCGAGACAGAGGACGAGAACACACGATGAGCCATAGCGAATCAGGCACGCCGGAACGGACCGGCGCACCGACGGCACAGGCGACGGCACCGACGGCACAGGACGCCGACGGACATACCCGGCACGCACTGCACACGAACCTCAAACGAGGCATGGAGGCGCGCCACCTGCAGATGATCTCGCTGGGCGGCGTGATCGGCACGGGCCTGTTCCTGAGCTCCGGGTACACGATCCAGCAGGCCGGCCCGATCGGCACGATTCTCGCCTACGCGATCGGCGCGGTCATCGTGTATCTGGTGATGCTCACGCTCGGCGAACTGTCCGTGGCGATGCCGGTGACCGGCTCGTTCCACGTGTACGCGGAGAAGTTCATCGGCCCGGGCACCGGATTCGTGATCGCCATCCAATACTGGCTCACCTGGACGGTCGCCCTGGGCTCCGAGTTCACGGCGGCGGGCCTGCTCATGCAGCGGTGGTTCCCGACCACGCCCACATGGGTGTGGTCGGCCGCGTGCATCGTGCTGATCTTCACGCTCAACGCGCTGTCCGTGCGGTTCTTCGCCGAGGCGGAGTTCTGGTTCGCCTCCATCAAGGTGTTCGCGATCTGCGCGTTCATCGCCATCGGCACGCTCACGATCTTCGGCGTGATTCCGATGAAGGGGTACACGCATGCGCCGATGTTCGGCAACCTCATCAAGGACGGCGTCTTCCCGAACGGCTTCATGCCGGTGTTCGCGACGATCCTGACCGTCAACTTCGCGTTCTCCGGCACCGAGCTCATCGGCGTGACCGCCGGCGAGACGCGCGACCCGGAGACCGCCGTGCCGAAGGCGATCCACACGACGCTGTGGCGCCTCGTACTGTTCTTCATCGGCTCCATCGTGGTGATGAGCGCGCTGATCCCGTGGCGACAGGCGGGCGTGGGCGAAAGCCCGTTCGTGCTCGTGCTCAACTCGGTGGGCATCCCCTACGCGGCGGACATCATGAACTTCGTGGTGCTCACGGCGGTGCTGTCCGCCTCGAACTCCGGCCTGTACGCCTCGACGCGCATGGTCTGGTCGATGGGCAACGAGGGCATGATCCCGCGCTGGTTCGCGAAGACGAACCGACGCGGCGTGCCGATGCTCGCCCTGTGCGCCGCGATGGCCGGCGGCCTGCTGGCGCTGCTCAGCTCCGTCGTGGCCGCCTCGACCGTGTATCTCGTGCTCGTGGCGCTCTCCGGCCTGTCCGCGGTGGTGGTGTGGATCGCGATCGCGTACTGCCAGATCGTGTTCCGCCGCCGTTGGGTGGCCTCCGGGCATACGGTCGCCGAACTCAAGTACGCGACGCCCGGCTACCCGTTCACCTCGTGGGGCGCGTTCATCCTGTGCACCGCCTCCTTCCTGCTGGTGTTCTTCGACAAGGAGCAGCGGTTCGCGCTGGTCGCGGAGCTGCTGTTCATCGTCGTGTGCTACGGCGCGTACTTCGTACAGAAGTGGTGGCGCGGCCGTCATCCCGCGGCGGATGCGCAGCTGCCGTAGCGTCGGGTGAACAGCTCGATACGGGGCGATGAAATCCATCATCCGGCACGGAAGTGCGCCATTCGCGCTCCCTACACTGGAAAACCATGAATACCAACGCGCCCGCGCCGTCATCGGCCATCCCGTCATCCCCCGTATCCGCCGCCACGTCGCCTGACGACGGCGCCGCATTCGAGGAACGGCCGCTGCGGGTGCTCATCGTCAGCGAATCGTCATTGGAACAGACGAACGGCGTGTCGGGCAGCGTGAAGCACATCCTCGACCGGTTCGCCGAACGCGGGTTCGACGCGCGCGTCATCGCCCCCGGCCCCGCGCCGGAAGGCGGCACATACGCGGGATACCCGGTCGCGGAGGTGCCGTCGCTGCCCATCCAGAAGTTCAACGTGGCGGTCACGACGAAGACGTCGGTGATCCGCGGCATTCTCGACGGGCCGAAACCGGACGTCATCCACGTGGCCGCACCGATTTCGAAACTCGGCCACGCCGCGCTCCTCGCCGGCGAGGAGCTGCGCGTGCCGACCGTCGCGATCTACCAGACCGACGTGGCACAGTACGCGCGGCGGTTCGCGCGCGAGGCGGTGACCGGCGAGAAAGGCGTGAACGGCGCCGTATCCGAAGGCGCCGCGACCGACGACGACTGGCCGCAGCACACGAAATGGCTCCGGCGCATCGGCAAGACCGCAGGCGAACAGGCGGAACGCATCGTCGCGGAACGCATCGCACGCATGCACAATCTGTCGACGCTGACGCTCGCCCCCACGGACGACGCGCGGCGGCGTCTGGAAACGTTCGGCGTGGACCCGGACCTCATCCGGCTGTGGGGCCGCGGCGTCGACACCACGCAATTCGGCCCCTCGCGCGCCGACGACGCGCAGACGCGCGCGTGGCGCCGCGAGTGGAGCGACGACGGCCGACTGCCGGTCGTCGGGTACGTGGGTCGTCTCGCGCCGGAGAAGCAGGTGGAGCGGCTCGTCGCGCTCGACGGGCTCGGCATGCGGCTCGTCATCGTCGGTGACGGCGTGAGCGCGCCGGAACTGCGGCGCCGACTGCCGAACGCGGTGTTCACCGGCATGCTGCACGGACGCGACCTCGCCGACGCGTACGCCGCGTTGGACGCGTTCGTTCACACCGGCGCGGAGGAGACGTTCGGGCAGACCATCCAGGAGGCGATGGCGAGCGGACTGCCGGTCGTCGCGCCGGCAAGCGGCGGACCGCTCGACCTGGTGGACGAAGGCGGCACCGGACTGCTGTTCGACCCGCACGACGAGGACGACACCGACCTGCGCGAGTGCGTGGCCAAGCTGCTGGGCGACGCATCGCTGCGGCGGCGGATGGGCGCGGCCGGGCTCGACGTGGTGCGTGGGCGCACATGGCCCGCGATGGTCGACAAGCTCATCGGATACTATCGTCTCGCGATCGAACTGCGCATGGCGCAGGACGCGGGCAAACGCTGAACGCAACCTGTGGCCGATGATACGAAAAATCCCGCCGCGATGCGTGGCATCGTGACGGGATAAGCGGGTGGGCGATGTAGGAATCGAACCTACGACCCCTTCGGTGTGAACGAAGTGCGCTAGCCGCTGCGCCAATCGCCCATAGCGCGCCGACGTTGCAATCGGCGCTCCGACGAAAAAACCGGCGGACCGCCGGTCTTCTCTTCGAGTGGAGCTAAGGGGATTCGAACCCCTGACCCTCTCCATGCCATGGAGATGCGCTACCAGCTGCGCCATAGCCCCGTGTTCTGTTATTGCGCGAATCCTTCGTATCCACGCTCGTGGGCGATACAAGATTCGAACTTGTGACCCCTTCCGTGTCAGGGAAGTGCGCTACCACTGCGCCAACCGCCCGGGCCTGTTCTTCAAGCCGAATCACTCCGGCTTTCCGAGAGCGGACAACGGGACTCGAACCCGCGGTCTCAACCTTGGCAAGGTTGCGCTTTACCAACTAAGCTATGTCCGCAATGTTTGCTGCCTTCCGTGAGGCAACGAGTGATTAAGATACGCGACTTTCCCCCATCACGCAAATCGTCGCCGCGCTTCGGCGTGTCGCGTTGATACGAGCCGCCTGCGGCAGGCTGGAGACGCACCATGCCGAACGTTGCCCGAACCGCCCGCATATCGCACAATATCGCCGCGATTGCCGCAAAACCGCACGCACCGGCGCGATTAGACTTGGGGGATGACGACAGTGGAGCGCCGGGGCCGCGCGCGTGCGGCGGCACCGGCCCGATGACGGCACGACAACGGCACTCCGGGGAGGTGCATATGGGCAACGTGTTCGATTACGTGTGCAGGGAGCGGCGCCCGTTGACCGATCCGGACGCGCCATTCAACGAGGTGGACGCGTTGGTGTTCTCCTCGCTTTCCTATGAGGATGTCGCGGCGTGCGCCCCCACGCTGGAACTCAGGGAGAACGGCACTTCGTTGGCGGCTCGGCTGCGGACGTTCGAGCCGCGCCACCCACGGCTGTGGATCAGGGGGCTGATGCGCGAACCGTTCACGTCGGTCACGCTCGCCGAAGCCGAGGCCACGATGCATGACGGCGAAGATGCCGGCATCGCGAGCGCGACTGACGGCGCGAGCGCCGGAGGGGCGGTCTCCGCGGACGTCCGAAAGGGCGGAAGCACGGACTCTGAACGTGGGCGGCGCGGCGACACGACCGAGGAGCGCGGAGGGACTCCCTCCGTTCATGCCGACGACACCGGCCATACCAACGAAGCCGGAAACGCCGAAAATGCCGATGCCACGACCGACGGGACGACCGCCACGGGCGCGCATCACGTCGCCGAAGCAGACGGTGCCGCCGAAGCCGATTCCGACAGCCGCGCCGACGCCGCGACCGGCGGACGCGACGGCGGCGCGGATGCCGCCGAAGCCGGCCCGGATGGCGCGGACGACCACGAAGCCAAGATCGTCGGCCTGGTCGACCCGAACACGACCCATGACTTCTTCGCCGCGGTGGCGGCGTCCCCCCGATTCCGCGAGGCCCGGCTGGGCGCGGTGGTCGAACACGTCGACACGGTCGAGCAGACGCAGTTCGCCGCGATGACGTTCATACTGCCCGACGGCCGCGATTGGCGGGGCCGGCCCCGCGCGAAGGATCCGACGCGCGGCGGCACGATGGTCATCGCGTTCCGCGGCACGGACGATTCGCTCATCGGCTGGAAGGAGGACTTCAACATGGCCTTCCAGTACCCGGTGCCGGCGCAGCGGGCGGCGAGCGCGTATCTGGGCATGGCGGCGCGCCTGTGGCGTGGCGACATCGTGCTCACCGGTCATTCGAAGGGCGGCAATCTGGCCGTGTACGCGGCGATGAACGCGGATCCCGAGGTGCAGCGCCGCATCTGTCACGTGTATTCGTTGGATGGGCCGGGGTTCCCGCCGACCATCGTCACGTCGCGCGAGTATCTCGACATCCAGCCGAAGGTGACGAAGATCGTGCCGAGCTCGTCGATCGTGGGGCAGATCTTCGAGACGCCGGAGCCGTGCCGCGTGGTCACGTCGGATTCGGACGGCATCATGCAGCATTTCACGTTCTCCTGGCAGGTGGAGGGCGATCATTTCGTGACGGAGCCGGATCTTGCGTCGAGTTCGCAGCTGTTCAACGAATCGTTGAACGCGTGGATGGCGGGGTTGACGGCGGAGCAGCGCGAGCGCGCGGTGGACGCGCTGTTCGCGGTGCTGCACGCGAACGGCGCGACGACGTTCTCCGAGGTGGTGGACGGTTTCCCGGGGTCGATTCCGGCGATGATCGGCTCGATGCTGGGATTGTCGGCGCAGGACCGCCGGCATCTGCTGGAGGCGGTGGGGATGCTGATCCGCGCGTCGATGGCGCGCAATGGCGGCAGGCCGAAGGAGCGGGAGAAGCCGCGGGAATGACGGCTGCGGCGGTCCGGCGTGAGCATGCCGGCGTTGTCTCGTTATTGGCTATACTGTCTAGACAAGATGTCTAAATACATCCGGCATCCGCCTATCCGGCATCCGATCCGAATCCATCAGGAGTCGCCTATGTCACGCCCACGAAGGGATTCGGCGGTCCCGCCCGCCCGCGAACGCATGCAGGACGCGTTCTGGAAGCTGCTGGCCGACCGCGAATACCGCAGGATCACCGTCACGGACATCGTGCGCAGCGCGCAGGTGAACCGCAACTCGTTCTACTACCATTTCTCCGGACTGCCGGAACTCGCCGACGCGGCGATCCTCGCGGAGGTGCAGTCGTCGCCGCTCGTCCACGACGCCCCGAATCCGGACGTGGACCCGCAGGAGCATTGGCGCGCGCACATCACGCATTTCATGCGCACGCCGCGCGAACGCGAGCGCATCGACCGTCTCGCACTCCTCGCCGGACCGCACAGCTCCCCCGAACTCGTCGAGTCACTGCATGATTTCGCGCGTCTGTCGCTCATCGGGACGCTCGAGCTCGATTCCGACCATCTCGACCTCAAGACGGACCTGCTGCTCGACTTCACCGCAGGCGGACTGCTCTCCATCCTCAAACGGTGGCCGGAACTGCGCGAGACCATCTCGATGGACGATCTGCTCAACGACGACGTCGCCATGCTCGCCATGGGCATCTACATGTCGATGTCCAAGGAGAACATGCTCGCCTACTGGAACCGCATCTTCAACAAAGGGTAGACGGGCGCCGGCGGAACGCCGCGTGCGGACCGTTCCTGTGCGGTTTCTCACAGGGGTGAATCGGGCGGCGATGATGGCGTTTCGCGCGCGGAACCAGCATGATGGAAGCATGACGAACGAGACGACCCACGAGGTCCACGCAACGTACGATCCGACCGCGACGTCGGCTGCAACGCAGCCCGCCGCACAGCCGACGGACGGTCCGGCGCGACCGGCCGTGCGCATCGAGCACGACTGCATCGGCGAGATGGCGGTGCCCGCGAACGTGTACTGGGGCATCCACACGCAGCGCGCGATCGGCAACTTCCCCGTCTCCGGCATCTCGGACTCCGCGCACCCCGAACTCATCCGCGCCTACGCGACCGTCAAGCGGGCGTGCGCGGGCGCGAACGAGGAGTTGGGACTCCTCGACGCGGACAAGGCGAGGTTCATCCGCGAGGCGTGTCTGGAGATCGAAGGCGGCATGCTCGCCGACCAGTTCCCGGTGGACGTGATGCAGGGCGGCGCCGGCACGTCATCGAACATGAACATGAACGAGGTGATCGCCAACCGCGCGCTCGAGCTCGCCGGGCGCACGCGCGGCGACTACGGCTACATCCACCCGAACGACGACGTCAACGAATCTCAGTCCACGAACGACACGTACCCGGCGGCGTGCAAGCTCGCTATCATCGACGCGATCCACCCGCTCGCCGAATCGACCAAGCGCCTCGCGCGCGCGTTCCACGATCTGGCCGACAAGCACATCCACGACGTGACGATCGGCCGCACGCAGCTGCAGGACGCCGTGCCGATGACCTACGGTCAGGAGTTCCACGCGTTCGCCACGCTGCTCAAATCCGATTTGGCGATGTTCGAGCAGCTGGTTCCGCAGCTCGCGCAACTGAACCTCGGCGCCACGGCCATCGGCACCGGCATCTGCGCGGACCTGCGCTTCCGCCAGGCTGCGACCGAGCATCTGGCGCGCATCACCGGACTGCCGGTCACGGCAGCGCCGGACCCGGTGGCGGCGATGACCGACATGGGCGCGTACGTGGCGACCTCCGCCGCGTTGAAGAACCTCGCCGTGCACCTGAAGAAGGCGGCCGACGACCTGCGTCTGCTCAACTCCGGGCCGCGCGCCGGATTCAACGACCTCGACGTGCCGGCCCGGCAGGCGGGCTCCAGCATCATGCCGGCCAAGGTGAACCCGGTGATTCCCGAATGCGTGAACCAGTGCTGCTTCATGGTGTTCGGCATGGACGTGACCGTGAACTGGGCGGTGGCCGAAGGTCAGCTGCAGCTCAACGCGTTCGACCCGGTCATGGTGCATGAGATCCTCTCCGGCATGTCGCTGCTCACCAACGCGATGGAGACGTTCCGCGTCAACTGCGTGGAAGGCATCGTCGTGCACACCGAAGTGGGGCGGGCGCACGCCGAGTCGACGCCGTCGATCGCGGCCGCGCTCAACCACTACATCGGCTACGAGCAGGGTTCCGCAATCGCGGCCGAAGCGGTGCGTTCGGGCCGCACGGTGCGCGAGGTGGCCGGCGAGATGACCGACCTGCCGGCGGAACGGCTCGACGAGATCCTCGATCCGATCCGCCTGGCGCGCGGGCTCGGGCAGACCTGCCGCGAGCACGCGCAGGACCGTCAGGAGCGGTAGCGGCGGCATACGGCGTGTTGTGTTGTCGTGGCGCCGGGCCCGTGCTGGTCGATGCGTGCCGGCACGGGCCCGGCACCACGACACGCCGACGACACGTCTCACAGCTGTTTTCCGGCAGACATGCACCGGCTGCCCATAACGCTCGTTATGGTTGGTCGCATGAATACTCAAGATTTCACCGGACTGATACTGTCGTGGTTCCGCCTGAACGCCGGCAAGCTGGTATGGCTGCTCATCATGTTCGTGGCGGCCGTAATCGCCGATCGGGTGCTGCGGCGCGTGGTGCGCAAGATCATCGACAACTCCCAGGTGCCGATTCCGAGCGCCTCCATCTTCATCAACCTGATACGCGTGGTGATATGGTGCCTCGCCGTCGGCATGGTTCTGCAGCCGGTGTTCGGCATCAACCCGGCCACGCTGGTCACCGCGCTCGGCGTCGGCGGCGTCGCGCTCTCCTTCGGCCTGAAGGACACGATCGCGAACGTGGTCGGCGGATTCGGCCTGATGATGGGGCATGTGATCCGGCCCGGCGACCAGGTCACCATCCAGGGCGTGACCGGCGCGGTGGTGGACATCACGTGGCGGCACACGGTGGTCGAGACGCGAGGCGGCGACCGGATGGTCATCCCGAACTCGGTGCTCAACACGGCGTCGCTCACCAAGCTCACCGCCGCCAGCGAAAGCACGGTGACCATGCCGTTTACGGTGAAGGGTGGCGCCGACCCGGACGAAGTGAGCCGCGACATGCTCCGGCGCGTGCAGGAAAGCGCTTCCGGGCTGCTTCTGCCGGACAATCCGCCGCTGGTCAAGTTCACCGGATTCTCGCCATACGGCACGGAGGGCGTGGTGATGCTGTTCGTACGCGATGGCGTGTTTCTCTCCACCGCGAAGGACCGTGCGGCACGCGCCATCGCCACGGCCGACTATCTCGTGAGCGACGGCGGCGCGTCGGAAGCGGTGACCGAAGACGCGCCTCATTCGGCCGCGAACACGGCCGAATAGCGCCTAATGCCTAACAAAAGAACCGCTCGGAGGTCGGGCCGCGGCGTCGCGGCGCACCTCCGACGGCGTCTCAGAACCGAAGCAATCCCATCGTCCACAACGCGAGCACCGCGGTGAGCGCCGTGTAGACGACCATGCCGGGGTTGAGGAAGGCAAGACGGGCGCCATACCACTTCGGCAGCTGCTCGGGCGGATCATAGAACTCCAAGCGGCGCACGTTGACGAACAGGAGCACGATGCCGGCGATGACGAGACACACCATCAGCACGCCATACAATCCGAGCAGCATGACGCCCGCCATCATGCTCGGATTCGATTCGGCCGCACGCATCAGCGCCGCCTCGCTCGTGGACCCTTCGAGCAGCCCTTGGATATCGCCGCCGGAGGCGAGACGCAAGGCGCCGGGGCCGATCAGCGAGCCGAACGCGTTGATGACCATATGCATGATCACCGGATACCGCAGCCGGCTGGTGCGCATATACGCGTAGGCGAACACGAGTCCAAGGCCGAACGCGTAGAAGAACTGGTACAGGTTCATGTGGAACATGGCGAACGCGAACGCGGACAGCACGATGGCCGTACGCTCGCCGTAGCGGCGCGTACGGTCGATGAGTTGCTTGCGGAACAGCCATTCCTCGAACAGCGGCGCGAGCAGCACGACGAACAGCGCGTTCATCCACGGGTCCGACCGGGCGATGATGCCGGAGACGCGGTCCGAGGCCTGACCGCCCGAAATCACGCCGGACATCCACGAGCCGATGACATTGCCGAACACCATGATTGGGAAGCACACGATCATCATCGTCCAGAACCGTTTCGCGCCGAGCGTGAACTCGCGCGCCTGCAGCGCGGGCACACGGTCGATCACCATCATGCCCATCGGCATCGCCACCGCATACAACGGGCCGGACGAGAGCAGCAACGACACCCACATGGGCGCGCCTTGGGGGAAGAACGGCTGCAGCAGGCCGGATAGCACGGTGTTCAACCCCACCCAGAACGCGATGGTCACGCACAATCCGATGCCCACCAGCGTGAACCGCCGGTGCGCCTCCAAGAAGAACGGGCGGTTCTCGCCCTCCATCGACTCCCCCGGCTCCGTCCGCGGCGACTGCTGTTGATCACTCATACCGCCCAGCATACGGCACCCAAGCCCGCATCGAATGAGCGGGGCTTGGGTGCCGAAGCGCGTGTCATGTATCCGTATGTGTGTCGTGTATGCATGTATGCCGTTCGTTCGTCTCGACCGAAACGTCATGTCATCCGTCGAGCAGGTCTCCGGCGGCGATGGCGCGCAGGGCGGCGAGATGGGCCGCCATGGCCGCGCGGCCTTCGGGAGTGATGGATGCCCAGGTGACCATGTGCCGGTTCGATTCGCCCCGGCGTTTGGTCAACGTCACATAGCCGCAGTCGGCGAGGGTCTTGAGGTGACGCGAGCACATCGCGTCGCTCAGTCCGAGTGTTTCGCGAATCGCGGAGAACGGCACCTCCTTCATGCCGGAGAGCAGTCCGCAGATGCGCAGCCGCATCGGTTCGTGGATGATCTCGTCGAACCGGGGTTCGACGCTTCTATTCGCCTGTTCACGCGTCATAGCCGTCACGCTTCATGAGTCGGACGCAGTATCGGTCGTACGCGTATTCGCCGAGCCCGCCGACGGCACCCATCGCCAAAGCGATGATCGAAGGCGCGACCTCCGAATCATAAGGCAGCCATGGCAGGCCCAACGGTCCAAGGATGATGTAGGCGACGCCCAGGGCGGTGAGCGCATAGAACACGATCGCCATCGTCCACATCACGGCGTTGCGCGGTGCGATCAACCCGCCGAACGTGTCGAAGTCGCCGCCGATCTGCTGCTTGCGCCACGCATTTATCTGCAGCGAGACGTGCGTGGCCATGAGGATGGCGATGAATTCCGTGATTCCGGAAACGGAAAGCACCGTGTGGGCGCGCCACCAGTCCGCATTCATCTGATACCCGACCCGTGAGAAGAAATCGGCGAGCAGGAGGCACGTGACGATGCCGAGCAGGCAGCTGAACGTGTAGTACCAGTTGGGCGCCATGATGCGTTCCGCCGAGGCTTCACGGTCCTGCCGCAGTTGCGCGAGCAGGTTCGCCGCGGCATCGCCGTCGATCGACGGGGCATTGGCGGACGACGAGGCGATGGACGTGGTCGCGTCGGGCGCCGGTGTGCCGGACGCGGCTTGGACGATGGGGTTGCGGTCGCGCGTGCCGCTTTGCAGCGGGACGCGGGGCGTGCTGTCGGTGGTCATGATGGTCTCCTTGAGTGCGTGGTTACGGTGTCTCGACGGTGCGACTATCGCTTTTAACTTGCATGCAAGTAAAGTATAACTCTTTACCGCAAGTAAAGCAATCTCGGATTCCCATGACACGCCGGCAACACGGACGTCGCGCCACGGGGGTGTCATCACAACAACAGATGGCTTGGGTTCCCATAGGAATCCCAAGCCATCCTCATGCGAGCCGTCAGCGGCCCGCCACATCAGCGAATCAGCAGGCCAACGCCGCCACCGGGCGCGGCGTGACGACCACTTCGTCGCCGGCGGCAAGACCGGCGGGCAGCTCGTTGGCCGGCAGCTGCACGGTGACCTTGAGCTGTTCGCCCTTGTTCCAATGCGGGTATTCGCCGCTGGAGATCTCGCAGTCGACGCGCGCCACGGCACCAAGGAAGTGGATCACCTCGACGCGGGCGTGCTCGCCCGCCGCAGAATCGGCCTCGCCGGCACGCACGAGCGCGATGTTCTCCGGGCGCACGAGCACGGCCACCGGATCGCCCTGCTTCGAGCCGGGCAGCAGCGGCACGCGCTGGCCGAACACCACGGCCTCGGTGCCGTCGGAAGCGCCGGGCAGACGGTTCGTCAGTCCGATGAACGTGGCCACATACTCGGTGGCGGGGCGCTGGTAGAGATCCTGCGGCGCGGCGATCTGCTCGATGCGGCCGTGGTTCATCACGCCGATGCGGTCGGCCACGGCGAGCGCCTCCTCCTGATCGTGCGTGACGAACACGGTGGTGGTGCCGGTGTTGAGCTGGATGCGGCGGATCTCGTCGCGCAGCTGGACGCGCACCTTCGCATCCAACGCGGAGAGCGGCTCATCGAGAAGCAGCACGCGCGGCTTGATGGCGAGCGCGCGGGCGAGGGCGACACGCTGCTGCTGGCCGCCGGACATCTGCTGCGTGTACTTGTTCGCCTGATCGGCGAGCCCGACGAGTTCAAGCTGCTCCATGGCCACCTTGCGGCGTTCGGCACGGCCCACGCCGCGCACCTCGAGGCCGAATTCGACGTTCTCGACGGCGGTCATGTGCGGGAACAGCGAGTACGCCTGAAACACCATGGACATGCCGCGCTTGTTGACGGGTACGCCGGTGACGTCCTGCCCGCCGACGACGATGCGCCCGCCCTGGATGTCCTCGAGGCCCGCGAGGGAGCGCAGCGCGGTGGACTTGCCGCAGCCGGAGCCGCCGAGCAGCACGACCATCTCGCCGGGTTTGATGTCGAGGTTGAAGTCGTCGAGGGCGTGCACGGTGGAGCCGGGGTAGATCTTGACGACGTCCTGCATCTGGATGCCACCGCCGCGGGTGGTGGAATCCTTGAGCAGGGCCTTGGCGGCCTTGGTGACGTCCTTGCCGCGCACGCCTTCGAGCGTGGCGGTCGGATCGTTCTTGAACGCGTCCTCGGCCTGCGCGGCGCCGCCGGCGGTGACGTTCTGGTCTGTGAGAGACATGGGTTACTTGCCTTCCTTGGGTTCGCCCGTACGGGATTTGCCGATGCGCTCGGAGATGAGGTCGAGCGCGACGAGCAGCACCACGCCGAACAGCAGGGCGAGCAGCGACATGGCGGTGGAGATCTGGGAGTTGGACTGGCCGAGCTGGTAGAGCGCGACCTGCAGGTTCATGCGGCCGAGCAGCGAGGCGACGGTGTATTCGCCCAGCACCACGGCGATGGAGATGAAGCTGGCGGACAGGATCGACTGCCACAGGTTCGGGATGATCACGCGGAAGAAGACCTTCGGCCAGGAGGCGCCGAGCGAGCGGGACGCTTCGACGAGGGTCTTGACGTCGATGGAGTTGAGACCCACGGCGATGGCGCGGAACGCGAACGGCATGACGAGCACGACGTACGCGAAGCACAGCCAGATCGGGTTGGTGTCGAGCACCTGGGAGCTCAGCCAGCGGTAAATCGGTCCGAGACCGACGACGAGCACGATGGCGGGGATGGTCAGCGGCAGGGTCGCCACCCATTCGATGGCGCGTTCGAGCGCCTTGGAGCGGATGTGCACGATCACCATGGTGGGCACCATGAGCAGCAGCATGAGCACGACGGTCACGAGGCACAGTCCAAGCGAGGCGCCGAGGCCCTGCCACAGGACGGTCAGGTCGGCGCCGAGCGATTCGCCGTTGCCGGTGAAGATCGCGATCCAGGGCGCGGCGGACCAGCGCCCGGACAGCGGGTGGCGCAGCGTGAAGACGAGCATGGCGATGAGCGGCACGAACAGGAACGCCAGCGTGATGAACAGGATGACGAACTTGATGACGCTTTGCTTGCGCACGCGGGCGGCGCGCAGCTGCGGGGGCATGGCGCCCTTGACGGCGGCGGTCTGATTCTGGTTCACGTTCTTCACTGCCAACGTCCGGCCCTCTTTTCCACGGCGTGGCTCAGCAGCATGACGATGGCCACGACGATGATCATCGCGAATGCCAGCACCTGGGCGAAGCCCTGCTGGTTGGGGTCCATCTCGTTGCGCATCGCGCCCTGGATCATCAGCGGCACGAGGATCGAACGCTGCGAGAACAGGGCGGCGGCCGTCGCGTACGCGGAGAACGCGGAGGCGAACAGCAGCAGGAACGCGGAGATGAAGCGGGGCGCGAGAATCGGCAGGGCGATGCGCGTCCAATACTGGACCGTGTTGCCGCCGAGCGACTCGCAGGCCTCACGCCACTGCGGGCGGATCGAATCGACCGCGGGCAGGAAGATGATGATCATCAGCGGAATCTGGAAGTAGCAGTACACGGTCACAAGGCCCGGCAGGGAGCTCAGCCAGTTCGGGTTGACGGTCAGTCCGGTCACGGTCTTGATGAGCATCGTGCCGATGCCGTTGATGCCGATCGTCGCGATGAACGCGAAGGCGAGCATGACGCCGCCGAACTGCGCGAGCACGGACGAGATCGCGGAGACCATGCGACGCAGCAGGCCGTTCGGCTTCGAACCGATGACGAGCGCGTAGGAGGCGAGGCCGCCGACGACCGCGCCGATCACCGAGGACGCGAGCGAGACGAGGATGGAGGTGACGAACGCGGAGACGGTGTTCGGCTCGAACAGCTTCGTGAAGTTCTCGATCGTGAAGCCGCCGTCGCGCGTCTGGAACGCGCCGACGATCACGATGACGGTGGGCGCGAGCAGGAAGCACGCGGTGTACGCGAAGAACGGGATCGTCACCGCGAAGGTGCCGAGCTCCTTGCGGTGCCGCGCGATCGCGGAGGAGGAAGAAGTAGCGGACGGGCCCGCGGCCTTGCCGGCGACGGACCCGTTCTGTGCGATTGCCGCAGTCATGGGATTGGATTCCCTTGCAGACTCCGATCGGCTCAGTTGCCGATCGTCTTGTCCCAGTTGTTCTGGAGCCACTCGGTGATGCGGGTGGCGTCGTCGTTGGTGTAGGAGACCGGCTTGCCCTCGATGGTGATGGCGTCCTTGAGGGTGTCCTGGTCGACGGTGCCGTCCTCCTTCATCGAGGAGAGCAGGACCGGGTTGGCGCCGCCCTTGAACCACAGGTTCTGGGCTTCGGCGGAGTACAGGTACTCCTCCCACAGGCGGGCGGCCGCCGGGTGCGGGGCGTCCTTGTTGATGGCCTGATTGTAGTAGCTCACGACCTGGGCCTTCGGGAAGGTCTTGTACTCCCAGTTCACGCCCTTGGACTTGAGCTCCTTCTTGTAGGAGGCCTGGTTGTAGGTCCAGTCCATGACGACGCCGGTCTGGCCGGAGTCGATGGTGCCGTTGGTCACGTCCACGGTGGTGAGGTTGCCGGCGTCCTTGAGCTTCTTGAAGAAGTCGAGGCCGGGCTGCAGGTTCGTGGTGTCACCGCCGGCCAGCTGGTTGATCATCAGGTAGCCGTTGAAGGCGGCGCCGGCCTCGGCGGGCTTGCCGTTGAGGGCGACGGTGCCGGCGAACTTCGGGTCGAGCAGGTCGTTGATGGACTTGATGTCGCCGTACTTGTCCTTGTTCCAGCCGATGGACATGATGCCCGTGTAGTCGGCGTAGTAGGCGCCGTTCGCATCCTTGTTCTCATCCGGGATCTTGTCCCACGCCTGCACCTTGTACGGGGCGAAGGAGTCGGTGGAGGTGGCGGCGATCTGCTGGCCGACGTCGAAGACGTCCGGCGCGGCGTCGGTGCCCTTGTTGGTCTTGGCGGCGTCGAGCTCCTCCTTGGAGGAAGCGTTCGGGTTGAGCTCGGTGACCTTGATCTTCGGGTACTTCTTCTTGAAGGTGGAGATGACCTCGCCGTAGTTGGACCAGTCGTGCGGCAGGGCGATGACGTTCAGGGCGCCTTCCTTCTCGGCGGCGGCGACGAGGTCGTCCATGGTGCCGAAGTCGGCGAGGGAGGTGGCCTTGGCGGACTTCTCATCGACGGTGACGGCCTTGCCGGCGGAGCCGGAGTCAGTGCCGGAGGATGCGTTCGACGAGCCGCAGGCGGCCATCGAGAACGCGAGCACGGCGGCGATGGCGCCGGCCGCAAGCTTACGCAGGTTCTTCATGTGTGTTCCTTTACTCAACTTGCCTCTAGGGAGTCGGGGCTTTCCTTCGCGCTGTATTCACGCGGCCCATAATTCCAATTGAGAAAGGTACGAGCGCTATCTGTCGCGACACCGGATTCGAGGTGAACGCTCCGCGACCTTGCGAAGCGGTTCGGTGAATTCCCGGAAACTACAAGTAAATTGTGACGACTACGTCATTTTCGTCAATATTGCACGAATATCTGTTCCACTTCCACTCCCCATGCTACGTTTCGCGACGTCCCCACTCAACGGAGCGAGGGGCGGCGATATTCTGTTTTGGACCGTAAAGACTTGGCCAGAGCGGCCCGGAGCGTGTCCAGAATAGAATATCGTCGCCCCTCGCGGTCACCCACTAAAGAGCAGTACGGGCATCGGCGCGCGAAACGCTAGCGCAGCACACCTTCGATCAGGCGCGTGATGAGCGCGGTGTAGCCCACGCCGGTCGCCTCCCACGCCTTCGGATACATGGAGATCGGCGTGAAACCGGGCATCGTGTTGATCTCGTTGACCATCACGGTGCCGTCGGGCGTCACGAACGTGTCCACGCGGCTCAGACCGGCGCCGTCGACCGCGACGAACGCGCGGCGGGCCACGTCGCGCACGTCCTCGAGGACGCTGACCGGCAGGTCCGCAGGCACTTCGACATGGCTGGCGGACGCGTCCATGTACTTGGAGTCGAAATCGTAGAACTGGTCGTCGTCGTGATGGTCGAGCACGATCTCGCCCGGCCAGCTGGCCTCCGGCTCCTCGCCGGGTTCCGCGGCGAGCACCGCGCACTCGACCTCACGGCCGTCGATGCCCTGCTCGATGAGCACCTTCCAATCATGTTTGCCGGCCTCGGCGATGGCGGCGGCGAGCACCGAAGCCTGCGCCGCACGGTCGCCCGTGGCGTCCTGCTCGACCTTGGTGACGCCGAAGCTGGAACCGGCGCGCGACGGCTTGACGAACAGCGGGTACTCGAGTCCGGCCTCCTCGACCTTCGCGAGCGCCTCCTCGGGGCGTACGATGCGCGCGTCGACCATCACGCCGGGCGCGGTGGGGATGCCGGCCGCACCCAGCACCACCTTCGTGTAGTGCTTGTCCATGCACGCGGCGGAGGCGAACACGCCGCAGCCGACGTACGGCACGTCCATCATCTCCAGCAGGCCCTGCACGGTGCCGTCCTCACCGTACGGGCCGTGCAGCACGGGGAACACGGCGTCGACGTGGCCGAGCGATTCGAGCGTGCCGTCGGCGTTGCGCGCGAAGAAGCCGTCCTGTCCCTGCGCGATGTCGAGCACGACGTCGCGCGAGCCGGCGGTCTTCTCGACGACCGGCAGCTCGCCGCCGTCGAGGTTCCAGCCGCGCGGATCGGCGCCGTCGACCAGCCACTTGCCGTCCTTGGTGATGCCTACCGGCACCGCCTCGAACCGGTCGGTGTCGAGCGCGCCCAGCACGCCCGCCGTCGAGATGCAGGAGATCGAATGTTCGTCGGCGCGGCCGCCATACAACACCACAATGCGCTTCTTGGTCATATCGTTCGTTTCCTCGTTCGTTTCCACTGACTGAATCGGTTCCGGGTACCGTATCCTACTCCGCGGTGATTCCTACTCCGCGGTGATCTCGCGTCCGAACAGCTGGGAGAGCATGTCGGCGCAGGAGATGCCCTCGTCGAGCACGCGGCTCATCGCGTAGGCGAGCGGCGTGGGCACGCCGAGTTCGTCGCCGAGCGCGACGACGGCGCCGGTGGTGGGCACGCCTTCGGCGACGCCGTTGCTCACGCGCGTCGCCTCCTCCTTGCTCAATCCCTTGCCGAGATTCGCGCCGAACGTGTAGTTGCGGCTCAGCGGGGAGCCGCACGTGGCGATCAGATCGCCCACGCCGGCGAGACCGGCGAACGTCTTCGGATCGGCGCCCGCCGCCTGGCCGAGCGCGGTGAGTTCGGCCAGGCCGCGCGTCTCGATCATCGCGGCCGTGTTCTCGCCGTAGCCGGCGCCGCGCGCCATGCCGACGGCGAGCGCGACGACGTTCTTCAGCGAACCGCACATCTCGAGGCCGATCACGTCGGTGGTGACGAACGCCTTGAAGTAGTCGGTGGTGCACGCCTTGGCGACCTTCGTCGCGTTGTCGAGGTCCGTGCAGCCGACGACCGTGGCGGAGGGCTGGCGCAGCGCGATCTCCTTCGACAGGTTCGGGCCGGAGATGGCGGCGAAGCGTTCGGCCGGCAGGTCGAGGGATTCGCGCACGACCTCGTCCATGCGCTTGTTCGTGTTGCGTTCGATGCCCTTCATCAGGCTGACGACGATGGCGTCGTCGGGGATGAGTCCCTTAAATTCCTCGAGTGCGATGCGGGCGAACTGCGCGGCGATGGCGACGACGACGATCTCGGCATCCCTGACCGCTTCGGCGCGGTCGCCCGTGGCCGTCATGGCGTCCGGCAGACGCTCGATGAACGGCAGACGCACGTGATTGCGGTGGTTCGTGCGAATGCCTTCGACGATCTCGGGCTCCTTCGCCCACATCGTCACCTCGTTGCCGGCGTCGGCCAGCACCTGGCCGAAGGCGGTACCCCATGCGCCGGCTCCAAGAACGGTGATCTTCATTGCGTTGCTCCTTAACTCACCCACGCATGGGGTGCTGTATCCCTGCCTCGCGGCTACCGCCGCTCAGCGTCGCCTAATGACAGTCCACTGGACTGTCATCTTAACGGCTCCGCCCATGCGCCGGCATGGGCGGCCTGTGCCGCGCGTCAGTCCCGCGCGGCGATCGGCTTGCGGCTCATCGTGCGGTAATCCCAGTAGCCGTCTTCGGGGAACCGTTCGCCGCGAATCTCCTCGAGAAGCTCGTTGAGGCGGATGAACATGCGCCATTTGAGCGTTTCGACGGCTTCCACCGGCGGCTCGTCGCCCCACGAATCCATGCCTTCGAGCAGGTCCGCATAGTCGAGCTGATGGTCGTAGCACATGACGACGTTCTTGCGTGGCCACGGCCACCAGTGGTTGATGGATGCGGCGCCCCAGGTGGCGGCGCAGAACAGCGGCACCTGCTTGCCGAGACGGCGGGAGGATTCGAGCGCGATGTAGGCGGCACCCTCCTTGATGCTCATCACCCATTTCTTCGGATCGCGGGTCACGGTGCCTTCCGGCCAGACGGTGAGCGGACGGCCGGAGACGAGGATGTCGATGGAGGTCTCCTCGATCTGCTTGGCCTTGCCGGAATGGCGCTGGACCGGCTGCATGCCGACCAGCTGGAACCACTTGCCGATGAGCGGCCACTTCGCCATCTCGGCCTTGGCCATGTAACGCGGGCGACGGCCCATGTGGAACAGGCTGGCCATCGGCACGAACACGTCGAACATCGTCACATGCGAGGCGGCGGTGATGAACGGGCCGCTCTCCGGCACGTTCTCCAGACCCCACGCGCGCGTTTTGCAGCTCGCATGGAAGACCACGTCGACGCCTTTGAGCAGGCGCGCGGTGCCTTTCGGGTTCTGTGCGTCAATCTCGCGCTGGTTGACGTGCCGGTCCGGTCCGGTCGGCAAGTCGCGCAGCGGGTCGACGAGGCGATGCCGCTTCGCGAGTTCGGCGACGCGCTCGTCGCTCAGCGGTGCGACCGCGGATCGCGGCGACGGTTTTCCTTTGGATGCCATGCGCCCTATTGTGCCGCCAGCCTTGTACCGCACCGTAGTCACACCGCCGGCATCCATCGCGCCATCGCGTCTTCACACCGTCACTGCGCCATACAAGCCCGCGGAAATCGTGTGTGGCACAGTTGTGCTCCACACAAGCGCGCACATGGATAAGTGGGGGGTTGTGTGGAGCATTATCGCTCCACACAAATGTATACGGTTACGCATATGGGTTTGTGTGGAGCGATATCGCTCCACACTTCGCGTATCTCTCCCATGAATCTCATCATGTGGAGCACGACTGCTCCACAACAACTCTCGCACCCCTGATATGGCGCACCATTCGACGCATACCTCCCGACGACCACCATTCTCGGCGACCCCATCAATCAATCAATCGGCGCGTTTCTCGTGCGGAAACACGCGTGGCTTCCGCACGAGAATCGCGCCGAGACGACCCATATCTACATACCGACCGACGGTATGTATACTGGGTGGAGCAGTATGCAGCAATCGGACGGAATCCCCCGGGAAATCCGCGGGGCGCACCGCGAAGGGAGACACGACATGGCACGCAACAGGCATCCGGAACGCACCCACGCACGCATCCTCGACGTCGCGAAGCGGCTGTTCCTTACCAAGGGGTACGACGGCACCACGATGCAGGACATCGTCGACAGCCTCGGCGACCTGTCGAAGGGCGCGGTCTACTACCACTTCAAGTCGAAGGAGGCGATCCTCGACGCACTCGGCGAGGAGGACCAATCCCGCCACGACCCCATGGCGATCGACGACACGGGACTCACCGGATTGGACAAACTACGTGAGGCATTCCGTCGTTCCGCGGCCGACAACGAACATATGCGGCTGATGAATGCGGCCTATCCCGCGATGCATGATCCGAAGCTCCTGGCCGCCAATCTCAAGGTCTGGCGCACCCAGGTCGCCGACATGTTCGATGCGATGATCCGCGAAGGCGTCGCCGACGGCTCCATCGACACCGCATACCCGCGCGAGGCGGCGGAACTGCTCGCCCTGTTGACCAACTACTGGCTTGCCCCCACGTTCTATCCGGCTACGGCCGACGAACTGCACCACCGCGTCGAGGCGCTGGCCACGGTGTGCACCGGGCTGGGCGTGCCAATCCTCGACAAGGATCTCATCGAAACCGTCTCCCGTGGATACGCAGCCCTGATCGACTGACCCACGACTCGAAACCCGCAGGAATCCCCCTGGAGAAGAAGCAACCATCATGAATCCGAACCCGAACAATCCGTCTCCGGACATCCACCCCCATCCCCGCTCCCCGCTTCTGTCGCGCGATTTCATTCTGCTCGTCGCGGGGCAGGGCATCTCGCTGTTCGGCAACCTGATGCTGCGGTTCGCGATGTCGATGTGGGTGCTTGACGAGACCGGCTCCGCCACGGTCTTCGCCTCGATCCTCGCGGTGTCGATCGTCCCGACGATTCTGCTGTCGCCGTTCGGCGGCGCGCTCGCCGACCGAGTGAACCGCCGCACCATCATGGTGGCGCTCGACGCGCTCTCCGGCACGCTGGTGCTCGCGTGCGCGCTCGCCTTCGTCGCGATCGGTTTCAACATGGTCGCGATCGCGGCGATGCAGGTGCTGCTCGCCGTGCTCGGCGCGTTCGAGACGCCGACCGTGCAGGCCGCACTCCCCCAGATGGTCCGCAAGTACGGTCAGGGCGTGATGCGGCAGGCGATGGCGGTCGTCAACCAGACGCAGCAGCTCGGTTCCCTGCTGCCGAGTTTCCTCGGCGGCGTCCTGTACGCGATGTTCGGCATCCGTCTGATGATGGCGGTCACCGTCGCATGTTTCGCCACCGCCGCCCTGCTCGAATGCTTCATCCGACTCGGCGCGCCCGACCGCGGCGGCGAGGAGCCGCCCACGCCGCTCGAGGATTTGAAGGCCGGCATCCACTTCCTCACCCATGATCGCCCGAACGTGTTCCGGCTGGCGTTGTGCGCGGCCGGATTGAACTTCATCGTCATCGGGTATTCCGCCGTCGGATTCCCGTACACCATCCGCACCGTGCTCGGATTCGACGCGACCGTCTACGGCGTGGCCGACGGGCTGGTGGGCGTCTCCGGCGTGGCGGGCGCGTTCATCGTCGGCCTGTTCGCAGCCAAACTCACGATGCGGCACATGCCGATGGCGCTGGCCGTGTTCGTGCTGCTGCTCGTGCCGCAGGGCGTTGCGTTCCTGCTGCCGATCGGCGCATGGGCGAAGCTCACTGTGCTGGTGGCGTTCACCTGCGGCACGATGGTCGCCAGCTGCTTCGCGAACCTCATCACGATTCCGACGATCCAATTGAGCACGCCGGAGACGATGACCGGCAAGGTCATGGCCATGTTCTCCGCGCTGTGCATGTGCGCCCAGCCGCTCGGTCAGATGGTGTACGGCTGGGCCTACGACCGCTTCCCCGTCGCCATGGTGCTGTTCGCCAGCGCCGCCGCGATGGCCGCGCTCACCGTGGCGATGGTGCCGCTCACCCGCAGATTCGAGGATTGGCGGCTCATTTCTTAGGCAGTTTTCACGTTTCTTAGGCAGGTCCCTGACTGCGCAGCCTCGAGAATCCCCTGAAAATACAAGTCAGGTCCCGACCTGACTAAGTCGAGACCTGCCTAAGAAGTGGAAAAACTGCCTAAGAATTCATGCTGGGCCATGCAGGGCCCGCCATCGACGCCCTGTATGAGCCCAGCACTCCTCCGATCAGTCGATGTCGGCGCCGAGCTGGTGCAGCTTGCCGCGGAAGTCGGCGTAGCCGCGGTCGATAAGCGAGATGCCCTGCACGTTGGACGGGCCCTTCGCCGCCAGTGCGGCGATGAGGTGCGAGAATCCGCCGCGCAGATCCGGCACGTCGATGTCGCGGCCGGTCAGCGGCGTGGGGCCGAAGATCACCGCGGAATGCTTGTAGTTGCGCTGCTGGAAGCGGCACGGCAGGGAGCCGAGGCACTCACGGTACAGCTGGATAGTGGCACCCATCTGCACGAGCGGCTTGGTGAAGCCGAACCGGTTCTCGTACACGGTCTCGTGCACGATCGACAGGCCGTTCGCCTGCGTCAGGGCCACGACCAACGGCTGCTGCCAGTCGGTCATGAAACCGGGGTGCACATCCGTCTCGATGGCCACGGGCTTCAGGTCGCCGCCCGGGTGCCAGAAGCGGATGCCCTTGTCGGTCACGTCGAACTCGCCGCCGACCTTGCGGAACACGTTGAGGAACGTCATCATCTCCGGCTGCGTCGCGCCCTTGACGAAGATGTCGCCGTGCGTGGCGAGCGCCGCAGACGCCCAGGAGGCGGCCTCGATGCGGTCGGTGAGCGACGTGTGCGTGTAGCCCTTGAGCTCCTTGACGCCCTCGATGCGGAACGTGCGGTCCACGTCCACGGAGATGATCGCACCCATCTTCTGCAGGACGGCCACGAGATCCATGATCTCCGGCTCGATGGCCGCGCCGGACAGCTCCGTCTTGCCCTCGGCGAGCACGGCCGCGAGCAGCGTCTGCTCGGTCGCGCCCACGGACGGGTACGGCAGGTGGATCTTCGCGCCCTTCAGACCATTCGGCGCGGTGATGTGGATGCCGTCCTCATGCTCCTTGTCGACGTTCGCGCCGAGCTTGCGCAGCGTCTCCAGATGGAAGTCGATCGGGCGCCCGCCGATATTGCACCCGCCGAGCGCGGGGATGAACGCCTCGCCGAGACGGTGCACGAGCGGACCGGAGAACAGGATCGGGATGCGCGACGAGCCGGAAAGCGTGTCCACGTCCGCCACATCCGCGAGCTGCACGTGCGTCGCGTCGATTGTGACGACGCCGTCGGCGCCGTCCACGTCGACGTTCACGCCGTGCAGGCGCAGCAGGTCGGACACCACGTGCACGTCACGGATCTCCGGCACGTTCTTGAGCACCGACTTGCCGGGGGCGAGCAGCGCGGCCACCATGGCCTTGCTCACGAAGTTCTTCGCGCCACGCACCTTGATCGTGCCGTTCAGCGGCTTGCCTCCCTCGACATGCAGCACATCGTTCTCGTTTTCGCCCACGACTACCTCATTTCATCCTCATGCGAACCGCGAAACACTACAAGACAGTGTGCCATAAGGCATGTGCGAACACCGTGAAGCATGCGCCGATGCGGCTGGCGGCGAAATCACCCGCGCACCGCCCGCGCATCCTCCGGTGACTGTGACCCGCGTCACAGTCAGTCGAACCTCACCGCGCGCCAACCGACTTCCGCCGACCGGTTTGCTATGGTGGACGGCAGAGGTGAACGTTCACGTCGGAGGCAACGGAAGACTCCGGACGTCACCGCACAACGCGCCGCACCGCGCCGCACGGGCGCGCCGGCCGCAACCGCAACGCAAAGGAGCATATTCCATGACCACCGTCGCCATCGTCGGATGCACGCACGCCGGCACCTTCGCCGCCACGTCGATCCTCGCCGAACACCCCGATTGGACCGTCCACGTGTTCGAGCGCAACGGCACCCTCTCGTTCCTCTCCTGCGGCATCGCGCTGTGGGTGGGCGACCACGTGTCCGACCCGAAGAAGATGTTCTACTCCTCGCCGGAGCAGCTCGCCCAGGCCGGCGCGACCATGCACATGCGCACCGACGTGACGTCCGTCGACGTGGCCGGCAAGACGCTCGCCTACCGCCCGGTCGACGACCCGTCCGCCGAGCCGGAGACCCTCGCCTTCGACAAGCTCGTCGTCACCACCGGCTCGCGTCCGGTCGTGCCGCCGATCCCCGGCATCGACAGCCCGCACGTGCTGCTGTGCAAGAACTGGGACCACGCCATCGCCATCAAGTCCAAGGCGAAAGAGGCGAAGTCCGCGGTGGTGATCGGCTCCGGCTACATCGGCGCGGAAATCGCCGAACAGTTCTCGCTCACCGGCGTCAAGACCACGCTCGTCGACGGGCTCGACCGTCCGCTCGCCAACAACTTCGACAAGCAGATCACCGACCAGGTGGCCGCCGCGTTCGAGGAGCACGGCGTCACGCTCGCGCTCGGGCAGAAGGTGACCGCGTTCCGTGACAACGACGACGACACCGTCACCGTCGTCACCGAAAAGGGCGAATACACGGCCGAGATGGCGATCCTCGCGGTCGGGTTCCTGCCGAACACCGACCTGTTCAAGGGGCAGGTCGACATGCTGCCGAACGGCGCGATCGTCGTCGACGACTACATGCGCGCCTCCGCGCCGGACGTGTACGCGTGCGGCGACTCGGCGACCGTCTTCTACAACCCGACCGGCAAGCACGACTACATCCCGCTCGCCACGAACGCGGTGCGTCAGGGCCTGCTCGTCGGCCGCAACATCGACAAACCGACCGTCAAATACCTCGGTACGCAGGCGACCAGCGCCGTGCAGCTGTACGACCTGTCGCTCGCCGCGTCGGGACTCGCGAAGGCCGGTGCGGAACGCCGGGGACTCACGGTGCATGAGACCGAGCTGACCGAGGACTACCGCCCCGACTTCATGCTCACCACCACGCCGGTCACGTCGATCCTCACGTGGGATCCGGAAACGCGCGAGGTCAAGGGCGGCCAGTTCTGCTCGAAGGCCGACATCTCCGGCGCCGCGAACGTCATCTCGATGGCGATCCAGGCGAAGTTCACCATCGACCAGCTCGCGAACGTGGACTTCCTGTTCCAGCCGAACTTCGACAAGCCCGTCTACTACGTCGGCGCCGTGGCCATGAAGGCCGCCGCCGAGGCGTAAACGGAATACAGCCCCCTCTGACGGGACGCTGCCGCGAAACGGCCCCCTCTGACGAGGGGGGCCGTCGGCGAAGCCGACTGGAGGAGGGAAGGCCCGCAGCCTCTTCGGACTGCGGGCGGCACGGCATCGGCCTGCGGCCGATACCGTCTCACTCCGCCTTGATCCTGCGCGCCAGCTCAGCGTCCCACATCGCGCCGGTCGCGGACATCACACTGTCCGCGCCGGCGCGTTTGTATGCCGCGTAGTCCTCAGGCGTGGTGACGCCGCCGACGCCGTTGATTGCGAAGTCGAGGCCGAGACGCTCGCGCAGGGCGGCCAGACGCGCGACCATGTCGAGACCGGCGCCGCGGATCGCATGGCCGCACACGCCGGAACGTTCGCGCCCCTTGCCGGGCAGCGCCTGCGCGCCGTGCGCGTCGACGAGACGCGCAGAGATCGTGTTGATGGTGCTGAAGCCCTGCACGGTGCCGCGGCCCACGGTGGAACGCACCATGAGTTCCAGCGCTGCGTCGTCGGGGATGTAGGCGAGTTTGACCATGAGCGGGGTGTCGCCGATCTCGCGCTTCACCGCCTCGGTGATGCGGCCGATGAGCAACGGGTCATGACACAGCAGACGGTTGTGCCCCTCGTTCGGGCAACTGGTGTTCATCACCATGACCTTCGCACCGGTCTCCTTGACGAGGCGCGCGGTGGTCGCATGGTCGGCGATGTAGTCCTCCTCGCTCATGCCCGCCACGCGCGAGCCCTGGAAGCCGGGGACGAGCAGCTGGCCGGGGCCCGCCGCCTCGATGGCGCGGAACATGTCCGGCTGCCACAGGTCCGGGTCCTGCGAGGGCACGCCGAAGCTGTTGGAGATGGAGATCGGACGCTCGTAGTTCGTGTCGGCGAGCACGCCCTCGTCGAGTTCGGCGCTGCCGGGCGTGAGCGAGCCGTCCGCGGACTTCGGGTGTACTGCGAGCACGTTCGGAAACGGGTTGCAGCCCCACGCGCGCGAACGCACGGTCTTGTAAGTCGCCAGATCGAAGCCCATGCGGAACGCGGCGGTGGTGAACCGGCTGTTGAGCAGCGGCCCCGCGGGAATGCCGAACGCGAGGTTCACCGGCACACCCATGAAGGTTTCTCCGGAGGCGCCGCGGGAATCGGCGTCGGCGGCCTGTTCAGGCGCGTCCAAGGCGGCCGCGAACGCGCCGAACGGCCCTTGCTCGTAGTTGTCCTCGTAGGTGCGGTTGACGTCGTAGAACGGTTCGGATTGCTGGTTCATGGCTTCTCGATTCTCCTCGACTGTGTGCGGCGTGGGGGTGAACTGGCGGATCGAATGCGTCGGCTTGTCGTTTCATCCAGCATAAGCGCTCTCATACACAACGCCGCGTCGCCGTCTCCCTCCACCTCTCTCGGAACTGGTCGGACAGGGGTTGCTAACTGAGCATCGCGATGATGAACGAGATGATGGTGTATATCGCGTTGAACGCGACGAACACGATGAGCGCCCATGACGTCCAGCCATAGCAGGTGTCGGGCTGGCTGCGGTTGGCGCGCAGATACCTTCCCAGCTCCCTGCCGGCCACGATGAACACGATGATGGAACCGATGACGCCCACGAGCGCCAGTACAAGCGAGAAGATCCCATACCCCGTGTCGCTCAGGAAACGGCCGGCGAGCTCGTCGACCACGCCCGAGAGGATCGCATTGTTGAAGATGTGCAATGCGATCGACCAGACCAGCGAATACTCCATCGCGACGTATCCGAGCACCAAGCCGAACAGGAACGCGAAGAACCCCTGAACGAGGTCGTCATGGAACAGGCCGAAGGCGAGCGCGGACGTGACGATCGCGAAGTTCCTGCCGAGCGGTTTGAGTTCCTTCATCAGTACGCCGCGGAACATGACCTCTTCGCAGATCGGGCCGATCAGGCCGATGTACAGCCACATGCTCACGGTGATGGCCGATTCGTCGATGCTTTCCGAGGTCGGCGAGACCAGATTGGTGCCCAGCATCGAGAACGCGAGCTGGATGAGGACGATCACGCCCTGCACACCCAATGAAATCACGATGATCGCGAAGCATGCCAGCGGCGTCATGCGGCGCCCGCCGTATTGGCTGATCGTGCCCAACTGGTTCGGTTCGCCGTACGTGTTCCGATGCGCGCCACCAAGCCAGAACTCGCGGGTGAGGATGTCGCGGTGGCGCATGAGCAGGAGGAACCCGAATGCGCACAGCACGGTGATGAGGCTCATGATGCCCGTCCACCGGTCGAAGGCGTTGCTGTAGCCCGCGTCGCCGCCGGTCGGGTCCATAGCGCCGTAGACGACGGCGAAGACGAGGCCCGCGACGATGCCGACGCCCGTCATCACCGCCTGATAGGCGAGCGTCAGGCCCATCGCGCGGTTGACGACCTTGCGTCGCCATGTGCGCCACCATGTACGCGGATCGATGGGCGCGAACACGGGCACCGCCATGGGCACCGGCATCGGTTGCGCGATGGCGACGGGCTGTACGGGCTGTACGGACGGTTGCCCGTAGACCGATTGCGGATATGGCTGATAAGGCTGATAAGGCTGGGGGCCGGCCGGTTGGAATTGCTGCGGATAGGCCGGTTGGGGCGGATAGGCCGACGGTTGGGGCTGCTGCGGCGCGACCGGCTGCCCATATGCCGGCTGTGGCTGTGGGTACGCATATGCGGGCGCGGACTGTTGTGGGTATGCCGCACCCGGCTGGGGCGGTGGCACCGCAGCAGCCGGTTGGACGGGCTGCGCATACGTGGGCGCGGGCTGCGTGTATGGGACCGTTGCGGGCGCAGGCTGGGCAGGCCGACCATATTGCTGATACCCTGCATAGCCTGCAGCGGGCGCCGGAGTAGCCCCCGACCCTCCGGCATCGCTCGCGGGAACCGCAACCTGCGCACTTACACCGGTAACCTGCGCAGTTGGAACCCCAACCTGCGCAGGGGGTTCCTGAAGAGCGGCATGTTGATTCGTCTCGCCCATCTGCGAAACGGCTGTATTCCGCGGATTATGGGCGGGCTCTCCGTACGGGGAGCCGCCCGCTACCGGACCCCCCTGCGCAGGTTCGCTGTTGGAGTGCGCAGGTTCGCCCTGCGACTGTACAGGTTCACCGTTCGACCGCGCAGGTTCGTTCTCAGGGTTTGGTCTCGTTCCGGGCTGTGTGTCATCCCACTGTGGATCGGCATCGCCCGCGCCATATGCGTCGTTCATGCTCATGGTGTCCAACCTATCCGTTGTTTCTGAATGATTCGTGACCATGTCCGCACATGCCCACAAGCACCCGCCACGCTTCCCACTCTCGGCCGAATATGCCGAGTGGCGGCGGGACCACAGGGATCCACACCGCCACTCGAGGTTCAGCCGATGCCGGAACCGGCTTACTTCCTGCGCTTGGTCAGGGCGAACAGGGCGCAGGCCGCGATGACCAGCAGCACGATGACGACCGCGATGATCGCCACGTTGGAGCCAGTGCTCGTCAGCTTGTCGTGCTGGCTTACGAGCGGCACGAGCTTGTCGCCGGAGGCGACGGTCACGGTGGCGGTCACTTCATAGTCGGTGCCGTTCACCGTGGCGATGCCCTTCACTGTGAAGGTGCCGACCTTCGCATACTTGGAGGCGGGCACGTCGGCCCATGTCACGGCCGCGTCGGTCGTGGAGCCGTCGGACCAGTGCGCCTTCACGGTCTTCGGCATCACGGGCGCCCTGCCTTCGGTGGTGGTGACCTTCACGTCACGGTCGACGGAGGTGACGGTGACGGTGTTCGCCGTCACGGTGACGGTCGCCTTGATCGTATAGTCCTTGCCACCCGCGTTGACGGTGCCTTCGATGCTGAACGAACCGGCCTTGTCGAGCTGGTCGTCGGCGATCGCAGGCCAGCTGATGGCGGCGTTCTCGACGTCACCGTTCGACCAGGTGACGGTGGTGGTCTTCGGCAAAACGGGCTGCACACCCACCTTGGTGCCGACGTTCACGGCCGTGGTGTCGACGGACTTCACGGTGGCGGCCTTCACATGCACGATGACGGTCACGTCGAGGCCGGCGGCCTTGCCCTTGACGGTGAAGTCGCCGCCTTCACGCTTCGAGTAGTCGTCCTTCGTGTACGAGGAGGCGTCCCACGTGATCTCGGCGTTCTCGGTGGCACCGTCCGTGTAGGTGACCTTCACGGTCTTCGGCAGATTGCCGGCCGGGTCCGTGCCGGAGTCGACGGTCACGGCACTGAGCGGTTCGGCGGATTCCGCCTTGGCGGTGACCTTGACCTTGACGCTTACCTTGGTGGTCTTGCCTGTGGTATCGGCCACGGTGCCGTTCACGGTGAACTCGCCGCGCTTCGCGTACTGGTCCGCCGCGACGGTCTCCCACGTGATCGGCAGGTCGACGCCGGTCTCGCCGTTGCTCCAATCGACCTTGACGGTCTTGGGCAGCGTGGGCGCGACCTTCGCCTCGGTGGTCACTTCGGCCAGGTCGGCGACCTTGGTGATGGTGGCGGGACGCACGGTGACGGTCGCGGTCACGGTCAGCGCGGCGGCCGGGTCGACGGTGCCGTTCACGGTGAAGGTCTTGCCTTCACGCGCCGTGTAGTCGGCCTTGTCGATCGTGTTCCACGTGACGGAAGCCTCGGTCTTGTCGCCGTTGGACCACGTGACGGTCGCGGTCTTCGGCAGCTTGCCGGTCGGATCGGTGCCGGAGTCGACGGTCACGGTCTTCTCGGTGAGGGTGGCGTTTTGGGCGACGGCCGGGTTGACGCGGTAGGAGACCTTCACCTCATACGCCTTGCCGGCGATGGTGACGGTGCCGTTCACGGTGAACGTGCCGCCCTTGCGGTTCGTGTAGTCGGCCTTGGCCGGCTCGTCCCACTGCACGGGTTCCTGCGTGGTGGTGCCGTTCGACCACTTCACGGTGGCTTTGACGCCGCTCAGGTCGGGCTTGGTGCCGGAGTCGACGGTCACGGACGGGGTCGCGGTGCCCGGCCCGGTGACGGATTCGACGGTGGCGGCGACCACGGTGACGTTGACGGTGAGCTGGTACTCCTTGCCGCCGGCGTTCACGGTGCCCGTGACCGGGACGACCGCGCCTTCGGTGGCGAACTGGTCGGCGGTGAGTTTCGGCCACGTGATGTTCTTGGTCTCGACGTCGCCGTTGGACCAGGTGACGGTCGCGGTCACGCCGCTGAGGTCGGGCGTCTGGCCGACGACGGTCTGCGCGGCGTCGACGCTCGCCGTGACGTTCTTCACGGTGGCGGGATTGACCGTCACCGTGAAGGAGACCGGCTTGGCGGCGCCTTCGACGGTGCCGTTCACGGTGAACGTGCCGCCTTCGCGCTTGCCGTACTGGTCCTTGGTGAGCTTCGTCCACGTGACGGGCGCGGTTCCGGTTGCGCCGTCATTGTAGGTGACGGTGACGGTGGCCGGGTACGTGGGTTCGGTGCCGGAGTCGACGGTCTGATCGGCGGGCGCGGTGACGCCGGTCACGCCGCGCGCGGTGACGACGACCTTCACGGTGACGGTGTAGGTTTCGCCGTCGGCCGTGACGGTGCCGTTCACGTCGAAGCCGGTGACGTTGGGCTGCGCGTATTCGCCCGGGTCGATGGCGCGCCACGTGACGTCGGCGTCCTTGGTGGAACCGTCGGTGTACGTGATGGTCGCCTTGACCCGGCTCAGATCGGGCGCGTGCGTGGCGATGGTGGAGACGACGGCGGGCGCGACCGTGGCGCCGGTAGGTTCGGCGTCGGTCACGATGACGGTGGCGTTCGCCTTGATGGCGGTGCCGTCGACGGTGCCGTTCACGGTGAAGCCTGCCGCGTTCGGAGCCGCGTACTCGCTCGGGTCGATGGTGTTCCAGATGACGTCGACCCGCTTGGTGGAACCGTCGCTGTAGTGGGCGGTCACCTGCTTGGGCAGCTTCGCGGCCGGGTTCACGCCGGCGGGCGTGAAGACGGTGCCGGCGTCATCGAGCGCGGTGATGGTGATGGCGTCCCACTTCGCGTACAGGGTGATGTCGCCGTTCACGGGAGCGTTGAAATCATACTTGTTCGTGAAGCTCGGGTCCGAGTACCAGCCGCCGAACGTGTAGCCGTTCTTGGTGGGTTCGGTGGATGGCTCGCTCGCCTTGTCGCCCGCGTTCACAATCTGCTGGGCGACCGTGCCGCCGCCGTTCGTCTCGAACGTGACAGTGTAGGTCGTCTTCGGCTCGTAATCCTTGATGGCGTCTTCGACGCTCTGGGTCTTGCCCTGCTTGGCATAGTTGTTGCCGATTTCCAAGACGGTGATGGTGACACCGTTCTTGACGGCGACGCCCACGCCGGCGATATCGGCCAACGGGCTTACCTCGGTCAGATAGTGGCCGTACCCCTGACGCCTCATACTGAGTTCGGACGCCGAGGCTCCCGGATGCTCGATTTCGTAGTTCAATTCGCTATACCACGAATCCACCGCGTTGCCGGACAGGCCACCCACACTGGTCCATGAATACGCCAAGGCTTCAGGACCGTCGAAATAGGTTCCTGACTGGTACTTGGAAGAATGGGTGAGGTTGTAGTCCTTGCCTTCGATGTGCACGTACCAGGACGGCTTGCCGTTCAGCATGTTCGCGTGGCCGTCGAGATTCCCCTTCTCGACGAGCTCGTTGGCACGTGTCTGCGCCCATTTCATCAGATCCCAATTGACCGACAAAGCGCCGACGGCCTTGCCGTCCGCAGTGTATGAGGCGATATTGGACGTGTTATAG
>NZ_BCFK01000068.1 GCF_001417815.1 Bifidobacterium aesculapii
TTGGGCTCACTGTGTGGAGCACTGGCGCTCCACACGACATTGCTCAGGTGCTTGTGTGGAACATCTCTGCCCCACACAAGAGATTGCCCCGAATGTGTGGTGCGATGTTGCTCCACACATGATGGTGAAGCGCGTATTTTTCGCGCTGCGCGCAAGAAAATGTTATCAAACTGTTATCTGCAAAACTGGGATTGAAGTGGTCTGATACGTGGGAGACTCCTACAATAGCGCTTGTCGCTCATTGGAGAGAACGATGAGGGTAACGATGCTCTTCGTACAGGGTAATCAGTGTGGAGGAATTCCGAGCACGTGTGTACGAGTTGCATCGACTCGACAAATTGATACCGAAGTCGGTATCGCGGAAAGAAGGAGTATATTCTAAATGTCTGTCCCCCCCCCCTAGTGAAAATCAGTGCGTCGGCAGCTGCTATCGCATGTTGCTTCGCTTTTTCCCTGCCCGCACTTGACGGTTTGGCGTCTGCCGAGGAGACCGCAGGCGTCAATCTTGTGGAAAACGGTGATTTCGAGAGCGGTACCACGGCATGGAAGCCGGGCACCGTATGGGATTCCAGCAAAGCGCAGATTGCCGCAGTGGGTGATGACGTACATGGCGGCAAAACCGCGTTGAAAGTATCTGGTCGCGCCTCCACCGACGCTGGCGTGGTTCAGTCTCTGAACGGCAAAGTGGCCAAAGGTGAAAACTACACGGGATCCATGTGGGTCAAATCCACTGAAGATGCCGTGTTCAACATCACCATCTGCTCTGGCAACGGCAGTGGCTGCGGGCAGATTGCGACCGCAGCAGTGAAGTCCGGTGCGTGGTCGGAAGTCACAGGCTCCGCAGAACTGTCAGGCAACGGTGACTACGAGAGCCCGTACCTTGTGGTGGAGACCTCGTGGAACAGTGGCAAAACCGGGGATTTCTTGGTGGATGACGTCATGCTGAACGGAAGCGCGTCGGAACCCATCGTTCGTCCTGAAGGAACCGCCAAAGCGGCCAAGCAGATTGGTGAATCGAATCCGATTATCGACTACTGGTATGGTGCCGACCCGTGGGCCATGGAGTATGACGGACGTGTGTACGTATACACCACCGGCGACGCCACATCCGTCAATGCGGACGGATCGTTGACCTACGACTACGAGTATGACTCTAAAGGCAACATCAAAGACAACTCCTTCAGTTCGGTGAAGACCATCAACGTGCTGTCCACCGCCGACATGGTCAATTGGCGCAATGAAGGATACATCCGTGTAGCTGGAGAGCAGGGTGTGGCCAAGTGGGCCTCGCACTCGTGGGCTCCGGCAGTGACTCATAAGACCATCGATGGCAAAGAGAAGTTCTTCCTCTATTTCGCTAATGGAGGCAGCGGCATTGGTGTGCTAACTTCTGATTCTCCGGTGGGGCCGTGGCATGATGAGCGTGGCGAACTGCTTATCAAGGGTGGCACTCAGGCTGCGCAGGGTGTCGTGTGGCTGTTCGACCCGGCCGTGTTCACCGATGACGATGGCACTGGTTACCTCTATTATGGCGGCGGCGTGCCCGAGGGGCAGCGCGAGCATCCGAACACGGCTCGCGTCATCCAACTCGGCGACGATATGATCAGCACTGTGGGCGACGCGAAGCCCATCGACGCACCCGCCATGTTCGAGGATTCCGGCATCGCCAAAATCGGCGACACCTACTACTACTCGTACTGCACGAACTTCAGTCACGACAAGGTAATCGACGGCCATACCATCGGCTATGGCAACATCGCCTACATGACCTCCAAGAACCCGATGGGCCCCTTCACCTACCAGGGGGAGATCATGCAGAACCCGAGCAAGTACTTCGACGTAGGCGGCAACAACCATCATGCGATGGTCCGGCTCGGCGACTCTTGGTACATGGTCTACCACGCGCAGACCGTGGCCAAGGAGCTGACGCAGGGTGGCAACCTCGATAAGGCACGCGGCTACCGCAACACGCATGTCGACCCGATTACCATCAACGAGGACGGCAGTATCGCCGACATCCCGATGACGAAGAAGGGGCTCGATCAGGTCCGGAAGCTTGACGCATACCCGGACGGCGGCATCAGCGCCTCCACCATTGCATGGGACTCCGGTATTCAGGACGCCTACGACAAGTCATCCGGCGTGCGCGTGGTCGACCTGACTGCGGACAATTCGGAAGGGCAGAAGCTCAGCAACATCAACGACGGCGAATGGACGTCGCTGTCACAGGTCGATTTCGGTGAGCAGGGCGCGAAGTCCATCACGGTCCATGCGGCAGGCAAGGCTGGCGGCCGGATCGAAGTGAGGCTTGACGGCACCGACACCGAACCCGTGGCCGTAGTGGATATCCCCGCTGGCGACGGCGGCGTCTACAACGACTACACGGCGGAACTGTCCGGTGTGAACGGCGTACACAACGTGTTCTTCACCTTCCGTGGAGCACAGGACGACGATTCCAATCCGGAACTGTTTGACATCACCGGCTACGTGTTCACCGCGAATGCCACCAATCCAGATCCGGATCCGGATCCGACTCCCGGTGACGGCGATCAGGGCAAGGATGATGCCGGTAAGGACGATGGCAAGGACGATCAGGATGGGGATCAGCAGCCGTCCCATCGTCTGCCGTCCACTGGCACCGCCGTGCTGGGCCTGTCCGGCGCCGTGGTGGCGTTGGCCGTTGCCGGTGTCGGTCTGACGGTTTGGCGCAAACGCCGCGCATGACCCATTGCGGAGCGGCGCGTCCGGCCCACAATTCGTCTTCGTCCCCTGACGAGTCTCCGTCAGCGGCGGCTTGATCGTCACTGACGGTCACGAGGTTCGTCGTCTTTTCTTCCAGCGGCGAACCCCACTTTGACGGTCCGGCGCGTCCTCCCACTGTGCCCGTAGGACTGTCATATACACAAACATGAGATAAATACGACAAGGGAATCTATGAACACATCCATTGTGCTGCGCCGGCTTGCCGGCGTGGTCGCCAGCGCTGTGACGTTAGGTTTGGGCGCCACGGTATGCATCCCCGCATCGGCTGCGGACATCCCATACACGTCCGATCGAAGCTACACGACGACGGACAACGCGGACGGCACGTACTCGATTCCGCTGCTCAACTCCGACGTGCCTGACATCAGCGTGATGCGTCTGCCCAAAGACGATCCCAAGAACCAGGAAGGGCGCGACGTGTACTACATGGTGAGCACCACCATGGAGCTCAGTCCCGGAGCCCCAATCATGAAATCCTACGATCTGGTCAACTGGCGAATCGTCACCTACGTCTATGACCGTATCTCCATGAGCGACGCCTCCTCGCTGCGCAATGGCGCCAGCTCGTACGGAGAAGGGGAGTGGGCTCCGTCCATCCGATACCATAACGGCCGGTTCTACGTGCTGTTCAACACCAATAACTTGGGCGGTGCGTTCATCTACTTCACCGATGACATCGAACATGGAACTTGGACCAAAGTCACGTTGGGACGCGGATTCCACGATCCGTCCTTGTACTTCGACGACAATGACGATCCTTGGATCATCTCCGGAGTCAACGAATACAAGCTCGACAAAAGCGATCTGAAGACCGTGGTGGAGACTCATGAGAACATCATCTCCGCAGAACAGTTCAAGGACGCGCTGGGTGAAGTGCCCCACGGATTCGAAGGCTCGCAGGTCTTCAAAATCGGCGACTACTACTACACGCCGACCATCTACTGGGGCAAGGACGGACGCACGGTCATGCTGCTGCGGACCACCGACCTGCTGGACGGCACAAAATACGAGGCGCGTAAGTACGCGCTCAGCGGATTCGCCCAAGGCAGTCTGGTGGAAGTGGCAAACCCGGACGGCAAAGGAACACACTGGGAGGGATTCTTCTTCCGCGACACCTATCCGACCGGCCGCATCCCCGGTCTGATTCCCGCCGTATGGGGAGACGACGGATGGCCCGTCTTCGGCGACGATAACCATGTGACGGCGGGCGACGTCTACGACAAGCCGATTGCCCTGCCGGACGAACTGGAGCGTCTTGTGCGCTTGCAGGGCGTGGTGAATTCCGACGACTTCGACAACGACGCCCCGCATCAAAGCTATCAGGACCAAGACTGGTGGACGCTGGAAGAAGCTCCGGAAGCGGGTAGCAGCGAAGTGATCGTCAACGGCGAAGTCAACGGACAATCCGGCTGGGAAGGACGTGAACAGGCCAAGATCTCCCTCGGCTACACAACCAACCACAGCGCGCCGAACTCGCTGCAGGTGACCGACCGAACCGCGACAGGTGCGGGCCCCTCCCAATCGGTGAAGGGCAAGGTCATCGCAGGCGGCACGTATCAGCTATCCGCGTGGGTGCTGTACAAGGAAGGCCCGGACAACAAGACGTTCAACTTCACCATCCGGGACAAGAACAAGGCCTACGTGATGGCATCGGCGAACGCGCGTAAGGGCGAATGGACGCAGATCAGCGGCACATACACGCTGCCCGAACAATTCGACGCGGACAGTGCGGAAGTGTTCTTCGAAACACCCTGGACGGCGACCCCTGATGCGACGAACGACCTGATGAACTTCTTCGTTGACGATATCTCGATGAAGGGAGACAGCACCAAGGAATACGCTGTTCCGGAAGAGTATAAGCCGAACGGCTCCAACCTCGACATGGTCTGGGAGTGGGCGCACAACCCGGACAATCGGTACTGGTCTCTGACGGACCGTGACGGATGGCTGAGGCTGACCAACGGCCACACGGTATCGAAGACCGCAAAATACATGAAGGGCACGCACGGCGACCTCACCTACTTCGAAACAGCCCGTAACATGCTTTCGCAACGCACCTTCGGAGGCAACATGTCCATCGAAACCAAGATGGACGTAAGCGGCATGAAGGACGGTGATACCGCGGGCATTGCCACCTACACGCGAAGCTTCTCCTACGCGGCGGTGCGTCAGGAAAACGGCAAACGCACGTTGGGCGTGGTGAAACGCATCTACGATAACGGCAAGAAGGACGCCGAAGGCAACATCATCGACGACACCATCGACCGTGACAAGGTCGAGTCCTTCGTGGAAGGTACCACGGTGGAACTGGGAGATCACACCGAGGTGTGGCTCAAAAGCGACAACGTGCTCGACGAAAGCAGCGGCAAACTGACCATCCGATACCTCTACAGCCTCGACGGCAGGACCTGGAATGAGTTGGGAGGGCAGCAGGGACCCTTCGGTTACGATTGGAGCCTTTCCCACTTCAAGGGATACCGCATCGGTCTGTTCAACTATGCCAAGGCCGTCACCGGCGGCTACGTGGACTTCGACTACTACAGCCTGAGCGACGTGCTTAGCGCCGATGGGAAAGCCGTATCCACCGACCGGTTGCAAGCGGCAATCGCCGAGGCAAAATCACTGCGGCATGACGAATATCCTGCGGAGGACTGGGCCGAACTGCAGACACTGCTGAAGAAGGCCGAGACCGCGCTCGTCTCCAACCCCTCCACGCAGAACGAAGTCGATGCGCCACAGCGCGCGCTGTCCGTGCAGTTGGCCCAACTGGCGGTCGACCGTGAGAAAAGCACGAATCCGAGTCCGGACCCGACTCCGGATCCCGGTGACGGCGATCAGGGCAAGGATGATGCCGGTAAGGACGATGGCAAGGACGATGGCAAGGACGATCAGGATGGGGATCAGCAGCCGTCCCATCGTCTGCCGTCCACTGGCACCGCCGTGCTGGGCCTGTCCGGCGCCGTGGTGGCGTTGGCCGTTGCCGGTGTCGGTCTGACGGTTTGGCGCAAGCGTCACGCCTGACCGTAATCCGCACGGAACATACGAAAGGGGGTCGGTTCACACTGTGTGAACCGACCCCCTTCGTATCCCCTGATTACGCGAGACGGGTCAGTGAGTCAATCGAATAGGCTCACTCGCCGTACTCGTGCACCACGTGGAACACGTGCGCGACATCGGCCCACGGGGCGAGGGAGACGTAGTTGTCCCAGCTCCAGGCGAAATCGCGTCCGGTGAGCTCGTCGCGCATATGCGCGCCCCACTTCGGATCGACGCCGAACTCCGGCATCTCGAAGTGGACCGTCGCCTGATGCGCGTTGTGGCAGTCGAGGTTCACGACCACGACCAGCGTCTCCGGCTTGCCGGACTTCGTGAGCTCGGCCGGCGTGTGGCGCGCGAACGCGATGATGTTCGGATCGCTCGTCTCCAGCACATGCAGGTTGTGGTAGCTGAACGCCTCCACATGCTCGCGGCGGATGCGGTTCAGCGAGGTGAGCAGTTCGGCGATGCCGTACTTGTCCGCCGAATCCCAATCGCGCACCTTGATTTCGTACTTCTCGTTGTTGCGCTGCTCCTCGAAACCGGGGCGCTGCTTGTTCTCGATGAGTTCGAAACCGTTGTAGATGCCCCAGCTCGGGCTTCCCATCGCGGCGAGCACCGCGCGCACCGCGTGGCCGGCGATGCCGTTGTCGCGCACGTAGGCGGTGAGGATGTCCGGCGTGGTCGGCCAGAACGTGTTGTGCTGGTAGTAGCCGTCGTCGCCGTTCGTGGTCTGCAGGTACTCCTCGAGCTCCTCCTTGGTGTTGCGCCACGGGAAGTAGCAGTGCGACTGCGTGAAGCCCACGTAGCTCAGGGCGCGCATCATGCCCGGGCGGGTGAACGCCTCGGCGAGGAACAGCACCTCCGGGTGGCGCTTCGTGACGGCGGCGATGACGTCCTGCCAGAAACGCACCGGCTTGGTGTGCGGGTTGTCGACGCGGAAGATCGTCACACCCGCCTCGATCCACAGATCCATGACGCGTTCGACCTCACGCTCGATGCCGGGCATGTCCGCGTTGAAGTCGATCGGGTAGATGTCCTGATACTTCTTCGGCGGGTTCTCGGCGAACGCGATCGTGCCGTCCGGCTTGGTGCGGAACCAGTTCGGATGCTCCTTGACCCACGGGTGGTCGGGCGAACACTGCAGGGCGAAGTCGAGCGCGATCTCCAAGCCCAGATTATGTGCCTTCGCGCACAGGGCCTTGAAATCGTCCATCGTGCCGAGCAGCGGGTCGACCGTGTCATGGCCGCCGAGCTCGGAACCGATGCCGAACGGCGAACCCGGATCATCCGGACCGGCGACCAGCGTGTTGTCCTTGCCCTTGCGGTTCGTCACGCCGATCGGGAAGATCGGCGGCAGGTAGACGATGTCGAAGCCCTCGGCCTTCGCGCGCTCCAGACCGGAGACGGAGGTCTTCAGCGTGCCCTGCACGATCTTCTTCGTCTCCGGATCGACGTAGGCGCCTTCGGAACGCGGGAAGAACTGGTACCAGGCGGCGAAGCTGGACTTCGGGCGCTGCACGAGAAAACGCTGCGGCGCGCTCGCGGACAGGCCGTCGCGCAGCGGGTTGGTCTCATGCAGGGCGGCGACCTCGTCGCCGGTGGCGGCGGCGAGACGCTGCTCGGGGGAAAGCGTCTTGTCGGCCATGGTCTTGGCGGCCTCCTCAAGCACCTTGCGCTGCGGCGCCTTGAGCTTCGCGTCGCGCGTGTGCGCCCAGCGGTCGAGCAGCTGCGCGCCGGAGATCAGCGCGTTCTCGACATCGTCGTTCACCTTCACCTTGATGGCGGCGTCGTGCAGCCAGGAACGGTAGGTGTCCTCCCAACCTTCGACGGTGACGCTCCACTCGCCGAGCTGACGCTTGACCTGCGCGAACTCGGGCTCCCACGGCTTGACGTCGGAGTGCTCGCCGCAGGTGAGGGTCACGGCCCAACGGTCGAGGCCCGCGTTGACGCACGTCATCGGCAGACGCTGCATCTCCTTGCCGCGGTGGTTGCGCACGACCGCGGTCGCGCCGACCTTCGTGCGCCCCTCGATGAACACCTGTGCGGTGACCTCGAACGGTTCGCCGAGTTCGACGCGCGCCGGGTAGATGCCGCGCTCCTCGTTCGGGGTGACGTCAAGGATGTTGATGCGGCCGAACTGGCCCGGTTCGGTGACGGGAATCGGCTGCGCCGGGGTCTCGCCCGCGACGGTCACCGCGATCTGGGCCGGCTGCGCGGCCTTGCGCCTGCGCGTAGTGGTATGTGTGGCAGTGCGCTTCCTCGTGGTCTTCGCGGCTCGGGCGCCCTTCTTCGCCTCGTCCGCGGTACTGCTCTCTGCTGCCTTCGTATCAGCCATGGCGTTACTCATCTCGCTGCTGGTCGTCTTCGACATGGCGACCTCCTCCTTACTTCTGACGCGTGACCGCGCTGTCGTCATATGGACGGACGCACGGTCTGGATGTGCCACGGCACCCATTGTAGGGACGGGTATGCGCAATATTCGGGGCCGCAGGCCCGCCACTGTGGATAACCCGGTGGAAGGGCGACAACGTTTGTGGAAAACCTCGCCATATGCACCCCCGAATCGGCGCGATGTGGATAAGCAACCGTTTGGGGTTATCCACAACACGCGCGGGCGAGGGGGCTCCGACCACAATCCCCGGAAAACAGGCGCACGATGGGGCGCGTCTGCCAGTCTGGAAGGGTCCGCCGGCGGTCAGCGCGGACGACACGGACGGGACGCCGCGCGGCGCCCCACGACAGGGAGGAACGGTTATGTTCGAGGAACACGATGGCAGGCCAGATGTCTCACATGACGGAACCATGCACGGTTCGGCGTCCGCGCGGGGAGGCCCGCCGGGCGCGTCGAGGCCACGGCCTCGCGGCGGACATCGGGAAGCCGGCATCCTGCACGGTTGCCGTAACGCGGCGCGTGCGGCGGCCGAAACCATGGCGGCGCTGCTCGCCGCGACGGCGATGGTGCTATGCGCCGCTCCAACGGCCTTCGCCGCAGGGCTTCAGCTCCCACCGGACAACACGTACCTGAACTACGCCATCGACGGCGACACGCTCTCCATCGGCGCCATCCGCAAGACCGGCGACGGGCGTCTCGTCTACTGCATGGAAGCGGGCAAGAAGTCCACGAGCGACTACGGCTCGTCAAGCATCGTCGATGACAGTCAGGCCGCGAGGAACATCGCATGGCTCACCGACCACTACAGGGAGCATCGCGACGCACGCACACACGCCGCGATCGGCATCCTCGTACACGATCATTTCGACACGAATCCCGCGCAATGGCAACGACACTATGCCCAGATCCGACAGGAACACCCCGGACTCGACGCCCGCGCGGCGGAACTGTGGGCCGAAGCCGAAGCGCGCGTGCCCACGGGCATCAGCGTCACATCGGATGTGGTCGACGGCATCCGCAGCGGATGGGTGGACGTGCGCGTCGTCAACGCGCGTGGTGAGGCCATCGCCGGCATCGGATACAGCCTGCGCATCGAAGGCCCCGCGCAGTTCGACGCGTCCGACGGCCACGCGGCGGGCGCGGTCGTCACCGGCACCACCGACATACGCACGATACGCCACACCTGGTCCGCGACCGGCAAAGGCGAGGTGAAGGTGCACTCCAGCTACGAGAACCTGCGTCTCGAACGGTTCGACAGCAACCAGGACTACATCGGATTCGGCAGGCAGGACAGCGTGTCCAACGTGGGCGTCGCCTTCCGCGTGCGCAAGGACTTCACGCCCACGCTCGCCACCGTCACGTCAAGCAAGATCGTCGACGCGGGTCAGCCCGTCGCCGACGAGGTGACGTCCGGCACCACCGGCGACGACAGCCACTGGCCTGAAGGAATGGAGTTCGTCGCCGACGGATACTACTTCGACGACATCGCCTCCGACCGTCTCGTAGACCGTATGGAACCACAGGCGGGCGAAAGCGTCGAGGACTTCCTCGCGCGCGTCGAACGCCGCGGCTACACGCCCGCCGCGTGGGGCAAGGCCACGTTCACCGGCTCCGGGCAACAGGTGACGGCCCACGCGAAGACGAAGAAAGGCGAACCGTACCGGGCGCCGGCGCGAGGCGGTATCGGCACCTGGGTGTGGGCGTTCGACGCGTCGAAGCAAAGCGACAAGGCGAAAGGGTATCTGCTCGCCGACACGGTCACGCCGTTCCTCGACGCCGCGGAGAGCAACTCGAACCGTGCGAAAGTGGAGGTCGAATCGAACGCGACCGAACATTCCGCGCAAGTCGGGTCGCATCTGAGCGACACGATCACGGTCAGCGGATTCCCGGACGACCACGGCTCGTTCGCCGGGGACGAGACCTACGGGATCGGCGCCGATCAGCCGCTCGCCCAGGTGAGCGTATGGTGGTCGGGCGATCCGAACGACCCCTCCAACGACGATGCGTTCAAACCCGAAGGAGCCCAGGAACCCAAGGAGGACGCCAACCACCGGCTCGTGGGCACATGGGACTATCCGGCCGTCAACGGGCGCATCCGCGTGGGCGCCGGTTCGCCCGACGCACACGGCGAACCGGTCGAGATCATCGCCGAAACGCACGGCTGGTACGTGTTCGTATGGAAGTTCGCCGGCGACGACCGTGTGATGCCCGCCGCCAGCCGGTACGACGACAAATGGGAGCACACGCGCGTGACCGAGGACGAGCCGTGCGAGCCGGAGGAGCCTTGTGAACCGGAAGAGCCGTGCGAGCCGGAGGAGCCATGCGAACCGGAGGAACCGTCGGAACCGGAGGAGCCGTGCGAGCCCGGGGAGCCCGGTGAACCGAGGGAGCCGTGCGAGCCCGAGGAACCGCTGCCGGTCACTGGCGTGAACGTGGCGGCGGCGTTCGGCATCGGCGTCTCCGCGCTCGCGGTCGGCTCGTTCATGCTCGCCGTGATCCGTCGCCGCAGCCTGTAATCCCCATATCTTCCATCCCCGGCTTCTCTATCTCCATCTCCGCGCGATTTTGGTGCGCCAATCGGGTGATTTGCGCACCAAAATCGCGCGGAGTATGAAGAATAAACGAAAGGCGCCGGAAATCATTGTGATTCCCGGCGCCTTGTATTGGTAGCGGGGCAAGGATTTGAACCTTGGACCTCTGGGTTATGAGCCCAGCGAGCTACCGAGCTGCTCCACCCCGCGACGGCTTGTCTTTGTGACAGCTCTATCTAAGATACGGGCTTAAGCGTATATGTCAAGCTCTCGCGTCTTCGGCGTGTCGCGCGTATGATAATCGGCCATAACAAAGAAGTATGACCGCGGATTATGCCGCATATCCGCACGACGGCCATAATGAAGACATGCCTATCAAGATCCCCAGCGGCCTTCCGGCCAGAGCCATACTCGACTCGGAACGCATCTTCGCGCTCGAGAAGCCCGAGGCGGAGCGTCAGCGCGTCCGCCCGCTCAAACTGGTGATCCTGAACCTCATGCCCAAGAAGATCGAGACGGAGACCCAGCTGCTGCGTCTCATCTCCAAATCCCCGCTGCAGGTCGAGGTCGACTTCATGAAGACCTCCACGCACGAGTCCACGCACGTCTCGGCCGACCATCTGCTCAAGTTCTACGAGAATCTCGACGCGTTCGCCGACAACTACTACGACGGCTTCGTCGTCACCGGCGCGCCGGTCGAGCATCTGCCGTTCGAACAGGTCGACTACTGGGAGGAGTTCAAGACCATACTCGACTGGGCGTCGACGCACGTGTTCTCCACGATGTACCTGTGCTGGGGCGCGATGGGCGCGCTCTACGAACGCTACGGCGTGCGCAAGGTCGACTACGCCGAGAAGATCTTCGGCGTCTTCCCGCAGTACCTGCAGGACGAATACTGCTTCCTGACGAACGGATTCGACGAGATCGACCTCCAGCCGCATTCGCGTCTCGCCGGTGTGAACGAGGACGACGTGCGCGCGAACCACGATCTGCAGATCCTCACCTGGGGGCCGCAGTCCGGCCCGGGACTCATCGCCACGCGCGACTTCTCCGAGGTGTTCGCGCTCGGGCACTGGGAGTACGGCAAGTACACGCTCGCCGAGGAGTACGAGCGCGACATGGCGAAGGGCATGACGAACGTGCCGTTCCCGGTCAACTATTTCCCGCATGACGATCCGTCCATCGAACCGCTGTTCGCATGGCGCGCGCACGCGAACCTGCTGTGGCGCAACTGGCTGAACTGGGTGTACCAGACCACGCCGTACGACTTGAGCGAGGTGCCGGATCTGCGTGCGCAGAAGCGTCTAGGCACGGACCGGTCCATCCGCCACGAGCCGGGAGGCCCCCGCAAGGACGATTTCGCGCCGTTCGCGTACGACGGATACGGCGTGATCCGCGGCTGACGCGCGTCTCGCGCGACGGGACGTGCGCGACGCGCGACAGGACGTCGCGTGCGCGTCGCGCCACACGTCCCGCGCGTCGCGCGCCGCGTGTCGCAGTTCGACAGGCGGACAGCATGATGGTCACTATGTGGACTGTCGATATGGTCACAATATGGTCACGAAAAGCGGCGACGCCCCTGCGCGGACACGTGACGAACCGCGGCGGCGCAACGTTAAATGCGACAACACGCCGGATTCCCGGCTATTTGGAATTGTCCCAAGACAGGCCAATAATCACAGTCAGTCATTCGGAGCCGAATGCCGGTCCGGCTCCATGCCGCGCCGACGGCTCCGAAGAGGGAAGACGGACGACGGACGTTACTGACGTGTCACATTCGCCGGCCCGATTGGTCTAAACTGACACCTGACCAGAAGAAGCAGGAGGCGCGAATGATTGGTGCTGCACTAGGCACGTGGACGCTGGCAAGCGCGACGCAGCCGGAATACCCGAGCATAAACGATTTTCTCCCTCCGGAACTGCTGTTCCAGGGAACGCCGTTCGCCATCAATCGAATCATCCTTGTCCGCATCATCGCGACCATCATCATGCTCGTCGTGCTGGGCGTGACCGCGAGCCGCGTCAAGCTCATCCCCGGCCGCTGGCAAGGCGCCGTCGAATGGCTCATCGAATTCGTGCGCGACCAGATCGTCTACCAGGTGATGGGCGAGCTGCGCGGCAAGCGCTACGTGCCGATGGTCACCACCGTGTTCTGCACGCTGCTCGTGTTCAACCTGTGCGGCATCATCCCCGGCTTCAACATCGCGGCCTCCGCCACGATCACCCTGCCGCTCGTGTTCGCCATGTGGTGCTTCTGCCAGTACTGGATCGCCGGCATCCGCGAGAAGGGCCTCGGCCACTTCCTGCGCGACGAGCTCTTCCCGAAGGGCGTGCCCGCGCCGATCTACATCCTGCTGTCGCCGATCCAGCTGCTCGAGCTGCTCATCATCCGCCCGTTCTCGCTGACGATCCGACTCTTCGCCAACATGGTCTCCGGCCACCTCATCCTCGGCCTGTGCCTGTCGGCCACGCAGTTCTTCCTCATCGACATCGCCAACAAGGCGATGATGCCGTTCGGTGTGATCACATTCGCCGCCGGCATGTTCATGTTCCTGTTCGAGGCGCTGGTCGCCTGCCTGCAGGCCTACATCTTCGCGATCCTGACGACCGCGTACATCAATATGAGCTTCCCCGAGGCCGACTGACCTAGGGTTAGAAACTGTTGCTATCACGGCAATAACCAGAAAGGAAACCACCATGGATATCGTTACCCTCGCTGAGGTTGCGGGCAACCTGAACGTCGTCGGCTACGGCCTTGCGGCCATCGGCCCTGGCATTGGTCTGGGCATCCTGATCGGCAAGACCATCGAGAGCACGGCCCGTCAGCCCGAACTCGGCGGCCGTCTGCAGACGCTGATGTTCCTTGGTCTGGCGTTCGTCGAGGTGCTGGCGCTGCTCGGCTTCGTCGCCGCGTTCATCTTCCAGTGATCGAAAGCCCATCAGAAACGCATTTCCAAGGACATGAAAGGAGGAAGACGCTATGGTGACCGAAGCGGCAAGCGGCGTTGAGCTGTTCCTGCCGGAGACTTATGACATCGTGTGGTCTCTGATCATCCTCGTCATCGTCGCCGTATTCTTCTACAAGTTCTTCCTGCCGAAGTTCCAGGCCGTGTTCGATGAGCGCGCCGCGAAGATCGAAGGCGGCATCGCCAAAGCCGAACAGGCCCAGAAGGACGCCAACGAGGCCAAGGCCAAGTACGAGGCCCAGCTGAGCTCGGCCCGCGTCGAAGCCTCCAAGATCCGCGACGACGCCCGTGCGGAAGCCGCCCACATCGTCTCCGATGCGCGTACCCGCGCCGAGGCCGATGCGGCGCAGATCACCGCCAACGCCCAGCGTTCGCTCGAATCGCAGCAGCAGCAGGCCCTCGTCTCGCTCAAGGGCGAGGTCGGCACGCTCGCCACCGCTCTGGCCGGCAAGATTCTCGGCGCCAAGCTCGAGGACAAGGACGTGCAGACGTCGATGATCGATTCGATGCTTGACGATCTGGACGCCAAGAAGTGAACATCCGCAACGAGAAAGGGAGGTGACCATGCGAGGAGAGGCATCTCGTATTGCAGACCGCGAGTCGCGTGATTCGCTGGCCCCGAAGCTGCGCGACACCCGTGAGGACGCGTGGCGGATCGGCAACGAACTGTTCACGATCACCCGTGTGCTGGATGAGAACATCGCGCTGGAACGCGCGCTGACCGATCCTTCCCGCCCGGTCGCCGACAAGGTGGCCGTCGTCAGGACGCTCGTCGGCGACCGCGTGCACCCGATGACGATGGAGATCATGACCGATCTGGTCGGCCGCCGCTGGAGCAAGGCGCGGCACATCGCCAACGCCGTCGAGGACTTCGGCGTCGACGCGATGATGTACTACGCGGACGCCACCGGCGCCACGCTGAAGGTGTCCATCGAGCTCTCCCAGCTGAATTCCGCCCTGCTGACCCTGCCGGTCGTGCGCGCCAAGCTGTACGACGACCAGGCCACCAGCGAGGCGCGCGTCGCGCTGTTCCGCGAGCTGTTCGGCGGCAAGGGCCTCAACAAGGTGACCATGCGCCTCGCCGAGCACGCCACGTGCAACCTGCGCCGCCGCCGCTACCTGGAGACCATCCAGTGGCTGATCAACAAGTTCACGCGCCACATGGGGCAGTCGATGGTCACCGTGACCACCGCCACCCCGCTGACGAGCGAACAGATCCACCGCCTGGAGAAGATCTATTCGGCGAAGGTCGGACGCACGGTGCACATCAATTCCGTGGTGGATCCGTCCGTGCTGGGCGGCATGCGCGTCCAGGTCGGCGACGAGGTCACGGACAACACCGTGGTCGCACAGCTCGAACATCTGCATCGTACGGTGAAGGCCGGCGCGAACTGAGCCGGGACCGACCCCATCCCCATACGCCGCGGCGCGTGCGTGCGCAACGCCCGCTGCGCGGCTGAACACAACAGACTTGCACTGAGCAAGAAAACCAATTGAAGGAGTGATCATGGCAGAACTGACCATCGATCCCGCCTCGGTACGCAAAGCCTTGGACGACTTCGTGTCGTCCTACCAGCCGAGCGACACCCCCACCCAGGAGGTGGGCTATGTCGACACGGCCGGTGACGGCATCGCGCACGTGACGGGGTTGCCTGGTTGCATGGCCAATGAGCTGCTGACGTTCGAAGACGGCACGCTCGGCCTGGCGTTCAACCTTGACGCCCGTGAGATCGGCGTGGTTATCCTCGGCGATTTCGCTGGAATCGAGGAAGGCCAGGAAGTGCGCCGCACCGGCGAAGTGCTCTCCGTGCCCGTCGGCGACGGCTACCTCGGCCGTGTCGTGGACCCGCTGGGCAAGCCTATCGACGGCCTCGGCGAGATCAAGAGCGAAGGCCGACGCATCCTCGAAGCCCAGGCTCCGGACGTGATGCACCGTCACCCGGTCGACGAGCCGCTGTCCACCGGACTCAAGGCCATCGACGCGATGACGCCGATCGGCCGCGGCCAGCGCCAGCTCATCATCGGCGATCGCCAGACCGGCAAGACCGCCATCGCGATCGATACGATCATCAACCAGAAGGCGAACTGGGAATCCGGCGACCCGAAGAAGCAGGTGCGTTGCATCTACGTCGCGGTCGGCCAGAAGGGCTCCACCATCGCCTCCGTGAAACAGAGCCTCGAAGACGCCGGTGCCATGGAGTACACCACCATCGTGGCCTCCCCGGCCTCCGACTCCGCAGGCTTCAAGTACATCGCCCCGTACACCGGCTCGGCCATCGGCCAGCACTGGATGTACAACGGCAAGCACGTGCTCATCGTCTTCGACGACCTGTCGAAGCAGGCCGAGGCGTACCGCTCAATCTCGCTGCTGCTCCGCCGCCCGCCGGGGCGCGAGGCCTACCCGGGTGATGTCTTCTACCTGCACTCCCGTTTGCTCGAACGCTGCGCGAAGGTCTCCGACGACCTCGGCGGCGGCTCGATGACGGGTCTGCCGATCGTCGAGACGAAGGCGAACGACGTGTCCGCCTACATCCCGACCAACGTGATCTCCATCACCGACGGCCAGATCTTCCTTCAGTCCGACCTGTTCAACGCCAACCAGCGTCCTGCAGTGGACGTCGGCATCTCCGTCTCCCGAGTCGGTGGCGCTGCACAGACGAAGGCCCTCAAGAAGGTCTCCGGCACGCTGAAGATCTCCCTGGCGCAGTACCGTTCGCTGGAATCCTTCGCGATGTTCGCCTCCGATCTGGACGCGGCCTCCAAGGCCCAGCTGACCCGTGGCGCCCACCTGACCGAGCTGCTCAAGCAGCCGCAGTTCCATCCGTATTCGATGGAGCAGGAGGTCGTCTCCGTCTGGACCGGCACCCACGGCAAGCTCGATGACCTCGAGCTCAAGGACGTGCTGCCGTTCGAGCAGGGACTGCTGGACTACCTCGATCACAACACCGACATCCTCAAGACCATCCGCGAGACCGAGGACTTCACCGCCGACACCGAGGCGGAGCTGGCCAAGGCCGTCGATGCGTTCCGTGCCACCTTCGTCTCCTCCGCCGGCAAGCCGCTGGTCGAGAAGAAGCCGGACGTGTCGCAGGCCGCACCGGTCGAGCAGGAAAAGATCGTGGCGGGAGAGAAGTAAGCCATGGGCTCGCAACTCGCATTGAAATCACGCATCCACTCCACCGAGTCGTTGGAGAAGATCTTCAACGCCCAGGAGATGATCGCGTCTTCGCACATCGCCAAGGCACGTGACGTCGCCTTGAACGCGAAGCCGTACACCGATGCGATTTTCGATGCCGTGCAAGCGTTGGTGGCACACACCCATATCACGCATCCGATCGCGGTGAAGGACGAGAACAACCCGCGCGTGGCCGTTCTCGCCCTCACCTCGGATCGTGGCATGGCCGGCCCGTACACCTCTTCGATCATCCGCGAGACCGAGTCGCTGCTGGCTCGTCTCGAGGGTGCCGGCAAGAAGCCGGAGCTGTTCGTGTACGGGCGTCGCGGTTCGACGTACTACAAGTACCGCAACCGTGACGTCGCGGCCACATGGGAGGGCGACACCGACCAGCCCGGCGTGGAAATCGCTGAGACGATCTCCAACACCCTGATGGACGCCTACATGAAGCCCGCTGACAAGGGTGGGGTCTCCGAGCTCTACATTGTCTACACCGAGTTCATCAACATGGTCGTCCAGAAGGTTCGCGTGCTGCGCATGCTGCCGGTGGAGATCGTCGGTGCGCCGACGGCCCGCGCCTCCGAGGAGGAGGCCTCCGATTCGTCCGACGTCTCGCCGCTGTACGCGTTCGAGCCGAGCCTCGACGAAGTGCTGGATGCGATTCTGCCGAAGTACATCCAGTCGCGTATCCACGAGTGCCTGCTGACCGCCGCCGCCTCCGAGACGGCGAGCCGTCAGAACGCCATGCACACGGCGACGGACAACGCACGCAATCTGGTCGACGACCTCACGCGCAAGCTCAACGCCTCGCGTCAGGCCTCGATCACGCAGGAACTTACCGAGATCATCGGCAGCGCCGACGCGCTGAATACAAAGGAAGAGTAGGAACGCACTATGGCTGAGAATCAGACCACTGTGGCTTCCGAGAGCAACGGCGAGCCGATCCACGGACGCGTCACCCGAGTCCAGGGTTCGGTTATCGACGTTGAGTTCCCGGTGGGCCACATGCCCGACATCTACAACGCCCTCAAGGTGACGATCGTCAACACGGGCGCGAAGGAGGAGGGCGAGGCCAAGCAGACCACGATCACCCTCGAGGTCGAGCAGCACCTCGGCGACTCCACCGTGCGCTGCGTCGCCCTGAAGCCGACCGACGGCCTGGTGCGTGGCGCTTCCGTGTTCGACACCGGCGCCCCGATCTCCGTGCCGGTCGGCGACGTGACCAAGGGCCACGTCTTCGACGTCGCGGGCAACGTGCTCAACAAGAAGCCGGACGAGACCATCACCGTGACCGAGCGTTGGCCCATCCACCGCAACCCGCCGGCATTCGACCAGCTGGAGTCCAAGACCCAGATGTTCGAGACCGGCATCAAGGTCATCGATCTGCTCACCCCGTACGTGCAGGGCGGCAAGATCGGTCTGTTCGGCGGCGCTGGCGTCGGCAAGACCGTGCTCATCCAGGAGATGATCCAGCGCGTGGCGCAGAACCACGGCGGCGTCTCCGTGTTCGCCGGCGTCGGCGAGCGTACCCGTGAGGGCAATGATCTGATCGGCGAGATGGACGAGGCCGGCGTGCTCGAGAAGACCGCCCTGGTCTTCGGCCAGATGGACGAGCAGCCGGGCACCCGTCTGCGTGTTCCGCTGACCGCACTGACCATGGCCGAGTACTTCCGCGACGTGCAGAACCAGGACGTGCTGCTGTTCATCGACAACATCTTCCGCTTCACGCAGGCCGGTTCCGAGGTGTCCACGCTGCTGGGCCGTATGCCTTCCGCCGTGGGCTACCAGCCGAACCTGGCCGACGAGATGGGTGCGCTCCAGGAGCGCATCACCTCGACGCGTGGCCACTCCATCACCTCGCTGCAGGCCATCTACGTGCCGGCCGACGATTACACCGACCCGGCCCCGGCCACGACCTTCGCCCACCTCGACGCGACGACCGAGCTTTCCCGCGACATCGCCTCGAAGGGCATCTACCCGGCCGTGGACCCGCTGAGCTCCACCTCGCGAATCCTCGATCCGCGTTACGTGGGCCAGAAGCACTACGAGTGCGCCAACCGCGTCAAGGCGATTCTGCAGCGTAACAAGGAGCTGCAGGACATCATCGCCCTGATCGGCATCGACGAGCTGTCCGAAGAGGACAAGACCACCGTGAACCGTGCCCGTCGCATCGAGCAGTTCCTCGGCCAGAACTTCTACGTGGCCGAGAAGTTCACCGGTCGCCCCGGCTCCTACGTGCCGGCCGACGAGACCATCGAGGCCTTCACCCGCATCTGCGACGGCGTGTACGACGACGTCCCGGAGCAGGCGTTCTCCGGCATCGGCGGCATCGACGATCTCGAAGAGAAGTGGCACAACATGCAGAAGGAACTGGGTGCGTGATGGCTGGATCGGAAAAGACCACGATGAAGGTGAACATCGTCGCCGCCGACCACCCCGTGTGGCACGGCGAGGCGAAAAGCGTGACCATCCCCGCCTCCGAAGGCGGCATGGGCATCCTGCCGAACCATGAGCCGGTGCTCACGGTCATCAAGCAGGGGACGCTCACTGTGGTCGAGCCCGACGATGACCGTCACATGTTCGAGGTGACCGACGGATTCATCTCCTTCGATTCGAACAAGCTCACCGTGGCCGTCGAGCGCGGCCGCGACGTGCAGCACACCAGCACCGAGCAGTGAGCCGAGGCGCGTCGTTCCGGCGGCGCACCCGCTCGCGTTCAGCTGCTTCAGGACCCCGACCATGCCCCGCATGGCTGGGGTCCTGCTTTTGTGTTTCCCATGGTGCGGTAAATCACCCATGGTGCGGTATGGGGAAACCGCATGATTCCGGGCTTATGAAGAAATGGTGTTACCGCACCATGGGAGGGTGGGCACTTTGGGTGGATGGGGTGGAGCGCCTGTTCCCAACTTATCCAGATTCAGCGGCGGGGAATACGGAGAACGGCCCATTGCTCCGTACAATCCGCCGCTGGGACATGGTCAGTGACCGATATTACGGAGGACAACCCTTTGCTCCGTACAATCCGCCGCTGAGCGGTCGGCAGCGGCGGAAATTACGGAGCAGCGGCCTTATCTCCGTACAATCCGCCGCTGGTTGGTTTGCTTCTTCCTAGGGTCGGGGCCGTAATGGCGTTTGCGGTCCCCTGATCTGAGAAACCGCATGACTCCAGTGTTATGGAGAAATGGTGTTACCGCACCATGGAACGAGTTGCACATACCAATGCCTGGGGGAGTACTGGTACGCTGCGCCTTTAGTTGCTGCGAGGCACGCCGGCCCACTGCGGCAGTCGTATGCGGATATGCCGTGTCCCATGCCGGGGCGTACGAGGACATAACGCCCTGAGATCAGACAGTCCCATATTTGTTCGACCGTGTAGCCCATGTCTGTGTTCGGTTGGCGATTCCGTGCAAGTCCGGTCGTGTAGCCCATGTCTGGTTCGGTTGGCGATTCCGTGCAAGTCCGGTCGTGTAGCCCATGTCTGGTTCGGTTGGCAATCCCGTACCTGTCCGGTCGTGTAGCCTCACGATTGCGTGATCGAGTAGTCCCATGTCTGTTCGGTTGGGAAGCCTCCTGTTTGCCTGACCGTGTAGCCCCTTGTCGTGAACCTCGGCGGTTCAGGGTATGACCTGCGCGATTGGACGGTCAACCTGCGCAGTCCAAGTCACAACCTGCGCAATCCGGAGAGTAGCCTGTGCAGTCCGGGCCCCAACCTGCGTACGGGGGTGCTGAAAGAAGCCCGCCGTAAGACTTCGGAACACAAGCCACATAACGCGAAAAGACCGGAATTCCAAGGAAACCTCCGGCATCGCCCCACCCGGCGCAAGCCGGCTTTCACGACCCCTATGTGCAGGTTCTCCACCAGATTGCGCAGGTTCGAGACCGAACCGCGCAGATTCGCTCTCAGATCGGGGGTCTGTCTGTGCCAAGCGTTGTTTTCGTTCCAAGCTTGGAACGGTGGTGACGCTGAGGGGGCTCTTAGTGTCGTTTTGGTTCCGAGTTTGGAACGGTGCTAACGCTGTTGGGATGAAAGCGATGCCGGCAAGGTTTTCGGTGTTCCGTGGCGGCGCTGTTGTGCCAGGTGCGTTGTTTTCGTTCCGGGTTTGGAACGATGGTGACGCTGAGGGGGCTCTTAGTGTCGTTTTGGTTCCAGGCTTGGAACGGTGCTAACGCTGTTGGGATGAAAGCGACGCTGACGGGCTTTCCCATGTCTCCCAGCGCCGATTCCGTTCCAAGCGGGTCGTTTCCATGAACCACCAACCACGAAAACAGCGATGGCGTTCCACCCCAGTATGCCGCGCCGTAAACTCGTTGATGAATTGGCTCACCCGCAGACCCGCTTCGCGAGACACTCCCCCCTGGCAAGGGGAGCCGAGAATGAGATAAACGAATTTGCGGCGCTGGACTCTGATTGATGCCCGGGAGAAGCATGGCGTGCGGTAGAGTGCACGGTATGCGCATTCTCGTCGCCGATTGCTCCGCCGAATACTCCGGACGCCTCAACGCCTCGCTGCCGTTCGCCAAGCGCGTGCTGCTCGTCAAGGCGGACAACAGCCTGCTGGTCTTCTCCGAATTGGGCTCGTACAAGCCGCTGAACTGGATGGCCGCGCCCTGCACCATCCGGGAGATCACCCCGGATACGCAGTCTGAAATCACAGGGGGGAACCCCGCCGTTACCGGGCTTACCGCCGGTACCGCATCGGCAGACGGTGCAGGACCTGTGACGGATGCTTCCACCAGCACCGGCGGCGAGTTCTCTGCGACCTCTGCGGCCTCCGCAAATCCGGCAACACCGGCAACCCCCGAGAAGATTCTGCGCGTCACTGCGGATAAGACCTCGGATGTGCTGGAGGTCTCGCTGTACCACGTGTATTCGGACGAATCCTACGATCTGGGCGTCGACCCCGGGCTCGTCAAGGACGGCGTCGAGGATCATCTCCAGCAGTATCTCGCCGAGCAGATCCACCGCATAGGCGAAGGCGCCAAACTCGTGCGCCGCGAATACCCGACCGCCATCGGCCCGGTCGACATCATGGCCGTGAACGCGGACGGCGAGCACGTCGCCATCGAGATCAAACGCCATGGCGGCATCGACGGCGTAGAACAGCTCACCCGCTACTGCGAACTGCTCAACCGCGATCCGCTGCTCGCACCCGTGCACGGCATATTCGCCGCGCAGACCATCACGCCGCAGGCCCGCGTGCTTGCCGAGGACCGTGGCTTCAGGTGTCTGATCCTCGACTATGAGGAGATGAAGGGCACGCAGGACGACGCCCTCCGCCTGTTCTAGCCCCCACGGGTCGCGTCCCCGACTTCGCAGCCCCGGCTCGTGGTATCTCGCGCCGTATATTCGTTGGTGAATTGACCACCCCTCAGTCCCGCTGCGCTGGCGGGCTCCCCTGACAAGGGGAGCTGGGAATGGGATGAACGAATTTGCGGCGCAGGGCACTAGCCTACGGCAGTCCCCGTCTCTTGCGGCCACGGCACAGTACGTTTCCTGTGAGCATATGAAAAGGCTCCCCTGGAGCAACAGGGGAGCCTTGCGTTTCGGCAGTACCGCGCGGGTCCCAGCCGCGGCCGCAATTCCAGCCGCGGCCGCAATTCCAGCCGCGGCCGCAATTCCAGCCGCGGCCGCAATCGCGGATTCAGCGCCTCGATCGCGGCGTGCGCGGCCCGCATGGCCCGTGCGCGGCCCGCGCAGTCGCACGGCACCGGATCAGTACGCGCCGAGGATGTCGATGACGAAGACGAGCGTGGACTTCGCCGGGATCGAACCCTGTGCGGTGTCGCCGTACGCCTTGTCCGGCGGGATGATCAGCAGCACCTGCGAGCCGACGGTCTGGCCGCGCAGGCCCTCCTGCCAGCCGGTGATGACCTGATGCTGCCCGTTCGTGGAGTCGCTGAACAGATCCGCGTCAAGCGTGGTGTTCTTGTCCCACGAGGAGTCGAACTGCGTGCCGTCGGTCAACCAGCCCGTGTACTTCACCACGGCGGTGTTCGATTCGGTGAGCTTCTTGCCCTTGCCCTTGACGAGCGTCTGCACGACCAGCGAATCCACGGAGCCCTGGCCGTTCATGTCGATGGACGGCTTGCCGTCCTTCGCGCGCGTCACCTTCGGCAGGTTCGCGGGCACGTCCGTCACCACGTCGCCGGTGGCCTTGGTCAGGTCCTTGGAGCGCGAGACAAGCGTGTAGGCGAGGATGTACGAGGTGCCGGCGCTGTTCGCGTCGTTGATGCCGAACACGATGGTGGAGTTGAGCTTGAGGCCCACCATCTTCGTGTAGGGCGCGATCTGCTTGAGGTTCGAGTCGGACAGCTGAATCGAGCAGTCGGGAGTGTTCTTCTCCCACGAGCTCATGAGCTCGGAACCGTCCTTCGCGTTGAGCGCGATGCCTTGGGCGCACACGCGGTCGCCCTTCTCGATGGTTTCGCCGTCGCCGTTCTGCACGACGGCGTACGTGTTGTTCTGCACGGTCATCGGCGTATTGAACTTGATGGTCGGCTTCTTGCCGAGCTCGCCGGTCGCCGTCACGCCGGCGATCTGGTCCATCTTCGTCGAGGAGCTGGTGGAGGAGTCGGTGGAGGACTTCGAGGAGTCCTTCGTGTCGTTCGAGGAGCCGCATGCGGCGAGCGTCGCGCACATGGCGAGCGAGCAGACGGCCGCCAGGGCGGCGCGGAAAGCGGAATGAGAAGTGTTGCGCATAGGAACCACCCTAGCCGTCAACCGCGATTTTCGCCCTCTCTGCGGGCTCTCAGGTCGGGATTGTAGAATGGCTCGTATTATGAGTGTTGAGGAATCCAAGAACGAAAGCGAGAACGTCGCGGCGGACGCATACGCCTTCGGCGACGACTCCCGTGGGAACGATGCCGCAACGGCCGCGTCGTTCGCTACGTCCGGCGCGGGTGCGCCGTCCGCTGCCTCCGACGGGTCCGTCACGTCCGATGAGTCCGTCAAGACAGATACGTCCGTCACCTCCGATGAATCCGTCAAGCCCGCGAAACCGCGCAAGTCGCCGCGTTCCGGCAAGTCCGGCGGCGTGCATGACCGCCGTCGTGCCCTCGTCATGCGCGGCATCGTCACGCCCGCCATCGGCCTGCTCGCGGTCGCAGCGGTCGCGCTCGGTCTGCTGAACGCGACGATCTGGCAGCCGAGCCGCGTCATCACCGCCGATGCGAAGGTGAGCGGCGCTCGCTATATCGTCACTGATCCGAACGTGCTTGGTCTGGTCGACAGCGACGTGCGTCTGGACGTCGACGTGAACGGCGGCGGCGACGTGTGCGTCGCGTCCGCCTCGTCGAAGGATGCGGCCGGGTGGCTCTCCGGCGCCGCGTACACGCGCGTGACCGGCATGTCCGATTGGGCGACATTGTCCAGCGAGCAGGTGAAGGGCGGCAAGGACGATGCCGCGGACACGTCTGCAGACACCGCCGCAGGCGAGTCCGGCGACACCGCGGACGATGCCGCGAACACCGCGAATACCACGGATGCCGCCGCGGACGTCGCGTTCAAGGACTCCGACATGTGGTCGTCCGTCAAGTGCGGCAAGGGCGAGGCCTCGCTGAAGACGACCGCCGCCGACGCGACCGACGTCGCCATCGTCGATCTCGGCAAGACCACTACGGCCGACCTGTCGCTCACCTGGACGCGCCGGACGCTGCCGGATTACGCGACGCCGATGTACTTCATCGGCGGTCTGCTTGCCGTGCTTGCCGTGCTCACCGCGACCGTGTTCGCGATGCCGCCGCACAAGCGCCGCAAGCGTGTCGTCGAAAGCGAACCCGTGAACGTCGAGGACGAGGTCTCGTTCGGCGAGGCCGTCGCCGGCAGTCTCGGCATCCGGCCGAGCTACGCGCCGAAGACGAAACGTTCGGGAGGCCGCCGGCGCCGCCACGCGCCCGGCGCCGACACCGGCACCATGGCGCCGGTCGCCGCCGAGGCGCCGGTGGTCGTCGACCCGTCCGCGCGCAACCTCGTCGCCGACGCGGAGGCCGCGAACGGCGAAAGCGCGCCGAGCGTCAACGACGAGGCGACGTCGGTCATCTCGCCGGACGAACTGCAGGCGTATTTCGCGCGACTCGCGCAGGAGGTCGGCGACGATACCACCGCCGTGAACAACGATACGGATGGCGCGAACGCCACGGACGATGCCGGAACGAAGGGGGAGGAGACCCGATGAACGCACGCATGACCACCATCGCGGCCAAACTCACGGCCCTCGCGCTCGCCGCCGGCATGCTCGTCTCCCTCGGCGCGTGCGAAGGCCAGGTGCCGAAGGTCGCGACGGCCGAATCCGCCACCCGCACGCCCGACCTGACCGTCGCGCAGGAGAAGAAGATCCGCAACAGCATCCTCGACGTGATCGACGCGGCGAACGACGCGAAGAACGCGGACGGGCTGTCCTCGCGCCTGACCGGCCCGCAGCTTGAAGTGCGCACCAGCGAGCTCGCCATCGCGGCCGCGACCGGCACGCTCGACGCGAAGGCAGCGATCCCGCGCGACATCACGCAGACCGTCATCCCCGTCAACGACGGATGGCCGCGTAGCGTGTTCACGATCACCACCACGACCGCGGACCAGCAGTCGAAGCGACTGCTCGTCATGACGCAGGATTCCGCCCGCCAGAACTACAAGCTGTGGGGTGTGGCGCGCCTGTTCCAGGGCGCGAAACTGCCGAAGTTCGAAGTGCCGAAGCTCGGCACCGAGATGGGCGAGGCCAAGGACTCCAAGCTCGTCGCCACCCCGCAGGACGCGGTCGACTGGTACGCAGACCTGCTCAACAAGGGCGACTCCAGCGAATACAAGAGCAAGTTCGCCGACGACCTCTTCCGCTCCGACCTCGCACAGCTGAACGCGACCGTCCAGCAGGGCATGGAGGCGAACAAGGGCACGCAGCAGCAGGAGTTCACCGTGGCGAAGAACCAGCTGAAGATCATGCGCTCCACCGACGGCGGCGACCTGGTCGTCGCGCGCATCGACTCCACGTGGACGCGTCAGGCGGGCGAGGGGCGCGAATCGCTGCCCGCCTCCGACGCGGAGAAGGCGCTGTTCGGCAACGGCAAGGCCACCAGCACGATGAAGGTCACGTACGTCAACGTCATCGCGATGTACATTCCACCGGCCGGTTCCGACGCGAAGATCACCGCGGTCGGCGCCGAACGGCAGCCCGTCAAGGTCGAGGCGCTCTGACCGGGTTTCATGCTCGGCGATACGCCGCCGCACCGCTCCGATGCCGTCACTAGTATTGGTGGCGGCATCGTTCGTATGGCACGTTCGTATGGCACGTTCGTATGACGGTGCGGGAATCGTCGCGGACGTCGCATAAGACACGACAAGATACGACGACACACGACAAGATACGACAAGTGGAGGCATGGCATGGCCGATCAGCCGAAGTTCAATCCCGGGGTCTCGTTGGCGGGAGCCGTCGATCTGGAGGCGCTCGCGCATCAGGTGAAGGCGGAGCCGGGGCAGGCCGGCGGTGCGCCCGCGGCCGGCGGTTACGTCATCGACACCACCGAGGCCACGTTCCAGGCGATGGTGACCACCTCGGCCACGTTCCCGATCCTCCTGTTCCTGTGGATCCCGACCGACGACCGTCTCTTCCCGATGGCGCGCGCGCTCGCCGACGCGGTGAACGCGATGAACGGCCAGATCCAGATGTCGCGCATCGACGTGAACGCGAACCCGTCCATCGCGCAGGCGCTGCAGGTGCAGGGCGCGCCCGCGCTGTTCGCACTGATCGGCGGGCGCCCGATGCCGCTGCTGCAGGGGCTGCCCTCCGACGACGAACTCACGCAGATCAAGGAGCAGGTGCTGCCGAAAATCGTCGCGATGGCGCAGCAGGCCGGCGTGAACGGCACCGCGCCGTACGCGGGCGACCCGTCGGACGACGGCACGGACGGCGCCGGTGCCGTCGCCGCCGACGTCGTGCCTCCGGAGCATCAGGAGGCGCACCAGCTCGCCCAGGCCGGCGACTACGCCGGCGCCGCGGCCGCGTATGCCACGGTGCTGGAATCCGATCCGCACGACGCGCTCGCCGCGCGCGAACGCGCGAAGGCGCTGCTGCTCGCGCGTTCCGCGGACGCGGACGTGCGCGAGGTGCGCGCCGCCGCCGCGGCCGCTCCGGACGACGTGGAGGCGCAGCTCGCCGTCGCCGACGTCGACATGATCGGCGGGCAGATCCAGGACGCGTTCGACCGTCTGCTCGACTTCGTGGCCGCCGGCCACAAGGCCGACATCGAGCCGGTGCGCAAGCGCCTGCTGGAGTATTTCGCGATTCCCGAGCCGACCGACGCGCGCCTCAAGGCGGCCCGTCGCCGTCTCGCCACGCTCATGTACTGAGCGTTGGAATACGGAATCGGCCGTTGGCCGATGACGTGTTGTTGGCGGCATTGCCGGCCGTGGTCTCTCCCCAGTCGGCTACGCCGCCGGCCCCCTCGTCAGAGGGGCCGCGCCAATCGCGCATCAGCGCCGCTAATCCGCCATGCGGTTGCGGCCAAAGAACTGTTGGAAGTGCGGGCCGTTCTCGGCCAGTTCACGCTCGAAGTCGTCTCGCCATTCGCCGAACGGCCGCGCCGCCAGCCCGTCGTTGTTGAACCGCGGCTGGTCGGTGATCTCCGTGACGCAGAACTTCGGGATCGTGAGATTCGTCACCGGGGTGGCGCGTTCCGCCTCGGCGACGACGAGCGGCGCATTCGTTCCGCCGAACACGTCGATGCTCCAGCCGTCCTCCGCGATCCACACGGAATACCGGTTCTTGATGATCAGACGGCCGCCGCGGCGCATGAGCTCGACCGCGATGCGCGTGTCGATTTCACGTTCCGCCTCGTAGCGCGTGCCGCCCACGGACGGCCCCTTCACGGTGACGTAGGCGCGTGAGAAATCGTCGCAATGATCCTCCAACACCGCGCGCGGGTCGAGGTCGGGGGTCATGTCGATGCGCAGGTGACGGGCCTTGAGCCGCACGCGCAGCGCGTAATTGTCCTCGTAGACGAAATAGTTCTGCACGATGAGCGTCGGCGTATCGCCGTCGTCGTATTCGGGCGGCAGCTCACGGCAGAAGAACCGCCGCTCGAACTCGAAATCGTTCACAGTCTCGGACATAACCCCAGTGTAGCTTCCGTGGTTCCGCGAACACCGCGGAAATCGCGGTGCCGCGGGAACCGGACGCGGCCGGTCACATGTCTTCGAACAGGACGCTCTTCTTGATCCACGCGATCACGTCGTCGACGCCCGCGCCGCCCATCAGATCGGTGAAGATGTACGGGCGTCCGTGGCGCATCTTCTCCGAATCGCGCGCCATCACGTCGAGATCGGCGTGGACGAGCGGCGCGAGATCGGCCTTGTTGATGACGAGCAGGTCGGAGCGCGTCACGCCCGGGCCGCCCTTGCGCGGGATCTTGTCGCCCTCGTCGGTGGCGATCACGTAGATCGTCGCGTCGGCGAGGTCCGGGCTGAACGTGGCGGACAGGTTGTCGCCGCCCGATTCGACGAACATGATCTGCACGTCCGGGTGCGTGCGCGCCATCTCCTCGCACGCCTCCAGGTTCATCGAACAGTCCTCGCGGATGGCGGTGTGCGGGCAGCCGCCGGTCTCCACGCCGACGATGCGGTCCGGCGCGAGACGTGAATGTTCGATGAGGAACTCCGCGTCCTCCTTCGTGTAGATGTCGTTGGTGACCACGCAGATGCTGTACTCGTCGGCCATCTTGCGGGTGAGGCGTTCGATGAGCGCGGTCTTGCCGGAACCGACCGGGCCGGCCACGCCGATGCGCACATAGGACATGATGTTCGCTCCTTGATTGGGTTTGTGGTGTTGTGGTTTGTGAGTGGTGTCGGATTGTTGGGTTTGCCGGGTTGTCGGGATCGCCGTTGCGGTCGCGCTGCCGCGCCGATCGACGCGTTCAGCTCATGTAGAGCCGCGAGTAGAGCGTTTCGTGCTGCATGGCCGCGATGTCGAGGTAGGCGCCGGAGATGCCCAGATCGTCCGGTCTGAGCGTCATGGCGATGTCGACCGCGCGCACGAGCCGCGGGAACGAATCGTGCAGCGCCACCTGACCCGCGTACTGGCTCAGCGGGATCGCCTTCGCCGCGCACATGGTCAACGCGCTCAGCAGCGAATACCCGTAGGTGACGGCCGCCTCGCGCACGTCGGGCGCATGGTCGGCCGCGTACAGGCCCATCGCGATCGCGTGCACGCCGCGGCAGCGGCCCTGCGCGATGAGCGACGCATACAGGTCGAGCTTCGGCGAGCCGTACAGCGAATCCGCGGCGCCCTCGAGCCGTTGGCGTTCGGTGCGGTGCTCGTGGACGGCGATGATCTGCCCGTCGCGCTCGTCGCCCTGCCTGCGGTCGTCCATCTGGCGGACGAGCTTGAGCAGTCGCGTGCACATGCGCTCGCTGCCTTCACGGATCTCCCGCGCCGACTGGAGCGCCGAGGAGAGGGCGTCGAGCTCGACGATTCTGCGTTCCAGTCCGTCGGGCGAGAGTCGCCCGTCCGTGCCGTACCGGCCGGCGAGCGTCATCTGCCCGAGCTCCCGGTACGGCGCGACGGCGAGATAGTCGCGCACGTACTGTTCGAAATCGCCGCCGGTGCGCAGGAAGTCGCGCTGCACGAACGTCTCCATGCCGTTCGACAGTGCGAACGCGCCTACCGGGAAGACGCTGTCGCACACCTGCAGCATGGCGAGGTGACGCGCCAGCGCGTCGTTGCGCGCGGCGATGTCGGCGATGGGCGTGGTCATCTTCGGTTTCCTGCCGCGCCGCTCAGTGCGTGTGCCATGTGCGGCCGCCGTCGTGGCTGTGCGAGCCATCCGGGCGGTGCAGAACGCCGTTCGACTCGTATTCGTCGGGCTTGAGCTGGTACGGGTGGTCGTCGTCGACGCCGGACTCCTCGACGACATGATGATGGTGATGGTCGTGCGTGTCGTGCGCGTCGTGCTCGTGTGCGTGACCGGTGTGCTCGCCGGCGGCAAACGCGGCGTCCGCCTCGGCCTCCTGCTCCTCCTCGGCGACGTCCCCGGTGGTCTTGTTCGTGCCGGGGATGATGGTGCCGGAACCGGCATGCGCCTTGACGATGAGGAAGCCGTCGAACCCGCCCTCGATGATGTGCGGCTCGTAGCCGATCTTCTTCGTGTACTCCATCGTCGGATGGTCGTAGGGGACGAGCACGCGGTCGTCCTCCACCTTGAGGCTCAGATGGCGGTTGCCCAGCTCGAAGCACAGGCGGCCCATCTCCTTCATCGAATCCACCGGGATCTCGATGAGCTGCGCCGTCCTGATGCGCGCGAAGTAGCGTTTGTCGTCGGTTTCCGCGAGCACGTCGCCGTCCTTGATGGTCCGGCCGACCATCACGCCGAACTCGGTGCCGTCCTCGGCGACCTTGCGCATGCGCTTCTTGTCCGTTTCGAACCAGTCGAACTCGATCGGCACGTTGAGCTTGCCGTCGTCGTACCGCTGGCTGATGACGTTGCCGGTGATCTCCTTGGCGATCATCCGCCCCTCCTTTTCACGGGTCTCGCCACGGGTTTGCCGTGGGGTTCCTGGCGGATGCGCGGCTGGTCGCGGGTGTGTGCCGTGCCCCTGTTGTGAGGGAGGCGCCATGCCACGTGGTTGCCGTGTCCGCTGTTCGGACAGCAAGTGTAAGGGAGCGGATGCGTCGTTATGTAACGGGCATGTGGTGTGGCGTTCGGAATATGTGCGGGAAAATGGTGGGATTATTCGGCCGTAACCGGATTCCCGTCGAGGTACGTCATGGCGTGTCGCCAATGATTGCAGTATGTCGGGCGGCGGCGTTCGCAGGCTGCATCATGGATGTGGTATTACGTATCCGTCCGATTGGAGGGCGTCCGGGCGTCTCCGAGTGGTCGAGGGATGACCGGCCGCCATGTCCACGATGCGGACACCACCCTTGTGCGGCGTCCTCCAGCCGATTCGGCCGGCTCGGGAGGAAGACCAGAGAAAGGAACCCGACATGATCGGTGCCTCATACGAACCGCAGGGCGTGTCCCTCGCGATGCACATTCCCGACAACTTCATCTCGCCGTCCACCGGCGCCGTCTTCTGGGTCATCATGATCCCGGTCTGGGTGCTGTGCCTGCGCCACGTGATGCGCGACGCCACCCCGCAGAAGATGGCGTACCTCGGCGCGGGCGCGGCGTTCTCGTTCCTCATCATGATGTTCAACGTGCCCACGCCCGGCGGCACCACCGCGCACGGCGTCGGCGGCGCGCTCGTCGCGATCCTGCTCGGACCGCAGTACGCGACCGTCGCCGTGTCCGTCGCACTGCTGCTGCAGGCGCTATTGTTCGGCGACGGCGGACTCATCACTCTCGGCGCGAACTGCTTCAACATGGCGTTCGTGCTGCCGTTCGTCGCCTACGGCCTGTACGTGGCGCTGCGCAAGGCGCTGCGCGCCGGATGGAAGGAACGCGTGGCCGAATTCGTCGCCGGCTACATCGGCATCACCCTGGCCGCGTTCTGCGTCGCCCTCGAACTCGGCGTGCAGCCGCTGCTGTTCCGCGACGCCTTCGGGCAGGCGCTGTACTTCCCGCTCTCCTTCGCCGTCACTATCCCCGCGATGCTCATCCCGCACCTCGCCGTCGCCAGTGTGGTCGAAGGCCTGATCACCGTCGTCGTCGTCGAATTCGTGCGTCGCACCGCGCCGGAGATCATCGAACGCCACGCGCGCGTCGCGGATGTTGCGGCGGCGGGTGCCGCGGGTGCCGCTGGCACAGGCTCGGGTGTCGCGGGTGTTGCAGGTGTTGCGGGTGTTGCGGGCACATCTGCGCCGCGCCGCGACGGGCTGCGCCGCTCCGCGTGGATCGCGCTCGGCGTGGTCGCGCTGCTCTCACCGCTGGGACTCCTCGCCACCGGTGACGCGTGGGGCGAGTGGGGCTCCGAGGACTTTATGGCCGCCACCGGGCTCGACTACGTGCCGCAGTACATCGCGCATGGATTCACGTGGAACGCGCTCCTGCCCGACTATTCGCTCGCCGGCCTGCCCGACGTCGCCGGGTACATCCTCTCCGCGGTCATCGGCATCGCCGTGCTCGTCATCGTGTTCCGCCTGCTGGCGCTGGCCGTGCGCGGCGGCGGCAGTGGTGCCGCGGCGGCCAAGACGGCGTGACCGGGGACGTGGGGGAAGTCATCCGTGGAGGAATCCGTGGGGGAATCGCGCGGAAGTGGGGCGCACGGCGGTGAGCCGCGCGGCCCTGAGGAGCGTGCGGTGCGCACTGAGTGCGCGACAGATGCGCGGCGACGTGCTGATTGTGCGCCCGCGGGTCTTCCTTCGTGGCTGCGCGGCGCCGAACACTACGAACCCCTGCCGGACCGTACCTCCTTCATCCAGCGCAATCTCGGGCATCTCGGCGGCGTGCTCGCGCAGGTCGGCTCGTCGCTGCAGATTGGGCGCAGTCCCGTCGACCGGATGCTGTGCGCCGTGAACCCCGGATTGAGACTCATCGGCATCGTCGTGCTCATCGTAGCGATGAACATGACGCGCAACATGCTGTTCTCATACGTGATGCTCGCCGTCGTGCTCGTCATGCTCGCCGCCCGCCCCGCGCGCATGATCCGCGCGCTGCTGCCGCCGGTGCTCGCGGTGTGCGCGCTGAGCGCGGTGGTCGCGCTGCCGGGCGTGTTCGTCGGGCAGTACAGCGCGCCCGTGCGCCTGGTCGTGCGCGCGTTCGTGGCCGTGTCGATGGTGGTGGCGTTGGCGCGCACCGTGCCGTGGAACCGGCTGATGGCCGGGCTGCGGTCCGTCGGATGCCCGAACGCCGTGGTGTACATCTGCGACGTGACCATCCAGTTCATCGACATTCTCGGCCGCGCGATGATGCAGCTGCTCGACGCGCTTCGTCTGCGCAGCATCGGGCGTGACCGCACCAAGCTCACCTCCGCGGGCCGTCTCATCGGCGTGCTGTTCCTCACCGCGAACAGGCAGGCGCGGCGCATGGCCGAGGCGATGGTCTGCCGCGGCTTCGACGGCGTGTACCACGTCCGGCGCGAGCGGCTGCTCGACTGGCGCAACGGCGTGTACGCGGCGTGCGTCGCGATGATGACGGCATTGGCGGTGTACGCGGGATGAGCGTGTACGGCGCGGGCACAGGGAGCCGCGATGGCGGGGCGGGAACGGTATGGTGAGTGACGGGTACGGAGAGTGCGGAGGTGGCCGCTGATGGTCGATGACGGGAGGCGCGTGGGTCGCGTGGGTTTCGTGGGTCGTTGGAATCGTGCGAATCGTGCGAATCGCGGGAATCACGGTGCCGTGTTCGACGCGGCAGGGGAGTCCGGGCCTCTGGTGGAGCTGGACCATATCGGATTCTCATACCATGACCCGTATGGAGCCGGAGCTGATTCACAGGAAGCGGACACGGTGCTGCGCGACTTCTCGATGACCATCCGGCGCGGCGAATGTGTGGCGCTGCTCGGGCCGAACGGCGTGGGCAAGACCACTATCATGCGCATCATCAACGCGTTGGAGTTCCCCGATGCCGGCACCTACCGGTTCTGCGGCACGGCGGTGACGAGGGTGCGCGTCGAGGAGCGCAACAGCTTGTTCGCGAAGGCGCTGCACCAGCGGATCGGATTCGTGTTCCAGAATTCCGATACGCAATTGTTCTGCCCGTCCGTCGCGGAGGAGATCGCGTTCGGGCCGATGCAGATGGGATTGGACGAAGCCGAGGTGCGTCGTCGTGTCGACGACATGATTGCGCTGTTCGGACTCGAACGGTTGCGCGACCGTGCGCCGTACCGCCTGTCCGGCGGGGAGAAGAAGCGCGTGGCCATCGCCTGCTGTCTATCGATGAACCCCGATCTGCTCGTGCTCGACGAACCCACCGACGGTTTGGACGAGCGCAACACGGACGTGGTGGTGCGGGTGCTGCGCTCCTTCGTGGAGGCCGGCAAGACGGTGCTGCTGTCCACGCATCATCACGACATCGTGGAGCGACTGGAGGCGCGCGTCGTACGGGTCGTGCCGCAGGAATGACGGGACGTAAGTGGTGCGAGGCCGGTGAGCGATGTGCGTGGCGTGGCTAGCATCCTGCGTTGAAAAATCGTTTATCCCATTCCCGGCTCCCCTTGTCGGGGGAGCCGGCCCGCGAAGCGGGTCTGAGGGGTAGCCAATTCATCAACGAATTGACGACGCGAAATACTAGTGGCTGATGCGCGTGGTGATGGATGGGATCGCCTCAGCACGGCGTGGCAAGGGCGCGCGGATGGGTTATACTGTTACCCGCGTCGGGCCATGCTTAAGCCCCGGGCTCCATTTTTTGCCGCCGCGAGCGGCCCTTGCGCCGACAGGCGCTTTCATGGTTCGGCGCTTTTCTCTTATCCTCGCGGTGCGAGTACTGAGGCGTCCGTACCGCGGCGCCGTTACTGCGTGCGGCACCGGTACCGCACGAGTACTGCGTGCGGCACCGGTACTGCAGTGCCCGCAGGTTTCTTATTCCTGCCTGCGCCGCCCGCCGCGCCGCTACTCCAGTTTGCCGCGCCTCCAGAGGGTCGCGGCGTGGTGGAAGTCCTTGGCCGTGACGAACAGGTTCGCCGCCGTGTGCATGAGACGCGCCGCCTGGCCGGCACGGGATTTGGCGTGATCGTTCCGGTCGTTCCGATTGTTTGCGGAATCTTCCTTGCCCGATCTCGCAGTATCGCCGGCCAGCATCGTCGCCTGCCCCGCGAGATGCTTCGCCTCGATGCGCAATCCTAGCGCCACCACGTCGGTGAACGCCGCCGCGCGTTCCATCGCCACGGCGAAATCACCGGTGAACGCGCCGGAGAGAATCGAATCGGCAAGACGCGCGATATCGTCCTCGGTCGGAGCCTGATCGACGCCGGCGATTGCGGACGCGGACGTCGCGACCGGCTCGCCGACCCGCCACAGGCGCGCGATTGCGTCACGATGCGCGCGCATCCACGTACGCAGCATGTACAAGCGCCACAGCACGCCGGGAAGCGAATCGGCCGGCGACGAACTCCACAATTCGGCGATGTCGTCCACGCCTTCACGTTCGACGACCGTGAGCACGCGTTCGACGACCATCGGATCCTCGCTGTGACGCACGCGGTCGAGGAGGGCCGCGGCGGACGAATGCGCCATCTCGTTGATGGCGCCCGGATCGCGTCCGCCCGCCATCTGCTCGAGCAGGGCGGGCGCGAGCTGACCGGGGCGCGACGGGCGCGGCGAGGAGCCGGGCGTGGGGACGAAGCCGGAACGGGAGGCGAGCACGGAACCGTTGCCCGTGTTGCCGGTGCTTCCAGTGGCGGAGAAACTAGTAGACAAGCGGAATGACCTTCTGGATATCGATGATGCGGGGGCCCCTCGGCGTCTCGATGACGAACATCGCCAACGCGCTGCCGGTGGGCATGTAGGGCGACTTGGCGAGCAGACGCTTCGCGAGCGCTTCGGAGACGCACAGGCCGCGCAGATGGTTGAATATACCACCGATCACCGGCCGGTGCATGCAGATCGCCGTGGGTATGCGGTGGGCGAGCGCGTACTCGATTTCCGAGAGGAAACAGTCCCATGCGCCTTGAGGGTCCGCGGCGAACGCGTCCTCGGTGAGCGGGTCGAGTTTGACCATGTCGCGTCCGGTCTGCCAGGAGAACGTCTCCAAGGTCTCCATGCAGCGGATCCACGGCGAGGTGGAAAGACGGACGGGGTTGAAGCAGGCGAGCTCCTGGGTGAGGGCGAACGCTGCCGCGGCGCCGCGTGGCGTGATCGGGCGGTTCGCGTCCGTGCCTTTCCAGGATTTGCGCGCCTCCGCCTTGCCGTGGCGCACGATGATGATCGGCACGGCGTGCGCGGCGCCCTCCTGCAGGCGGTCGATGAACAGGGCGAGGATCTCCTTGTCCGTGGAGTGGGTGAGCTTCTTGCGCGCCTTGTCCGGGGTGAGCCAGATCACGTCGTCGATTTCGCCCACATCGGCGCGGTGCACGGGGCCGAGCGCGGCGCTTCGCTTGAGCTTGTCGACGGGGGAGATCGCGGTGGCCATCCAGAAACGGATGTGCTTCGTGTTCACGTTCGGCGCGTAGTTCTTGGTGTGGCGCTGTTTGCTGCCTTCCTCGGACTGCGGGTATTCGATGTCGCCGAGGTACGGGCCGAGCGCCACAGCCTGACCCGTCTCCTCGCCTATCTCGCGCACGGCGGCGTGCATATGCGATTCGTTCGGGTCGACCTTGCCTTTCGGCCAGCTCCAGTCGTCGTATTTCGGGCGGTGGACGAGGCAGACTTCGATGTCGTCGAACAGCGGGGTGGTGCGGGTGGTGTCGGTGTTTGTGGATGCTGGGGTTGTGGTTGCGCTGGTGGTTGTGTGTGTTGCGGTTGCGCTGGTCGTGGCTGCGTTGCCGGTGACTGCGCCGCTCGTGGTCGATTGTGTGGTGCCGGATACCGTCGAGGTATGGCGGAGGCCTTCGGCTGTGGCGTTGGTTCCTGATGTGTGATGTTTGCCGGTGGTCGTCATGACCAGTGAGGAGCCTTCGTCGGCGCGCCATCGTGCAACGTCGTCCGGCAATCGGCGGCGTCGGTACAGGATGCCGCCCGCCGCTTCCACGATCTTGCTCATTTTCTTGCTCACCCTTCGATTGTACGTGGTTCTCTACGTAGTTTCTCCGTAGGAACGGCGAAGGCCGACCCGTAGAGGGGCCGGCCTTCAACTGCGTTAACGTTAACGAACTGCCATGCCCATCATACGCCGCCGGCGCCGGTTCGTCGTGTTCGGGGGAGGGAAGTCCCACCTGCGGGACCGCTATGCGGGCATCTATATGGGCATCGGCGTCCGTGGGATGTGGCTGAGGACGTGCATGTGCGGAATCGGTAGTTGCTGGTGATGGCCGGTAACACGATGGCCGGTAACACGATGGCCGGTAACACGATGCGCCCCCGCGGGCTTCCTGCTCGCGGGGGCGCATCGTGTCGATTGGATTCGGTCATGGTTCACGGCTCAACCGAACGGACCAAGACTGCGAACGGGCCGTGAACCGTTCCGGTTCAGCTGTGGTTGCCGCGACGGCGGGTGTGCCTGCGAATCAGGTACTCCTGGCAATCCACCAGCGGGCGGCCTTCCTCGTCCTTGGAGTGGCGCTCGTAGGAGCCGTCCGGCAGCATGTGCCAGCTGGAGGTGGAATCGGCCATCTGCAGGTCGATGTAGTCCAGCAGCTCCTGGATCTGCTCGGGCGCGGTGATGCGCACCAGTGCCTCGACACGACGGTCGAGGTTGCGGTGCATCAGATCGGCGGAGCCGATCCACACCTCCGGGCCGGACAGCGGGCCTTCGCCGATCTGCGGGCCGTCCGCGTTGCAGAACGCGTAGATGCGGCTGTGCTCGAGGAAGCGGCCGAGGATCGAACGCACGCGGATGTTCTCGGACAGGCCGGGAACGCCGGGCTTGAGCGAGCAGATGCCGCGCTCGACGATGTCGATCTTCACGCCGGCCTGCGAAGCGCGGTACAGCGCGTCGATGGTCTTCTCGTCCACCACGGAGTTGACCTTGATCTTGATCCACGCCTCCTTGCCGGCGCGGGCGGCGTCCTCCTCGCGGCGGATGCGCTGGATGAGGCCGGTGCGGATGGTGCGCGGGGCGACGAGCAGACGGTGGAAGCTGGACTTCGGCGCGTAGCCGGAGAGCTGGTTGAACAGGCGGGTCAGATCCTGGCCGACCACCGGATCGCAGGTGAGCAGACCCAGATCGGTGTAGATGCGGGCGGTCTTCGGGTTGTAGTTGCCCGTGCCCACGTGGCAGTAGCGGCGCAGGCCGTCGGCTTCCTGACGAACCACTTCGATGAGCTTGCAGTGGGTCTTGAGGCCGACGATGCCGTACACCACATGCACGCCCGCGCGTTCGAGCTTGCGGGCCCACGCGATGTTCGCGTCCTCGTCGAAGCGGGCCTTGATCTCCACCAGGGCAAGCACCTGCTTGCCGGCGTGCGCCGCGTCGATCAGCGCGTCGATGATCGGCGAGTTGGAGCTGGTCCGGTAGAGCGTCTGCTTGATGGCCAGAACCTTAGGATCCGCAGCAGCCTGCGCCAGAAAGGCCTGCACAGACGTGGAGAAGGAGTCGTAGGGGTGGTGCAGCAGGATGTCGCGCTCGCGGATGGCGGCGAAGATGTCCTGCGCGCGGCTCGACTCGACCTCGGCGATCTGACGGTTCGTGGTCGGGATGAACGGGCGGTTCTTCAGGTCCGGACGGTCGATGCCGCCGAGCTCGAACAGCACGGTCATGTCGAGCGGGGCCGGCAGACGGTACACCTCCTCCGGGGTGACGCCGAGCTGGTCAGCGAGCAGCTGGGAGAGGAACGGGCTGGTCTGGTCGGAGATCTCCAGGCGGATCGGCGGTCCGAAGCGGCGACGCAGCAGTTCCTTCTCCATAGCGTTGAGCAGGTTCTCGGCGTCATCCTCTTCGACGTCGATGTCCTCGTTGCGGGTGACGCGGAAGGAACGCGCCTCCTTGATGATCATGCCCGGGAACAGGGATTCCAGATGGGCGATGATGAGGTTCTCCATCGTGATGAAGCCGTAACGCTCCTCCTTGGACTCCTCATCGGTCATGTCGTCGACCGGCACCAGACGGTTGAGGTTGCCGGGGATCTTCACGCGGGCGAAGTGGGACTTGCCGGAGGCCGGGTTCTCGACGATCACGGCGAGGTTGATGGAGCCGCCGGAGATGTACGGGAACGGGTGGGCGGGGTCCACGGCGAGCGGGGTGAGCACGGGGAACACCTGCTGGCGGTAGTAGCGCGACAGGCGCTCCTGCTCGGCGGTGGTGAGCTTGTCCCAGCTGAGCAGCACGATGTGCTGTTCGGCAAGGGCCGGGAACAGCTTGTCGATCACGTAGTGGGCGTGCTCGTTCTGCAGCGCGTGAGCCTGCTCGCTGATCGAGCGCAGCAGCTGGCGCGGGCTCAGACCGGCGGCGGAGGGGACGGCGATGCCCGAGTCGATGCGGCGCTTCAGGCCGGCCACGCGGACCATGAAGAACTCGTCCAGATTGTTGGCGAAGATCGCCGCGAAGCTGGTGCGCTCCAGCAGCGGCTGTGCCTCGTCTTCGGCGAGCTCGAGGACGCGCTTGTTGAACTTGAGCCAGCTGAGCTCGCGGTCGAAGAAGCGGTCGGTCGGCAGCGGGGCCTCGCCCTCCAAGGTCTCGCGCCTATCGTTCTTGTCGGTTTCGGCGATGTGCTCTGCGATTTGGCTTCGCAGAATCGCTTTCGATGGTGCGTCAAAAATCTGTGCCATGATTGTCATCCTATGCCTTGAAACGGTTGCGCCGCTGGTGTACGCGCCAAAGTTCAACGCGAGTTCACATTTTGGGCCATGTCTGCCGTGCGGGACGCCGTCCGTGCGGGGTGCCGCACGGCAGCCCTGTGCGACTGGCGGTAGAGGCGAGGCAGGGTGGCCGGGAACTGTTCGCCTTCCTCACACTCACATGGCGAATGAGACGATCGCGGGAATGACGCCGATGAACATGAACGCCGGCAGGAAGCACAGGCCGGTCGGGGCGAGCAACCGTACCGACAGTGCGGCCGCCGCCTGTTCGATGGCGGCCGTCTTGTCGCGTTCGTAGCGCTCGATGGCGAGTTCGAGGCGCCCCGTCGGCGATGAGCCGTGCTTCCACGCTTCGCCGAGGCAATCGCGGATAGGGTCGGCCGGCATGCCGCCGGCGCCGCCGATCCATGCCTCATGCCAGGTCGCGCCGCGCGTCAGCGCGAATCCCGCCGCACGCAGCCGCGCGGGGCGTGCGTCTTCCGCGATACGGGAGTCTTCCGCGGTGCGTCCGCCATGCGTCGTCCGCTTCGCCGTTCCGGCTGGCCCAATGCGTCCGGTGCGTGCCTGCCATCCGGCTCGTACGGAAACGGAGTGCCCGGCGTATGCGGTTCGTGCCGTAGTCGTGCCGACGTCTTCCGCGAAGGCATCACCCACGGCGATGAGTGCGCCGGGTATCGACGCCCCTTGGACGAGCACGGCTTTGAGCATGGCCATCGTGATGGGCAGGTCGCTGTGCGGCGCACGCGCGGAGAACTCGCCCAGCAACCGTCGAGTCCATGCCAGTCCCGCTACGTACCATACGGTTCCGGCGGTGAGGCAGAGCAATCCTCGCGGCGAACCGAGCAGGAACGCGATCGGGCGCGCTCCCAGCAGTTCGCCGAGCAGGACGGTCACGCCCGGCAGCGCGGTCAGCAGCCGGATCGTCGCCTTCGGCATGGCGAACGTCTGCCGTCTCAACTCGTCGGTGCGCCGGGCGCGCCGTTGGTCGTCGGCCGCGGCCTCCAGGCATCGCGACAGTGCGCATCCCGCTTTCTCGCTGAGACGGCATGCGGCGCTGAGGCGTCGTGCCGTGGCGGCGATGTCGTGGTCGGATTCGTCCGCCGTGGCGCGCGCCCGAAGGACGGCTTCGGCGCGTGCGGCCGTCACCCGTGGCGTGGCGAACCGCATGCCGCCCTGCTCCTCGAACGCTTCTACTACGTTGCCGCCGCTTTTCACCTGTGCGATGAGTGCGGCGATCGTCGCGTCGATGCCGATCCGCTCGGGGACCGCCGCGGCGCCCGCCCTGCCGCCGTGCGCATGGCGTCGGATCGTCAAGGAGGTGCGGAGGGCGGGTATGAGCGCCGCCACCGTGCCAAGCGCGATGGCCGATATGGCGATGATGGTGAGCGTGGCCGTGGTCATATCGATCTCCATGTCATATCGGTCTCCATTGTTGGGCGAAACGCGGCCAGTCCCGGGTGTATTGCGCGGGGCCGTCTCCCGGCCACAAGGACAGCGGGCGCCCGGTCAATCCCGCGCCGGCCAGCCCCGCGCCTGCCGCTCCTGCATCTGAGCAGAGCAATCCGATCTGCGCGATTCTGCGACGCCCGTGCTCCCGCTCCAGATGCAGCACCGCGTCGAAGGCGCCCTGCGCGAGCATGGCCGTCGCCTGCGGGGTAAGACCGGCGAGCAGACCGAGCGCCGTCAGCCGGGAGGGGACGCGTGCCACCCCGTCGGCGTGTAGGGTGGTCATGCCGCCGTGATGGCCGGAATTGTAGGCGCGCAGCAGATCGGCTATCTCCTCGCCGCGGCATTCGCCCAGCACCACGCGGTCGGGCCGCATGCGCAGCGTCGCCTTCACCAGTTCCGGCAGGCCGACCGCCCCGGCGCCCTCCACGTTCGCCTCGCGCGTGACCATCGAGACATGGTCGGCGAGCGGCAACGCGCCGAGTTCGCGCACCTCCTCCACGGTGACGATGCGCTCCTGCGGGTCGCATTCGGCGAGCAGCGCCTTGAGCAGTGTGGTCTTGCCGGCGCCGGTGCCGCCCGTGATGAGCACCGTGCCACGTCTCGCGACAAGACCGCGCAGCACCGGCATCCACTCCGCCGGGAACAGCCCTCGGCGGTGCAGTTCCGTCAGTGTGGCCGCTGTGCGGTCCGGCAGGCGGATCGATATCGCCGCGCCGTGGGGCACGATGGGCGCGATCACCGCATGCACGCGCACGCCGTCCTCGCTGGAGGCGTCGGCGATGGGGCGTGCGTCGTCGAGACGGCGGCCGAGCTGCGCGCACAACTGCACCGCGTAGTCGCGCACGACCCCGGGATCGCGGAACGGCATGCGCGGTTCCCGTTCACGCATGCCCTCGCCGAAATCCGCCCAGACGCGACCGTCGCAGGTCACTGCCACGTCGGTGACCTGCGGGTCCCGGACGATCACGTCGAGGGGTCCGAACGCGATGGAGGCTCCCGGCCTGTGCCGGGGCGACATGCGCCGCCGTTCGACAAGGGCCGTGCGGTTCATGCCGATCGCCGCCTTCCCCTGGTCGTGGGCTCCTCACCGGCGGCGGGACGGCGTCCGCCCGTCGCCCTGATCTCGTCGGCCAGGGCGCCGACGGCGCGGCGGTTGTGTTTGGGCACTGAGCGGATGCCGAGCCCCTCCAGCATGTCCGCGCACAACGAGGGCGTGACGCGCAACGGGCCGATCACGTCCTCGCCGAGATAGGCGATCGCCTCCGTCAGTGCCATGGACGACGCCGTACGGTGCCGAGGCGCTCCGCGTGGCTCGACACCGACGATGACGGGCGGCTCGCCTCCCACGCCCGCACCGTCGGTCGCGCCGTGCAGCCATTCGAGATGGGCTTTCGCCCGTGCCATGCCCAGCACGGTGAGGTCGACGACCATGACCTGCCGTGCCTTGGCGAACGGCGGCACGTGGGGTATGGCGCCGCCCCTGCCGGCATCCACCAATACGACGTCGTTGGCGTCGGCCAGCGCTTCCGCCGCCGCCTCCAACTCCCACCAATCGGGGCGTCCGCCACGCCATGGCGTGTGGGCGAGCACGTGGATGCCGTCCCATTGCGGCAGTTCATGGTTCAACGCCTCGCCCTCGATATGACCGAGCGGCGCGTCGAGGTCCTGCAGCGTCAGACCGGGCTCATGCTCGATGCCGAGGAGCACGTCGAGCCCGCCGCCGTCCAGGTCAGCGTCGAACAATGCGCACTCCATGTCGCGGCCGTGCAACGTCAAACCGGTGAGCGCCGTCAATGTGCTGGTGCCGATGCCGCCGCTGGGCGAGGTGAACACGACGACGGTGCCGTGTGGTTCCGCGCCGGCGGCGTCGTAGCGCACGCCGCCCGCACGTGTGGAGCCGGAGTATGGCGTCTGGGCGCGTGACGCCTCGGTCCGTCTGGGCATGGAACGGCGGTGGACGGGGCTGGAAATCGCGTGACTGCGCGTCTTCGGGCGCAACGGCGCCGGGGAACGGTGCGGCTTCGTACCGGTCACGGTCGCCGCGTCGCGAATCGTAGTCCGCGGCGGACCGTATGCGGATGATGATGCGCGCGGCGGGGAATCGGACTCGCCGTCGCCCGTGCGCATGACGTAGTAGCGGCGGGGCGGCGGCCGGTCCGCCGTCGTCGCGACGACGGGCGGAGGCGACGACTCCGGGCGTGCGGGGGCGGTCTGAGCCGCGGGGCGTGCGCCCGGAGGTGGTACCGGTAATGATGCTGTCACGTTCATGATTCGATTGAACAGCGCGGGGTGATTCGCGCACAAGCCGTACGGGCAATGTGGACGGAGCCCATCCGAATCGGCGTGTTGCGGAAGATTATCCACCGTTTTCGGCTGGTTATCCACATTTGGGTGCCATGCTCGTCCACAATTGAAAAGTCCCTTTGGGGAAGACTGTGGGGTGGGTAGGGATTCGCGATCCGTTGATGTCCGGGCGGGACGGAAGGAACGTCGGTGCGAGATCGGCACGGACATGAAGCGACGGGCGCGGGGGCGAACCCGGCGCCGGCCGGATATGAGGGCTCAGCGACACGCCGTCGTCCGGTCGAACCGCACAGAACAGCACGGATCGCCGTCGTGAAGCGAACATGAAAGGCCATCCGAGTTCGTTTCACGCCTCCGAACGATCAATTGCGAAAAGAAAGGAACAACTTCCTGATGCGGGTTGCGGGCCCGGGAACGCGCGCCTAGATTATGGAGTACAAGAACAACCGAACAGAGCAGAGCCCACAAAGTGTAATGGTCACGAGGACCGATACGTTGGACGGGCATTGGAAAGACTTACCGTTGCGACGATGATGTTGTGTTGAGATTCTGCTTTCCAGGTTGAGCTTGTAGAAAAGACCCGCTTCGGCGGGTCTTTTCGTATATAAACGGCCCGCTGTACGATGGGGAGGGGACAGGGAGGCAATCATGGCACTGACGCTGGAACACCAAACCGATTATCCGATGGCCGCGAAGGTCTATTTCACCCGTGACATCAGCCCGGCCGGCCTGATTCGCGTCTACGAGGCGCTGGGCGCCAGACCGCACGGCAAAGTGGCCGTCAAACTGAGCTCCGGGGAAGGCGGCAACACGCATTACCTCCAGCCCGCACTCATCAAGGACCTCGTCCAACGGTTCGACGGCACGATCGTCGAATGCAACACCGCCTATGCGGGCACGCGCGACACCTCCGAACACCATTGGAAGACGATCAGGGAGCACGGGTTCACGGACATCGCCCCCTGCGACATCCAGGACGAGGACGGCGAGATCGAGATTCCGGTCGAAGGCGGCCGGCGCATCACCGCCGACATCGTGGGGTCGCACTTCCCGAACTACGACTACTACGCCGTGCTCTCCCACTTCAAGGGGCACGTGATGGGCGGTTTCGGCGGCGCGCTGAAGAACATCTCGATCGGCATGGCCTCGTCGCGCGGCAAGAAGCGCCTGCACTCCGGCCAGGACGAGATCCTCACCCAGCCGTTCAGCGGCGACCAGGACGCCTTCCTCGAGGCGATGGCCGAAGCCGCGACCGCCGTGTTCAACGCGCTCAAGGGCGACATGCTCTTCATCAACGTGATGAACAACCTGTCTGTCGACTGTGATTGCGACGGGCACCCGAGCGCGCCCGTCATGGCGGACATCGGCATCTGTGCCTCGCTCGACCCGGTGGCCGTGGACCAGGCGTGCGTCGACATGGTCTACGTGTCCGAAGACGACAAGGAGCCGCTCATCGAACGCATCGAATCCCGCCACGGCATCCACATCATCGAACACGCCGTGGAGATGGGATTGGGGTCGCGCGAATACCGGCTCGTCGACCTCGACTCCCGCTGAGGGGAATCCGGCGGAAACGCGCGAAACAAACGAAACACGGCATAGGAAACAGAGCACAGGGAACAGAAGGAGCATCAATCATGTCCGTTTCATCCGCACAGGCCCGCATCGACATCCGCACACTGCCGTCGGCGAAGGTCCAGACCGTCGCGGCCGCGCTCGCCGTCGTCGCGGCCGTCGCGCTGCCGCAGATCTTCCATCTCGCTGGCGCCTCGCTCGGCCTCGGACCGATGCTGGGGCAGACGCTGCTGCCGATGCACCTTCCCGTGCTGCTGGTGGGTCTTCTGGCCGGGCCGTACGCCGGCGTCGCCACCGGAGCACTCGCACCGGTCATCAGCTTCGCGCTGACCGGCATGCCGATGGCGCCGATGGTCCCGTTCATGGTCATCGAACTCGCGTCCTACGGCTTGTCCGCCGGACTGCTGCGCGGCGTGCGGCTGCCGTCCGCACTGCCTTCGCCCCTCGGCTGGCTCGTCAGACTGTTCGGCGCGCAGATCGCCGGCAGACTGGTCGACGCGCTCGCCATCGCCGTGGCCGTCGCCTTCCTCGGCAACACGACCATGACCGTCGCGTCCGTGTGGGCCGCGGTCCTGACCGGCCTGCCGGGCCTCGTGCTGCAGTGGGTGGCCGTTCCCGCGATCATGTTCGCCGTGGACCGCAGGCGTTGACGCCATGACCTCCGATGTGGAGCGCGCGGCAGACGTGCTGCGGTCCGATCCCGCAATTGGTTGCGTGGCCTGCCGCGGCGGGGACGGGACCGGCGAATCCGATGAGATCCTCACCGGATTCGGACGTGGCGTACGGCCGCTGCTGCAATGGCTCGCGGACGGCCGCAGCCTCGTCGGGTATTCGGCCGCCGACCGCGTGGTCGGCAAAGGGGCCGCGCTGCTGTACGCGCGTCTCGGCGTCGTGGCCGTATACGCCGAAACGATGAGCGAGGCCGGACTGTCCACGCTTGGCGCGCAGGGCATCGCCGCCTCCTATGGCACCCTGGTGCCGGTGATTCTCAACCGTGCGCGGACCGGCGTCTGCCCGATCGAACGGTCCGTCGCCGCCATCGACGATCCCATCGCCGCCGAACCCGCCATCCGCGCAGCCGTCGCCGAACTCATGCGACGCTGACCGGCGCGACCACTTATCCACAATGATGTGGATGACACGCCCGGGATGTGGATAACCCGGGGGCTCTGACCACATTGCCCGGAACGCATTGTGCTCCGGGCTCCTTTCCATGCACAGTGGAGTGACCGATCGGTACCCGTAACCACCCAACAACCACAAATCGGCAGCTGCCACCTTGAAGGAAAGGAACTCCAATGGACACCGCCATCCCCGTCAACGGCGAAGGGCAGGCAGGCATCTTCATCCGCGCCAGAGAACGGGCCGAGCGTCTCCGTGAGACGTGCCGTGCCAGACTGTGCGTGATGGACGCCCGAATGCGCACCCTCTCCGCCGAACCCGAGGAAGGAGCCGCGACCGCGGAGTATGCGGTCGTGCTCGTCGCCGCCACGGGATTCGCCGCATTGCTCGTCGCCATACTGAAATCCGATGCCGTGCGCAAGATGCTGCTCGACATCGTCAAGAAGGCATTGATGATGGGAGGATGACATGATTGCATGGTGCCACCCCCAACAGCGGGCGCGCCGGCCGCCGCGGCAGACTGCGGCCGTCTCTTCCCCTCGCCTGCTCCCCGCCCTCTCCGGCGCAGGGCCTTCGGGCTCCGACGCCGGTGCCGTCACCGCGGAATTCGCCACGGTGCTGCCCGCCGTGGTGGTCATGGCGGTGCTGCTGCTGTCGCTCGCGCGCACGGTGATGGTGTCCATCGGATGTCAGGACGCGGCGTCCGCGACCGCGAGGGAACTGGTCGCCGCCGGCTCGGACGCCGGCCCTTCGGCCGCCGCGTCGGCGGTGGGCGAAGACGGCGTCACCGTCAGCATCGCCCGTGACGGCGAACTGGTCACCGTCACCGCTCGATGCCCGGTGATTCCCGACCCGATGGGCGTGCTGCCCACGAAGGTCGAGGCCCGGGCCGTGGGGGTGGTCACGTGAGAGCGCGTACCAGAACCCACGCGGGGCTGGACTCCGGCGCAGGGGCCGTCGTGGAGCCTCATGCGGAATCCCATGTGGAATCCCGCGCGCTGCTCCGTGGAGGACGGCAGGCGGATGAAGGTTCCGGCACGCTCGCCGGCGTGGCGCTCATCATGCTCGCAGCCGCGTTGATGTCGTCCGTCGCCGTCGCAGGCCGTCTGCTGACGGTCCGCGCGGCGGCGCGCTCCGCAGCGGATCTGGCCGCGTTGTCTGCGGCGGTGGCATTGCGCGACGGTGCCGCCGACCCGTGCATGGTCGCCGGAACGGTGGCCTCCGCACATGCCGGGAACCTTGCGTCCTGCACGGTGGGAGGCGAACTCGGCGGCGATGTGACGGTGAGCGTGGGCATCGACACGCGGGTTCCGTTCATGCCGCACATCGTCGTCGATGCACGCGCCGGGCCGGTGCCGTGCGCGCCGGCCGGCACGCCGTAGGCGATTGAACGGCTGCGGATGATGGCGGGACGACAGGCGAAGGCCCTCAAGGTGCGTCTTGTCGCGTCGCTCATGTCGTACCTTGTCGTGCCGTGTCGCGTCGCGCATGCCAGACCGTGTCGTGTCATACGGTTCTGGCGGTTTCGCCCATCGTGCGGTTATCGTGTGGGTATGACTGAGCAGAGCGAGGATTACGGCGTGGTCGCCATGGTCGGCAACCCCTTGTCCGACAAAGGGCGCGGAGCCAGGATCGGGAAGCGGGTGCATGCGTTGCTGTCCGAAGCGGGCGAACGGCACGGGTTCCGCGTCATCGACCTGACGGGAAACAGTTTCAACGATTCCCTGGCGAACGTCCGCAGACGTTCGGACGACTATGACCATCTCGTCGTGGTCGGCGGCGACGGCATGGTGGCCCTCGGCGCCAACGCCGTGGGATCCAGCGGCAAAACGCTCGGCATCGTCGCCACCGGTTCGGGCAACGACTTCGCTCGAGGGCTGAAACTGCCGGTCAATCGTATCGAAACCGCAGTGGAGGGCATCGTCGGCGCGATCGTGCGAGGCACGCACATCGACGTGGACATGGGCCATGTGACGGCGCTCGCCGGTGCCGTCGCCACCGACCCGACCATGGGCGAGGAACTGCCGGCCATGCCGGGGCAGACCGCGGGGGAGCCGGCGTTCGACCGCTACTATGCGGGCATGCTGTCGTGCGGACTCGACGCGAGCATCAACGACCGGGCCAACCATTCGCGGCTTCCGGGCGGCTCGCTGCGCTATTTCGCCGCCGTGCTGGCCGAGGTGACCCATCTCAGGCGGTACGGATACCACGTGAAGGCCACGTTGGCCGACGGTCGCATTGAGGAGTACGACCTCATCTCCCCGATGCTCACCGTGGCCAACTCGCGGCATATCGGCGGAGGCCTGGAGGTGTCACCCTACTCGCGGTTCGACGATGGTCTGCTCGATCTGGTGTGGATCGACCATATGCCGGGGCCTTTGGAGATCGCGGACGCGATTTCCAAAGGGTACAACGGCAAACTGCTCGGGTCGAGGGTGTTCGGCTGGAAGCGGGTGCGCGGCGTCGAGATCTCACGGGCCGGCGAAGGCGATGAGCCGCCGGTGCTCATGGCGGACGGCGAGTACATCGGGCGGTTGCCGGTCGCGGTGCGGTCGTGCGGTCGCGCGTTGCGCGTGCTGGCGCCTCCGGCGGTGGCGTGCCTCCAGGGGCGGGAGCACGGCGAGGAGCAGGTGCTCGCCATGCTGCGGCGTGACGGCCGTGACCCGGTGACCGGTTTGTTTGACGACGATCGTCGGTGACGGTGCGTTGGTGACGGTGTGTCGGTGACGGTGCGCGTGAGGAGCGCCGCCTGCGCCGCGGCCGAGATGCCTCACGAGGCTTGCGGATGGTGCGTCTGCGGGCGGAACCGTCTACGGATGGGGCGCCTGCGGGCGGGAACCAACACGGGACCTACAGAAAGGAGGTGATGTGCAGGGTCTGCGCGATGATGCTTCTCATGGTCGCGTCGGTCATGTCGGGGTGCGATCGCAGCAGCGAGATGAGGCCGACGATCAGCATGAAGAACGTCTCGTGCACGTTCGTGATCGGCAGTCCATGGTGAATCTCGAAATCGTGGACGGTGGCCCGCTCGAACCAGTCGGCGATGCGGTCGGCGATGCGGTCGATGAACCGGATGTACAGTTCGGCGTTGCCCTCATGGATCATACGTGCGGAGAACGGGCTTTCGTCGGCGATCAGCGCGCGGGTCAGGTGCACGATGTCGTCGAGCGCCTTGTCGATGTTGCCGGTCTCACGGGTGGAGTCCCACTCGGCGAGCTTGGCCAGGATCTCCTCGACCACGTCGTCGAGAACGGCGTCCGCCACCGCGTCCTTATCGGGAAAATAGTGGTAGAACAACGATCTGGTCATATGCACGCGCGCGGCGATGTCGCTCACGGTGATTTTGGAGAAGCCCTTCTCCATGCAGATCTCCCGTGCCGCGCGCACAATCGCGAGGCGTCGTGCGTCTCCTTTGCCGGTCATGGTTGACGTCGTGTCAATGCTCATATGTCCAGTGTATGCAGGGCGCGGCGGCGGACACGCGTGCGCGTGGGCCGCATGCCGTGCCGCGCGATGCCGGAACACGATGCCGGTCCGTGCATCGCACATCGCACGTCGTGCGCGTCAGCCTCCGACGTGACGTGCGCCGGTGGAAACCGCCTCGAGTGTGACGTGCGCCGGTTGGGATAGATTAGAGGGCAGTGTGGTCGGGCGGCTGGATTCGGCCGGATTGAAGGCTCCGACCGGCGCCGCTAGGAAAGAAAGTAGGAACAAGCGATGGCTTTGGCGTTGTACCGCCGTTATCGGCCCGACACCTTCGCGGGAGTGATCGGCCAGGACCAGGTGACGGTCCCGCTCATGCGCGCCCTCGACGAAGGCAAGCTCACGCACGCCTACCTGTTCTCCGGTCCGCGCGGCTGCGGCAAGACCAGTTCGGCGCGCATCCTTGCGCGGTGCGTGAACTGCGCGAAGGGACCCACCTCCCACCCGTGCGGCGAATGCGAATCCTGCAAGGACCTCGCCACCGGTGGCCCCGGTTCGATCGACGTGGTCGAGATCGACGCCGCCTCGCACAACGGAGTCGACGATGCTCGTGAACTGCGCGAACGTGCTGGATTCGCGCCGGCGCGCGACCGCTACAAGATCTTCATTCTCGATGAGGCGCACATGGTCACGCCGCAGGGCTTCAACGCCCTGCTCAAGATCGTCGAGGAACCGCCCGAGCATGTGATGTTCATCTTCGCCACCACAGAACCGGACAAGGTGATCGGCACGATCCGTTCGCGCACCCACCACTACCCGTTCCGGCTCGTGCCCGCCGAAGTGATGGGACCGTATCTGGAGAAGATCTGCGAACAGGAGCACATCAAGGCCGAGCCGGGCGTGCTCAAGCTCGCGATGCGCGCCGGCGGCGGTTCGGTGCGCGACACGTTGTCCGTGCTGGATCAGCTCATGGTCGGTTCGGTCGATGGCGTGATCACGCATGATGCGTCGGTCGCGCTGCTGGGTTTCACGCCGGAGGCGCTGATCGGCGAGGCGGTCGATGCGGTGATTGCTGCCGACGGCAAGGCGCTGTACGGCGTGATCCAGAAGGTCGTGGTCGGAGGGTTCGACCCGCGCCGGTTCGTCGAGGACCTGCTCGCCCGCGTACGTGACCTGCTCGTGCTCACGTTGGCCGGCGACCGCGCGGAGAACGTGCTGTCCGACACCGCCGAGGGCGAAGACATGGCCGATCTGCACCGTCAGGCGGCCGCGCTCGGACTGGGGCCGCTTACCGCGATCGCCGACATCATCAACACGACGCTCGGCCAGATGACCGGTGCGATCTCGCCGCGCATGCGCTTGGAACTGCTCGCCGCCCGTCTGCTCGCCGGCCGCGAGCACGGGTTCGCGACGGCGGCCGCCGGTGCGGCAGGCGTGAACGCCGGTGCGGGTGCGCCGGCACCCGGCGGCATGCCTGGTGCGGCGGCCTCCGGCGCGTCTTCGGCGGGTGCGCATGGCGGCTTCGCCGGTGCTTCGACTGGACCGCGTGGAGGCGGTTTCGCCGGTGCCACGATCGGGCCGCATGGTGGCGGCTTCGCCGGTGCGGCCCGTAACCAGCATCAGGAGACCGCGCGCCCGCAGGAACGTGGGGGAGCGGCCGCAGCCGCCACGGCTTCGTCGGCTTCGGATGTCTCGGCAACGCCCGCGTCCTCGGCGGCTCCGAATACCTCGGTGGCTCCGGCGACTGCGTCCGTCCAGTCTGCCGCGCCCGCCCAGTCCACAGCGTCTGTCCAGTCCGCGGCACCCGCGCAGTCTGCTGCCTCCGCACAACTCGACACCCGTACCCCCGATCAGAAGTGGGATGCGATGCTCGCCACGCTGCCTGATGACGTGCGCCGCTATGTGGCGCGCGATAAGGCGCGCATCAAGTTCGTCGCCACATACCCGAAGACCGGTCGCCCGCGAGTGTGGCTGCGTTTCGACACCGCGCTGAACAAGTACGCGTTCGCGCTTGCCGTGGCCTCCGAACCGGTGGATGGCACGAACAAGGTGGTCGCGATCGTGCGTGCCGAAGTGCGCAAGGCGTTCGGCGAACAAACCGATCTCGCACCCACGCCCAGCACGGACGACGGCCGTAAGACACCGCCGTTCAGCAAACTGCCGCCCAACGAACAGCAGAAGATCAAAGCACAGCTGCTGCAGGAGAACCTGCAGGCCGCCGCGGCGAAGAACCGGCCCGGCGACGCGGCCGGCACCGCGAGGGAACAGGAGGGGCAGTCGTCTGCACAGCACGGCGACGCACCGTCCTCCACGGACGACGACAGCCATCGAGCCCGAACGTCATTGTCGGCACTGCCGGACGACGACCCATGGGCGCAGCCAGCACCCCGCCCGCAGGCCACGGCGCCTGCGGACCACGGCACCGCCGAGCATCATCACAAGCATGTCGCCGTACCCGATCTGAGCGACGACACGGACCCGTGGGCGCAGCCGACGCCACCCCGCCCCGCACACCAGGGAACGACGCAACCGCAGTCGTCGCCGGACCCGTGGGCCGGCACGCAGCAGACGCAGAGCGCTGACGCGGCACCCGCCGTCCCCGCCGAGGCGCCGTCCCCGGCGCGGCCGCAAGCGTCGCCCGATCCGTGGAACCCGCAGACGCCGGCCGCCGGTCCGCGGAACGCGCCGGCCGCCGCCCCGCAACGTCCGCCCGTCGCGAACCGACCTGCGGAACCGGACGACCCGTGGCAGGACGTGCCGCCGCCCGACGAGCCCGACGATCCGTGGAACCCGGCTCCCCGCGTCGCAGGCATGCCGGACGCGGCGTCCACTGTGTCCGGCACGCCCGGCGCGGCCGGTACGTTCGGCGTGGCCGCCGCCGTGCAGCAACAGTCCGCACGTCCGACTGCGCCGCAGGTCTCCGCCGATGAGGACGAATACTCGATGGACGACGAATCGCTCGGCAGCGCCGTGGCGATGAGCCGTGACGAACTGCGCAGACTGTTCGAGGTGAAGAACGTCGAGACCTTCGCCGCCGACGACCCGCGCAACCCGCGCAACATGCACGCGGCACCGAAACACGACGAATAACCACGCCGAAACGACTACCACGGTTGACGAACCAACCGACGGAAGGGGACGAACCTTATGGCATTGGCGTACGACGGCGCGATCCAGCGCCTCATCGACGCATTCAACAAACTGCCCGGCATCGGGCCGAAAGGCGCGCAGCGCATCGCATTCCACCTGCTCAGCGCCGACGAGCAGGAGGCCGCCGACCTGGCCGACGCCATCACCGAAGTCAAAGCGAAGGTGCGGTTCTGCGACGTGTGCGGCAACGTGTGCGAGACGAGCCCCTGCCCGGTATGCGCCGACCCGCGCCGCGACCGCACCACGATCTGCGTGGTCGAAGAGCCGAAGGACGTGATGAGCATCGAACGCACGCGCGAATACCGCGGCCTCTACCATGTGCTCGGCGGCGCCATCAATCCGATGGCGAACGTGGGACCAAGCGACCTCAACATCGCGAAACTGCTCGAACGGCTCAAGACCGACGAAGTCAAGGAAATCATCCTCGCGCTCGACCCGAACATCGAAGGCGAGGCGACCACCACGTATCTGAGCCGTCTGCTCGGGCCGCTCGGACTCAAGGTGACCAGACTCGCCAGCGGCCTGCCGGTAGGCTCCGACCTCGAATATGCGGACGAGATCACGCTCGGACGTGCGCTCGCCGGCCGCCGCGAGGCCTGAGGCCTAGTCGGCGGCCGGCTTCTCTTCGGCGGAAGGCTACTCTTCGGCGGAAGGCTACTCTTCGGCGGAAGGCCGCCGGATCAGCGTGTCGTTCGCGGGCTGGCGTTCGGCGGGGCGGTCGTACGGCCAGAACGCGGCGTGGTGCATGATGCACATCGTGTTGCGCCTGCGTCACGGCAGCAGCGCCACCCAGCCCATGAACAGCACGGCGAGCCCCGTGCCGATGCCGATGTTGCGCGAGTCATGCACGTCGTTCGGCTCGGCGCCGGCACCGCGAATGCCGCGGAAGGTGATGCAAACATCAGCGGCAATGCCATCACGGTCATCTCGACCGACGATCAGCAGCTCTACACGCAGCCGGTCGATACGAACAACCTGCAGAGCAACCTATGCACGTTCAAGTATGTGGAGTTCGCCAAGTACGTGGCCAACGGTGCCGGTGGCGTGCAGTTGGAGGGCGTTGCCACCGCTGACGCCGTCAACGACGCTTTCACCGCCGTCGGATACGACGCGTCCAACACTACCTACAGGACCCAGCAGGACTGGCTGGGCAGCATTGCGTTAACCGCGCAACAGACCACGGAGTTCGTGAACGCGCTTAAGGATTCCGCGATTACCGACATCACTCCTACCGCCTCCAACGATGGCACGACCCTGACCTTCACCTTCACCGAGGGCGGCCTGTACCTGATTGTCTATCAGAGCGGTGAACTCACTATTGAGGACAACGCCACCCACAAGCTTGTGTGGGCGGCCAACAAGCCGTTCCTCGCCGGTACCGCCATCACGGGTGCCAATCCGAATGTGAACAATGCCACCGGTGTCCTCGGAACAAACATCGTTGATGCGAAGTCCACGGAGCAAGAGACGTTCAAGGCCGGTTCCGTCTCTTGGCAGAAGGCCGGCACGGACGGCGTTGCGTTGACCGTGCTGAATTCAAGGTGTACGAAGGCGACGTGAGCTCTCTTTCCGCCACGCAGCTGCCGCTGACCGGCGCCGCGGGCACCATCCTGTTCTCCGCCGTCGCCGTGCTCCTCGCCGCTGCCGGCGTGACCGTGTTCCTCAAGTCCCGTTCCACCAAGCGCTCCCTGCGTGCGTGAGTTGGATTGGTGACTGACAGCCGGTGATTCACACCGTGCATTGACTATAGGCTGGCCGGCCCGCAACGGGTCGGCCAGCCAAATTCGTCGTACAATGATTTATGAAACGTACTAAGGCATATGGGCAACGGCGCTTGATGGAATCAGGCCTTGACCACATACATCAGGGGGATTAAGACAAATATGAGCGCGGGTGATTTCACACCGTATGTGGAGAACATCGGTAATATCTTCGGCAGGAATAACAATTGGTTCGAAATACCGAGGTACCAGCGTGATTACTCGTGGACGAAGGAGGTGGTGGAGACTTTCTTTGATGACATCATCTCCCATATCGCCTGCCAGGAAGGACGTTTGATTCCGACATCCTATTTCCTCGGCACCATTCTCCTGCGGGGAGAATGGGATAAGTCGCATGTCCATTTTGACGTCGTCGATGGTCAGCAACGTTTGACGACCACATACCTGTTGCTGGGAGCGCTTGCACATCGTCTTAGTCAATTATCGGAAGCCAGCAAGAATAAGGATCCGGAGGTGAGTAGAAAATCTGCCAAACTTGCCGACATGATTGTCGAACAGAAGCTGAAGACGCAGGAGATCTACGAGTCCGATATCAAGAACACGCTTGTCCTGCAGACTGGCAATGAGCTGTTGGAGAAGCTGGTATTCGACGTGCCCTCGTCGCGCAGGTCATTGAAGGCGAATTGCGAGGCGGAGCAGTATCTTCTGGATGCCTATGACTATCTGTATGCGCATCTGGAGGAGAAACAGCTGGAAAAGAACCTTCCAGAGGGGGCGGAGTATCTTCAAAGGCTCAGCGTCGTCTATGAACAGATTATGACACCGAAGGTCATCATCATCTCGGTGACCTCGGAAGATCAGATCAATGAGATTTTCGAGGCCATCAATTCCAAGGGAAGCCATCTGAAATCCGTTGACCTCATCAAGAACTTCGTGTTCTCGCATCTCTCTCCACAGCCAAGGGACCGGGCAAAGGGACAATGGATTGCAATCAAAGACAATCTGACCAATAACAAGAAGTCACAGCGCGTTCGCACCCCTTGGGTTCCTCTGGAGGGATACTTCGATTTGTTTTGGAAGGTGACGCAGCCGAAAAGCGACCAAAAAACTCTGTACGATAAGTTCAAAGAGCGATATGAGAACGCATCCTCAGCTGAGCTTGAGCGATTCCTTGAATTGGCCGAGAGCTACTCACAGGTAGTGGCCGATATGCATGGTTTCACCGACTATCAGTCATTCTCCAAGACATACCGCATGGCAATTAGGAGGAACCTGTATGCGTCCGTTGATGTCCTGTTGTTCAAACAGTCATTCGCTCTGATTTCCGCTTTAATCTGGGCTTCCCGGCAAAAGGCCATCAGAGAGAGGGAGCTATGTCAGACATTGGATTTTCTGCTGGCGTTCAATATACTGCATACGCTAACCGACCGTTCGACTAACCGCTTGACGAATCTGTATTATTCATACGCGCGAAGGGTGTTCTTCGCAAGTACCAATGGCAAAACTGATGGTTCGGAAAGTGTGCGGGGCATCGTTAAAGAGATGCAGGCCGATTTCGCAGAAAAGCTCCCACAGTGGGATAGAAAGGCGCTGGATGAAGCGTATCTGAGGAAGGAGAAGGACTTCCAATACACCAACAAGCATAAAAGTAGGGTGCAGGACATGCGTAATGTGCGTGTTGGCGAGGTGCTGCGCATCCTGTTCGTGAAGAGTCTGAATGATTGGGGTGTCCCTGCGAATTTTGTGTGGAATGTGGAACACATTCTGCCTGATTCGCCAACATTGAATTCGTACACCCATCAGATGGGCAATCTGCTATGGCTGGAACGTCAGTTCAATAAAGAGAGCGGAATTGACGAAGTGCAGGATAAGGCCAGGCATTATCGCAACTCGCATAACGAGGTCGTACGGTCCTTGGTGGCGTCTGGATTCTTCGACAAGTTGGATAATGCCGATGAACAAGGACGTACCGAGCTCATCGAACATCGTACGAATGACATTATCTGGGCACTGTACCAGGTGGTCGATTCGCATCGCGATTCGCCGACTGACTGATTTGGCGGTTTGTCGGACGGCCCTACATGTGTGAAGCCCGGTGGCTGTTGTGCCGCTGGGCTTCACACATAGGAGGAGGGAGTAGAAGTTCCGAGGAATCGTCGCTTAAGTCATCGTCGCTGGACCGCGTTCATTTTGGTGGTTTCCCGGTGACATTGTTCGGGCTATCGCAAATGCGGAGCGCGCGCGAAGGTTCGCCGGTCGACTGGTATGTCATGGAAACGGAGGCATCTTACGAGTCGATGGCGTGTGTGGCGTCAGTCGTCCGGCAATCCCAGCGTCATGCGGATGTAGGCCGCGTGCTCTCGCAGATATTCCCGCAGATAGGGAATGGCGAAATCGACCTTCCCATAGCCTTTCTCCTCGATGACCTGTGCTTCAAGGAGCCGCATGCGGTAGATGCCAGCGTATTTCACATCCTTGCCCATGCGCTCGGCTATGACCGATGTCGAGGATGGGCCGTCGTCTTGGGCCATGGCTAGGAGATACGTCTTGTCGATGGGGGAGAGGCCGTCCAGTTCAGGGCCGTGGACGGTGTCGCCCAAACGGCTGAGCGCATCCGCCACGCCGAGTTCGGCATCTTCCACCGTCACCGCGACGGCATCACCTTTCATGTTCGCCGTGCGGCGTCTGGCTCTGTGCCAGATGTGGTATCCGACCAATTGAATCATGAACGGGTAGCCGGCGGTCGCGTGAGTCGCGATACGTAGCGGTTCTCCGACAAGCGGTATTCCCGTGGAGTCGAATGTGTCAGCCAGTGCCTGCGACACTGCGGTCAGAGGGACATCCCCCAACCGTTCCGGTTGCGCCCGGCGGAGAAAAGTCATGACATCGTCGTTGAGCCATTTCGAAGACATCGAAGGCAGTCCGGCGAATACGAATGCGATATTCCGGTCTTCGCTGGTCAGATGCTGCGATGCCGTGGCTATGGCGACCATGTCCGAACGTTCGGCCGCCTGTGCTTCGTCGATGGTCACCAGCAGTCCGCCACCATGTTTCTCTAATTCATCGAGACGCAGACCCATAGCTTCGCGCAGCGTCAGCGGCAGCTGCGTCTTCTCGTAGTGGATGCCGCCAAGGCTCCCTCCCACGTTCATTACGCTGACGGAGGGTTCGAACGAGAAGCTGAAGCTTCTCTGCTTCGGCCGCAGCCTGTCGAGCAGGCGTCGCGCCATGCCTGCCGATGCGGTTTCGCTGATGACTTGCCATCCTCGTTGTTCGGCCATCCGCTTGAATTCGGCCAGTATGACGGTTTTGCCGATGCCTCTCGCCCCCGTGACCCGCATCAGGCGGCCCGGAGCGCCGGAACCATTGTCTAACCCCTCTTCGAAATCCGCAAGCACCATATCCCTGCCGATGAGCACCGGCGGCACATGCCCTGCACTCGGTTTGAACGGGTTCATTTTGGCTACCATACGGCCATGATACCGCGAAATCTAAAACAATCTAAAAGTTTCTAAAACGGTTTCGGCGGGGGAGAGCCGCCCGAAGGCGTCTCTCCCCCGCCGTCTGCCGCGGCATGCTTGGCGGCCTATGCGGCCGTCGGGTGCAGCGAGGAGTACACCTGCGACACCCACGTCATGAACGGGTCGTCGCCGGTGAGCGGCGCGTAGCTCACATCGGTGTGCATCGCGTGTGTCTGCGGATCGATGATGATGCGCAGCTCGGTCGGCTCGTCCACATGGTATTTCGCGCAGACCGCACGATAGTCATCCATCAGGGAGCGTCCCATCTCGAAGAACTTGCCACGCGACTCCTGAGGCGTGTTCTTGAGCAGGTCACCGGATGCGGTGAGACCGTCGTCCACATGGAAGAAGCAATCCCACTTCGACTGTCCGTCAAGCACCATCGCATGCACGTACGCAGTGTGCACGCGGCCGCTCGCCAAAGCGTTCGGGCCGAACAACGACAACGCCAGATGCGCCATCTGCACCTGCAACTGTGCGGTCTCCTGGGCGAACGGGTCCGTGGCGCCGGCCGACACGTTCGAGGCGGGAGGAACCGTCGCGTTGCCGGGCGTCGGTGCCGGTGTGGTCGGTGCCGGTACGGCTGGTGCTGGAGCGGGTGCCGGTGCCGGAGCGGGTGCGGTGGGCGATGCGTTCGGGGTGGGTTGCGGCGTGGCGTATGGTGCCGGTGCAATCGGTGCGGAAGCTGTAGGCGCGGTCGGGTACGGTGCCTGTACACCCGGTGCCGCAGGATATGGCGTGGTCGGTGCGCCCGGTGCCGCAGGCGTCTGCGCCGCTGCCTGCTGCTCCTCTTCACGCGCCTTCTTCATGTTGTACAGCAGCTGGCACACCCACACGACGGCGAGCAGCACATCGAATCCAAGTCCCAGCACGATGCTGTCGTATGCGCTCGCCGTATAGAACGGCGCGGCGACGCCGATGATGATGCAGATCGGCAGCATCACCCACGTGCGCCGCAGCTTGCCTTTGTAGTTCATGTTCCAGTAAATGGGTGATTTGTCCTTCTTGCCCGCCATGGTGACCTCCTTGTCATTGCCGCCGAGCGGCGGCCGCCGTCCGGCTCGGGGATTCCGGCGTACCGCGCTGATGCCGAATCCCTATCGTGTTCTCCACTGTATGCCGGATTGCCGCGCGGCGAGGGACGTGGGCTATGTGCCACGCCATTGTTCATGTACTGTTCATATGCCGCGGGCGGCGTGCGTCTACTGTGCCGTCCGCCGTGCAGCGTGGGATGGGGGCGGTGCCCGCGTAAAGATGCAGAGACGACGAAAAACCCGGCTGTCGGGGCCGGGTCTTTCGAGAAGGAGAGAGGAAGAAGAAAGGTGTTCAGTTATGGTTATGAGACCGGAGGAAGGGAGCGGTCCCGCCGATTCGCGATTGCCTCGTCCAGCTGCAGTGTCCGGGGCTTTCGTTCGCCGGTGACTCCTATATAACCGCTCGAACCTCAACGCCACGATGCGAACCTCTGGGAAACCCGATGCGCTTACCTGAAAACACGCTGAACGAGTCGCGTCCGGAACACGCGGAGCACTCGGGCACCGGTACAGATGTATCGGTTTCTGTGTGGGATCCTATACTGAAGCCTATGGCTGAGGAACCTTGGAATGACGAGCCGCATGACGGCGGCAACGGCGGTCGCAACACCGACCGTGCCAACCGTGGCGGCGGGTACGTGCCGGGCGCGACCGGCACGCCGGTGAGGGACGCGCTGTTCGACCGTGTGCCCCCGCACGACGATGACGCGGAGATGGCCGTGCTCGGCGGCATGCTCATGAGCAAGGACGCCATCGGCGAGGTCTCGCAGATGATCGAGGTCACCGACTTCTACCAGCCGAAGCACCAGACCATCTACGAGGCCATCATCAACCTGTTCTCCGCGAGCCAGCCCGTCGACGCGGTGCTGGTCGCGAACGAGCTGCTCAAGAACGGCGACCTCGACAAGGTGGGCGGCGTCGACTACCTCCATTCGCTCGTGGCCGCCGTACCCACCGCCGCGAACGCCACCTACTACGCGGAGATCGTGCACCAGCGCGCGATCCTGCGCAACGTGATCGCCGCCGGCACGAAGATCGCGCAGCTCGGCTACTCCGCCGAAGGCTCCCAGGCCGAGGACGTCGTCAATCTCGCGCAGGCCGAAGTGTACGAGATGAGCGTGGGCAAGGTGCGTCAGGATTATTCCGCCATCTACCCGGTGGTGTCCGACGCGCTCGACCAGATCAACAAGCTCCAGCAGGGCCTCATCAACAAGGGCGTGCCCACCGGATTCCGCGACATCGACGATCTGACGCAAGGCCTGCAGCCCGGCCAGATGGTCGTCGTCGCAGGCCGACCGGCCATGGGCAAGTCCACGCTCGGCATCGACTTCGCGCGCGCCGCCTCCCTGCACCACAACATGACCACCATCGTGTTCAGCTTGGAGATGAGCAAGGTGGAGCTCGCGCAGCGCATCATCTCCGCCGAGACGAACATTCCGCTCGGCGCCCTGCGCCGCGCCGACGAGATCACGCCGGAACGCTGGAACACGCTCAACGGTTTCTGGACCAGACTCGAGAACGCGCCCCTGTTCATCGACGACAGCCCGAACATGAGCCTCATGGAGATCCGCGCGAAATGCCGCCGCCTCAAGCAGACCAACGATCTCAAGCTCGTCGTCATCGACTACCTGCAGCTCATGACCTCCGGCAAGCAGGTCGAAAGCCGCCAGCAGGAGGTCTCCGAGTTCTCCCGCGCCCTGAAGCTCCTCGCCAAGGAGCTCGAAGTGCCGGTCGTGGCGCTGTCCCAGCTCAACCGTGGCCCGGAAATGCGCAACGACAAGAAACCGCAGCTCTCCGACCTGCGTGAATCCGGCTCGATCGAGCAGGACGCCGACGTGGTGTTCCTCGTGCACAGGCCGGACTTCTACGATAAGGAGGACCGTCCGGGCGAGGCCGACATCATCATGGCCAAACACCGTAACGGTCCGACCGAAACCTTCCACCTGGCGTTCCTCGGCGCCACGTCCAAATTCAAGGACATGCCGCAGGACTACAACAGCAATCAGGGGGTGTGACCATGGCATGGAATTCGTTCGCCACGCCGGCCATCGGCAAGGCCGTGCGCTGGGCGTCTCGCGCGCTGCATCACGGCGGCTCCGCACTGCCCGGCAGAGTCATCGAAACCATCGACCCGCGGTTCCTCGCACGCACGCTCGGCACGTTGCCGCTCGGCGTCGTGCTCGTCTCCGGCACCAACGGCAAGACCACCACCACCCGCATGGTGGCCTCCATGCTCGCCGACCTCGGACTGAAGGTGTTCACCAATCCGACGGGCTCGAACTTCACGCGCGGCGTCGCCTCCGCGCTGCTCGAACAGGTGAGCATGACCGGCCGCCTCGACGCGGACATCGCCGTGCTCGAACTCGACGAAGCGTACGCCGTGCATTTCGTGCGGCAGGTCAAACCCCGCTACGCGCTGCTGCTCAACGTGATGCGCGACCAGCTCGACCGGTTCGGTGAAATCGACAACACGGCCCGGCTGCTCGGCCACGTCGCCGAAGCCACGACCGGAACCGTCGTGCTCAACCGGGAGGATCCGCGCATCGCCGGCCTCGCCGCACTCACGCCGCAACACACGCAGGTGCGCTACTTCGGCCTGTCCGACGACCTGAAACGTTTCTTCCCCTCGGACGACGACATGGCCACCACCGTCAGCGTCGAATCGGAAGAATCAGGGAACGACGGTACGGGCGCCGCATCCCTCCCGGCGGAAAACCCGGGCGACGGTCGTGATCCCAACGCAATCGAGCTGCCCGCCGACGTCACACTCACCGCAGTCGGCGACCACAAGGCCACGTTCCGCATCGACGGCGGCGACCACGCCACCGACGTCAGGCTCGAAGGCGTGTACAACCTGTACAATGCGGCCGCCGCGCTCGCCGTCGTCCGTGCCGTCGTCGCGGACGCGCCGCACGACGCGGCCCGCGACGCCGCCGCGACCACCGGCGGCGAGACAGCCGTGCGCGGGCAATCCACGTCGAATGGCAAGAAAGCAAGCGACGGGTTCCGCGCGCGGTTGGAACGGTTCGCGCAATCCGACACGGATGCGCTCGTACGCGCCGCCTCACGCGTGACGCCCGCGTTCGGACGCGGCGAGGTCATCGACGTGCTCGGCTCGCCCACCGAACTGCTGCTCGTCAAGAATCCGATGGGATTCCGGCTCTCCCTCGCGAGCTTCCCGCCCGACGACGCCGACACGATGATCGTCATCAACGACGAGTATGCGGACGGACGCGACATGAGCTGGCTGTGGGACGTGGACTTCACGTCGCTGCGCGCCGGCGGCGTCGCGATGGTGTCGGGCGTGCGCGCATGGGACATGGCGCTGCGATTGAACTACGATCAGGTGCCGGTCGACAAGACCGACACCGACATCGAATCGGCGCTCAACCTGTTCGTGCACACGAACCAGGGCAGACGCAAACACATCTACTGCACGTATACTGCGATGCTCACCGTGCGCGCCGCGCTCGCACGCATCGCCGACGTCGCCGACGCCGGCGTAGGCAAGTGACCGGGCGCGACAGGACGAAGGACGATACCCATGGGCAAGACGATCGACGTGATGTCCCTCTACCCGAAGGACATGAACATCTACGGTGACTCCGGCAACGTGCTCACCGTGACGCGCAGGCTCGCGCTGTACGGGTACGAGCCGCGCGTCACCGCATACAATCAGGGCGACGCATGGCCTGCACACGTGGACATGATCCTCGGCGGCGGCGGGCAGGACACCGGCCAGAAGAAGATCATCGACGACTTCTTCCGCCGCGCCGACCTGCTGCGCACGCTCGCCGCGGACGGCGTGCCGATGCTGATGATCTGCGGCATGTACCAGCTGTTCGGCGAATACTTCGAAACCGTCGACGGTACGAAACTCGACGGCATCGGCGTGATCCAGGCGCATACGGTGGGACGCGACGTGCGCATGATCGGCAACCTCGTCGAACACTCCGACGAGTTCGGCGACATCATCGGCTACGAGAACCATTCCGGCCAGACGTTCCTGCGCGCCGGCGTGGAGCCGCTCGGGCACGTCGACCAGGACGGGCGCGGCAACAACGGCGAGGACCACACCGAAGGCGCGCGCATGAACAATGTGATCGGCACCTACATGCACGGTTCGCTCCTGCCGAAGAACCCCGCCATCGCCGATTACCTCATCCGTGTGGCCGCCGAACGGCGTTACGGCGAATTCGGCACCGCCGACCAGACCGCCGACCAGCGTGAGGAGCTCGCGCGCATCGACGCCATCGCCGACAAGGCACGCGCCGTCGCCGCCGCACGGCCGAGATGAGACGGGCGGCGCGCGAATCTAGGGCCGAGGCGACCGGCGCGTGCAGCCAGGCCGGAGCGGGGCCTGCAAAGACGGAACGCGCCCGACATGCCGCTGGGCGGGCCGGGAATTCAGGGAAAACTCCGGGTGTCGCCCAATAACCGGACTCCATGTAGGGGAGTACGCTAGACGGTACGAGCGTGTGGCAGCAAGCCGCACGCAACCTTCACGAAGGAGGGGCAGCAATGGCTGACTTCGATTTGGGCGACGGCCTGCGCAAGGTCGTTCTGGCGGGCATCGGCGCCCTCGCCACCGGATACGAAAAGGGAAGCGAACTCGTCGACGATCTCGTCAAGAAAGGCGAACTGACCGTCGAGCAGGGCAAGAGCCTCAACACCGAGCTCAAGCGCAAGGTGGGTGAGTCGCTCGTCAACGATGCCGCCAAGGACGACGCGAAGCGCGCAGCCAAGGCGGAAGGCGCCGAGGCTCCCGCCGCCGAAGCGGAAGGCGCGGACAAGCCGTCCGAGGCCTGACCGCCACGGCGGACGGTAGTACCACGTGCGAGACATGACGGACACGACGACGGAAGACAAGACGAAGAAGCCGGCCCGGCCTGAGGAAGGCGGGGCCGGTTCGTCGTCTGCGAATCACACCACCGGGCAATCCGCCGCAGCCGGACGATCCGCACCATCGGCCGACTCGGTTCGCGCGACCTCGGAGCAATACCCGGACGAGCATGGCCGGGCATCATACGTGTACCCGGTAGGCGCGTACCCGGCGTACGCGGAGACGATCGGACTGTTCGGGGCACGACGTGACGATTTCGCCGCCCGATACCATCTGACGCGACGCAGCAAAGCGAAACGTCTCGCGCAGATCGTGGGCATCGTCAACCGATTCGACGCGCTCAAAGGCCTGACGCCCGTCAAAATGCGGCTCATGTTCGAGGCGCTCGGCCCCACATTCGTCAAAGTCGGGCAGATCCTGTCGATGCGTTCCGAAATGCTGCCGCAGAGCTTCTGCGACGAACTCGCCAAACTGCGCGCCGACGCCGACCCCATGCCCTATGAGGTGGTGGTCGATACGCTCGCCACCGAATACAACAGGTCCGTGGACGAAGTGTTCGCGCATATCGACCCCAAGCCGCTGGGCTCCGCCTCGCTCGCCCAGGTGCACCGCGCCACACTCGTCACCGGCGAGGACGTGGCCGTCAAAGTACAGCGCCCCGGCGTGCGCGAAACCATGGCGCAGGACGTATCCATCATGCGGTCCATCGCCAAAGGCGCCACCAGGATGTTCCGCAATTCGCAGATCGTCGACCTCAAAGGCGTCGTCGAAGAGCTGTGGGACACGTTCCAATCCGAAACGGATTTCCTCGTCGAAGCGCGCAACCTCGCCGAATTCAAACGGTTCGCCGCGCCATTCAAATACATGGACTGCCCCACGCCCTACCCGGAGCTGTGCACCGAACACGTGGTTGTCATGGAATACGTGGAAGGCATATCCGTGTCGCATCCGAAGGAGCTCGTCGCCGCCGGATACGACCTCAACGACATCGGCACCAAACTCGTCGACAACTATTCCACGCAGATCCTCGACGCCGGTTTCTTCCACGCGGATCCGCACCCGGGCAACATCATCATCCGCGGCGGGCAGATCGTGCTCATCGACCTCGGCATGACCGGCCGGCTCGATGCGAAGACCCGCACCGTGATGAAGGACATGATCTTCGCCGTCGCCAAACAGGATTCGCCCCAGCTGGCCGACGGCCTACTGCGCTTCGCCGGCGGCGAGGCCGACCCCGCCGACTACCCTTCGCTGCTCGCCGACCTCGACATGATCGTCAAGGAGTACGGCAACGTCGACCTGGCCGATCTCGACATCGCCGCGTTCCTCACGGCGCTCACCCAACTGGCCACGCGTCACGGCATCGAAGTGCCGAGCACCGTCACCACCGTGGGGCGCGCGCTCGTCACATTGGAGGGATTGCTCGACGAGTTCATCCCCGATGTGAACATGATCGAGATCATCTCCAAGCACATCGCCACCTCGCAGAGCCCGGACCAAATGGTCAAGGATGAGCTGAAATCGTTGGGAATCGAAGGGCATGAGGCGTTGCACAGCGCGCTCGGCGCGATGAGCGAGCTCAACGTGGCCGCGCGCATGCTCACCCGAGGCCAGCTGCGCATGAACATGGAGCTCGTCGGCTCGCAGGAGCCGTTCCAACTGTTGAGCGACATGGTGAACAGGCTTACGATGGCGATGATCGTGGTCGGATTGTTCATCGGCTCGTCCATCGTCTACTACGCGGGTATGAAGCCGATCATCTTCGGCATTCCGATCGTCGGATTCATGGGGTACGTCACCGCGTTCGTGCTCGGCGTGTGGATCGTCATCGACATCTACCTGAAGGGCCGCAAGGCGAAGAAGCGGTAGGCGCGGGCGCGGCGACGATGTCGTCTTCGTCTCACATGAGCGACGGCAACGCGCCGATGGCCCAAAGCGGCACATTGATCACCCATCCTTCATCGCGGTAACCGGCGAGGCTGGTGCGGACCGACTTGGGGATGCCGTACTTCTCAACCGCCACATGCAGGCTTTTCGCGCGCAGATTGGTCTTTGCCTTGACTTCGATGGGAGTCACCTGGCTGCCGACGGTCGTGACGAAGTCCACTTCGGCTGTGCCTCGGGCGCTGGGGTTCGCCCAGTAGAACGGGTCCAATCCATGCCCGACAAGTTGCTGGCACACATATTGTTCGGTGAGCGATCCCTTGAATTCGGTGAACATCCGATCTTCGTGTGCGATTACGGACGAATCCAGATCCGATAGGGCGCCGAGAAGGCCCGTGTCCACCAGATAGACTTTGAACGTGTCGAGTTGTGCATAACCGGACAGCGGCTTGCGAATGGCGGAAAGGCGCGGGACCTTTGTGATGATGCCGTAGTCGCGCAACCATTGCAGACATTCCTCGAACTCGCGGGCGCGGGCGCCGGTGCGGATGAGTCCATACATGAACTTTCGATTCTCCCGTGCAAGCTGAGCCGGAATCGAGTTCCAAGTCAGGCGAAGGCGCTCGAGTAGCCTGATTGGCGCGTGCTTCGAAAAATCG
>NZ_BCFK01000069.1 GCF_001417815.1 Bifidobacterium aesculapii
CCACACACACCAAACCAGCCCAAGCCCAAAACCAAACCAGGAAAAGAACCCGGACCGCTCAGCGGCAGCAAGAGAACAACATACACGAACCCCAACACCAACGCAAACCCACACCAACCAACAACCCCAAAACCCTAGAAAACACACGCCACCCACGGCGTGTCGAAACCCACGACAAACACCACCAACCCCACCCCACCAACACCAACCCAACACCACAACCACACCAACAACAACCAACCCCACCAACCCCCATACCAAGACACCACACCACAACCAACCACAACAACCCACCCACCAACAACCCAAACAACCACAACAACCAATCAATCCATGTCACCCCAGCGCATGTCCTTGATCATCCGCCTCGTATCCATCCACCAGATACGCATCCGGTTACGGGGATCGGCGGTGAACACATCCCCCGGAAGCGCATGACGCCCCGACGACCCCCTCACCCATCGCGAGGCACGCCTCACCATGACGATGACCGCCGCCTCGGCCGCCGCCAGCAGCAATGCTCCAAGGATTCCGTCGATCCATACAATCGTCGTCCGGGGTCCCTCCCCCAACCGTAAGGCCACGTATTCCATGACTCTTGTTCCCCATGACGCCAACCACGCGCATACCTTCGCGACGTCCAGGCTCACCCATGCCACCGCCAGACCGGCGAGACCTGTCATCGTGGAGAACGCCACCACGGGAGCGACGACGATGTTCGCAGGAACCGACCATAGCGGCAGCTGCGGTTCCATCAGCACCTGAATCGGCAATGTCGCGATCTGCGCGGCGACCGTCATGGCCGTGGCATCGGCGAGCGCATCGGGCAACAGCAATGCCATGGCGTCCGCCATGGGCCGGGCGAGCATGATGATGCCGAACACGGCCGCGCATGACAGCGCAAGGCCGAAGCTTCTCGCCTTCGAGGGGTCGCACAACAGCATGGCGAGCACGGTGACTCCGAGCGAGCTCAATGATTGGTGCGGCCGTCCGATGAATGACGCCGCGGCGGCGATCCATCCCATCAACAATGCGCGGGTGACGCTGTCGCCGGGCGCCATCATCGTCGCCATCAATGTGGTGAATACGGCGATCAGACATGCCGTCACTTGTCTGGGGGCCAACAGTCGCGCGCAGAGACGCCGTATCAGTGATGCCAGAAGAGCGAAATGCCCGCCGGACACGGCCATGAGGTGCATGATTCCCGCGTTGCGGAAACAGTCCTCCAATCGTGCCGCATATGTCTCGTCGATGGGGTCCGTGCCGTCGCCGTCTTCGGCGAGCCACCGCCTGGCATCGACGTGGTCCTGGCCGAGCACGCCCATGGTCAGTCCGGGGACGAGGATGCGCCCGGCGTCGGTCAATCCCTCCGTGGCACGGAAGAACGACTCCTGCGCATGTTCGCGCCATCGGTCGAATGCCGGTTGTGCGTTCTCCATGCTGATGCCGCCGTCGGTATCGGCGCCCGCACCGTCACCTTCCCCGCTGCCGGTCCCGTCATCGGCATGGGTTCCGCTTCGCCCATCGTCGTCGGTTGACGGTGTAAGCCATAACGGCGTCATGCCCCAATCCGCTTCGCTGAGCGTTCCCGCGACATTGTATTCGGCTCCTCGATGCAGCATGGCGCAGTCACGCGCGGAGGCGAACAGTCGCACTTGCGCGTTCGTACGTGTCGAAACGTCATCCATGGTGATGACGGTCAGTCTCGTTTCGGCCTGGCAGTCATGGTCGGCGGATGCGGATGCCATGACCGGTCCGGTGATGCGCACCTGCGCGACGATCCGCGCCGGACCGTCCCGTGCGCGTACCGTGGCCGGGTCGAACCATGTGGCGGAGTCGGCGGCCCATGTGGAGACGCCGGCGAGCAACATGACGGCCACGCATACGACGACGGCCTCCCTGCCCACCCCGTAGCGTGCGGCGCATCGCGATGCGAGACGCCAGATGCCGATCATGCCGGCGGTGACCAGCACGAGCGTCATGGAGGTCAACGGCATGCCGGCGAGCGCCGACGGCCCGCGGTCGCCGGCAGCGGGATGTAGCAAGTTCATGATCCACTCGAACAGGCGGTGCGTGCCCAGGCATGACGCCCAGCATGTGATGGCCGCCGGTATCAGCCGATGGTCTTCGGAGCCGCGTTCGAGCGGTGGCGTGGACGTGTCGCCTTCGGCCCTGCCGTATGGGGTGTGGCGTTTTCGCGCGCGCATCAGACCTTCACCGCCGGTCTGATTTTCTCCAGGGTTTTTGCGCCGATGCCGGGCACGTCGAGCAACTGGTCGACGCTGGAGAATCGTCCGATGCTGGCGCGATGGTCGAGGATCTTCTGCGCGGTGACGGGGCCGATGCCGGGCACGGCGTCGAGTTGTTCGAGCGTGGCCGTGTTCAGGTCGACGCGCGTGTCCACCGGCTGGGTTTCGGCTGGCGGCTGTGCTTGTGTTTCGGGTTGCGGTTGTGATGTGCCGTCGCCGGCACCGTCGTCTCCTGCCGTGTCGGAGATATCATCACCGGACGCGTTTGTTCTTCCGCTGCCGGGCGACCGTGCACCGTTCGCATCGTCCTGCCTCGTCACCGTCGCGGCGGCGCCGTCCAACACCGCATAGTTCACCGCCTGACGGACGAGCAGTGTGAGGCTCGCGCAGGTGGCCGTCACGAGAAGGAGAATCGCCGCGAGCGCATGCGTCGCGGTGAATGCCATGCGTGGGCGGCCGTGGCGTGCGCGTTCGGTGAACCGGTCGTCCATATCGGATTCACGCACGCCGGAGAGGCCCGCAAGCGTCGTTTTCGCGTGGGGTTCCGCATGTCGCCGCGTATCGTCCGACATACGGTCCGGCACGCAGCCCGTCGTCGTATCGGGTTCCGTGTCGACGATCTGAGGCAACGGCACCGGAGGCATGATCGACGATACGGATTCCGGCGACGGTGCCGGTTCGTGCGTCGATACGGGTTGCCGTGCCGGCGCGGATTCCGGCAAGGGTACCGGCCGCGTGCCCGACGCGCCTCTGCCGGATGATGCCCCGCTTGCTTCACTATGACGAACGCCCATGCATCCACTGTGCGTGGTGCATGGGCGTTGCGTCCAGCTCACCGGTGAATGTGGATAGAGCCCCTGGAACTCTTCACATTCGCCGCGGAACCGTCAACGTCACTCGGACGGAACGATCGAGACGATCTTCGGTGCCTTGACGATCACCTTGCGCGGCTCCTTGCCGCCGAGGCGCGCGGCGACGGCCTCGAGCGCGAGCTTCTCCAGTTCGGCCGGGTCGATGTCCGGGGAGACTTCGAGCTTGGCGCGGATCTTGCCCTTGATCTGCACGACCGCGGTGACCGTGTCCTGGCCGACGTACTTGTCGTCGGCGACCGGCCACGGCGCGGCGGAGAGGGACTCGGCGTGGCCGAGACGCTCCCACAGTTCCTCGCAGATGTGCGGGGCGATTGGCGCGAGCATGAGGATCAGCGGCTCGACGGCCACGCGCGGCACCGCCTTGAGCGACGTCAGGTGGTTGTTGAGGACGATGAGCTTCGCGATGGCCGTGTTCGGGCGCATGTTCTCCATCTCGACCGTCACGTCCGCAATCGTGTTGTTGAGGAGCTTGAGCGTCTTCACGTCCGGCGTCTCCTCGCTCACGTGCGGCTCGCCGGTGGTCTCGTCGACCACGTTGCGCCACAGACGCTGCAGGAAGCGCATGCCGCCGACCACGTTGCGCGTGTTCCACGGACGAGACTCGTCCAGCGGGCCCATGCTCATCTCGTACAGGCGGAACGTGTCCGCACCGTAGTTCTCGTACATGTAATCCGGGGTGACGATGTTCTTCAGGCTCTTGCCCATCTTGCCGAACTCGCGGTTGGCGTGCTCGCCGTTCCACGTGAATGTCGGCTCGCCGTCGGCTCCGGCCGGGCCTTCCACGACCTCGTCGGCCGGCACGTACTGGCCACGGTCGTCGGTGTAGGCGTACGCCTGGATCATGCCCTGGTTGAACAGCTTGTGGAACGGTTCGGCCGAATCCACGTAGCCGAGGTCGAACAGGACCTTGTGCCAGAAGCGCGAGTACAGCAGGTGGAGCACCGCGTGCTCGACGCCGCCGATGTACAGGTCGACGCCGCCCTCATCGCCCGAATACTTGTTGTGGTTCGGGCCCATCCAATAGTCGAACTCGTCCTTCTCGACCATGTGGGCGGTGTCGGACGGGTCGATGTAGCGCATGTAGTACCAGCAGGAGCCGGCCCAGTTCGGCATGGTGTTCGTGTCGCGGTAGTAGGTCTTCACGCCGTCGCCCAGGTCGAGTTCGACCTTCACCCAGTCCTCGTTGCGGCTCAGCGGCGCCTCCGGGTTGGATTCGGCGTCCATCGGGTCGAAGGTGCGCGGCTGGTAGTCGGGCACGTCGGGCAGGTTGATCGGCAGCGCGGAGTCCGGCAGCAGGTGCGGGGTGCCGTCCTCGCCGTAGACGATCGGGAACGGTTCGCCCCAGTAGCGCTGGCGGGAGAACAGCCAGTCGCGCAGACGGTAGGAGACGGTGCCCTTGCCGACGCCCGCGGATTCGAGCCACGCGTTCACCTTGGCGATGGCGTCGTCGACGCGCAGGCCGTCAAGGGAGAGCGCGTCGCCCTTCGCCTTCGTCGCTTCGACGGAGGAATTGATGACGATGCCGTCGTGCGAGACGAACGGGGCCTTGCCCTCGTAGTTCGCGAGGTCGTCGCCGGATTCCGGCAGCGGCTTGACGGTGTAGATGACCGGCAGACCGAACTTGGCGGCGAAATCGTAGTCGCGCTGGTCGCCGCCCGGCACGGCCATGATCGCGCCGGTGCCGTAGTCCATGAGCACGTAGTCGGCGGTGAACAGCGGCAGCTTCGCGCCGGTGATCGGGTTGACGGCGTACAGGCCGGTGAACAGGCCGGTCTTCTCGCCGTTCTCATCGACGCGGTCCTTCGCGGTCTTCGCCTCGGCGGCCAGACGGTACGCCTTCACGGCCTCGACCGGGGTGGCGTAGCCGCCCTTCCATTCGTCCGGAGTCTCGGCCGGCCACTGTTCCGGCACGTCCTCGAGCAGGTGGTGCTCCGGGGAGACGACGGCGAACGTGGTGCCGAACAGCGTGTCCGGACGCGTGGTGTAGATCTCCATGTCCTTGACGCCGGCGGGGGTCTCCACCTGGAAGTGCACGGATGCGCCGTGGCTTTCGCCGATCCAGTTGCGCTGCATGAGCTTGACCTTCTCCGGCCAGTCGATGCCGTCGAGGTCCTCGATGAGGCGGTGGCCGTACTTGGTGATGCGCATCGACCACTGGCGCAGCTCACGCTGGAACACGGGGAAGTTGCCGCGCTCGGACTTGCCTTCGGCGGTGACCTCCTCGTTGGCGAGCACGGTGCCGAGTCCCGGGCACCAGTTCACCGGGGACTTGGAGATGTACGCGATGCGGAAGTCGTTGAGGATGTCCTGCTGTTCGGCGTCGGTGAGGTCGCCCCACGCCTTGCCGTCCGACTCGTGGCCGGGAATGGCCTTCTCGCCGTTTTCGAACTTGGCGATGAGCTCGCTGATCGGGCGGGCGGACCCCTTCGTGCCGGACGGGTTCGTGGCGTCCTCGTCGTACCAGGAGTCGTAGATGCGCGAGAAGATCCACTGGGTCCAGCGCACGTAGCCGGGGTCGATGGTGGCGAAGGTGCGGCGGTTGTCGAAGCTCAGGCCCATGCGGTGCAGCTGGCGCGACATGTTCTTGATGTTGGCCTCGGTGGTGACGCGCGGATGCTGGCCGGTCTGGACCGCGTACTGCTCGGCGGGCAGGCCGAAGGCGTCGTAGCCCATGGCGTGCAGCACGTTCTCGCCCTTCATGCGGTGGTAGCGGGACACCACGTCGGAGGCGAGGTAGCCGAGCGGGTGGCCCACGTGCAGGCCCTTGCCCGACGGGTAGGGGAACATGTCCATCGCGAAGTAGGAGGGACGCCCCTCGGCGTTGCGGCCCTTGCCGTCCTTCAGGTCGCCGGAGACGTTGGCGGCCCAGAAGGTGCCTTCCTCATCCCACTTCTTCTGCCATTTGTTTTCGATGTCCTGCGCCAGTGCGGCGTTGTAACGGAACTTCGGTTCGGTCTCACTCATACCGCACGATGATACACGTGGGGAGCCCGAGGGCCGCCGCCCGTCGCATATCGCGGGACGGGCGCGGCGAAGGATTGGAGGGTACGGAGAGGCCGTCACTCCCCGGCGGGCAGCCAGTCAGGTATGGATATGATGTCCTGCGACATCCGGCATCCCGCGCTTCTCAGCGCACCAGTCACCTTGCGGGTGGAGAAGAGGTTCCCGGAGGTGGAGAACAGGTAGACGACGAGCCGTTCGAGCAACGTGAGATCGCGGATGCCGAGCCGTTTGGCCACGTCGTTCAGTATGACCGTGTCGCACATGGAGGATAGTTCCCGAGCGATGTCCTCCTCATCCCGTTCCCTCAAGGAGAACAGTCCCGGCATGCCGCCGAACCGCAGATCAGCTTTCGCGCCGCTCCTCACCAGTCCTTATAGCCGGGTTCGGCCACATTCATGAGATTCGTGTAGGCCTGTTCCAGCAGCATCAACATCATGTTGGCGGCATCGGTGATATCGCCCTCGTGCCCGGCGATCTCGTCATCGTCGTCCGCAGGCGCGGCATCATTCTCGTCACGCACATGCCAGAACGTCATGTAGGTCTGCTTGGCCTGTTCTGCCGCCGCGCGAGCCACGACCGGATCGTCGATTGACGGCAACACATGTTCCGGGTCGGCAAGCGTGGCGAGAGCCAGCGCGAGCGCGATATCGTCCGCTTCGGCTCTGACCTCTTCTTCAGCGTCATCGTCCCACCCGTCCCATCGTTTCCCACGGTCGGTCAACATGTCCAGCCGCATACGCAGCTCATCCGCCGCGTTGCGTATCCGTTGCCCGTCGGAGACGTCGATCAGTTCCAGTTCGTGATGGGTGTGGCGCAATGTGCCGGTCAGGTACAACACCGTGAACTCGCGGTCCGGTCTCAGGATGGCACTGTGACCATGCGCGTCGATGGATTCAGGATGCGGGTCGATGCGCAGCAGGTTCAGCGCATTCCACTCATCGAGGTCCACTTGCGCGCGCGGGATACCCAGCATTGCGGAAACGCCAAGCATATGGTCAAGCATGTCGATCATGACGGTTCTGAGTCCCTTCGCGGCGAGATAGTGCGGCAGATGCACGTTCTCACCCGGTTTGCCGTGCACGTGGCGTTTGACGTTGAGCACGTATGCGGCGGACCATACGCCAAGCTGCCCGGCGGTGGGGCGCAACCACTTGTTGCGTTCGCCCACGGTGACGGGAGGGTCGAACAGATTGTCGCATGTGATGGCGTCCAGTGAGTACCGGGAGCCGAACAGCGCTTTGAGCTGTACGTTCAGGCATTCACGTAGGTTGTTGAGCTCGTCGGCCCGTGCCGTGTCATATTCGTCACTGGATGCGGCGATGATGTCGTCGAAGCGCGCCTCCGTTTTGCGTCGTTCAAGACGCTTCCTCAACGACTGTTCGATGGTGGCGAGATCTTGTGTGCCTCCGGACGTCACGTCGTGGACGAGTGGCCGCCCGTCGATTGCATCGATCCGTCCGAGTGCGTCCATGAAGTCCCGGGGTCGCTCGCGTCGCAGCGTCGTCTCGTCGACCGGCGCGGTGAATACCACCACGTCATCGTCGACGAGGAATGTGCGAGCCAGCAGGTCGGCGCATGGTTCGACCATGTTGATGGCACGTTCCAGAATGATGGAACGCGAATCGTTCGCCCGAGGCTCATGTTCCATGGCTTCACGCAACAGGTCACGTGCGATGGTGGCGTGACGGGCGGAACCGAATCTCTTGGAAACGATCAGACGGCATCGCGCTTTGGTGCCGGCGCCGGCGGCATGGATGAGTTCCTCGCAGTCTTCGACAATCGGATCCACGTACCCATTGGCGAAGAACGCCGGCATCCGTTCCTCAAGTTCCGCACGAAAATCCATCACAAGCCAGTCGATGATGGTGCCATCGCAGCGCGTGGTCCAGTCAACACGAGTCGTTTCCATGTTCTTCCGGTCGGCGTTGCCGAGGGCCATGGTGTCGGCGAGACGCCGCATGCAACGCCGGTCGCATTCCCGTAGTGATTCACAGTAGGCGACTGACTCGTCGGACAACTGAAACTCACGGAGTAGATGCTCGTAGGCGAGATTCGGGACCGGCTTCTGATAAACGTTCCGAACCGGATGGAACCCTTTGGTCAGCTTGCCGATCATGTCGGTGAGTTCCGTCGAGTCGCCCAGCAGCCAGCGGAGGCGGTCCACATAGCGGGAGTCCTGCGGCAGATGCCCTTGAGCGATATACACGCCATACACTTTCGCGAGTCCCTCAAAATCACCGAGTCCTTCATAGGCCGCTTCCAACATGGTGAACCAGCCATGCGGCAGCACCGTCGACAAATCCGGTTCGTCACGTTTCGGCCAGATCCGCGTATCGTTGTCGATCGATTCCTCGACGGTGGGCATGCAGTTGCCGAGCAATGTCACGGTGTGGCTGTTGGCGATCCATCGCTCCCATTGGTCGAATCCGGTGATGATCTCCAGTCCTCTGGCCATCGCGGACATGTCGTCGGCGTCGGAGGAAAGCCACGTGCCCAGCTTATCCGCCATATACCGGCTGACGATTTCAGACGCCTCCCTCGGTATCCTCGTACGTCCGGTGTAGACGTCACGGACCGTATAACGATGCCGGTAGAACAGTCGGAAGCATACGGCACACGCGTGCACGCAGCGCGGAACGCCACGACGCGTGCACGTGCATGCCATTCCGGTGATCGCATCTGCGACCACGCGTATCGTCACGTGCGCCCGAACCCGCTCATTCGACTCATTCATCACATCGGCGGTGATAACGCGATGATCGTCGTTCCCGGATTCCTTGAACCTCCGGAGAAGACCACACTCGTACAGGTCACGCCCTTCGCGAAACAGCAGCCGTTCCGCATCGAAATCACGATTCTCACCCGTCTGCCCCGAAAACAGCAGACTGAATTCCATCACCTTGGTCTCTTCGACGTCGAAGACCTTCCCCGTGTCATGCATGCGTCCCATTGTATCGGAATCAGGATGCCGTCTCGGAGACGGAGTACCTTGTCGGAACGCCCTTCAACTATCTCGCCCACGCACCACCGGATCGGCGAAGCGGCGGTTGCCGAGGACAGGCACACTATCCCGGATGACACGTGAATGGCGCCATCCGGGAACCACTATCACTGGTCGAGATTCGCTTGGGCGAGGGAAGCGGATTCGGCGGTCAGAGAACCGTTCTCCGACAACAGCGGCGTATCCAAAACGGCTTTGATGGAGGCGGCGGTGGATGCCGCAGCGGCGACGACACGCCTGCCTTCAGGCGTGAATCGCGAATAATCCTCTCCTTCTGCGTCTATGACACGTTCCAAATCGTAGATGAGCGGCAAAAACCTGGCGTCAAGCCGTGCCAGCAGCGCATAGAACAACGCGCTACGTCTGCGAATGGCGATGCATTGATCGACTCCCGCCATCATCTCCTCACAATACTGGTTGGTTTTCGCGGACTGCGCCTTCGCCTCCTCCAGGTTCTTGCCGCCCTTGGCCCCGACGATGGCTCCCATGACCAGCAGCGCGGGCCCTGCCACAAGGCCGCCCAGGACCGCGGCTCCGCCCGCCATGCCCAAGCCGCCCGCAGCCAGCGAACCACCTCCGAAGAAAGCGAGCGTCGCATTGGAAGCCGCGGCGCCGCTCAGCGCACTGATGGCCGTACCGGTAGAAGCCGTGGCGAGCGTGGACGCGGCGCCATACGCGCCGAAAGCGGTGAGGGCACCGCTGGCGGCACCGGTCACGCCGCCTTCCAGCAGTGAGGATGCCACGCTCCCCATCGTCTTCAGCTCATCGAATGACGCTTTATCGATGCGCAGCCTGTCCAGTTCGTCCAATCCTTCCGAGGGCGTGAAGTCCACGTTCTTCAATCGGCCGAAGGCACCAAGAAAACGCCTCATATTCCCGTCAAGGACGATGACCTTCTCTTTGCCGAGCTGATTCAGCGATTCCGAACACTGCTCGCGCAGCTGCTCGAGCCGACGGGCCGCCCAGTGAATCCGATCATTGGAGTTGGCGTTCAGCCGATCGGCTTTGAACTGATCGAGACCGCCTTTGGCTCCCATACCCACGCCGGCCACGCCGCCGGCCGCCGCGATACCCATGAACAACGGCACAACGAAGATTGGCATAATCAATCCTTCCCTTGTCTTCCCTACCGGCCTTCAGCGTTTGCCGCCGAAAAGTCCGCCCATAAAACCTTTGACGACGTTGGCGGCATTGTCGGCCTGCTTCTTCGCCTCGCGCGCGGCATTGTCGGCCTGCTTGCGGATCTCGTCGCCCGCCGGGTTCAGCACATCGCCCACGGCCTTCGCCGCGGAATTCACCGCGCCGCCGACCTGTGCGACTCCCGGGACTTTGACCGCCGCCTGCTTCACTGCTTCAGCCGCCTGCTGTGCTCCCTGCTGAACCTGATTCACGCCCTGCTGAACCTGATTCGCCACGGGAGCGGCCGCCTTGTCCAGGTTTTCTTTTGCGATGTCGAATACGTCCTTCTCAACGGTCATCGCCGCCGGAGCCGGCGGAACCATTTCATCGGCGACCAGTTGCGTAGCCGCATGGTGGATCGCCCTTTCGCGTTCTTCGAGCGTGTCCACGACAGGCTTGACCTCCGCATACGGTCGATCCGAGGTCTCGATCCACTCCCGTTCCTCCCGCACCGATTGGGCCGCCCTCATGAGATGCTCCATTTCCGGGTACAAGGACCGTCCTCGGACAACCGTTCTCGCTATATGCCTGATGAGCTTGCGTTCATGAGCATCATAATCGCCATCCGCATACGCCGCCGCCAACATATCCCACAGCAGCAAACGAGAGGCGATGCCATCCTTGTCGTCATCCACGCGATGGGATATCGCTTCGTCGACTCCTTCCACGATCACGTCATAACGATCATCGTTCGAATATGACCTGAGACGGCCCTCGCATGACTTGATCACCTGTCGCCGGTAGTCGTGGAAATGGTCGGAATCCAGTTCCTCGCCGATATGATCGAACAGCTCGATTTCCTGATCATCAACGGAACCATCCACCGCCATCAGATAATAGAACGCCTTCAACGCGGCTTTCCGCTGGATATAGGTCATTACGATCATGCTCCTCTCTACAGGTCTCTACAGAATGAAGTTCTCGTCGGAGTCCATCACATCATCGAACTCCTGTTGAGTGCGGAATCGAGGCTGATACCCCAACGCCTCCTGAATCAATGCGTTGCCGCTCAGGTATCCGTTGACATCGTTTTCGATGATGGCCTTATCCATGGCCTCGAATCCGGCGTTGAAGGTTTCGGCCTTATCCGTCAGATAGGTATCCACGGCATTGTTGAAATCAATCCGATACTGGCGTATCAGCTCAACGGCTTCAGCGCATTCCCGCTCCACGCGGATGCGCTCCTCCTTGGCCATTTCATACTCATTCAGAGCCGTGGACAACTCCTCGTAGACCGCGATGGCAGCGGAATATCCGAGGGCGCTGCCCACCATGCCGGCCGCAACGGCCACCATGCCCGTGGCGCCCGCCGAAGAGACTGCGGACATGGCAACGGCAGTGCCCATCACGGCGCCCAACTGCCCCAGCCCCTGCTGCCCTATTTGCTCGACGCATTGGGCGCCGTTGATCTCTCCACGGCAGTATCGGCCGATGGCCTTGGATACGTCCACCGTAGTGGAAACCAAAGTGGCCGCGACATTCGTGTTGGACAGGCTGCGCGCATACGCGCTTGAAGCGTTCTGCAGGGCGCCTTTGATCGCGGTTCCGGAAAAAGCGGTGATGTAGCTGAACGCCGCAGCCATCGCGGCATCCTCTCCGATGTTCCTGACCGCCTGCACAGGGTCGATGTCGCCCTTGACGCATCCAACGATGTTACGTATCAGGGAGACACCGCCGCCGATGAGCGCCCCGTTCATCGCCTGTTGGGCTCCGGCCTTATGCGCCAGTTTGGCGACGTCCTTCGCCACCACCAATTTGGGGTGCAGACGAGCTTGGATGGCCTCATCCTTGGTAAGCCCGCTCTTGCGCAGACTCTTCTTGATCTTGCGAAGTTTGTCTATTTCCTGATGGATCTTGTCGGAAGCGTCTCCGGCGAGCCCGCCATCGTCCAGCTTATGCTGCAGCTTATTGATTTGGGCGTCGATGCCCTCAGGGCCATCGCCCATCAGTACATCGTAGTAATCATCGGGAATATCCATGAGGACGTTCCCCTCGCGGTATTTCCGATATTGTTCACTCTTCAATTCGAAGAGCAATTCCTTGGCGCTGCCACCGACGAATTTCATCTGAGCTTTGGATCCGGCTATCTCATCCCCGAACCGGTCGAATGAGACGATGTCCACGACCTGATCGTTGGCGACTTTGGTCCCATCCGCACGCGGCACGTCATCGAACCGTTTGAACCGCTCTCCCTTGCCATCGATTATGTTCTTGGCATTCCGGCGCGCCACCGATTCCATTTCGGCGCTGAACCCAGCCTGTTGTTTGATGTTCTGTTGAGCGAAATCAGGATTCACACGCTGCCGGGCGACCGTTTTCAGACTCCGGGCGAACCGTTCTCCGCGTTCATGGTCTTCCCCGGAATAGGCCACCAGATGCTCCTTGACGGCATCGCCGAAGCGTTGCACGGTTTCCGCGGCGGCACCTTCCAGCGCCTTATCCAGAACGACGCGACGCTGCCTCTCGACTCGGCGCCGATTCTCCTGCTCCTGCGGAAAATCATCATTCCCATTCATCGAACGTGTCCTTTCACGCCAACGCAACGCCTTCGATACATGGAAAGTCCAACACCGTCGGATTTGTGGCAAGACTTCGCTTCGTTCGCCTTATCGCCCCGAACGCCTGCCATCGGTCACCGCAGCACCGGGTCGGCGAAGCGGCGGTTGCCGAGGACGGGCAGGACGCGGCGGGCGGACGACAGCGTCTCGCGGCTCAGATCGGCGGTGATGAGCGCGGGCCCGTCATCGCCCGCTTCGACCAGCGTCTCCCCCATCGGATCGACGATGCGGCTGCATCCGATGTTGCGGGCGCTCACCTCGCTGCACGCCATCACATAGCAGGTGTTCTCCAACGCGCGTGCGGCCGCGAGCAGCGACCAGTGACGCTCCTTGCGCGGCCCCCGCACCCACGCGGCGCTCACCGCGATCGCGTCGGCGCCGCGCACGGCCAGCGAGCGCGCGGTCTCCGGGAAGCGCAGGTCGTAGCAGGTCATGACGCCGACCTTCCAGCCGTCGATGTCGATGACGGGCGGCAGCTCCGTTCCGGGCCGCACCACATCGGATTCGCGCGCGTCGAACGCGTCGTACAGGTGCAGCTTGCGGTAGGCGGCACGAATCTCCCCGTCGTCGACGGCCAGGAACACGTTGGAGACGCGCGCGTCCGCGCCCAACGTCATGTCCGACGGCTCGGGCGTGACGTGCACCGTGCCCAGCAGCGCGACGCCACGCTCCCTGCTGATGCGGCGCAACCCGGAGACGAACGGACCGCTCAACGGCTGCGCGTGCGCGGCGGCGAACCCGTCGTCGTCCCCGTCACGCGCGATCAGCCCTTCAGGCAATACCAGCAGGCGCGCGCCTCCGGCGGCCGCGTCGCGCGCGAACCCGTCGATGATCTCCAGATTGCGTTCCGGTTCACGCGTGACGGTGAACTGCGCCACCGCCACGGCAAGCGTCGTCAGGAATCCCATACAACACATCATGCCACGCGAAAACACCGCGTGGATCATCAAACGCGACGAGTGTCGGTAGAGAGACCACACGAATCATGACGAGTGTCGATATCGCGACCATCCAAATCGCGACGAGTGCAGATATGGACGCCGTCTTACAGAATCTCACACGGCGTAGGCGGCCCAGCGGCCGTGGGAATGCTCCACCTCGATGGGCATGCCGAACAGGTCGGACAGGCGTTCGTCCGTCAGACCCTGTTCGAGCGGGCCGGTGTAGACGATGGTGCCGGCGCCGGGATTGCCGGCCGAATCGAGCCCCTCCTCGGTGGCGTCCTCCACGGGGATCGGCTTGCGGCCCATGATGGCGATGTGGTCGAATCCGGCGGGGATCTCCTCGAGCCGGTGCGTGACGAGCACGACGGCGCGCCGCGAATCCTCCTCGCCGATACGGCTCAGCGTGCGCATCACCTGCTCGCGCCCGCCCAGATCGAGGCCGGTGGTCGGCTCGTCCATGATGAGCAGTTCCGGGTCTCCCATGAGCGCGCGGGCAATGAGCACGCGCGTGCGTTCGCCTTCGGACAGGCGCCACATCTCCTTGCCCTCGAGGTAGCCCACACGGAAGTCGCTCAATAGTTTGCGGGCACGCGCATACTCCTCTTGCGAATACGTGTCGCGCCAGCGTCCGGTCACGGCGGACAGTCCGGTGACGACCGCGTCGAGCGGATCCTCGAATTCGGGGAACTGGCGGCCCAGTGCGGCGGAGGCGAGTCCGATGCGCGTGCGCAGTTTGAACACGTCGTATTTGCCGAGCTGATGGCCGAGGATGAACACGCGGCCTTCGGAGGGGAACGTGCGCGTGGCGAGCATGCCGACGGCGGTGGATTTGCCGATGCCGTTCGGCCCGAACAGCACCCACCGCTCCCCCGCGCGGATCGTCAGGTTCACGTCGGTGATGATTACGCGACGGTTGCGGCGGAATTCGACGTCCTCGAGCCTGAGCACGACGTCGTCGGTGGTGTCGGTCATATGCGGTTCCTCCCCGTTGTGTCTATCGTCTGTCCGTTCATCGGTATTCGCCGACGATTATCGACGATGGGCCTCCCTTTCGCAAGGGAAGGCCCATCCATCAGTCAATCGCCGACGGCCGATCGCCGATCGATCGGCCGGCCGACCTCACTTCTTCTGCTCGGCGAGCACGTCCTCGTACACCTTGACAGTGGCGTCGCCGATGGACTCCCAGCTGAACACGTCACGGGCGCGCTCGTAGCCGGCCTGGCCCATCTTCCTGGCGAGCTCCGGATCGGACATGACCTTGTTGATCGCGTCGGCCATGTCGTGCACGAACTTGTCCGGGTCCGTGGGGGTGCCGGTGCCGTCGCGCAGCTGGTCGATCGGCACGAGGTAGCCGGTCTCGCCGTCGACGACGACCTCGGGGATGCCGCCGGTGGCGGAGGCGACGACCGGCAGGCCGCACGCCATGGCCTCGAGGTTGACGATGCCGAGCGGCTCGTAGATGGACGGGCAGATGAACGCGTCACAGCCGTGTTCCAGCGCGGAAAGCTCGTTCTTCGGCAGCATCTCCTCGATCCAGATGATGTTGCCGCGCTTCGCGTCGAGCTCAGCGAAGGAGTTCTTGACCTCCTCCATGATCTCCGGAGTATCGGGGGCGCCGGCGCACAGCACCACCTGGACGCCCGGGTCGACGAAGTGCAGCGCCTTGAGCAGGTACGGCAGGCCCTTCTGGCGGGTGATGCGGCCGACGAACAGCAGGGTCGGCTTGCTGCGGTCGATGTGGTAGCGGTCGAACACGCCCCATGCGGGATCGTCTTCGGCGGGCGTGGCGAATTCGGACATGGTGATGCCGTTGTACACGACGACGACCTTGTTCGGATCGAGCTCCGGGTAGGCGGTGAGGATGTCCTCACGCATGCCGCCGGAGACGGCGATGACGCGGTCGGCGTGCTCGTAGGCGTCCTTCTCCGCCCAGGAGCTCAGGTTGTAGCCGCCGCCGAGCTGTTCGCGCTTCCACGGGCGGAACGGTTCGAGGCTGTGCGCGGTGACGACCAGCGGCGTGCCGTGAAGCATCTTGGCGAGGTAGCCGGCGAGGCAGGCGTACCACGTGTGCGCGTGGTTGATGTCGCCGTCGGCGTCGTTCGCGATCTGCAGATCCACGCCGAAGGTCTTGACCGCGCCGTTCGCGTCCTTCAATTCGGCCGGAACGTCATAGCCGACGACCTTGAGGGATCCCTTCGCCTGATCCGCGTTCGGGATGGCCGGCATGTCGGCCTCGGTGCGCGGACCGTCGAACGCGCGCACGGTCACGTCGACGCGCTCGGCGAGCACCTTGGACAGCTCTTCGGCGTGCACGCCGGCGCCTCCGTAGACGTGCGGCGGGTATTCGCGGGTGAGAATGTTGACCTTCATTGGTGTGCTACCTCTCTTTCCGTCCGGAAAAACTCAAGCAGCTTCCACTCTACGGCACGACATACGGAAAAACGCACAACCTGCGTCGTGCGTTTCGCGTTTGTTCATCTCCTCCGGATGCGCGTCGCACGGACGTCATCGACGTCATGCGGCGCGCATCGGAATCAGACGGCGGTGCCGTGCTCGTCCAGATTCGGATTGTGCCTGGAATCGCCGGCGGTGAAGAACAGGCTCACCACGCCCACGATGAACACGGCGGACACGGTGATGATCAGCCACATGGGGCGCAGCGATGTCGGCAGCCACATGACCACGAAGAACGCGATGATGGACAACGCGATCAGCGTCCAGCTGCCCACGCGGAACCATTGGCGCACCGAATGCGGCTTCCTGAACGCCTTCGGGTCACGGTAGTCGGGGTTCGTGGTGAGTGTCGTGTCGGTTTCGGCGATAGGACCGCCGCTCGGCTTCCACGGGCCGAGGTCGCCGCCCTCCTGCAGCCTGCGGGAACGCTCCTGCAGCTGGTATTCGTCGATCATGCCCGACCGTGCGCGCCCGCGCGTGGAATCGTACTGCGAAGGGATACCTCTACGGTCCGCTTTGGCCTTGGCACGACGTTCCGCTCGATTCGGCATATGAAGCTCCTTTGGTAGAAAAGAATCCTGCGGTAGATAGTACCGCAGGATTCCATTGGATGACGGCATCCATACCGTCATCCATCACTGTGACGCATGCCATGCCCGCGTGATGCCGGCGGGCGTGGCGGACCGCACTCAGCGGGGCAGCATCATCGGACGGGTGCTCGCCTTGATCGGGGCGGGCAGCTCGCTGGTGTGCTCGCTGGACAGGTATTCGTCGACGGCGGCGGCGCAGGAGCGGCCCTCCGCGATGGCCCACACGACGAGGCTCTGCCCGCGGCCGGCGTCGCCGCACACGAACACGCCGTCCTGCGAGGTGGCGAACTTGTCGTCGCGGGCGATGTTGCCGCGCTTGTCGAGCTCGACGGGCAGCTGGTCGACGATCGTCGTGGTGTCCGGGTGGAGGAAGCCGACGGAGATGAGCACGAGGTCGGCGGGCAGCACGCGCTCCGTGCCGGGCTGACGGGTGAACGGGCCGTTCTCGCCGGGCGCCACGGACACGACCTTGAGGCCGGTCACGTGGCCATGCTCGTCGGCCACGAAACCTTCCGCAGTGGTGGAGTTCTCCACGTGGATGCGCTTCTGCTCCTCGTCCGTGCCGATGAAGTTCACCGAATCGGTCGAGTACAGGTATTCGCCACCCTCGGCCATCGACGTGGTCTTCTGATAGAGACGCGCGAACGTCGGCCACGGCTGGTTGTCCGGACGCGAGGCCGGCTCCTTCGGCATGATCTGCAGGACGGTCACGTCCTTCGCGCCCTGGCGGATGGACGTGCCGAGGCAGTCGGAACCCGTGTCGCCGCCGCCGATGACGATGACGTGCTTGTCCTTCGCGGTGATGTCGTGCTCGAGCGGCGCGCCGTAGATGCGGCGGGTCGCGTCGGGCAGGAAGTCCATCGCGAAGTGGATGCCGTCGAGCTCACGGCCGGGAATCTTCATGTCGCGCGGCACGCGGGAGCCGATGGCGACGACGACCGCGTCATACCGGTCGCGCAGGTCGTCCCAGCTGATGTCCTTGCCAATCTCGACGCCGGTCTCGAAACGCGTGCCTTCGGCCTCCATCTGTTCGACACGACGGTCGAGCAGCGTCTTCTCGAGCTTGAAGTTCGGGATGCCGTAACGCATGAGGCCGCCGAGCGCGTCGTCCTTCTCGTAGACGACGACGGTGTGGCCGGCGCGGGTGAGCTGCTGCGCGGCGGCGAGTCCGGCGGGGCCGGAACCGACGACCGCGACGGTCTGGTCGGTCAGGCGCTGCGGCGGCATCGGCTTGACGTAGTCGAGGTCCCACGCCTGATCGATGATCGTGCACTCGTCGTTCTTGATCATCGTCGGCGGCTGGTGGATGCCGAGCACGCAGGCCTGCTCGCACAGGGCCGGGCAGATGCGGCCCGTGACCTCGGGGAAGTTGTTGGTCAGGCTCAGACGCTGGTAGGCGTCCTCCCAATGCTCCTGACGGACCAGATCGTTGAACTCGGGGATCAGGTTGCCCAGCGGGCAGCCGGTCATGCAGAACGGGGTGCCGCAGTCCATGCAGCGAGCCGCCTGTTCGGTCGTCCACGGCTGCAAACCGGATTCGGCATGCACGTCGAACCAGTCCTTGATACGCTCCGCGACAGGACGCTCGGCCAGCTCACGACGGGTACGGACTTTCAGGAATCCTCTCGGGTCGCCCATTTCAGCGCGCTCCTTCCATGACGTGCTCGTACACCTGTTCCCAAGCGCCGGGCGTGTTGAAATCGATGTGTTCCGCTTCGGCGTCCGCCATGGCCTTCTCCATGGCGATGAAGTGCTTCGGCACGACGTGGGTGAAGCGCTTCGCGCTCTCATCCCAATCCTTGAGCAGCGCGGCGGCGAACTCGGATCCGGTCTCCTCGGCGTGCTTCTTGACGAGCGCGCGCACGAGAGAGGAGGTCTCGGCGTCGAGCGGCTCGAACAGCAGCGCGCCGGACTCCACGGCCTCGGGGTTCATCTGCCCCATGTCGAGGTCGAGCACGTACGTGTTGCCGCCGGAGAAGCCCGCGCCGAAGTTGCGGCCGGTGGGGCCGAGCACGACGACCGTGCCGCCGGTCATGTACTCGCAGCCGTGGTCGCCGACGCCCTCGACCACGAACGTCGCGCCGGAGTTGCGCACGGCGAAGCGTTCGCCAGCCTTGCCGGCGACGAACATCTCGCCGGAGGTGGCGCCGAAACCGGTGACGTTGCCCGCGATCACGTTCTCGTGGCGGTCGAAGGTGACGCCGTCCTCCGCGCGGACGATGAGGCGCCCGCCGGACAGGCCCTTGCCCGCGTAGTCATTGACCTCGCCGTAGACGCGGATGGTCTCGCCGCGCGGGATGAACGCGCCGATGGACTGGCCTCCGGAACCGTGCAGGGTCATGTCGATGGTGTCGTCGGGCAGGCCTTCGGCACCGTAGCGGCGCGTGATCTCGTAGCCGACCATCGTGCCGACCGTGCGGTTGACGTTGCGGATCGGCACTTCGATGCGCACCGGCTCCTTGCGTTCGAGCGCGGGTTCGGCGAGTTCGATGAGGCGGTTGTCGAGCGCCTTCTCCAGCTCGTGGTTCTGCGGCTCGGTGTTGTGCAGGATGGTGCCGGGCACAGGACCCGCCTGCTTGAGCACGTTCGTCAGGTCGATGCCATCGGACTTCCAACGCTTGATGGCTTCGTTCTGGTCGAGGCACTCGACGTGGCCGACGGCCTCCTCGAGCGTGCGGAAGCCGAGCTGGGCGAGGATCTCGCGCACCTCCTCGGCGATGAACATGAAGAAGTTGACCACGTGCTCGGGCTTGCCGCGGAAGCGGGCGCGCAGCTCCGGATCCTGGGTGGCGATGCCCTGCGGGCACGTGTTCTTCTGGCATGCGCGCATCATGACGCAGCCTTCGACGATCAGCGCGGCCGTCGCGAAGCCGAATTCCTCGGCGCCGAGCAGGGCGGCGATGACGACGTCGCGGCCGGTCTTGAGCTCGCCGTCGCACTGGACGACGATGCGGGAGCGCAGGCCGTTGAGAATCAGCGTCTGCTGCGTTTCGGACAGGCCGATCTCCCACGGGGTGCCCGCATGGCGGATCGCGTTGAGCGGGGCCGCGCCGGTGCCGCCGTCGTAGCCGGAGATGAGGACCACGTCGGCATGGCACTTGGCGACGCCGGCCGCGATCGTGCCGACGCCGAACTCGGAGACGAGCTTGACGTGGACGCGGGCCTTCGGATTGGCCATCTTGGCGTCGTTGATGAGCTGCTTGAGGTCCTCGATGGAGTAGATGTCGTGGTGAGGCGGCGGGGAGATGAGCTCGACGCCCGGCGTCGCGTGACGCACGGTGGCGATCCACGGCGGGACCTTCGCTCCGGGCAGGTGGCCGCCCTCACCGGGCTTGGCGCCCTGCGCGAGCTTGATCTGCAGGTCGGTGGCGTGCACGAGATAGTCGGAGGTGACGCCGAATCGAGCGGAGGCGATCTGCTTGATGCGGCTGTAGCGCTGCGGATCCTCGATGCGGTCGTCGGATTCGCCGCCTTCGCCGGAATTGGAACGGGCGCCGATGCGGTTCATCGCGATGGCGAGCGTCTCGTGCGCCTCCTGCGAGATGGAGCCGTAGCTCATCGCGCCGGTGGAGAACCGCTTGACGATCTCGCTGGCCGGTTCGACCTCGGAGATGTCGATCGGCTTGCGCGTGTGGTTGAACTTCATCAGGCCGCGCAGCGTCATGAGCCTGTTCGAGGTGTCGTCGATGTGGTGCGTGTACTTCTTGAACATGCCGTAGTCGCCGCGCTGGGTGGACTGCTGCAGCAGGAAGATGGCCTCCGGGTCGTTGAGGTGGTCCTCGCCGGTGCGGCGCCACTTGTACAGGCCGCCGGTACGCAGGTTGCGGTGCGGGGACGCGGTCCACTGGTTCGGATAGGCGACGCGGTGGCGGGAGGCGACCTCCTCGGCGATCTCGTCGAGACCGACGCCGCCGACGCGGGTGGTGGTGCCGGTGTAGTATTCGTCGACGATGCCCTGGCTCAGGCCAACGGCCTCGAACAGCTGGGCGCCACGGTAGCTCATGATGGTGGAGACGCCCATCTTGGCCATGATCTTGAGCACGCCGATGGACAGCGCCTTGGTGAGGTTCTTCACGGCGGTGGCCGGATCGACCTTCACGTAGCCTTCGCGCGAGAGGTTCTCGACGGATTCGAACGCGAGGTACGGGTTGACGCAGGCCGCGCCGTAGGCGATGAGCAGCGCCACGTGGTGGATCTCGCGCACGTCGCCGGCCTCGACGGCCATGGAGATCTGCGTGCGGGTGTGGCGGCGCAGCAGATGGTGCTGCACCGCCGAAGTGAGCAGCAGGGACGGGATCGGGCCCCACGTGTGGTTGGAATCGCGGTCGGACAGCACGATGAAGTTCTTGCCGTTGTCGATGGCCTCGTCGATCTCGGCGAAGATCTCGTCGAGACGCTCCTTGAGGGCCTGGCCGCCGCCGGCGACCTGATAGAGACCCTTGACGACGTACGGACGGTAGTAGCCGCCGAGGATGCGGGCCTTGTCGAGGCGCTTGAGCTGCGCCATCTCGTCGGAGTCGATGACGGGCAGCGGGATGAGGATCTTCTTGGCGTGCAGTTCGGAATCGGCCAGCAGGTTCGGCTCGGGGCCGATGGCGGATTCGAGGCAGGTGACAACCTCCTCGCGTTCCCAGTCGAGCGGCGGGTTGGTGACCTGCGCGAACTTCTGGTGGAAGTAGTCGAACAGCATGCGCGAACGGCCGGAGAGTACGGGCAGCGGGGTGTCGTTGCCCATGGAGCCGAGCGGCTCCTTGCCGGTGTTGGCCATCGGCGTGAGAATGAGCTTCAGGTCCTCCTCGGTGTAGCCGAAGGCGCGCTGGCGGCGCTGCACGGACTGGCCGGAGTGGTTGACGTGCTCGCGTGCGGGCAGGTCGCTCATCTCGACGGAATTGCCTTCGACCCACTTGCGGTACGGGTGCTGGGCGGCGAGGGTCTTCTTGATCTCCTCGTCGGGGATGATGCGGCCTTCGGCGGTGTCGACGAGGAACATCCTGCCGGGCTCGAGACGGCCCTTGGATACGATGTGCTCCTGCTCGGTCTCCGGCAGCACGCCCGCTTCGGAGGCGAGGACGATGTAGCCGTCGTCGGTGAGCTGCCAACGGCCGGGGCGGAAGCCGTTGCGGTCGAGCAGGGCGCCCACCTGGGTGCCGTCGGTGAAGACGATGTCGGCCGGGCCGTCCCACGGCTCGATCAGCGTGTTGTTGTACTCGTAGAAGGCCCTGAGGTCAGGGTCGAGGTTCTCGTTCTTCTCCCACGCCGGCGGCAGCATCATCGAGATGGCGTGCGGCAGGGAACGGCCTGCGAGGTGCAGCAGTTCGAGGCATTCGTCGAAGGTGCCGGAATCGGAGTAGCCGGGCGTGGCGATCGGCAGCAGCGGCTCGAACTCGCCGAGCAGTTCGGAGCTCAGGCGGCCTTCGCGGGCGGACAGCCAGTTGCGGTTGCCTTGGATGGTGTTGATCTCGCCGTTGTGCGCGAGCAGGCGGAACGGCTGGGCGAGAGGCCAGCTCGGGAACGTGTTCGTGGAGAAGCGGGAGTGGACGATGGCCACGACGGCCTTCATGCGCTCGTCGACCAGGTCCGGGAAGAAGTGGGTGAGCTGCATGGTCGTCAGCATGCCCTTGTAGGTGATGGTGCGCGCGGACAGGGAGGCGAAGTAGACGCCCACCTCATGCTCGACGCGCTTGCGGATGCGGAACGTCCTGCGGTCGAGTTCGACGCCGGCGAGCCCGCCTTCGGGGTCCGCCACGACGAGCGTCTTGAAGCTCGGCATGGCGGCGAGCGCCTGGAGTCCGAGTCCGTCCGGATTGGTGGGCACGACGCGCCATGCGAGGACCTCGAGGCCTTCCTCGCGCGCGATCCTGGCGATGGCCTGCTCCTGCTGTCCGGAGGTTTCGATGTCGCGGTCGAGGAATGCGATGCCGGCGGCGTAGTGGCCGGCATCGGGCAGTTCGGCGGGCACGGTGGCTCGCATGAACTCGTCCGGCATGCTCATGAGGATGCCGGCGCCGTCGCCCGTGTTCTCTTCGGCGCCCACGGCGCCGCGGTGGTCGAGATTGACCAGCACTTCGATGGCGTCCTTGACGATCTTGTGTTCGGGGCGCTTGTTGAGCGTGGTGACCATACCCACACCGCAGGCGTCATGCTCGTTGGAGGGGTCGTACATGCCGTCCGGAGCGTGGACCGTGAGATCAAGCGGTCTGAATGTCACCGAAATCACCTCAATTGCTTGCGGGCGCGCGGAAACGCGCCACTCCTGTCAGATTGCTGTTGACAGCGTAGCGTCGCGATATGTCATGCGCGTTTCGCTGTCCATATACCGAGTCGGGGAAAAAGTCAATACCCAATTTTACGCGACTTGCCGACCCCGGCGCGCTGGGCGCGCTCACAATGCGATTCACGCCCGAGGCCGTTCCACGCCTTCGAGCAGAACGTGGGCATAGTCGTGCAGCTCGGGGCGCATAAGCGCATGTCCGCGCAGATACGACCAGTCGAGGACGAGCATCAGGGTGTCGGCGTAGTGGTCGGCGACCAGTTCGAGGGGCAACGTGTGGCGTTCTCGATCGATGCAGGTACGCATGAGTTCACGCGACCGTTCCGTGATGAACGCGCGCAGGCTGGCGAACAGCGGGCCGTCGACCGGATTGTGTTCGAGGACCTCCTCCAGCAGGGCGGCGTTGTCCTCGAGCATGTCGGCCATCATGTCGAGCGCAAGGTCCACGCGGCCGCTCGGTTCGGTCGATTCGAGATCGGCGATCCGAGCCTGACCGGACATGGCGATCCAGCAGTAGGTCAGCAGGTCGTCGCGGTCGTCGAAGTAGTTGTAGAACGTGGCGCGTGGATACGAGCTGCGTTCGCATAGTTCGTTGACGCTGATCGAGGTCAACGGCTTGGTCCGCAGCAGATCGATCATCGCGCCGGAGAAGGCGTCGAGCGTGCGCAGTGCACCGCGGGAGAGTTTTGCGTTCAGGTCCTTTTTCATGTCGAGTCCCTTTCGTTTTCTCACTGGTTCTTTTGGCGGCATCCGGCAATGGCGCAGGTGCCGCCGGCGTGTTGCCAATGACTCCAACGGCTTTACCCTAACTTATCGTCCAGAATTTTACAAATGTCTAAATCTGGATTATTGTACGACTTAAACAAAGTTAGACATGTGCAAAAATCTGGACGTTCGCATACACCGGAAAGGAACATCATGAACGCAGACCGCACCCCGGAAATCGCCGCCCCGCTCACCCTGCCATGCGGGGTCACGGTGAAGAACCGCTTCTACAAGTCGGCCATGAACGAGGCGCTGGCCGGACGCGACTGCGCCCCCACCGAGGAACACGTGAACCTCTACCGCACGTGGGCGGACGGCGGTGCCGGAGTGCTCGTCACCGGCAACGTGATGGTCGACCGCACGCAGCTCGGCGAACCCGGCAACGTCGCCGTCGAGGACGAACGGGATCTGAACATGCTGCGCCGTTGGGCCGCGGCGGGAACCCGCAACGGGGCGCATTGCTGGATGCAGATCAACCATCCCGGACGCCAGTCCCCCATCACCATCAACCAGCATCCGTACGCACCCAGCGGCGGAAGGATGGAAGGCGAATACGGCCGGTTCTTCGCCGAACCGACCGCGCTCACCATCGAGCAGATCCACGACATCGTACGCCGGTTCGCCACGACGGCGCGTATCGCGAAGAAGGCCGGATTCACCGGCGTGGAGATCCACGCGGCGCACGGCTACCTCATCAACCAGTTCCTCTCCTCCGACGACAACCGGCGAACCGACGACTACGGCGGCGACCTCGAGCACCGCGCGCGTTTCCTGTTCGAGGTGTTCGCCGCAGTACGCGAGGCCGTCGGCCCGGAATTCCCGATCGCGGTGAAGCTCAATTCAAGCGACGTGCCGATCGCGGCGAAGGCCAGCGAGCGAAACGGCGTCTTCGCCGGCTTCGATGAGGAGGAATCCATCTGGGTCATGAAGCAGCTCGAAAAGCGCGGCGTCGATCTGATCGACGTCTCCGGCGGCACTCTTGAGAAGCCGGTCATCCAGACCAACAGCGGCGCGGCCGAAGACCGCAGACGCGGCGTGTACTTCACCGATTTCGCCAGACGCGTCAAAGGAGAGCTCTCCGTGCCCGTGGCCCTGACCGGCGGGTTCCGCAACGCGCGCGACATGGAACGCGCGCTCGACGAGGGACTGACTCAGATGATCGGCATCGCGCGACCACTTGCCCTCGTGCCCGATCTGCCGAAGCGGATCATCCGCGACCGTTGGGACGGCACCGTGGACCTGCCGTGGGTGACGACCGGAATCAAGGCGCTCGACCGCGCGTTCGGCGGCATCCTCGTCATCGGCTGGTTCGAGCTTCAGATGAACCGCATCGGACGCGGGAAGAAGCCGAATCCGCGGATTGGCGGACTGCGGGCGCTGTGCTTCGCGATTGGCAAGCACGGTCCGGCAGCCCTGACCCCGCGCCGCCGCAAGGGCCATCAGTGAGCATCCGTGACACATCACCAAGAAACAACCGTGGAAGGCATATCATGACGACATCCAACAACACCGAACACGCCAACATCGCAGTGATCACCGGGGCTTCGTCCGGCCTGGGGAGACAATTCTACGAGACCATCGTCCACCGGTACCCCGATCTCGACGAGATCTGGCTGATAGCGCGGCGCAAGGAACGTCTCGAAGCGCTGGCCGAACAATTCCCGAACAGTCACGCACGCGTACACGCCGTAGCGCTCGACCTGGCGGAACCATCCTCCTACGACGAACTTTCCTCCATGCTCGCCAAGAGACAACCGACCGTACGTGTGCTCATCAACAACGCCGGCTTCGAACGCAAAGGCCTGTTCCGTGACATGGATTCCAAGGACATCCACGCGATGATCAGACTCGACATCATGGGCATGACTATGGTGAACCGCGTATTCCTGCCGTATATGAGCGCAGGTTCGGTCGAGGTGATCACAGGCTCGGTCGCCTCGTTCGCACCGACCCCCTGGCAGGCGGTGTATTCGGCAAGCAAGGCATATACGCGCTTCCTCGCACGGGCGTTGCACGACGAGGAACGCAAACGCGGCGTGAACGTGCTGCTGATGAGCCCCGGAAACATGAACACCGAAATGAACGTGCAGGCGACCGCGACCGGCAAGCTCGGACGTCTGCCGTATCTCGACCTCAAACGCGAAACCGCGCGTACACTCATGATGGCCGAACGCGGTCGCGCCACCTATACGCCGATGCTGTTCTACAAGCTATACCGGGTGTTCGCGAAACTCATGCCGAGCGCGCTCGCCGTCAAAGCCACCAGCTTCGAGGATGGCGGCTTTGACGGCAGGTAAGCCGAATCACAGGCCGAGGCCATCGGCCCACTTGGCGAGCTTGGCCTCGCTCTCGCCAGCGGCGACGCGACGCCCCGGCACCCAATGGGCGGCGGGCGCCGAATCGTGCAGTTGCACGCCGTCTGCTCCGCGCGTGCTGGAGACGGAGGTCGCGAACGTGACGATGGTCTTGCCCTCCCAATCCGCGCTTTCGAGGAACGTGCGGACGGCGCGCGGCGCGGTCTCCCACCACAGCGGGTATCCGACGAACACGACGTCGTAGCCGCTTACGTCGATCGGCGTCTTCAACGCCGGACGCATGTCGCGGTTGCGGTGCTCGACGCTGGTGCGGCTGTCGGAGTCGCGCCAGTCGAGATCGGCGGCCGTGTACGGCTCGGCGGGTTCGATCTCCTTGAGGTCGGCGCCGATCGCGTGCGCGAGGCGTTCGGCGACCTCACGCGTGGTGCCGGTGGCGGAGAAATACGTGACAAGCATGCGCTTGGACATGATGCTTCCTTTCCTTCAGCCCGATACGGGCAGGCTGTCGTTCGATTTCAGTAATACCCACCTCAAGCGCTCGAAGACAAACGCATGCGAGATCGGACCGACGATCAGCGCCGCCGGCCGGTGAAGGGCATGGGCCTGCGATGGGGCGCGACGGCCGTGCCCGCGACCGAGCCGTCGGGTTCGGACACGTCAGCATCGAGGTGGACGGTGAGCGGGCCGAACGGCAGACGCACGCGAATGTCGAACGAATGCTGCGTCCCGTCGCGCACGCCATCCCGGTAGGATGCCACGATTCCCATGACCTGCGCCTTGCCATGGAACGACGTTCGGGTCGTGTCATCGTAGGAGACAATCACGGGGATCGCGATTACGCCCACCGGTGAGTTGAGCCGCACGTCATAGCGGGCGGTGAGTGCCGGGTCGTCGCCGGGATCGGGCGCAAGGCGCGCGGCGGCGGCATCGCGAACGGCCCCGGCGATCTTTGGGGCGGCCTCGTGCGGCGGAACAGGCACGCGCACGGCCACATGCCTACGCGGGAAGAGGTCGCGCAAGAGCCGCACATGCCACCGTCCGTCCCGCCTCACCGTGACATTCCCCGCGGTCTCGGAAGCCGCCCGTGCCAATGCCGGGATTCCTGCGAGTTTCGGGTTGACGGCGAGCGCATTGCCGGTGAACGCCATGCGCTTCTGCTCCTCGGTGAGCTTGTCGGTCCCCTCCAGCGCCCGAGCCTGGCCGAGCACCGCCTCGATGGGCGTGTAGGGGGTGTCCGACCCGTACAGCAGGTGGGTGTCCGGCACGTTGCGTAAAAGGTCGGCGAGCTGCTTGGGCTCACTGAATCCGGCAAGGTCGTAGTACACATGGGACATGGCCTCCATATAGTCGACACGGCGGTCCGGGTCAGCGAAGCGCAGCATGAACGCGAAGCTTTCGAACCGCTCGGCGAGGATAGAGACGAACGCGCCGGCATGCGGCATCACCCAGCGGATGTTCGGGAACTTGACGAACGTATCCTCCAACACCATGTTGGTGAAGGCCCGCGTGGTTTCCACGAAGTATTCGAAAGCAGGAAGGGACAGGCCCTCGCACGCGCCGAGCACGGACACTGGCGGCGCGGTGGGATGGACGATCGCCATTGCGCCGCGGTCGTCCAGTTCGCGCATCACCGGATCGAGTCGGGGGTCACCCAGATACACGCCATGGTGGTTGGTCGTCAGTCCCACGCCGTCGGCCTTGAGCTCGTCGAGCGTACGCCGGGCCTCCGCCGCGGACTCCTCGGCCCATGGCAGGGGCAGTGTGGCAATCAGCCCGAACCGGGTCGGTTCCTCGGCGGCGATTGCCGCCCCCTGATCGTTGATCTTCCGGGCCAGCCGCAGACAGTCGTCCGCCTGCGGCAGGAAGACATTCGGCGAGGAGAGTTCCAGATGTGCATAGGCGATACCGAGCAGGTCCATCTTGTCACGCTGCCAGTCGGGAGTCCAGTAGTCGGGCGTAGGGTAACCGTCCGGGCTGCCGGGATAATGCGCGCGCAGGAATTCCAGATACGCGGGAGGCAGGTAGTGCGACTGGAAGTCGACCTTACCACGGAAGCGCAGCGGGGCGACATCATTCGATTCGACCGGATGGTTCATGGTTTTCCTTTCTTTCTCTTTTTTCTCCATTCCCGGCTCATTCCACGCTCTTCAACGCGCCGAGCATGTCCACGTCCTTGAGACGGCGGTACACCACCCAGCCAAGCATGGCGAGCACCACAACCACCACGGCGAGCGGCACGGCGAATGCCAGCCAGGCGATGGCTGGGTCGAACATGACCTCGTCCGGCGGCACCTCGGTGATGATGTATCGGTGCAAGACGGCACCGAACACGTATCCGGCCAGCACTCCGAACGCGGACAGGACGATCGTTTCGCGATAGATGTACATGGTCGTCTCCCCGGTATGGAAGCCGAGCACCTTGATGGTGGACAGTTCGCGGATGCGTTCGGACACGTTGAGGTTGGTGAGGTTGTAGAGGATCACCACCGCGAGCAGCGCAGCCACCAGGATGAGCACCTCCATGATCTGGTCGAGCGAGTCGACGATCGTGGCCACTTGGTTCCTCATGGTGATGTTCTGCACCACGCCCCTGACCCCGTCCACGGCCATGAGGTCCGCTCCCTGCCTGTTGGCGTTGTCCACGGATGAGTCCTTGAGGCGGACCAGGTAGGCGTTGGACCGGTAGTCGGCGCCGAATGCGCGATCGTAGCCTCCGGAGGACATGAACATGAAGTGACCGATGTACATTTCGGTCACACCATCCACACGCACTTGGCGCTTCGCGCCGTCGGGATCCGTCACGGATATGGTGTCCCCGGCCTTGGCACCGAGCATATCCGCCATACGTTCGGAGATGATCGCGCCCCGGTCGGTCAGGACCTGCGGGGCATGCGAGACACGGTCGCGCAGGGTGATGTAGTCGCCGAAGTTGTAGGCGTCGTCGGTGACGATGAGCGTGATCGTCTGCTTGTCGCCCTGTTTGCCGGCGGTGGTGGTGAGCTCCTCGTAGCGGATTGGCGCGGATCGGTCGATCGCCCCATTGCCGTCGTCCCCGTCCGCCGGGGCGACGGCCTTGGATACGGCGTCGCGCTGGTCGGCGTTGTTGTCTGATTTCTCCGCCACGATCAGATCGTAGTGTATGATGCCGCCGAACTGGCGCTCGCCGATCTGGCCGATCGACGCCTGCACGCCCAGGCCCGCGGTGAGCAGCGACACTGCGCCGGCCACGCCGAAAATGGTCATAAGGCCGCGCGACTTGTAACGGAACAGGTTGCGGGCCGTGACCTTACGGGTGAAGTTCAGGCGGTCCCACACGGGCGTGATCCGCTCGAGGAAGATCTTCGAGCCCTTGGCGGGAGGCTTGGGCAGGAGCAGCGCGGCGGGCCTCTCCTTGAGCTCGCGGGATGCGGCGATACACGCGGGGGCCACGGCGCTCGCCCATGCAAGCAGGAACGCGGCGGCGGTCACGCCCGGGTGGAAGTGCAGCTCGATGCGCGGCATGGTGAATCCGGAATCATAGGCACGGTAGACGATGAGCGGCAGGATGGTATGCCCGGCCGCCACACCCAGAATCGTGCCGGCCGTGGAGGCGGAGAAGCCGTAGACGAGGAATTTCTTCATGATGTCCGCGTTTCCATATCCCAACGCCTTGAGTGTGCCGGAATTGGTGCGCTCCTCATCCACCATGCGGCCCATGGTGGTGAACGTGACCAGCGCGGCCACGAAGTACAGGAAGATCGGGAAGATACGCGCGAGTTTCATGACGATGTCCGCGATGATCTCGTACACGCGATATCCCTCGGAGGTGAGTCCCTCACGCCGTCCGTCGATCGAATACGCGGGCACTTCGAGGGTGTCCACCTTTTCGCTCGCCAGTTTGATCTGACGTTCCGCGTCGGCGATCTTCTTCTCGGCCTCGGGCTTGGCGTCATTGAATTCCTTGAGCTTCTGGTCGTATTCGTCTTCGGCTTTCTCGAGGTCGCGCTGGCCTTGGATCATCTGTGAAGCACCGTCGGATGCCGATCCGGATGCAGCCGTGGAGACGGCGTGCCCGAGTTCGGTCTGCTTGGATGCAAGCAGTTTTTGGGCTTCCGCGATCGCGGCCGAGTTCTTTTGGTACTCCTCGGATCCCTGATCAAGCTTGGCGGCCCCCTCGTTGAACTGTTCGAGACCGCTGTTGTATTGGTTCAGCATGGCGTTGTACGTGTCCGCGGCCGTGTTCCAGTCGGCGAGCGCCTGATCGTACCGGCCCTTAAGACTTTGGTACGCCTTGCCCGTTATCCCGGTTTTCTCCCATGAAGCGAGGAGACGTCCGGTGGCGTCGAGCGCGCTTTTGGAAGCATCGAGCGCCATACGGGCCGCGGCGAGTTGCGTACCGGCCTGATTGAGCTGCAGCCAGGCGAGTTCGAGACTGCCTTGGCCCTGATTGAGTTGCTGGGCACCGGCGGCGAGCTGGGTTTGGGCGGCGGAGAGCGTGGAGTTGGCGGAAGCGATCTGTGAGGTTGCGCCGGCGAGTTCGGCGGCCGCGGAGGATGCCTGGTCGACGGCGTCGAGCTGGCCCTGGGTAAGCTGGTCCTTGCCGGATTCGATCTGCGCCTTGGCATCGTCGAGCTGGGTTTGGGCGTCTACAAGCTGCTGTTTGGCGTCGTCCACCTGCTCTTGCGCCTTGGCGATCTGTTCGCGGCGTTCGGAGCGGATGGAGTCGCGGCGGGCGTCGGGCTGGTTGACGAGCCGCCGGGCGAGCATGGTCTTGTGGTCCTGCACGCGGTCACGGTAGGCGTCATCCCAGTAGTTCAGTCCTGCCGTGTCCTCGAAGGTGACGCGCCCGATCATTGCCACTGACGAGTCGAACGTGCCAGCAGTGACCACGGCGTATCCGTCGAGTTCGCCGGACCCGGCGGTGGACTGCCCCATGTTGAGGTTGGAGACGGTGTCGCTGGCCTCCACGAAGCCGACCACGGTGAAGTCGGTCCGCCTGAGCACGGTGTCGCCGGCGATGTCCGGCAGTTCGGTCACGCTGATGGAGCTGCCCACGGCGAACCGATCACGTTCCCCCGAGTCAAGCGCTATCTCCCCGGCCGCCTGCGGCAGCCGCCCCTCCACGACCTCGTAGGTGGAGACGGTCTCGGGCAGCGAGTTGACGCGCAGGCTGTGGTCACTGTCCGCGATCGTCACATCCTTGAAGTAGCCGAATTCAGCGTCCTTCACACCGGCGGTTTCGCGGATGATCGTCTTGTCGTCGGCGGTCAGGCCGTAGTCGCTGATCACGGTCACGTCCGCAAGATTGTGCTCGCCGTAGAACGCGCGTCCGGTGGCCCTCATGTCGGGCGCGGTGGCGAACAGGCCCACGAGAGCGAACGATCCCAGGATCATGAGGCTCACGATGGAGGCGAACCGTCCCTTGGATTTGGCGAGGGTGGCGCGGATGTCACGCCACAACATGCGCTTGCGGAGCCTGCGAGGCTTACGGCACGTCATGGCGCTCACCATTCCAGGTCCTCGATGTCCATGGGGCGCTCGTTGACCTCGATGTCCTTAACTCGCGCGTCGTGCATGTGGATCACACGATCGGCGATGGGCGCGATGGCGGAGTTATGGGTGACGATCACCACGGTGGCGCCCTTGACGCGACTCTGGTCCTGCAGGATGCGCAGCACCTGCTTACCGGTGTTGTAGTCGAGCGCGCCGGTCGGCTCGTCGCACAGGAGTATCTTGGGGTTCTTGGCCACGGCACGGGCGATGGCGACGCGCTGCTGCTCGCCGCCGGAAAGCTGCGCCGGGAAGTTGTCGACACGGTCCTTCAGTCCCACATCCACGAGCGCCTGGACCGGGTCCTGCGCGTCGCGCACGATCTCGGAGGCGAGTTCCACATTCTCCCGGGCGGTGAGGTTGGCCACGAGGTTGTAGAACTGGAACACGAACCCGATGTCGGTGCGGCGGTAGTCGGTCAACTGACGCGCGGTGTAGTTCGAGATGTCCTTGCCGTCGATGACCACCTGTCCCTCGCTGTTGGTGTCCATGCCGCCCAAAATGTTGAGTACGGTCGATTTCCCTGCGCCGGATGAACCGAGGATGATCGCCAGTTCACCTTTCTCGATGCCGAAGCTCACGTCATTGTTGGCGACGATGACGGTGTCTCCCATGTGGTAGCGCTTGTAGCTGTGCACCATCTCGATATATGCCACAGGTCCTTCGCCTCCTTATGCTCCTCATGCTCCTTATGGTTGCTCTCAACCACTAAATAAACAACATGTTGATATAACGATTTCGATGATAGGAAACAACGACACACCCGGTCAATCAACAACTTCCGATGATCCGTTCAGATTGAACACTGTTACCCAAACCGTTCGTATCACCATGAATCACCCATTAAAAAGACAACATGTTGATATAATGCATCGGTATCAGCATCCCCACACAGCAATGCAGACCCCTGCAGACCCCACGGCGCGGCCACAGTCGACCGCATGAATCCAAGGAGCACCACATGCCTTCCACCACACGCACCCCAGTATCCGCGAGCGCGCCGGCAAAGCGCAACACGAAGACCGAGGCCCGGATCAAAGCGGCCTTCACCACGCTGATGCAGTCCAAGGGCTTTGACGCGATGACCGTCAGCGACATCGCCCGCACCGCAGGCATCAATCGCGGCACCTTCTACATGCACTATCTCGACAAGATGGACCTGCGCCAGCAGCTCGTCGACGACGCCATCGAGGACCTGACGTGCATCCTCGTCACCGACGCCGCCTCCCCTGATCGTGATCGGAAAGCCGCCTCCCCCGGCGCGAGCGCCACCACACCGCATCGGGGCAAGGCCATCTGCGACGCGTTCCAGTCGGCGTCCATAGCCGACGCCCTGCGCCACATCCGCAACGACTACGCCTTCTTCAGCGTCGTCTCCCGATCCGGCAACGACATGCAGATCTACGACCGGATGAAGGAGGTGCTCAAGCGCCTCATCGTCGCACAGGCGACACGGTTCGGCGCCGAACCGAAGACCGATTACAACGGCATCCCCGCCGACTACGCGATGGAGATCCTCGTCTCCGCGGTCTCTTCGATCATCTGGCTGTGGATCCGCCGCGGGTGCAAGGAGAGCCCGGAGGAGATCTGCCGGATCATCGAGGTCAACAAGACCACCGCCCCGGTGGATATCCTGTGGTGACCGCCTCCGGCCGCGAATCGTCGGGCATGACCATCACGCCTGATCACCGGCGGGAGACGGCAAGCTCCTCGAGCCATGCATGCATGCGGCGCAGTCCTTCGGCCGTATCCTCTCGTGTCCCCACATAGGACAATCGCACATACCCTGCGCCACGCGCGCCGAATCCGGATGCTGGCGTGACGACGACCTTCGCCTCGTTCAGCAAACGCACCGCGAAGTCATGATCGCTCATGCTCGTCTCCGTCACGTTGACAAGCACATAGAACGCCCCGTCCGGAACGTCGCAGAAAACAAGCGGCATGTCGGCGATCGCATCGACCACCATGTCACGGTTGGCCCGGTACGTGGCCTTCATCGTCTTCAGAATGTCCGCAGAGCCTTCGAGCGCCTCGACAGCACCGGTCTGCAGCGCGCCGGGCACGCAGGAGACGACGTTCTCCTGCATCACCGTCATCCGGTCAATGACTTCCTTCGGCCCGAACACGCAGCCGATGCGCCATCCGGTCATCGCGTACGTCTTGGAGAAGGAGTCCACGACGAGCGTGCGATCCTTCATGCCGGGAAACTGCGCGATGGACATGCATGGCGTATCGTCGCCGTAGACGAACGCGCGGTACACCTCGTCGCTGATCACCCACAGATCGTGTCGCCTCGCCACGTCGGCGATGCGCGCAAGCTCGCCGGGCTCGATAATCGCGCCGGTCGGATTGGACGGGGAGTTGAGCAGCAGCGCGCGGGCCCTCGGCGTCATCGCGGCCTCCACGTCCTCGGCGCGCATGCGCCAGCCGTTGCTTTCGTGCAGTGGCACCGGCACGACATGCGCCTGCGTCATCTGCGCCTGACCGAAGTAGTTCGCGTAGCCGGGGTCGGGGATGAGGATGTCGTCGCCCGCGTCCAACGCGGCGGTCATCGCGAGGAACACGCCCTCCATGCCGCCCGTGGTGACGATGATCTCCGACTCGGGGTCGTAGCGCGTGCCGTCGTCGCGTTCGCGGGCGGCGCACCATGCGCGACGCAGCGCCTCCGCTCCCCTGTTCGGCGTGTAGTGCGTGTCGCCGGCGAGCGCCGCGCGGTATGCCGCGTCGATCATCGGACGGGGCGTGTCGAATCCAGGTTCGCCGATCGCGAAGGAAATCGCGTCGGGCACATGCGAGGCGAGTTCGAACATCTCGCGCACCGACGGGTACAGCGCCTCGCGGGCGCGGTTCGATATCTCCGGCATGGCTGCTGCGTCCTCCCCGAACTGATGACGGCAAATATTGCGTTATTGCGTATCGCAAATATGGCGCCGATGGTAGCGCGGCCATGTTTCGGCACGGCCATTCCCAAGCACCGAAACAATCGACAGGACCACGGCGGGACTACGATGACACATATGACCGATAGCACCACAAACACCGTAAACCAGACTTCCTCGGAAGACCTGCCGTCCAGACTCGAAGCTGGTCAGACAGCACCGGACTTCACGCTTCCGGCGGTCGAACCGGACGGCACGGAATCGACGATCTCGCTTTCCGAACTGACCGGCCGGGGCCGCAAGGTGATCCTCTACTTCTATCCGGCGGCGATGACGCCCGGCTGCACTACCGAGGCGTGCGACTTCCGCGACAATATGGCCCGTCTGACCACGCTCGGATACACGGTGCTGGGCGTCTCGAAGGACCCGGTCGCCAAGCTGCAGCGTTTCCGCGAACGTGACCACCTGTCGTTCCCGCTGCTCTCCGATCCGGATCTCGGCGTGCACAAAGCGTATGCCGCGTGGGGCGAGAAGAAGCTGTACGGGAAGACGCATGTGGGCGTCATCCGTTCCACGTTCGCCATCGACGAGCACGGCGTCATCACTCTGGCGCGGTACAACGTGCGCGCCAAAGGGCACGTGGATTCGCTGCTCAAGCGGCTCGGCTGACCGGATTGTTCCCGGACGCGTCTGACCGGATATAACAGCCCACCATGTCCGGTCAGACACCCGCCAGATCCGGTCAGATGCCCGCCAGCTCGAAGAAGCGCTCAATGACGGCATCATTGAGGAGACGTCCCTTTCGCGTGGGGACGACGCGGACACCAGCGGCTCCGGCGTCACCGGAACCCTGGGTCAGGGTGACGAGCCCCTCATCGACCATCGTCCCAAGCCGAGAGGGATCGATGGGGTTGAGCCGTGAGGAGCCGTTCGAATCGGCTCCGGCGGCGGATGCGATCGCCTGGTTGATGCGATTCAGGTCGAGCCCCTCGCGGATGCGCAGACCCAGCATGATGAGCTCCTCAAGGTTCTCGTCCGGAGCGATCTCCTCGCTACCTCCCCACGGCACACGACCTTCGTTGATGGTCGTGGCCCACATGCGGGGATGCGCGATGTCCCACGCGCGCAGGGCGTTCATGCCCGGAACGCCCGTGCTCTCCGCATGCGCGTTGTAGTGCGAGTGCGCGCCGGGGCCGAAGCCCGCCCAGTCGACGTTCCTCCAATAGCCGAGGTTGTGACGGCTTTCATACCCGGGCCTCGCCCAATTGGACACCTCGTACCATTCAAGACCGGCCTTCGAGAACAGGTCGTCGGCGATCTCGTATTTGGCGGCCTCGTCGTCGTCATCCGGCTTGGGAAGCGTGCCGGCGGCAATACGGCGGCCCATTTTCGTGGTCGGTTCGACGGTCAGCGCGTAGGCGGAGATGTGGTTGACACCGAGCCCGATGGCGGTCTCAACCGAGGTGCGCCAATCGTCGAGGCTCTCCCCCGGCGCCCCGTAGATGAGGTCGACGCTGGAGCGGAGCCCCGCCTTGTCGGCGGCGCGCACGCCCGCCTCGACGTTCTCGGGCGTGTGCGTGCGGTCCAAGGTGTCCAGGACATGCGGGACCGCCGATTGCATGCCGAAGGAGACGCGTGTGAAGCCGCCCTCGGCGAGCCGGTTGATGGTGTACTCGTTGACGGTATCCGGATTGGCCTCGGTGGTGATCTCCGCGCCGGGCGCGAGTCCCCAGATGCGCCGAATCGCATCCAACATGGCCACCAGATCATCTGCGGAGAGGATGGTGGGCGTGCCGCCGCCGAAGAACACGGTCGAGGCCGGCGGCTCGTCGATGCCGTGCGCGTCCTGCCATTCGCGCATGAGCTCCATCTCGCGGATGACCTTGTTCGCGTAGTTGCCGCGCGAAGCCCCCGCGCCTAAATCGACGGCCGTGTACGTGTTGAAGTCGCAGTAACCGCAACGTCGGAGGCAGAACGGAACGTGGATATAGACCTCAAACGGCATGGTCACCTCCGACGTTGCCTTCGCGGCACAGCCGCTCACCTCGGCTAGGCACAGTCCACCGGACTGTGCCTTTCACGCCTCGGCGCCGCAGGCAGAACAGCACATGGATATACACTTCAAATGGCATTTCAGACGACCTCTTCTCATTTCCTAGGCAGATTCCGCATTTCTTAGGCAGGTGAATCTGCGAATACCAGAGCGAATGCCCTTGAGAACGCGCCATGCCCCATATGGGATTCATTCGTCACCTGCCTAAGAAACGACGAAACCGCCTAAGTTTTGCGAATCTGTTCCGGCTCAGCCTTCGGTTTTCTGCGCGGCGCGGATCTTGTCCTTGGTGTCGCGGTCGTTCGACCCGTCACCGGTGGACAGCGCGGCGATGAACGCCTCCTGCGGCACCTCGACATGACCGAGCATCTTCATGCGCTTCTTGCCGGCCTTCTGCTTCTCGAGGAGCTTGCGCTTACGCGTGATGTCGCCGCCGTAGCACTTGGCGAGCACGTCCTTGCGCAACGCGCGGATGTTCTCGCGGGCGATGATGCGAGAGCCGATCGCGGCCTGGATCGGAATCTCGAACTGCTGGCGCGGGATGAGCTCGCGCAGCTTCTTGGTCATCATCACGCCGTAGCTGTACGCCTTGTCACGGTGCACGATGGCGCTGAACGCGTCCACCTTATCGCCCTGGATGAGGATATCGACCTTGACGAGGTCGGCCGACTGCTCGCCGTCCTCATGGTAGTCGAGCGAGGCATAGCCCTTCGTGCGGCTCTTGAGCTGGTCGAAGAAGTCGAAGACGATCTCGGCGAGCGGGATGCGGTAGTGCATCTCCACACGGTCGGCGGAGATGTATTCCATCGTGCCCATCTGACCGCGGTTCTCCTGGCACAGGTCCATGACCGCGCCGATGAACTCCTTGGGGGTGATGATGTCCGCGGCAACCATCGGCTCGACGATCTTCTTGATCTTGCCGTCCGGGAACTCGCTCGGGTTGGTGACGTGATGCTCGGTGCCGTCCTCGCTGGTCACCTCGTAGGTGACGTTCGGGGCGGTCTGGATGAGGTCGAGGCCGAATTCACGGCTGAGACGCTCGGAGACTATCTCCATGTGCAGCAGGCCGAGGAAGCCGCAGCGGAAGCCGAATCCCAGCGCGACGGAGGTCTCCGGCGTGTAGACGAGCGCCGCATCGTTGAGTTTGAGCTTGTCGAGCGCGTCACGCAGTTCCGGGAACTGCGCGTTGTCGATCGGGAACAGGCCGGAGTAGACCATCGGCTTCGGATCGCGGTATCCGGGCAGCGGCTCGGTGGCCGGTTTGAGCGCGGAGGTCAACGTATCGCCGACCTTCGACTGGCTCACGTCCTTCGCGCCGGTGATGATGTAGCCGACCTCGCCGGCGCCGAGCGCCTTCGTGCGGGTCATGTCGGGGCTGATCACGCCGATCTCAATGGGATCGTGGGTCATGCCGATGCCCATCATGTGCACTTTCTCGCGGTCGTGCAGTTCACCGTCGACCATGCGGATGTAGGTGACGATGCCACGGTAGGAGTCGTACACGGAGTCGAAGATGAGCGCGCGGGCGGCGGCGTCCGGGTCGCCCTGCGGCGCTGGCACTTCCATGACGATCTGGTCGAGCAGGTCGGACACGCCCTCACCGGTCTTTCCGGACACGCGCAGCACGTCGGAGGGCTCGCAGCCGATGAGGCCCGCGATCTCCTCGGCGTGCTTGTCCGGTTCGGCGCTCGGCAGGTCGATCTTGTTGAGCACGGGGATGATGGTGAGGTTGTGGTCGATCGCCATGTACAGGTTGGACAGGGTCTGCGCCTCGATGCCCTGCGTCGCGTCGACGAGCAGCACCGCGCCCTCGCATGCGGCCAGCGCACGAGACACCTCGTACGTGAAATCCACGTGACCGGGCGTATCGATCATGCCGAGCGTGTATTCGGTGCCGTCGAACGTCCACGGCACACGCACGGCCTGCGACTTGATGGTGATGCCGCGTTCCTGTTCGATGTCCATGCGGTCGAGGAAGCGGTCGCGCATCTCGCGCTCGGGGACGATGCCGCTCAACTGCAGGATGCGGTCCGCCACGGTGGATTTGCCGTGGTCGATATGCGCGATGATGCAGAAATTACGGATCAACGACTGATCGGTGGAACCGGGCTGATTGTGCTGGGCGACCACTGAACGTGCCTCCTACTACTTACTCAAGTCAAACTCTCACTAGTGTACGCGAACTGAAAGACCCCGCGAACCGTGATGGCTGCGGGGTCTTGCGAAGCGCTTCAGCGAAGCGGAATCACGCTCACAGGGCGTTGATCGCCACGGCCAGACCGGACTTGCGGTTGGCGGCCTGGTTCTTGTGAATCACGCCGGCGCTGGCGGCCTTGTCGAGCTTGCGGGCGGCGACCTGGTAGGCGGCCTCGGCGGCGGCCTTGTCACCGGCGGCGATGGCCTCGCGGGTGGCGCGGATGGCGGTCTTCAGGCCGGACTTGACGGCCACGTTGCGCTTGTGCGCCTTCTCGTTGGTGAGGACGCGCTTCTTCTGCGACTTGATGTTTGCCAATGTAACTCCAAACGACGTTTGCTATAAGGACATACGAGACGTAGATGATAGCATGCCGGTCGGATATTGCGACGCGCCGCACGGGCGGCAAGCGTCGGCACGCCGCGACGGGGCATTCTTCGGCGTCATCCGCGGCGTCCCCGCCTTGTTCTCCGCCGCACGCCCGGCTCTCCCGGCGGTCCGTTCCGACGTCCCCGTCCGGGATTGATCAGGCGTCGTCGTCCTCATCCCAACGTGCCGACCGCCGCGGCTCCTCGCCGTCCGTTCTGGGAGTGATGTCCGGGCGTTGGAGGTAGCGGCGTTCGCCGGGCAGATACACGTTGTGGCGTTCGACGGCCCCGGGCAGTTTGATGTTGTAGATCACGGAGGAAAGGCGCATCGCGACGACGAGCACGATCGCCAATATGTCGAGCCCGATCTCCTGCTCCGCGTCGAGCAGACCGGCCAGGCGGCCCTTGCACACGAACACGGTCATCACGCATCCCAATGCGGAGGGAACGGCGTACCAGTGTTTGTCACGGATGATCATCGGCACGTCGTTGAGCAGCATGTCGCGCACCAGGCCGCCGCCCAGGGCGGTCGCCATGCCGAGGAACACGGAAGTCATGCCCGATGAGCCGAGGTACATGGCCTTGGACGTGCCAATCACGGCGAACAGCCCTAATGCCAGAGCGTCCAACGTGAGCATCGACCATTTGAGCTTGTTGATCTCCGGATGGACGACGGCGACGACCACCCCCGACGCCAACGCGGAAAGCACGGACCAACGATCGGTGATGCCGACGGGCGGCACCTCGAGCAGTACGTCACGCAGGATGCCGCCGCCCAGCGCGGTGAGCCACGCGGTGACCAGAATGGCGAACAGGTCATAGCTCTTGCGCACCGCCGCCAGACCGCCTACAAGTCCACAGCAGAACACGGCGAGATACTCCACCCCCATGAAGAACGCATTGCTTTCCAGCGCCATCGTCATGCGAGCCCCTCCCGTCATCGTCACACATCCCTCTGCGCATGACCGTATCACATGCGGGGCCGCTCGTTTCCCCAGCCCGCGCCTCACTTTTCTCGCGAGGCATGCTATGATTGAGCACGCCACAATTGATGAATCTGTTTGGAGCACCACCGCCGTGAGGGCCTAATCTCACGGCGGTTTTTTAGTCGGGGTAGCCGTCCGTCAATTCATCTGGACGGCACCCAAGGGCGCGGGATAATCGCAAGGCGTTATCGAGCGTCATGTTATGGACGTCTCTACGTCCGGTCTCATAACTGCTCAAGATGGTTTGCGCTATCCCGGTCTGCTTGGCTAACGCGGTCTGTGTGAGGCCGCGCGCCTTGCGGAGCTCTTTGAGTCCCATTGGCTTACCTCGCTTTCGTTCGCTAAGCCAATACTACTAGCAAAGTGTAATACTTGCATGTAGCGGATAACCCATTGAATTATCAAACCAGCTGTCGTCTCGCCCGATTGGGCTTGATGGTTAATAGCATAGCGTAATAATCGTGGGTAATGCAAACCGGCGTGTCGATAGGCCACGACACAACCGATAGAAAACTTGGAAACCAAGGGGGCGACGCCCCACGACGCACAAGCGCCGCAAGCGCCGCCGATACCATCAATCAGACTGGACTTCATCGCCGCAATCAGCGACGTATTCCACTGACACCACCACATGACAGTGTCCGTGTTCGTCCGTCCATATCCGACCTGTTGCACTCACCAGCTGAGGCATGGTATTATCTCCCTTGGTTATGTTTGGCGCGGGGTTATCCCCGCGTCCCCCTCACTTCGGTGGGACACTGAACCGCACATGTTCCAGCATGTGCGGTTTTTTGTATCCACGCCTAGGCGAGAAGCCAAGGCGGCACGACACAACCGCCGCGCCGAGTGCCTCCCCGCGCCCATAAAGACCGCGCATAGGCCACTAGCGTTTCCACCCGCTAGCGGGTTACACCACATTGCCCGTGTGGCAAACGGGACGCCGGCGTTTAGGCCGGCGATTTACAATCAGGCGCGCCACCTGGACAATCACGACTCGTCGTCATCGTCCAGTAGTCGGCGCGGATTAGACACACGCAACGCGTCAGCAAAACGGCACGCCATATCCAGCGTCATATTGCCTACGGCAACATGACCGGTTTCATAGGCCGCTACGCGGCCTTGCGTCATGCCGTCAATCTTGTCGGCTAGCTGTTGCTGTGTTAATCCGCGCTTAAGGCGCAAAGATTTCAGTGACATTTTTGACCTCACCTCGTTTGTATCGCGTGAGGCCAAGTCTACCCAAGGAATACGGCGGCACAGTCTCCCGTGCCGCCGCCTATCATGGTCAGATGGTGCGCACGCTCACACGCACGCGCATGGCATCGTCAATATACACGACGACCACGCACGCGTGACGCGTGCGGCATGCCGAACACCACCATGACCTGCCGCATGCTCCTAAGAGTCTCGGTTTCATGGTAATCTATTTTTTGGATTAGTTAGTGGACGTCCACGAACTGCAGATTCGTGGACGTTTTTCTTTTGGCCTCACTTTCAAGGTGGGGCGATTCTACCGTTCCGCAACGTGGGGTTTATCCCAGTCCGCACAGTACCCGAGTTGTCTCTCTCGTATCCACGTGCGCTATGCCCGCCTTCTGTTGTCTCCCAGCGTACGGGCTCACGTCACTAGCGGGTGCAATTCCATGCCGGATACCCGCTATCGCTTTTCCGTCCATAGGTAGGCACATGCCCCGTCGCTGTCATTAAGCGCCGTCGCTTTGAGCTACACAGTCGCGCGGGAATCACGTCCGCTCCGTGTTGGGAAAAACCTACCACGCCGCCCCACCTGGACGACTATCGGCGTCCACCGCTATCCAGTTATCAAACATCAGGCCGCATTCGGCACCATCCATCGCCCCCGCGTTGCTCCTTTCCGGACGTCTTCATGCGCACATTTCGCACGCCATTCCGCTCGTTTGTTGCGCAATGGCGTCAGCAACACCATTACGACACACCGTCAACATGACGAGACCCCTTGGAAACACTGGGTTTCCAAGGGGTCTTGACACTGCGTCAACAGGCGATTGCTAGCACACTTTCCACATCCAATTGTGCGGGTCGTCGACCCCACCGAGCTGGATGCCGAGCAGCTCGTTGCGCAGAACGCCGCCGCCCAACGCGGTGAGCCATGCGACGACCAGAATCGCGAACAGCCCGTACTGCTTGCGCACGGCTACGAGACCGCAGACCAGACCGCAACAGACAATCGCGAGATATTCCACGCCGAGAAAGAACGCATTGCTTTCCAACGCAAGCTGAATGCCCCTCCTCCAATCGTCACCAAATGGTGACCGTCACGGAAACGGCGTCCGTCATAACATGACGACGCAGACGACGACCAACAGCGCCGCGCACGCGGCCAACACCGCGGCGGCACCCGGGAACGCGCGTTTCGGCGCAGCATGCCTGCTCGACTTGCGTTTGCGCGCATCCGGAGCCTTCTCGGCGCGACGATGGCGTCCCCGACGTGACGCGGAAGCGGCACGCGTGGACGCCGAGGCGCGACGTCGTTCCCGACGCGCGCGCGAGGACGTACCCGCCAACGCCGCGTCCTCCGACGTTACGTCGTTTTCCGCAACGTCTTCGGACGTGGCCGCATCCACGCCATCCGACGTACCGTCCTCCTGTCCGGCGACGTCGATGACATGGTCGGGCATCGTACGTGCCAAAGCGGTGAGCTCGGGACTGACCTTCGACTCCGAACACTCGCCCGCCATGCGACGGACACGATGCAGCATCCGTTCGAAGGATTCCTCATCCTTCTCCCCCGACATGACGGCATGGGAACCCGCCTCGCTGAAACGTTCGCGCTCGACCAAATCGTTCATGTACGACCGTACGTCGATATGCAGGTCCTCGTCGAGATCAGGCAGGACGAAACTGAGGTCCGTCTCATCGAGGGATGAACCGGACCTCTCCTCCTCTCCCGTAGTCTGAGTCTGCGTATCGTCCACGAACGCACCCGTCAATCGAATCCCACCGTGCAAAACCTTATCTCTACATCACGCGTCGCGCCCACGGCACATTCATTCCATCAGATGAAGCTGTCGGCAGGGGGCGTCGAAGGCTTCGACGAAGTGGCGAAGGTGGACGGGTCGACCAGAGCCGGATCGGTGTCGCCGCCGGCGTCAACGCCCACCAGTACGTTCTGAATCGTCTTCTTCGCGTAATCGCCGCCGGAGACGCGCGCACGGCCGGCGGCCGAGGACAACGCGGAACCGTCGTCGAGCGTGTCGAACGAACTCAACAGGACGGAACGCATGTCGCTCACTCGGGTCATCAACTGCGATTCCATATCACGCAGGCTGTCGATGCGGTTCTGCAGACGGGAAATCTCACGGTCGGCCGCAGCGCGACGCTGACGCGTCTCCTGCTCGGCGGTCTCCTTGGCCTCCTGGACGATGGAGACGCGGAACTTCTCCGCCTCCTCCTCTTTCTCGGACGCCACCTGATTCGCGTTGGCGAGCACCGACTTGGCCTTCGCAAGGATGTTGTCGGATTCCTGTTGGGCCTCCATACGACGCTGGTTGATGCTCTTGAGCATGTCGTTGATTTCAGCGGAGGTATCCTCACGCTGCTTGGTAATCACGGAACGGGCCTGTTCGAGCTCGTCGGCGGCCTTCTTCAGCGTCTCGGCCTTGGAAATCTCCGCATCGCCAAGAATCTGCTTGGACTGCTCGTTCGCGTCGCTGAGCATCCTCGCTGACTTCGCCTTCGCGTCGTTGATCATCGCTTCGGACTTGCTGCGCGCCTCATCGAGCTGCCGTCGGGACTCGGTGATGTTACGCTGGGCCTCCTCGCTGGCGCTGGCCTTGAGACGCGCGGCGCTCTGCTCCGCTTCCTGACGCTGCGCGGCGAGGTTCTTCGCCTGCTCGACCTTCTCGGCGGCGAGGGTGGTCTGCCAGATGGCGCGTTGCTTCTCCAAATCGGCCTTCGTGGCCTCGCGCATGTTCTCGAGCTCCATGTCCAAGGCGCTACGGCGCTCGGAAATCTCCTTGGCGGCACGCTTCTTGTCGGCGTCGATCTTCTCCGCCGTGTTCTTCTGCAGAAGCTTGGCCTCGTCGTTGGCGCGTTCGAGAATCCCGGCCGACTTCTTGCGCGCTTCGGCGAGGATGAGCTGCACGTCGTTGTTGGCCTGCTGAACCATATCGGCGATCTGTTGGGTGGACTCGCGCTTGTGGTCGGCGGCCTCCCTCTTGGCACGGGCGATGAGCTCCGTGCTGGTCTTCTCCGCGGCGTTGAGCAGCTGCTGGGCACTGGCGCCCAGATACTTCACGGAATTCTGAGCCGTGTTCTGGGCCTTCTCCTCCGCCATCGCGGCATGCTTGCGCGCATCCTCGAGCTGCATCTGGGACGACTGGTAGTCGCTCTGCAACTGGGACAGGGAGTTCTTCAGATCGTCGATCTGCTGCTGCAGCGTCGAAGTTTCCTGAGCCATGTGTGCGACGTATCCGTCGACAGACTCCTTGTCATAACCGCGGAACGCTGTAGGAAACCCCGTCTCCATCTGCCGTATCCCTTTCTCATAGATGCCTCGCCGTATATGCTGTTCCACATAATAGCATGGCGGTTGTCGCATCCCCGTATATGGATTCATATTCCTCGCCGCGCAAAACGGCTCCCATCGGCCGGTCCCGCCCGCCTTGCGGAAAGCCCCATGGCCGCGCCGATGCTTCACGCCGGCGCTTCGATCGGCGTTTCAGCGAAGATGATAACGCATCTGCAATTCGCAGTCGAATATATGAGGACGGCTCGCTCTCGCATCTGCCTGATTATTGGATTGGCACACGGAGTGTACGCTTCCGCCATACTGACTTCCGGGGAGTTTCTCCTCATCGATGGACAGCGAATCGTCTTCAACCCAATCACGTATAAACAGCTGCAGATGAAGAACCCCTTGGAAACAGTGCGTTTCCAAGGGGTTCCGGGGCTGACATCCTCAGGCTTGGTCAGCACACCTTCCACATCCAATTGTGCGGGTCTTCGATCTCACCGAGCTGGATGCCGAGCAGCTCGTTGCGCAGGTCGACGGTCAGCTTGCCGGATTCACCGTCGGCGACGGTCACATCGAACTTCTCGGACTTGAAGCGGCCGATCGGGGTGATGATGGCGGCGGTGCCGCAGGCGAACACCTCGGTGACCTCGCCGGACTTGATGTCGTCGACGAGCTGGTCGATGGCGATCATCGTCTCGACGACGTCGATGCCGCGGTCCTGCATGAGCTGGATCAGCGAGCGACGCGTCACGCCCGGCAGGATGTTGCCGGTCAGGGACGGGGTTTCCACGTGGCCGTCCTTGTGCACGACCATCATGTTCATGCCGCCGAGCTCCTCGAGGTAGGTCTTGGTGGCCGCATCCACGAAGCAGACCTGCTGGCAACCGTTCTCGATGCCCTTGTATTCGCCGAGCAGCGAGGCGGCGTAGTTGCCGCCGCACTTGGCGAAGCCGGTGCCGCCGGGGCCGGTGCGGAACCACTTGTCCTCCACCCAGATGCTCACCGGCTTGACGCCGCCCGGGAAGTACGGGCCGGACGGGGAGGCGATCACGCAGTAGTCGACCTCCTGCGGGGCACGCACACCAAGGAACGGCTCGGAGGCGAACATGAACGGACGCATGTACAGCGTGTACTCACGACGGGACGGGACCCACGCGGCGTCGCGACGCACCAGCGCCGCGACGGATCCGATGAAGTCGTCGACCGGCAGCTCGGGCAAGTACAGACGCTTCGCGGAGTTCTGGAAACGCTCGGCGTTCGCATCCGGGCGGAACAGCCACGTGGAGCCGTCGGCGTGACGGTACGCCTTCAGACCCTCGAAGCACTCCTGCGCGTAGTGCAGGACGGAGGCGCCCGGATCCATCTTGAGCGGCGCGTACGGCTCGACGCGACGATCGGACCAACCCTCACCCTTGGTCCATGTCATATGGGTCATGTTGTCGGAGAAGACCTGCCCGAACGCCGGCTTGTCGATCAGCTCGTTGCGCTTGGCGTCGGAGGCGGGGTTCTCGTTCGGCAGTACGGTGAACGGCTCAACGAGCTTGTCGAGGCCTGCCGGATCGTGATGCGTGTTCTCAGTCATGTTCGCTTCTTTTGTTTCAACCGGCCGTGTATCACGGCCATTCGAAGGGGTTGCCGCGCGCTTGTGGCGCCCGGTGCTGTCAGTTACTTTCTCATATCCGCGACCGGCGGATGTGCGCCGGTTCACATTATGAAAAATGGAAACGGGAAGGCCCGCGAGACGTATCGCGGGCCTTCCCATGGAAAAGACATCCATCCGCCGGCCTCACGCCGGCGGCGATCACTTGGCGTCGGCGGCCGGGGCGGCGGCAGCGGCGTCGGCCGCCGGGGCGGCGGCAGCCTCCGGGGCGGCGGTGGACTCAGTGGCGTCCTCCGGCACCTCGACGGTGACGACGGACTCCTCCGGATCGTCGATGTCGAGCTCGACGCCCTCGGGCAGGACGACGTCCTTGGCGAACACCTTGGTGCCATCGGTCAGGCCCTCGACGTTGACGACGACGCGCTCCGGCAGGTTCGCGACATCGGCGCGGACCTTGAGCTCCTGGATGTCGACGAACGCGACGGCCGCGCCCTTCGGCGTGCCCTCGACGAACACCGGCACCTCGACGTCGATCTTCTCGCCGGCCTTGACCTCATAGAAGTCGATGTGCTCGACGATGCGCTTGACGGGGTTGCGCTGCACGTCCTTGACGACGGCCATGGCCTTGTCCTCGCCGAAGGACAGCTCGAACAGGGCGTTCGTGTGGCGCAGGGAAAGGGTGGTCTCCTTCATCGGCAGGGTGATGAACTTCGGCTGCTCGCCACCGGCGTAGATGGTGGCGGGGATGCGCTTGGCGACGCGCATGCGACGCGCCGCGCCCTTGCCGAACTCGTTGCGGATCTCGCCTTCGAGGACGATCTTGGTAGCCATAACTGGTCTCCTTGGGTTGATGAACTTGTGTCACTTGTCGTTCTGTCTTGTTTGACGCCACGACGCGCCGCAGAACGATTCCCAAGGAGGGAACGGATTCACGCCGAGTCGATTACGGAAGGCACGGACCCTTGCGGGACTGTGCTTTCCCTCGCCAAAGCAACACGCTTTGGCTCGGCACAAGGTCGCGCGGTAAACCGCGCTCCCCTCGCCTACGAACAATCCACCGGATTGTCTGTTTAACGGCTCGGCCTGCCAAAGCAACAGGAGTCAATTATAGACGGGGCCGGGACAACGACGGGAAACGCAAAGGCGCGGGCCGGCCCTTTCGAGGGTCGGCCCGCGCCCATATGCGAGGCTCCGCGCACCGATCGCGCAGGAAATGACGCTACGCGAGCAATTCCTTGACGGCGGCGATGACGGCCTGCAGGCTCTTCTTCGCGTCGCCGAACAGCATCTGCGTGTTGTCCTCGAAGTAGAGCTCGTTCTGGATGCCGGCGTAGCCCATGCCGCGGCCGCGCTTCATGACGACCACGTTCTGTGCCTTGTCCACGTCGAGGATCGGCATGCCGGAGACCGGGGTGCCGGGACGGCGGGCGGCCGGGTTGGTCACGTCGTTCGCACCGACGACGAGCGCGACGTTCGCGGACGGGAACTGCGGGTTGATCTCGTCCAGGTCGACGAGCTCCTCGTACGGCACGTTCGCCTCGGCGAGCAGCACGTTCATGTGGCCGGGCATACGGCCGGCGACGGGGTGGATCGCGTAGGACACCTCGACGCCGTGGCCCTTGAGCAGCTCGCCCAGATCGGCGAGCTCTCGCTGCGCCTGCGCCTGGGCGAGACCGAAGCCCGGCACGAAGATGACCTTGTCGGCGTAGACGAGCTGGACGGCGAGATCGTCCGGCGAGGTCTCCTTCATCGTGCCCTCCGGACCGTCGCCCGCGGCGGCCGCGTCGGAACCGCCGAAACCGCCGGCGAGAACCGACAGCAGCGGACGGTTCATGGCCTGCGCCATGAGGATGGACAGGGTCACGCCGGCCGAGCCGACGAGCGCACCCGCGACGATCAGCGCCACGTTGTCGATCGCGAGGCCGGACATGGCGACGGCCGTACCGGTGCAGGCGTTGAGCACGGAGATGACGACGGGCATGTCGGCGCCGCCGATCGGGATGACGAACACGAGGCCGTAGCACAGGGCGAACAGGGTGGTCAGAATCGACCACAGCAGACGCTGCCCGGGCTGGACGCACAACATGACGAAGCTGGCGACGGTCAGCACGATGAACACGATGTTCCAAGCGCCCTTGCCGGGCAGGGAGAGCTTCTTGACCCACTTGACGCCCTGCAGCTTGCCGGCGGCGATGAGCGATCCGGTGAACGTGACGGAGCCGATGAGGATGCCGAGGCCGGCCGTGACGAGCACGACGATGTCCGGAGCGCCCTCCTTGGTGAGGATGTCGTTCAACGCGACGAGGGCCGCCGCGCCGCCGCCGACCGTGTTGAACACGGAGACGAGCTGCGGCATGTCGGTCATCTTCACCTTCTTGGCGGAGACGACGCCTGCGACGGCGCCGATCACGATGCCGACGACGAGCACGACGACGGCGACCGTGTTGACGAAGCCCTTGGCGAACAGCACGATGAACGCCATGAGCACCGCGACGACCATGCCGAACGCGGAGATCTGGTTGCCCTTACGAGCCGTCTTGGGCGAGTTCATGAAGTGCAGGCCGACCACGAACATGACGGCGGAGAACAGGTAGACGAACCAGGCGACGATGTCGATGGTTCCGACGGTTGCGGAGGCCATTTACTTATCCTCCCCCTTCTTCTTGTTGGACTTGAACATCTCGAGCATGCGGTCGGTGACGACATAGCCGCCGACCACGTTCATCGTGCCGAGCACGGCGGCGAGGAAGATGAACACGTAGGCGAGCGGCGAGTTGGCCTCGGCCGCGACGATGACGACGCCGACGATGACGATGCCGTGAATCGAGTTCGCGCCGGACATGAGCGGCGTGTGCAGGGTGGCGGGCACCTTGCCGATCACCTCGATGCCGATGAGCAGCGCGAGCACGAACAATGTGATGGATACGACGAGTGTAGGCATGTTCTCTTACCCCTCTTTACTTCTCTTCGGTTCCGGCGACCGGGGCGGGCGTCTCGGCTCGTCCTGCGACGACAAGCGCGTCGTCCAGCTCCTCGGAGAGCTCCTGCGACAACTTCCCCTCGCGAATGAAATGGACGAGGATGTCGGCCACGTTGCGGGCGAGCAGGTCCGAGGCGGTCGTCGCGACTCCGGAGGCGAGATACGGCGCGCCGATGATGACGACGCCGCCTTCGGTCGTCTGCTTGCCCACTGCCGAGCCCTCCACATTGCCGCCGAGCTCCGAGGCCGCGCAGTCGATGACCACCGCGCCGCGGTGCAGGCCGTCCACACCGGCCTTGGTGAGCAGCACGGGCGGCTTGCGGCCGGGCACCTTGGCCGTGGTGATGACGATGTCGAAGCCCGCGGCCTTCGCGTCGACGGCCGCCTGCTGCTGCCTCTGCTCCTCGGCGGTCAGTGCACGGGCGTAGCCGCCTTCGCCCTGCCCCTTGGAGAAGTCGAGCCCGAGGTCGAGGAACTTCGCGCCCAACGATTCGACCTCACCCTTGGAGGCGGGGCGCACGTCGTACGCGGTGACGACGGCGCCCAGACGGCGAAGCGTGCCGATCGCCTGCAGCCCCGCGATACCCGCGCCGAGCACCAGCGCCTTGGCCGGACGGATCGTGCCGGCGGCCGTGGTCATCATCGGCAGGAACGAACCGTACGCGTCCGCGGCGAGAATGGCGGCCTTGTAGCCCATCACCGAGTTCTGCGAGGTCATCTCGTCCATGGACTGGGCGCTGGAGAGCTGACGCGGCAGCCGCTCGATGGCGATGCCGACGAGACCGGCGGATTCGAGCGCCGACACATAGTCGGCGTCGGTGAACGATCCAAGCATGCCGATGATCCACTTGCCGGCCCCGATCCGCGCGACCAGTTCGGGCGAAGGCCGGTCGACGAACCCGAGCGCGTCGGCCCTGGCGACGACATCGTCCCGCGAGGCGACGGTGGCGCCCGCCTTCTCGTAATCCTCGTCCGTGTATCGCGCAGCGGCGCCGGCGCCGCTTTCAATCAGGCAGGAGACCCCGCTCCGCCCGAGCCTGGTGACGATGTCCGGGGTCAGCGCGACGCGGGATTCCGTATCCGACGTCTCGTTCAAGACACCGAAAGCCACCGTGGCTTCCTTGATTTCAGCCATGAGAGCCCTTTCTGACATTGGCCGTTGCAGTCATACGTAGCTCAGTGTAGCCGACGACACGGCACGGAGTCGGATCATCGTCCAGAAACGTCTTGGTTTCCTACGCTACCGTAAGGTGACGTGTCGCGGCACGGGCGGTAGACTGGCTGTTTTGACAAGGCATAGCAGAACCGCAAGGAACCGGGTCAAGGAGCATCACGTGTCCGTTTTTTCCACGCTGAAACAGCAAACCACGAACATCACGCGCAGGGCGTTGCGCCTCGGCACCGACTTCGCACATCCCGTCGGCGATGACGCCGGCGAACCCGATTACGCGAACGAAGACATCATCCGCGAGGAATCCATCCGCCTGCCGCACACCGACGAATGGGGCCCCGGCTACCCCACCACCACATACATCGACGAGAAGACGGGTCTGCTCACCACCGAGACGGCGGGCAATCCCCCACTCGACGAGCACACGACCATCTATGGCATCTACGCGGAACGCGCGCGCCGCATGGGCGACGATCCGCTGTACACGTACAAGGAACACGGCGAATGGGTCTCGAAGACCGCCAACGAGTTCCTCGCCGAAGTGCGCAAGGTCGCCAAGGGACTGTTGCATTACGGACTGAGGAAAGGCGATGCGGTCGCGTTCATGTGCCGCACCTCCTATGAGTGGGATCTCGCCGATGCGGCGATCATGGCATGCGGCGGCGTGCTCGCCTCCATCTACGACACCGATTCGGCCGAGCAGATCCGCAACATCGTCAACAACTCCGATGCACGTCTGCTCATCGTGCAGGACACCACGATGCGGGACAAGGCGGAAGGCGCCATCGAGGACTGCCCGTCGCTGGAACAGATCGTCTGCATCGAGACCGGCGGTCTCGACGAGATCGCCGCATACGGCGATTCGGTGAGCGACGAGGAGCTCGACGAGCGCATCGACTCCCTGCGCAAGACCGACGTATGCTCGATCATCTACACCTCCGGGTCCACCTCGGCGCCCAAGGGCGTGGAGATGACGCATGAGCACTACTGCACCGACGCATTCAACCTGCGCGACTACATGCCGGACCTGCTCCAGCACGACAAGAACGGCTCCATCCTGCTCTTCCTGCCGCAGGCGCACACGTTCGCGCGCGCCATCAACTACATCTGCGTGGCCAGCAACCTGCGCATCTACATCGCCACCGGCATCAAGACGCTGCTCACCGACCTGCAGGTCGCCAAGCCGACGGTGATGATCGTGGTGCCCCGCGTGCTCGAAAAAGTGTACAACGCCGCCTCGCAGAAGGCCGGTCATGGGGCCAAGGGCATGCTGTTCGCCGCTGCCGTCACCTCGGCGCAACAGTACATGAAGGAGGTGAGCGCCAACGGCAAGGCCGGTGCGTTCACCGCCATGCGCCGCTCCTCCTTCGATCCGCTCGTCTACAAGTCGCTGCGCGAGGTGCTGGGCGGACGGGCCCGGTGGATCGTCACCGGCGGCGCGCCGCTCGACCCGGAGCTGCTGGCGTTCTTCCGCGGCGCGAACGTGCCGGTGTACGAGGGGTACGGTCTGACCGAGACGACCGCCCCCTGCGCGTTCAACCCGCTCGGCGTGCCGTTCCATGAGGGTTCCGTGGGCATCGCCTTCCCGAGCTTCAAGCTGCGGATCGCCGAGGACGGCGAGATCCAGGTGGCGGGCCCCGTGGTGTTCCACCGTTACCACAAGAACGACGAGGCCACCGAAAACGCCTTCACCCCGGACGGCTGGCATATGACCGGCGATCTGGGACGGCTCGACAACGACGGCTTCCTGTACATCACCGGCCGCAAGAAGGACCTCATCATCACTGCCGGCGGCAAGAACGTGGCCCCCGGCCCGATCGAGGAGGTCATCCAGCGTTGCGAGATCGTCTCGCAGGCCCTGGTCCTGGGTGATAAACGCCCGTTCATCTCCGCGCTCATCACGTTGGACGAGGAGTCGTTGCGCCCGTGGCTCGCGACCAAGGGCCTGGACGAGAACATGTCCATGGAGGCGGCGGCGGAGAACGCGGCCGTGCGGGCCGAGGTCCAGAAGTGGGTGGATCAGGCCAACGAGGGGGTCTCCCGTGCCGAATCCGTGCGCAAGTTCATCATCCTGCCGGAGGAGTTCACACAGGAGAACGGTCTGATGACCGCCTCGATGAAGGTGATTCGTCCGAAGGTCATCAAGCGCTACGCGAACCTGCTCGCCACGCGGATGTACACGAAGAAGACCGCGCCGCGTCAGTGACGGCACGGAACACATAGGAGGCGGCGAGGCCCTTCCGGCTCCAGGGGAGCGGTTCCCGGAGCCGGAAGGGCTTCGCCATATGACCGGGCGGACGCCTGTCAGCGCTTGCCCGCGTAGATCACGTCGTCGATGAGGTCGCGATAGCGCTCGGTGATGGCTTCGCGCCGCGCCTTCATCGAGGCGGTGACGAGGCCGTTCTCCTCGGTGAAGTCGTCGGGGACGATCTCGAACTTGCGGATCGATTCGGCACGGGACACCGCCTCGTTCGCCTGGTTGACGGCGCGCTCCACTTCGGCGTGGACGATCGGGTTGGCGGCGGCCTCGGCCAGGTCGGCGCAAGGCTTCGCCCCCTGCGATTCGAGCCATGTGTTGGTCTCGCTCAGGTCAAGCGCGACGATGGCGGCGACGAACGGCTTGCGGTCCCCCACGACGATGCACTGGTTGACGACCGGCGAGGTCATCACCGAAGCCTCGAGCTCGCCCGGAGAGACGTTCTTGCCGCCGGCGGTGATGATGAGGTCCTTCTTGCGCCCGGTGACGGTGACGAAGCCGTCGCCGTCGATCGATCCCAGGTCCCCGGTATGCAGCCAGCCGTCTTGGATCTGCTGCGCGGTGATCTCGGGATGATTGTGGTAGCCGATGCACACGGCCGGGCTCTTGATGCACAGTTCGCCGTCATCCGCGACGGCCATGGCGGTGCCCTGCATCGGCAGGCCGATGGTGCCGATGCGGTAGCCCGACGTCGGATTGACCGATGCGGGCGCGCATGTTTCCGTCATGCCGTATCCTTCGAGCAACGGCAGGCCGATGCCGTTGAAGAAATGCGCGATGGACTTGTCGAGCGGAGCCCCGCCGGACACCGCGTATTCGACATGCCCGCCGAACACGTCGAGTATCGAACGGTAGACGAGCCGCGAATACAGGGCGTGGCGCACCGTCAGCCAGAAGGGGATCGGTTCGCCCGACTGCTGCGCCATCGACCACGCACGGGCCGTGGAGGCGGCGCCGGCGAAGATGCGGCCCTTCAATCCGGCGCCTGCCTTCTGCGATGCGGCGTTGTAGATCTTTTCGAAGATACGCGGCACCGCGAGGATGAACGTCGGTTTGAACGCGGCGAAATCGGCGAGAATCGTCCGGAGGTTGCCGGACAGGCCGAGCGTGACGTTGCCGGCGAAGCAGAAGAACTGCATGTAGCGCGCGAACACGTGCGCGAGCGGCAGGAACAGCCACAGCCGCGCATGCTCGGGCATCGCGATGTCGGGCATGGAGCGAACGCCCGAATACGTGATGAAGATGAAATTGCCGTGGCTCAGTTCGACGCCCTTCGGCGTTCCCGTGGACCCGGACGTGTACACGATGGTGGCGAGATCCGTCCCCCGCACGCTCCGCTCACGTTCGAGGAACTCGGCTTCGGTGACGGTCTTCCCGTATTCCCCGATGGTGGCGAGGGCACCGAAGTCGATGACGTACACGTCGCCCAGATCGGGGCATTCGACGCGCACGGACTCGATCTTGTCCCGCTGCATGTCGTTCTCGGCGAACGCCATCCGCACCTGTGCGTCGTTGAAGATCATGGCGACCTGAGACGGGGAGTTCGTCTCGTATACCGGCACGGTGACCGCGCCGATCGACATGATGGCCAGATCGAGCGCCGTCCATTCCCAACGGGTCTTGGAGATCACGGCCACACTGTCGCCCGGCATGACACCCCGCGCGATGAGCCCTTTGGCGAGGGAAACGACCTCATTGCGGAAGCCCGCGGCGGTGAACGACGCCCACTCACCGGTGCCGGGCTCCTTGTATTCCACGAGCGGTCGGTCCGGCGTGCGTGCGGCACGCTCCTCAAGTATCGAGAACAGGTTCCCGTCGGTGTCGATCGGTTGTTCGAGAGGACGCGAATATTCCGTGCTCATCACTCCCCCTTTGGGATGCTTCGTATGCCGTCAACGATTGTACCGTGCGCGTGTTCCAGTCGGCGTTCCCTCCCTCGAATCTTCCTCTGACACCGGTTTGAGCGCCACGCGGTGGGCCGAGACCATACGTTCCGGGTCGAGGTAGTCGTCACCTCGTTTCACGCCCCAATGCAGGCATGAGTCGTCGCAATGATCGGAACCCCGTGTCACTTCGCCGAACCTCTCTCCCCGCGTCACCGCGGATCCGACCTGCAGTCGCGTGACCGCCGGCTCGAAGGTGAGCGTCAGATCGCCGTGTCGTATGCTGACCACACGCTTGCCGGCCACTGTGCCGGCGAACGAGATGGCGCCATTCGACGGCGCGTGCAGATCGTCATGCTCATGCGCGGCAAGGTCCACGCCTCGATGCCCCGGCATCCACGGTCGTGCCGGGGCATCGAATCCGCCCGTCACGTCGACGTCGCGCAACGGCCAGGACAGTGAGCTCCGGCACGCCGCTCCGCCGGACTCGTCGACATCATCGGCGAGCGACGCCGGAGGCACCATCGTCATGGGAACGGACCACATCGACAATTCCGAGCCAGCATCCATGCCGGTCACGCACCATGACGGACGCGGGACCGTGCTCTCACGGGCCGGTCGCGAAACACGCCCGACGGCGAGGTCACCGCCCACGGCGACCGCCAGCGGCATCGCCAGGCCCAATGTCAAGACCATGGCCGCCGCCAAACGGACCCTCATACGCCGTATCCGATCCGCACGGTGCCGCTCCCGACGCCGGAGAAGATCCGCGCGCCTGCGCCGCATCGCGTGCGCCCATCCATCACCGTCATGGTGAAACCGTCCGTCCATCGCCCTCGCCTCCATACAGGTCCTCGCGGACGGTCGCGACCGGACGCAGCCGTACCGCGACCGTCACGGTGCACCTTCCACGATGACGCATATGGGCACGGCAATCCAGCCGCACAGAGAATGTGGATAGAGCCCCCGGAAACATTCACAATCGCCGACCAACCAGCACATGAACCGGGAGCATGGGGGGGGGAACAAACGAGAAAAGCCCCGCGACAAGCGGGGCGATGGAGCGGACAACGGGACTCGAACCCGCGGTCTCAACCTTGGCAAGGTTGCGCTTTACCAACTAAGCTATGTCCGCATGGGAAGACGCATCGAAAACTGCGAATTCCGGTGGGCGATGTAGGAATCGAACCTACGACCCCTTCGGTGTGAACGAAGTGCGCTAGCCGCTGCGCCAATCGCCCGAAACTCATGTATTCAATTATCCCGGGCTTCGGCCTGGTGGGCGATACAAGATTCGAACTTGTGACCCCTTCCGTGTCAGGGAAGTGCGCTACCTCTGCGCCAACCGCCCATGCCCGTACAAGACGGGCCGACCGAATCTCTTCGGCCGATGCGAGGTGGGTACGAGAGTCGAACTCGTCTATACGGCTTTGCAGGCCGCTGCCTAACCGCTTGGCTAACCCACCGTAAGGTCGTCAACTCATCGGACCTTAGAGCGGACAACGGGACTCGAACCCGCGGTCTCAACCTTGGCAAGGTTGCGCTTTACCAACTAAGCTATGTCCGCAATCGGCCGCGGGTTTCCCCGCCGAAGCACGAGTCACTACTATAACCATCGACAACGATAATGCAAGCACGGCGTGTCGCATGCTCCGCGGATGCCTGAACGCCGTTGGCGAACACCCCCACGAAACCGGCCCGCGGCAAGGACGCCGCCATTATTCTGGAAGCTATGAGCGAGGAACGGGAACCACAGCGGACAGTCATGCTCGCCGCCTTCGAGGGATGGAACGACGCATGTCAGGCGGCGACGAATACGATCCGTCATCTGCTGAACCATTACGAATCCGAGGAGATACGTCACATCAGCTGCGACGGGTACTACGACTATCAGGTCTCACGTCCCATGCTGTGCCGCGTCACGGGTAGGCCCCGCATCATATGGCCGCAAACCACGTTCTACGAAGTCATGCTGCGCGAGGATCTCCGCGTCTACGCACTGCTCGCGCCCGAGCCGAACTACCGTTGGCGCGAATACTGCCGCCAATGCCTGCATATCGCGGACGAACTCGACGTGGACCGCATCGTCACGCTGGGGTCCATGTTCGCCGATTGCCCTCACACACGTCCCCTCCCCATCGACGTCTCGCACGATCTGGACGGATGCGGCCGCAGCTGCGACTGTGGCGCGAACACCGGTCAAGACGGGTACAGCGGCCCCGTGGGCATCCCCACCATATTGGACGACATGGCCAGGGAACAATCGTTCGACACCACGTCGATATGGGTGTCGATCCCGCAGTACATGGGCGACTACGACTGCGCGCCCGCCACACTCGCGTTGCTGCGAAGACTCGACGGCATCCTTGGTTTCGACCTCGACACCGGCGACCTGGAGCCACGTACCCGGGAATGGTCCGCGAAAGGCACGATGCTGCTGCGTTGCAGCGACCAACTGGCCGACTACGTGCACCGGCTCGAGCACCAGTGGGATGTCGCGGAAGCGGCACGAACCGCCACCGCGAACAACCCCCAGCAGGCCGAACAACTCGTCAGGGAGGCCGAGGACTTCCTCAAGAACCTCTGATTGGTCGCCAGCCGCGCGTTTCCCACCAAGGGGAAGGCGCGCGGGACAGTCCGGCTACCCCAGAAGAGAGCGGCACATGGAACGGTATTCGCTCACGTACCCTCCGCCGAAGAACACGCAATGGCCCGCAATCGGGTACAACCTCCACAGGGTCAAACGCTCCTGCCAACCGGCCTTGAGCGGATGGACGCTCTGATACCCGTCGAGGATGTCACGCAGATAGGTCATGCCGAACAGACCGAGCATGGCAAGATCCTCCTCGCGATGGCCGCCGTGGGCGGCGGGGTCGATGAGCACCGCCTCACTGTAGCCGCGATCGGCCGTCCACATCACGTTGCCGCTCCACAGGTCGCCATGCACGCGCGCCGGCTTGTCATCCGCCGCACGCCCCAACAGGTCGGGCATGGCCTCGATGACGCGCCGCGTCAGCTCGAGGTCATGCTCGTCGAGTTCGCCGCGCCTCATGCCAAGCTCCACCATGGGAAGCAACCGGCCTTCGCCGTAGTACGAAACCGGGTCTGTCCACGTGCCGGTCGCCATAGGCACCGGATCCTGAAGGGGACCAAAGTAGCAGGTACCTTCGTACCCGGCGGGAGCCGAGCCGAAATACGGTGCGCCGGCATCATGCATGCGGGCCAGAGCGGCGCCGAAATCGTGGGCCGCCTTCACGGTGGGCATCGCGGAGCGCACACGCTCGATGTCGAGGTGATCGTCGCCCCAGCCGATCACCTGCACGACGCGCGGCCCGCCTTCGGTCATCGCCTCGCCGAGCCATTGCAGACCACGCCCCTCGCATTCGAAGAACCCCTTCGGAGCGTATCCCCTGCTCTTGCGGTATGTGTCCATCGTCTCTCCTTCCCACGCCGGTCGGCGACACGACGCACGCCGTCTCTCACGTAGGTGCATGCGCCCGCGCCCTTATCCCGCTCAATTGTGGACTCATTGTGCGTATTGCGCAAGAAAACGTCCAGCCATACCGGACCTCAGTCCGTTCTTAGGCACCTATGAGTAGAGTGGTCACCGCAATTGACGATTACCGCAATGCCCGATGATACAGAAGTACGAAGGTTAGAGGGTTTATGAATTTCTTCCAAGCAATTTTCCTGGGACTCGTCCAGGCGTTGACCGAATATCTGCCGGTCTCGTCCAGCGCCCACATCCGCATCATAGGCGATCTGATGATCGGCTCCGATCCGGGCGCGGCATTCACCGCCATCATCCAATTGGGAACCGAACTCGCCGTGATACTCTTCTACAGGCACGACATCATACGCATCCTCGGCGCCTGGTTCGGCTCCCTGTTCGGCAAGGACGGCAAGGACTGGAAGTCCCGCCTGGGAGCGAAGAACCCGGACACGCAGATGGGATGGTTCATCATCATCGGCACCATGCCGATTCTCATCGCCGGACTGCTGTTCAAGGACATCATTGAGACGACGCTGCGCAACCTGTGGATCACCGTCACCGTGCTTACCGTGTTCGGCGTGCTGCTGTGGATTTTCGACAGCCGTGCGAAGCAGGTCAAGACGATGAAGCAGATGACCATCAAGGACGCCCTGCTCTTCGGCATCGGCCAGATGCTGGCACTTATCCCGGGCGTCTCCCGTTCCGGCGGCACCATCACCTTCGGCCGCGCCATGGGCTACACGCGTGAGGCGGCCGTCCGTGTGAGCTTCCTCATGGCCATCCCGGCGGTGTTCGGCGCCGGTATCCTCGAATCGGTGTCCGCGGTAAAGGATGTGACCGCATGCGAGGCCACCAAGGCCGCGGACGCATGCGCCGCGATCGGCGGAGCCGCCTGGCCCGGCTGGGGCCCGACCATCGCCGCCACAATCGTCGCCTTCGTGGTCGGCTACATCGTGATCATCGGATTCCTCAAGTTCGTCAGCACGTTCTCCTACAAGGCGTTCGCGATCTATCGCATCGTACTCGCCGTAGTCGTGGCGCTGCTGCTCATCTCCGGCGTGCTCCCGGCGATCGACCCGTCCGTCGCCGGATGATGTGATTTCATCCCGCCCCACCGCGGAAACGACAACGGCCGGCGCTTCCTACCGAAACGCCGGCCGTTCCATATGCTCCTGCTCGTCGCTCAGATCAATCGCCCTTCTCTTGGAACACTTCTTTGGGGACGCATGGAAGACGCACGGCTCGCAAGATAAACCAACTCCTATGGGGGCGAGTAGAGCAAAAGGACTAATTCCTTGCACAATTCCGCGGTTTGGCATCGAGCTTGAACGACCGGGGCATGAAACCTATGGGCCTGACGGCAAACCTGTACGATCTGGCCTAGAACCTGCACAGTCTGGTCTCGGACCTGTGCGATCTGATGACGAACCTGCGCATGGGGGTCGTGAAGGACTGCTTGCGCCGAGCGGGATAGTGTCGAAGGATCCCTTGGCATTCCAAGCTTTTCGAGGTGCAGCGTAATTGTTCCGGCACCTTGCGCCGGACTCCTTTCAGCACCCCTGTGCGCAGGTTCGGGTACCGACTGCGCAGGTTAATCGCCGACTGCGCAGATCGGAGTTCGGATTGCGCAAGTTGGCCGTCCAACCGCACAAGTCATGTCCTGAACCACGCAGGTTCACCCCAGAGGGACCCAGTCAAACAAGCACGGAGTTGCCCAGCCAAGAAAGCGTTAGGATACCCAGCCGGATAAACATGGAGCTACTCGACTGAACAAACGCGGAGTACTCGGCCATATTTCGGGAGGCGCAGCTGGGGCGTGCCGAACGCTGATCCGCTACGGCAACCACGTCACCGAAAGGATGAAGACATGGGAGGCAGGGGCGCGGCGAGCGGCATGAGCAACAACGGCAAGCCATACGGCAGCGAATACCGCACCCTCGTCCAAGTGGACAACATCAAATTCGTGGAACGGCGTGACAGCGGCATGAGCACGACGGCGCCGATCGAGACCAGAAGCGAGAACCGAATCTACGCGACCATAAGCAAGGACAACGGCCAGATGCATTCCATATCGATTATGCGAGATGGCACAGTGCGTACGCAGATCGACTATCAGGACCGTTATGGGCTCGGGCCGCATACACATGAATGGACGTGCCCGGAACGAAAGTGGTCCGCGGCAAGCCCCGTCCCATGACCGCGGAAGAGCGTAGGCTCTTCAACAGGGTCAACGAGGAATACCGCAAGTTCAGGAGCGGATCATGACAGGCAGGACGTATCCGTATCGCACGGATGACTGGGAATGGTTCTCCAGCATATGCCATGGTGAGTGCGAGGCGATATTCGGCTACAAGGGCCACGAATATTTCGTCACCAATATCACCGGCGATGGCCATGACGGATGGTTCGCATGCAATCTGGAGCCGTTCAAGCACGGTTTCGTCTATGACCCGATCAGCCATGACCATGACACATTCGAACAGTTGGCCGATGAGAAGATCTTCGATGGCAAGACGAAATCGATCCGCGACTGCTACCGCGAGTTCGACCTGTGGCAGAGCTGAACCGGATCCATATCACTGACCGGCGGGAGGTGACGTCATACCCAGCGGCGACTCCCGCGCCAAGGCGGGCGTATCAGGCGCAGCTTGCCCCGGCGGTGGACGATGGCGCCGGCCAGTGAGGGCACCGTCCTGACCGACCGGCACCGGCGCACCCAGGTACGGCTCGCGATCACCGCCGACAGCCAGGCGCGCTGCCGAGCTGGCTCGTCGCAGGGGCGAGCTGGACGCAGTCCTATCGAAGCGGGAAGACCCCAGCCACGCCACTCAACGCATCAAGAACATCCATCACATGTACATGCTCCGCCTGCGGCTGAGCAGAGCCCTAGGCACGCCCGCCCAACTGCCACGCCTGCTGGAACCGTGGGGCATCCGCATCGACCGGAAGACCATAGCTAAATGGGGACAGCGTGGCGTCATCACCCCTATCGGGCGGACGGCACCGCCCCCGTGTTCCTCATATGAGACGCCTGGCAGGCGCGCACCCGGCTCGCCGGATACGAGCGTGCACGCCACAGTGGTATGAAGTCGTCATCAAGCGGCGAAAATGCGATAGGACGCGACAAAATGCGATAAGTCCCGATGGAAGCGGATCCGGAACTGGCGGCCGCCGACTTGCGTAAACGTATCTTATGGGATACGATTGTGGGTATGGAGATCAAGCAATCCGCCGAATTCGCCAAATGGTTCCGCAAGCTGAGGAATCATCAGGCGAAAGCCGCCATCGCCGCCCGTCTCGACGCCATCAGGCTCGCGGGGCGTCCCCTCGGCGACATCAAACCCATCGGCGGGCCCGTCAGCGAGATGCGGTTCCACCTCGGGGCCGGATACCGCGTCTACTACGCCATGGAGGGCGACGTGCTCATGCTGCTGCTCGCCGGCGGCGACAAAAGCACGCAGCAGGCGGACATCAAACGAGCACACAGCATTCTCGACGATTACAAGGAGCAGCAATGAGCACCGGATTCACCGACTACGACACCAGCGAATACCTCGAGGACGAGCAGGACGCCATCGCCTATCTCAACGCCATCGCCGAATACGACGACCCTGCACTCATGCAGGCCGCCATCGGCAACGTCGCCAAGGCCCGCGGCATGACCCAGATCGCCAAGGAGGCCGGCGTCGGCCGAGAAAGCCTCTACAAGAGCCTCAGCCGCGACGGCAACCCCAGCTTCGCGACCATCCTCAAGGTCATCCGAGCGCTCGGCGGACGCCTCACCGTCCAGCCCGCCTGACCGGAAGGACTTGACAAACCCGCGACCATTCCGCGCACTGTTACTGGATTGGTCATTACCATGCAACGGCGATGACCGGTTGGCGGCCGCTTCCACACCATCGGATGGAGCGGCCGTTCCCGTTTGGGCGGCTCCCCGATCAGGCGCGACCGGGGCCAAACCGGAAGCGAATGTATTCCGACCGCCAATGGCTTGTGTGCCCGAGAGGACTAAAGGACCACGCCGGGAGGCGCGGTAGACAGCAAACATCGCCACTGTCTCACGGATTCGAATCCCGCCCAAGCCACCGACAGGAACGGCGCCCACGATATGATTCGCGGGTGCCGTCCGTCATTCGTTATCGTTCTTGTGCTTGCGTGGGCGTCCTCCGCCGACGCCGCGTCCAGGCCGGTTGGCGTTCCACTCGTCGATCGTCGAGGGAAGCCAGCCGCGGGCTTTGCCTACGGTCACGTCGGCTTCGGGCAGTTTGTACTGGGCGAGCGCGCCTTTGGTGATGCCGAGCTTTTGGGCGACTTCGGTCAGGCTGAGGTAGTGCTCAGTCATCGCGGTCTCCGAACAGGCCGAGCGTGAGGCAGTCGAGCCCTGCGGCGATGGCGAACAGCGCCGTTATCCACGGGGCGAATCCAGCGAACGCGCTGGCCGCCGCGCATAGCGAGGCCATGAGCCCCAGTGTTCCCTGCATCTTGCGTTTCATGGTGTGTTGCGGAATGATGAGTGGGTGAGGGGTTCTGGATGCTATCTCCATCTGGAACCCCTCCGCCGTCAGCCCTTGTGCTTGGGCAGGCCGCGTTCGTGGCGGTCGGTCAGCCATTGGACGGTTTCGAGAACCAGCTTCCCGAATCCGCAGGCCGCCGTGATGACCGCCGCCACCGCGGGTATCCACTCCGGACTCACTCCGCCCCCCCCTTCGCTTCTGAGTTGTTGCCGGTCTTCCCTGCCGCCCTATCCATAATAAC
>NZ_BCFK01000070.1 GCF_001417815.1 Bifidobacterium aesculapii
CCCCCTCGGGACCCCCCCCGCCGCCCGCCTTTGGGCTGGGGCGGGCCGCGTGGGGGGCGGTCGGTCAGCCATTGGACGGTTTCGAGAACCAGCTTCCCGAATCCGCAGGCCGCCGTGATGACCGCCGCTACCGCGGTTATCCACTCCGGACTCACTCCGCACCTCCTTTCGCTTCTGAGTTGTTGCCGGTCTTCCCTGCCGACATATCTATAATAACATCGTATCGATAGATATGCAGGCTGGGGACAAGCAACACGCCGATGATTCCAACGATTCCGGAAGGCGAAGTCATGCCGCCCACCATCACCCTGCACATCGCCGACCAGTCCAGCCACGTGCTGCGCGACATCGACATATCCGCCTCGTCCAAGAAGGACTTGTCTCTCGCGCCCGTCAGCGGGGAACATGATTCACTGGAGGGACTGGCCGACGAGAAGATCTTCGACGGTCATACCCGGTCCATCCGCGACTGCTACCGCGAGTTCGACCTGTGGCAGAGCTGAACGACCCCATATCGCGATGGACCAGCGGGAGGTGACGTCATGCCCAGCGGCGGCGCACGCGCCAAGGCGGGCGTATCAGGCGCAGCTCGCCCCAGCGGTGGACGATGGCGCTGACCAGTGAGGGCGCCGTCCTGACCGACCGGCACCGGCGCGCCCAGGTACGGCTCGCGATCACCGCCGACAGCCAGGCCCGCCGCATGTGGGACGCCACGCTCGATCTGGACGACCTGCGGGGGTCCCAGCCGATATGGAAGAGGGCGATGCTCGACCTGCTGCAGGTGTGGTGGAAGGTCAGCGCCGACACCGCGGCGCAATACCTTCCACGCTTCCGCGAAGCCGAGACCGGGGAGCCCGGCGGCGTCGAGGTGGGCGTGCCCCGGTTCGACCGCAGACAGGCGTCACGGCGCATCGATTGGACGGGCGCGACGAACGTGCTGTGGCACATCGCCCGCGGCGAGACGCAGGAGGCCGTCTACGAGGCGGCGCGCAGCCTGTTCCTCGGCATGTTCCACGAAGCCGTGCTCACCGGAGGACGCACCACGATAGAACGATGGGCGAAGAAGGATCCCCGCGCCATCGGATGGCGGCGCGTGTCCGACGGCGATCCGTGCGCGTTCTGCGCGATGCTCGTCACCCGCGGCCCCGTCTACACGAGCGTCGCGAAAGCGGGGTTGAGCGCCAGGACCGGCAAGAAATACCATCCGCACTGCGGATGCACCGTCGAGGTCGTCTACGGGGACTGGAAACCCACCCGGCAGGAGCAACAGTGGATCGACGACTACTACCGGGCAGCCGAAAGCCTGCCGGGCAAGACGCCACGCACCGCCGAGACCGTGCTGCCGATCCTGCGCAGAAACGGAAGTTTCCACGATTCCGCGACGAGGCGAAGCACCCCCGAATTCCTGAAGCAACGTCGGGAGGCCTACGCCGCCAAGAAAGCCAAGAATTCGAAGTCGCTTGCGCAGCAAACACCGGACGCGGTTAACAGCGGAAGTTCTCGAGTGCTCAACAACGGTCGCCACGCGTTCAGACATGTTGATGGGTATTGGATCGAGGACGGGGCCGCGCCGGAAGACAATGAGAGGAACATCGCCAAATTCTTTGCAGAGCAGGGACACGATGTCGTTTTCCGCAAACCCCTAGATAAGCAGGGCAGAAAACTTCTGATTACTATATCGATGGTGACACATGGGAGCTGAAGACTCTGCACGGGAGCGGAAAGAACACCGTGACCAATGCCCTGGGGAAGGCGAAGAAGCAGAGCGGTCGCATTATTCTCGATCTCACCGATTGCCCAAAGCCTATTGAACAAATAGCAGATAGGCCAAACGCCGTCATAAAGGAAATCATTCTGATAAAAAACGACGAGGTGATACGCCGCATGAGATGATAGAGTATCAAAAAGGAATCGGTGCCTTTCACCCTTAAAACCGTTTGCTCGGACATGGTGGAAGGTTCCCGATTCTTTTTCTTTCAGCCCACCGTGGAAGTTCCATGGTGGTTTTCGGGTTATAGGAACTTTT
>NZ_BCFK01000071.1 GCF_001417815.1 Bifidobacterium aesculapii
GAGCCCACTTCCACCCGTTGCGTATTGTGTGGAGCGATAAAGAAGATACCCAGGCGGAATGAGGAAAGGTCGCACGGAATGAGGGGGTGAACCTGTGCAATCCGATGGTGAACCTGCGCACTGAGGTCTCGAACCTGTGCAGTTCGGTGACGAACCTGCGCGATTGGGCCTTGAACCTGCGCAGTCTGATGGTGAACCTACACATAGGGGGCGTGAAGACCCGCCTGCGCTGTACGGGGTGGCTTCAGGGGTTTCCTTGGCATTCCGGGCTTTTCGGGATGTGGCATATGTGTTCCAGAGCCTTGAGAACGGCTTCTTTCAGCACCCCTATGCGCAGGTTGGGTTCCGGATCGCGCAGGTTGCCCGTCCAACCGCGCAGGTTATGCCCCGAACCGCGCAGGTTTATGACAAGGGGACTGCTCGGCTGGATGTATTGCTTCAATCTTTGTTCGGCAGGCTGAGCGGTGTTTTCCTCAGTGTGGGCTGATGGTTTCCCTAGTATCGTCATCGTTCCAAGGTGAGGATGGAAGCGACGTGCTTGGGGCGGAAGTGACGCTGGGAGAAATCGAGGCGCATCGGATGCCTCTGTCAGTGTCGTTTTCATTCCATCACTGTCTGTACTGTTCCAAGCTTGGAAAGGAAGCGATGCTGAGAGGCTCGTCAGTGTCGTTATCGTCCCAAGGATGGGACGGAAATAACGCGCCTGGAACAAAACCGCCTCGTTTGGGTTGGAAGCGACGTGGAAACGGGCGAAACCAAGGGATGCCGGTCGAAAATAGTATCTCGTGCCGTACATTCGTTGATGAATTGACTCCCCCTCAACCCCACTTCGCGGGCCGGCTCCCCCGATAGGGGGAGCCGAGAATGGGATAAACGAATTTACGGCGCAGGGCAATGGGAGGTGTCTAGCTGCAGTGGATAGTTGACGCATGTATTGGGGCATGGTTGATAGGCTTGGCGGAATCCGCAGGGCCTGATCGACGCGGATTGCTCCTCCCTCAACTTCGATGGGCTGACTTTCCGGGTTGAGGGAGGAGCCAGCCTCGCAGGGCCGATGCGGCACATTCGGCCTGACATCCGCGAAACCGCTGTTTTCCAACGATTACACGTTATCGTCGTCCGGTGGGGATTCCGCACTCAACCCGGATTCGGCCGATTCCCGGGTTGAGTGCGGGGTGCGTTCCTCCCTCAACGCAGGAATCGTCTCTTGCGGAGTTGAGGGAGGTCGTTTTCTCGCACCCAACCCAATGAAACCGCTTTCTCGCAGTTAAGGGAGTAAAAGGGAGCGAAGGGGTGCCGCACCCCACCTGATGAAATCGTTTTTCCGGAGTCGGTGGAGGAGCGGATCAAGTCGGGAGGGGGATGGGGTCATGTACCTGACCGGTTGAATCCGATTCCCCAATGACAGGGAGGAAAAGAAACAGGTCAAGAGAACGAAAGAAGCCACCCCAATCCAATGAAACCGCTTTCCTGAAGTTGAGGGGATTGGCGGGAGGGGAATGCGAGCCGCGCGTCCGGCCGCTTGAAACCGTTCCCCCAATGTCCGGAGAGAAACAGTAAGTCAAGGAGGTGAAGGGACCGCACCCAATCCGATGAGACCGTTTCCCCCCACAGTTCAGAAGAAAGAAGGCGAAAGAAAAGAAGAAAGAAGGAAGAGAAAGAGGAGAAGGCTGAGCGGGACGCTCGCGCTAACGGCCAACATGCCAACTCCACACGAGGGTAAGCCGCAGAGAATAAGCTTTATCTGATTTTCAGGCCGGAGGTGACACGCTAAGCGGATAGTTCGGCGGCTGAGCGAAGGCAGGTCTAGGTTTCGCCGTAGGCGAGTCCGTAGTTGCTGGGCCGAGCCGTTAAGCGGACAGTCCGGTGGACTGTCCGTAGGCTCGGCCTGAGCGAGGCGGTAGCCGAGCGAGGGGGCTGGGGCCGGTCGGGCGCCCGGTCCGACATTGCTGATAGAGGTGAGGTATGAGTCAAACCAGTGCGTTTCCCGCACGTCATCGTGTCGCCGTATGCGTGGCGTGCGTCGCGCTGACCCTCGCGGGCGGCATCGGCTATACGGCAGCCGACGTGTTCGACGTAATCCCCGGCCCGCTCACGCTCGAACCGGTCACGGCGCGCACCTACCCCGATCCGGTGTCGACGGTCGCGGCCGGCGTCGTCGCGGGCGACGCGGATGCCGGCAAGGCGATCGACCGGTCGAAGGCCGAGGAGCTCATCAGGGCGTTCGGCGAGGCGCAGGGTGTGGGTGGCGACTATTCCGTCGCGATCGCCGACGCGCAGGGGAACATCATCGCCGAGCATGAGGCGTCGGCGCCGCGCGAACCGGCGTCGACGACGAAGACGCTCACCGCGTTCGCCGCCGCGTCCACGCTGGACATGGGTTCCACGCTCGACACCGTCACCTCGCTCGTCGATGTGGGCGGCACGCCGACGGTCGTGCTCAAGGGCGGCGGCGACATGCTGCTCGGTGCGGGGGAGAGCGACGCCTCGCACGTCAACGGGCGCGCGGGTCTCGCGACGCTTGCGCGCGAGACCGCCGCCGCGCTGCAAGAGAAGGGCGTCACGTCGGTCGCGGTCCGTGGCGATGACACGCTGTTCGGCGACGACCGCACACCGCAGTCCATCGAGCAGAACAATGACGAGTTCCGCTATTACACGCCGATTTCCTCGATGGCGATTGACGGCGGGCGTGATTGGACGGGTCTTGCGGCGGAGGATGCGGACGGGTTCACGCAGTATCCGGTGCTGTCGCAGACCACGGCGGATGATGTGACCGCCACGTTCAGGACGCTGCTTGCGGCGCAGGGCATCACGGTGGGCGATGATGCCGGTGCCGCCGACGCGAGTGCGGACGGGCAGGGCGAACGGCTGGCCACCGTGCGTTCGGCGCCGCTCAACGAGGTCATGGCGTTCATGCTGCGCCATTCGGACAACACGCTCGCCGAACTGTTCGGCCGGCTCACGGCGTTGAAGCTCGGCACCGGCAACGGTGTCGAGGGGGATGTCAAGGCCGTCGAACAGGTGCTGCGCGAGCATGGCATCTCCACGGAGGGGTTGCATCTGACGAGCTGCTCCGGGTTGGCGCCCGGCACCACGCTCACCGTGAAGACGCTCGTGCAGGTGCAATCGCGTTATGTCTCGCCGGACGGCGGCGCGGCGGCCGCTTCGGAGGGTCTGGCGCTGCCCGGTCTGACCGGCACGGTGAAAGGGCGCGTGGGCGATGAGGCGGCGTTGGGTCTGCTGCGTGTGAAGACGGGCGCCCTGTCCGATGTGCGCGCGTTCGCCGGCAACGCCTCGCGCGTCGACGGCGGCGTGGCCACGTTCGCGGTGATCGTCAACGATCCCGAGGACGGCGCGGCCGCGAACGAGGCCATCGACACGTTCGCGGCCTCCCTGACGAAACTCTGAATACTCCCAGCATCCGCCAAGAAACACGTCACTCGCGTGTGCCAATATGGTGGGCATGCGAATCGCTGACGTACAAGATGACATCGACCACGAGCTGGTCAGCAAAGAGACGATCCAGGCCACCATCGAGCACGCCGCCGCATTGGCGAGCGAGGACTACCGTGGGAAGAACCCGCTGGTCATCGCCGTGCTCAAGGGGGCGGTGAACACGATCGCCGCCTTCTCGCAGGCGCTGTCCATTCCCTGCCAACTCGACTTCATGAGCCTGTCGAGCTACGGTTCGGGCACCACTTCCAGCGGAACGGTCACGATCCGTCAGGATTTGTCGGCCGATGTTCGCGGTAGGCACATTCTCATCGTGGAGGATATCGTTGACTCAGGCCGTACGCTGGCTTGGCTGGTCGGGGAGCTGAAGCGGCGCGGGGCCGCCTCGGTCGAGATCTTCGCCCTTCTGGAGAAGCCCGCGCGCCGCGAGGTGCATGTGGATGTGAAGTACAAGGGGCTGGAGATCCCCGACGAGTTCGTCGTCGGCTTCGGGCTCGACTATGACGAGCGGTACCGCAACCTCGACTCGATCGCCGTGCTCAAGCCGGCAGTGTATCAAGGAGAACAGGCATGAGTTTCCCCCAGGGGCCCGGGCAGCCGAACAACGGCGGCAACGGCAACCCGTTCAACAATCCGTTCCGCCGCGGCAATGACAACAAGGGCAACGGCAACGGGCCGAACCGCAACGGCGGCAAACCGGGCGGCGACAAGCCGTTCTGGCAGTCGCCGTGGCTGTGGGGCGCCGTGGTGGTGGTGCTCGTCGCCATGATGTTCCAGATGTTCGCCGGCACCGGCACGCAGACCATCGACACCAAGGACGGCCTGCAGCTGCTGAACAACGGCCAGGTCGACTACGCGAAGATCGTCGACAACAAGCAGAAGGTCACGCTCGAGCTCAAGAGCGACTACAGCAAGAAGGACCCGGACACCGGCAAGAACCACAACTACGGCGACAAGGTCCAGTTCTACTACACGTTCGCGCAGGGGCAGGATATCCTCAAGGCCGTGCAGAAGGCCGACCCGTCGAAGGGGTGGAGCGCGGACATCGAAGAGACGAGCATGATGAGCTACCTCATCACCTCGATCCTGCCGTTCATCATCTTCTTCGGCCTGTTCTGGTGGCTGATGAGCCGTATGGGCGGCGCCGGCGGCATGCTCGGCATGGGCGGCCGCAAGAACAACGGCAAGCTGCTCGAAGGCCAGACCCCGACCACGAAGTTCTCCGACGTGGCCGGCGAGGACGAGGCGCTCGCCGAGGTCGAGGAGATCAAGGACTTCCTCAAGGACCCGTCCAAGTACAAGGCGCTGGGCGCGCGCATCCCGCGCGGCGTGCTGCTGTACGGCCCTCCCGGCACCGGCAAGACGCTGCTGGCGCGCGCCATCGCCGGCGAGGCGGGCGTGCCGTTCTACGCGATGGCCGGCTCCGACTTCGTCGAGATGTTCGTCGGTCTCGGCGCCTCCCGCGTGCGCGACCTGTTCGAGGAGGCCAAGAAGAACGCCCCCGCGATCATCTTCATCGACGAGATCGACGCCGTCGGCCGCAAGCGCGGCTCCGGCATGTCCGGCGGGCATGACGAACGTGAGCAGACGCTCAACCAGCTGCTCGTCGAGATGGACGGCTTCGACAACGACACGAACCTCATCATCATCGCCGCGACGAACCGCCCCGACGTGCTCGACCCGGCCCTGCTGCGTCCGGGCCGATTCGACCGTCAGGTTGGCGTGGCCGCGCCCGATCTCGAGGGCCGCGAGGCGATCCTCAAGGTGCATGCGAAGGGCAAGCCGTTCGTGCCGGACGTCGACCTGCACATGGTCGCCGTGCGCACGCCGGGCTTCACCGGCGCCGATCTGGCGAACGTGCTCAACGAGGCCGCCCTGCTGTGCGCCCGCGCCGGCGCCCAGCTCATCGACAACCGCGCCATCGACGAGGCCATCGACCGTGTCCAGGCCGGCCCGAAACGCAAGTCGAAGGGCATGGCGCTCGACGAGCTGCGCAACACCGCGTACCACGAGGGCGGTCACGCGCTCGTCGCCGCCGCGCTGCACAACACGGATCCGGTCACCAAGGTGACGATTCTGCCGCGTGGCCGCGCGCTCGGCTACACGGCCGTCATGCCGACCTCCGACCGCTACTCGCAGTCGCGCAACCAGCTGCTCGACCAGATGGCGTACGCGATGGGCGGCCGCACCGCGGAGGAGATCGTCTTCCACGATCCGACCACCGGCGCCTCCAACGACATCGAGAAGGCGACGAAGATCGCCCGCACGATGGTCACCGAATACGGTTTCTCCTCGCAGCTCGGCGCGATCAAATGGTCGGGCGACGAGGATCAGAGCGGCGATCTGGGCGGTCTGGCCCCGCACAACTATTCGAACCGCACCGCGGAGGTCATCGACGACGAAGTACTCAAGCTCGTCGAGACCGCGCACACCGAGGCGTGGAACATCATCAACGAGAACCGTGACATCCTCGACGAGCTCGTGCGCCAGCTGCTCGTCAAGGAGACGCTGAACGAGAAGGAGCTCGCGGCGATCTTCGCACCGATCCGCAAGGCTCCGGTGCGTCAGGTGTGGCTTTCCGACGAGAAGCGCCCGGATTCCGACCTGCCGCCCGTCGAGATTCCCGACTCGCTCAAGCGTTCGGTCGGCATGAAGCCGGGGGAGTGACCGATGGCACGACACGCACACGCGTTGAACGCTTCGGACGAACCCTCCCAGGTGTGCGAGGAGGGCGGGCAGTCCGGCGCGAAGCGCACGGCGAAGCCCGCCGCCTCCAACGCCGGCGAAGCGCACGCCAAACCGCAACCGCATGCCAACCCCGGCACCGAGCCCCGCGCCTATGACGAGGAGGGCGTGCGCAAGGCCGTGCGCCTGTTCCTCACGTCGATCGGCGAGGACCCGGACCGCGAAGGACTCGTCGACACGCCCGACCGCATCGCGCGCGCCGGCCGCGAGCTGTTCGCCGGTCTCGGCGCCTCGCCCGAGCATGTGCTCGAAAAGCATTTCGACGTGGACACCGACGAGCTCGTGCTCGTCAAGAACATCGAACTGTATTCGGTGTGCGAGCATCACCTGCTGCCGTTCCACGGCGTCGCCCACGTGGGGTACATCCCCGCGAAGGACGGGGTCATGGGGCTGAGCAAGCTGGCCCGTCTGGTCGAGGTGTACGCGCGCCGCCCGCAGGTGCAGGAGCGTCTCACCCAGCAGATCGCCGACGCGCTCGTCGATTTCGCGGGCGCGCGCGGCGTGATCGTCGTCACCGAGTGCGAGCACCTGTGCATGTCGATGCGCGGTGTGAAGAAGTCGGAGGCGCGCACGGTCACCTCCGCGGTGCGCGGGCTGCTGCGCAACCCGGCCACGCGCGCCGAGGCGATGAGCCTCATCATGAGCAGGTAGCCGGGCGCGGGGAACGTGGTTCGCGCCCATGCGCGGCGCAATGGATTCGGCGGTGAGGCTCCCGGGCAGGGGGCCTCACGTCGCGAAAGGGGAGAATCATGACGGACACGGATAAGGCCGACAAGACCGACAAGACGGATACGGCCGACAAGACCGATATGCAGGCATTGCACGACAGCACGCGCACGCTCGTGATGGGCGTGCTCAACATCACCGAGGACTCGTTCTCCGACGGCGGCCTGTGGCTCGACCCAAAGGCCGCCGCCGGCCACGGCCGCGCGATGATGGACGCCGGCGCCGACATCATCGACATCGGCGCGGAATCGACGCGCCCCGGCGCCAAGCGCGTCAGCGAGGAGGACGAGCTCGCGCGCGTGACGGGCGCGGTGAACGCGCTCATCCCCGCCGGCGCGGTGCTGTCCATCGACACGACGCGCGCCTCGGTCGCCGCCGCGGCGCTCGACGCGGGCGCGCAGATCATCAACGACGTCTCCGGCGGCACGCTCGACACGGAGCTGCCGCACGTCGTCGCCGACCACGATTGCCTGTACATCGTGCAGCATTGGCGCGGCTGGCTCGCCGGCTCCAAGACCGGCACACCCGACGCCGACACCTCGCACTACGCGCATGGCGTGCTGAAGGACGTGCACGACGAGCTCATGCGCCAGGTCGATGCCGTGCTCGCCGCCGGCGTCGCGCCCGAACGCGTGATCATCGACCCGGGTCTGGGCTTCTCCAAGCCCGGCATCGAACACAATCTGCCGCTGCTCGCCGGGCTCGACACGTTCCGCGCGACCGGATACCCGGTGCTCATCGGGCAGTCGCGCAAACGCTTCATCGGCGCCATCCTCGCCGAAGCGGGCTTCGAGAATCTGACGATGGACGCGCGCGACGACGCCACCGCCGCGTTCAGCGCGCTGTGCGCGGAACACGACGCGTGGGCGGTGCGCGTGCACGACGTGGCACGCTCCCGCGCCGCCGTCGCCGTCGGGAACACGTGGCGCACGTACGCCGCCGCGCGGTGACGGCCGCGGCGGCATGACGGCAACGAACGACGGGAGGACCATGGACACGATACGACTGACCGGCGTGCGCGCGAACGGCACGCACGGCGTACTCGACTTCGAACACGAACGCGCGCAGCCGTTCATCGTCGACGCGACGCTCCACCTCGACCTCGCCGCCGCCGGCCGCTCCGACGCGCTCGGCGACACTGTCGACTATGGTCGCGCCGCCAAGGAGATCGTCGCCGTCATCGAAGGCGCGCACGTCGACCTCATCGAACGGCTCGCGCAGATCATCGCCGACCGGCTGCTCGCCATCGACCCGATCCGCACGGTCGACGTGACCGTGCACAAGCCGCACGCGCCGATCACCGTGCCGTTCGACGACGTGGCCGTGAGCATCACGCGTTCGCGGGATGCGGGCGCGACGCACCGGGCGGTCATCGCGCTCGGCGGCAATCTCGGCGACGTGGAGGCGACGCTGCGCGACGCCGTGCGGCGCATCGACGGGCTCGACGGCACGCAGGTCACCGGCGTCTCGCCGCTCTACCGCACCGCCGCGTGGGGCATGGAGGACGGCACGCCCGACTTCCTCAACGCGGTACTCGAAGCGACCACCACGCTCGACGCGCACGCGCTGCTCGCCGGACTCGCGCGCATCGAGGCCGATCACGGGCGCACGCGCGAGGACCACTGGTCCAGCCGCACCCTCGACCTCGACATCATCGACTACGACGGGCGTGAATCCGACGACCCGAACCTGACCCTGCCGCATCCGCGCGCATGGCAGCGGGCGTTCGTGCTCGTGCCGTGGGCCGCACTCGACCCGCACGCCGACCTGCCCGGCATGCACGGCGGCCCGGTGCGCGAACTCGCCGAAGGACTTCTCGCCGAGGCGGACGGCGACGAACCGCCCGTCACGCTGGCGAAACGCGACTGGCTGGGCGGCGGCGTGCGCGTCGGGCGTGACTCCCGCGAAAGCGCGACCGGCGCCGCCGGCACCGGTTCTGCGGGTGCCGGAAGTGCCGGCACGGGTTCCGCCGCCGGCACCGGGAGCACCGGCGGCGGGGGCGCGCAAGACGGCGGGTACGACCTCACGGTGGGGGAGACGGTCCCTCTCGCCGCCGTCATCTCGATGGACTCCACGTCCACCGACGCGGAAACCCTGTTCCGCGAAGCCATCGTCGCCATCGACGGACTGCCCGGCACGCAGGTCGACGGCATCTCGCCCCTCTACCACGTCAGCAGCTTCGACGGCCCCGACGCGATGAGCGCCGTCATCCAGATCGAGACGAAACTCGGCGCACGCGCCCTCATCGCCGCGCTCGGCACCATCGAACGCACGCACGGCGGCGCGCTCGACCTCGACCTCGTCGACATGCAGGACGTCGTCTCCGACGACCCCGACTGCCGCGTGCCATGGCCCTCCGCGAAGACCCGGGCCGCCGTGCTCGCCCCATGGATGGACATGGACCCGGACGCCACGCTCGGCGGCGACCCGGTCTCGTTCCTGCTCGCCATGGCCCCGGACGCGGGACTAGTCGGGCAGCTGTCCGACAGCTGGATCATCGGAGCGAAATGACGGGATACGACGCCACGGCGGAACGACCGGCGTCGGAAAGGACACGCACATGAGCGCACACAGAACACCATGGTGGCAGCCCGTGCTCGGCATCGTGCTCGGGCTCGCGGCCGGCGCGGGCGTCGCGCTGCTCGGCGAACGCTACGGGCTCACCCTGATCGGCGCGCCCTGGTTCGTGGCCGCCGTGCTCGTCGCCATCGGCGTGCTCGTGCTCGTGCTCGCCATCAACGTGCACAAATACGCGACCACCGACCCGCGCAAACGCCCACGCACCTTCATCAACCCGACCATCGCGTTCAACACGCTGGTCCTCGCGAAGGCGCTCGTCCTCGCAGGAGCGGCGCTCGCCGGCTGGTATTTCGGGCAGATCATCCCGTCGATCGGGCATATGGAGGCCGAGTTCTACGCGCAGGCCGTGATCGAATGCGCCGTGACCGGCGTGGTATGTCTGCTGGACATGATCGTCGGGCTGGTGTCGGAATGGCTGTGCCAACTGCCGCCGAACGAGGGGCCGGAGAACCCGAAGATGAAGGAGGCGACGCGCGCCCGCGGCGTGGCGCCCGCGGCCGCCAGAACCACCACCGAGCGTCTCGGCGCAGGGCGCGGCGCCGGCGCGTAGGCGCGCGCCCGCAACCGAGGTGCCCGCCCGCAGGCGACGCGGCGCGCGAGACGCGACACGCGCGGGCCGCTTATGCACACCGGCGAAACGTGTTACATTGCGTAGCTGATTTGATAACCGCATGCCGCTTGGCGTTTCCACGCCAGACGGCATGCGGTTTTTCGTTGCCCTCCGAGACCCGGACGTTAGGGGTTCTCGACGTTCACCGATGACGCGACCGTGCCACCGCGGTGTTCTCCACACGCGGGACGCACGGTGCGCGAAGCCATGCGGAACGTCGCTCGGAGACGGCGCGAGCAAACAGTGGAAGAAGAGGTATTCCGTTGTCCGAACAGACAGCCAATCAGCACAAGACGCAACAGGACGAGAGCCGTCAGGCCAAGCCGCATCTGGACGGAGTGGCCTATGAGGTCGCGACGCCCGCGCCCGGCGGCGAACCCGCGCCGCGCTTCGCGCATCCGCACCGTGTGATGCTCGGCCTGTACTTCGCCGTGTTCCTCGGCATGCTGTCCGAAACGTCGATGAACATCGCCATCCCCGACCTCATGGATGACTTCGGCGTCTCCTCCGGCACCGCGCAGTGGATGGTCGTCGGCTACATGCTCGCCATCGGCGTGGTGCTGCCGTGCGTCGGATTCCTGCTCAAATGGGTGAAGGCTAAGACGCTCGTCATCGCCTCCCTCGTCTGCTTCCTCGCGGGCGCGATCGTGTGCACATTCGCCCCCACGTTCCCCGTGCTGCTCGCCGGCCGCATCGCGCAGGGCGTGAGCACCGGCGTGGTGCTGCCCACCATGTACGCGGCCATCATGCGCGTGTTCCCGCCGCATCGCATCGGCGCCGCGAACGGCGTCGCCGGCCTCGTCATCATGTTCGCGCCGGTCATCGGCCCGACCATCGCCGGCGCGCTCATCGGCGCGATCTCCTGGCGTGCGATCTTCGCGCTGTTCGCCGTCATCGCCGTCATCGCGCTCGCCTGCACCGCGGCGTTCTTCGTCACGCCGATTGAACGCACGCGCCCGGCCGTCGACGTGCCCTCCATCATCGCCTCCGCGCTCGGCTTCGGCTGTCTCGTCGCCGGCGTGAGCCTCGTCGCCGACATGGGCTTCTCGCCGCTCGTCGTCACGCTGCTCGTCGCGGGCGTCGTCGTGCTCGCGTTCTACGCGTACCGCCAGCTGCACATCGCGGCGCCGCTGCTCGACCTGCGCGCGCTCGGCGTGGCCGCGTTCCGCACGCCCGCGATCATGGTGAGCTGCTCGTTCGCGTGCACGCTCGCGTTCATGTACCTCGTGCCGCAGGAGCTGCAGCGCGGCCTCGGCCTGAGCTCCACCGTCGCCGGCCTGCTCATGCTGCCCGGCGGCGTCGTCAACGCCGTCTGCACGCTGATGGCCGGTCGTCTGTTCGACCGTCACGGCGCGAAACGACTCGTGTGGATCGGTGCGGCGATGACGGTCGTCGGCGGCGCCCTGTTCGCCGCGATCGGCGTCGGTTCGCCCGTCGCGCTGTTCCTCGCCGCGCACATCATCGTGATGGTCGGCATCCCGTTCATCCAGCAGTCCACGCAGTCCGCCGCATTGAAGGCGCTGCCGGGCCGCATGGCCGCCGACGGCAGCACCATCCTCAACACGATGCAGCAGGTGTTCGGCGCGATCTCCACCGCCGTCGCCACCTGCCTGCTCGGCCTCGGGCAGACGCGCTACCTGGCCGGCGGCGGCACGGACCCGCAGTGGGGATTCGTGACGGGCTCACGCTACGGCTACCTGTTCGGTCTGGCGCTGATCGCCATCGTGTTCGCGTTCTCGTTCGCGCTGCGCGAGCGCACGCACGAGCCGGAACTGACGACGGTGGACGTCGAGATCGCCGGACGGGAGGAGAAGGTCGTCGCGGCGTGACGTGATGTGACGCGTGGCGTGCAGCGATGCGCGCCGACGTGCGCCTACGTGCGCAAGCCGTGACGTGGACGCGCACCGGCCTGTGAACGGGTGTTCCCCTATACTGGGAACACCCGTTTTTCCGTATTCCGTGGGAATCCTCAACCAACAAGGGAGCAATCAGGGAGCGCCATGAACAAGGCAATCATCACCGTCGTCGGACAGGACACCGTCGGCATCATCGCACGCGTGTGCACGTACCTCTCCAACCACCACGTCAACGTGCTCGACATCTCGCAGACCATCATCGACGGCTTCTTCAACATGATGATGATCGTCGACTACTCGGACTCCGACAAGGAATTCAGCGCCATGGTCGGCAACCTGGGGGATCTCGGCGACGACATCGGCGTGCGCATCCGCTGCCAGCGCGAGGAGATCTTCACCAAGATGCACCGAATCTGACGAAGCCCATCCCGCCAACGTTCCAGAAGGAAGCAACACCATGCTGAATATCATGGAGGTCCACGAGACCAACCAGATGATCGAGCAGGAGAAGCTCGACGTGCGCACCATCACGATGGGCATCTCGCTGCTCGACTGCGCGGCGGCCGACGTCGACGTGACGTGCGACAACATCTACCGCAAGATCACCACGTACGCGAAGGACCTCGTCTCCACCGGCGAGGACATCGAACGCGACTACGGCATCCCGATCGTCAACAAGCGCATCACCGTCACCCCGATCTCGCTGGTCGGCGCCAGCTGCTGCAAGACCAGCGGCGATTTCGTCAAGATCGCGCACGCGCTCGACCGTGCGGCCAAGGAGGTCGGCGTCAACCTGATCGGCGGTTATTCGGCGCTCGTCTCCAAGGCGATGACCCCGGCCGAGGAGCTGCTCATCCGTTCCCTGCCGCAGGCCCTCGCCGAGACCGACGTGGTCTGCTCGTCGGTGAACGTGGGTTCCACGAAGACCGGCATCGACATGAACGCGGTCGAGCTGCTCGGCCACATCGTCAAGGACATCGCGCACGCCACCGCAGACATCGACTCCTACGGCTGCGTGAAGTTCGTCGCGTTCTGCAACGTGCCCGACGACAACCCGTTCATGGCGGGCGGCTTCCACGGCGTGACCGAAGGCGACGCGGTCATCAACGTGGGTGTCTCCGGCCCGGGCGTGGTCTCGCGTGCGCTCGACGCCGCCAAGGGCAAGGACTTCGAGTTCCTGTGCGAGACGATCAAGCGCACCGCGTTCAAGATCACGCGTGTGGGCCAGCTCGTCGCTCAGGAGGCGAGCCGTCGTCTCGGCGTGCCGTTCGGCATCATCGACCTTTCGCTCGCGCCCACCCCGGCCGTCGGCGATTCGGTCGGCGAGGTGCTGGAGAAGATCGGCATCGAGCAGGTGGGCGCCCCCGGCACGACCGCGGCGCTCGCCATGCTCAACGACCAGGTGAAGAAGGGCGGCATCATGGCGTCGTCCTACGTGGGCGGCCTGTCCGGCGCGTTCATTCCGGTTTCCGAAGACAAGAACATGATCGACGCGGCCGGCAGCGGGTGCCTGACCATCGAGAAGCTCGAGGCAATGACCTGCGTGTGCTCGGTCGGCCTCGACATGATCGCCATCCCCGGCGACACTTCGGCGGCCACGATCTCCGGCATCATCGCCGACGAGGCCGCCATCGGCATGGTCAACCAGAAGACCACCGCCGTGCGCGTCATCCCGGTCGAGGGCAAGGGCGTGGGCGAGATGGCGAACTTCGGCGGGCTCATGGGCTACGCGCCGATCATCCCGGTGAACCAGGTCTCGTGCGAGGCGTTCGTCACGCGCGGCGGCCGCATCCCCGCCCCGATCCACAGTTTCAAGAACTGAGAGGCCTCGGCCGGGCTGATACGCCGCGTCTGATTGGCCGGCTCCCGTGTGCGGCCTGTCTGCGCATCCCGTCTCGTGCTGTGGAACCCGCCTCGGGGGAGGGGGTGGCCTAAGCTCGGTGCGGAATTCGCGGACGGCCGCACACGGAAGCCGGCCCCTTGATCGGGGCGGTCGGGCAGCGTGCGGCCGACCATGCGCATGCGACCGCAGGCCATGGAGGGAGCCGCGCGCACGAGCACAGTTACGAGCACAGGATGAGGACGATTATGGGCAACGAGGTCAACCCGGAACAGGTCAATTCCGAACAGGTCAACCCGGAACAGGTCAACCCGGAGGACAAAGTCGAGAAGATGTTCGAATACGGCTACCGCAAGTCGAACTACGGACCGGACGAACTCGTGACCGACGCGCACGGCAACCCGATCTCCGTGGTCGACGCGATGCTCTCCGCCGAAAAGGCAGCCGAAACGGAGACCGTCACCCCGCACCTGTGCTACTACAGCCCGCGCATCCCCGGCAACACCGGCTCGGCGATCCGCCTGTGCGCGGTCACCGGCACGATCCTGCACCTGGTCGAACCGCTCGGCTTCAACCTGCGCGACACGAAGCTGCGCCGCGCCGGCCTCGACTACCACGACATGGCGCACGTCGTACTGCACCCGAACTTCGAGAACCTCGTCGAATCGATGCCGAACTCGCGCATCATCGCGTTCACCGCGCACGCCACGAAGCTGTACACGGACATCGAATACAAACCGACCGACATCCTGCTGTTCGGGCCGGAACCGGGCAACATCCCCGACCCGATGGACATCATGGAAGGCCCGCACGTGGCCGAACAGGTACGCCTGCCGATGCGCCCGAGCCTGCGCAGCCTCAACCTCACCAACTGCGCGTCGATCGCCATCTACGAGGCGTGGCGTCAGCTCAACTTCGCGGGCGGCCGGTGACCGGCACCGCCCACGTGCCCGCCTCCGGCAACACCGTTTCCCGCGCCGCACATGCCCGGCTCCGCCTCGCCGCGTGGTGGGAGGCGAACGCGCGCGACCTGCCGTGGCGCTTCGGCCGCGCGACCCCGTGGGGCGTGCTGGTCTCCGAGGTGATGAGCCAGCAGACGCAGATGAGCCGCGTCGTACCGTACTGGACCGCATGGATGGACCGTTGGCCCGACGCCGCCGCGCTCGCCGCCGCGCCGAAATCCGACGTGATCACCATGTGGGGCCGTCTCGGCTACCCGCGCCGCGCGTTGCGCCTGCAGGAGTGCGCGCGCGTCGTCGCCACGGAGTGCGGCGACGAGCTGCCGCGCACGTATGACGCACTGATCGCGCTGCCCGGCGTGGGCGACTACACGGCCAGCGCGGTGATGAGCTTCGCGTACGGCGAGCGGATCGCCGTCGTCGACACGAACATCCGCCGCGTGCTCAGCCGCGTCTTCCTCGGCGAGGAGTCGCGCGGTGGGGCGGCGAATGCGGCGGAACGCGCGCTCGCGGATGAGGTGCTGCCGGCCGATGCCTCGCGTTCGGTCGTGTGGAATCAGTCGGTGATGGAGCTGGGCGCGCTGGTGTGCACGGCGAAGAACCCGCTGTGCGCTCACTGCCCGGTGGCCGGCGACTGCATGTTCCTCGCCGCCGGGCGTCCGGGGCTGGGGGAGCGTCGCACGCGGCCGCGCCAGCGCTTCCAGGGTACGGACCGCCAGGTGCGCGGCATCGTCCTCGACGCGTTGAGGAAGGCGCCCGGCGTGTCCGGGGAGGGCGCGTCCGTGCTGGAGCGTGCGACGGTGGAATCGTTGTGGAAGGACCGCGACCAGCTCGACCGGTGCGTGGCGAGCCTCGACGAGGACGGGCTCATCGAGATCGCGCCCGACGGGAGTCTGCGTCTGCCGCAGTGATGGGCCCTGTGCGCGTCTCGCGTCGAACCTCACAGGCATCATGTGAAGATACGCGGACAGTCGTGTGCGGCCGGTTCCGGGGCCGTACACTGGGAGCCGTCAGTGCGGCGTGAAGGAATGGTATGGGTACGAAGGGCACGAACAAGCGCGGGCCGGTCGGTCGCAAGCCGCGCAAGCGCAAGCTGAGCAAACGGCAGCGGGCGATCTACCGTCGCCGTCGCATCGTCGTCGGCGCGGCGCTCGTGCTGCTGCTCGCGCTCGCCGTGTTCTGCGCGTACAGTCTCGCGCGCGGCGCCGGCGCCGTGTGGGGCGCGACGTACGGCAGCGTGAGCCGCGTGCCGCTGGAGCGCGGCACGTCGCCCACGCCGCATCACAGTTCCGGCGTGAAGGACTGCGCCGCGAAGGACACGCGTCTGACGCTCACCGCGAAGGCCGCGACGGTGCCGGTGGGCGGTTCGCTCGAATTCACCGCGACGATCGAGCATGTGGGTTCGGATTCCTGCCTGATCGACGCTTCGGATTCGGGGCGCGTGCTGACGGTCTCCTCCGGCTCGGACGTGGTGTGGAGGTCCGACTCCTGCCCGACGGACGCGCGGATGCTGCTCATGGCGAAGGGCGACAAGGACGTCAAGTCGATCTCCTGGGGCGCGAACCGGACGGGTGCCGAATGCGTGGAGAACCAGGATGACCTGCCGAAGGTGGACCGTGGCTCCTACACCGCGCAGCTGAGTCTGAAAGGCGATCCGAAGACGGTGAGCGAGAAGGTCGTCGTCGAGGTCCAGTAGCCCGGCAGGGAGCGGGCGGCGGCGCGATGGGGGCGCATTATACGCCTCCATCGACGATCGCGCCGCATCCCCGCGTGTATTGTCCTCCTGTACAGCTATAGTTCATTGTTTGCATACGGTGTGTCATATTGCGGGCATGCCTCCATTCACCGAAGCTCGCATAGGCATATGGTGGCCATGCGCGCTTCGACGGGGAAAACGAACACATAGCGAGCGATAAGGAACGTCCATTGGCTACTGAAGCTACGACGAACACCACCACCATCTCCGCGCGCGCCGACCAGCACGACATCGACCTGCACAAGGCGTCGGACCGCGTGAACTTCGGTTCCATCAAGGAACCCATCGATGTGCCCTACCTGCTGGGCGTCCAGACCGACAGCTTCGACTGGCTGATCGGCAACGAGCGCTGGAAGGCGCGCGTCGCGAAGGACGAGGAGAACGGCACCATCACCACGCCGCACACCTCGGGCCTTGACGAGGTCTTCAACGAGATCTCCCCGATTGAGAACTTCGCGCAGACCATGTCCCTGACCTTCTCCGACCCGTACTTCGAGGAGCCGCGCCACACGGTCCAGGAGTGCAAGGAGAAGGACTACACCTACTCCGCCCCGCTGTACGTGAACGCCGAGTTCGAGAACGGCGAGACCGGCGAGATCAAGTCCCAGACCGTGTTCATGGGCGACTTCCCGCTGCAGACCGCGCACGGCACGTTCATCATCGGCGGCACCGAGCGCGTCATCGTCTCCCAGCTCGTGCGCTCCCCGGGCGTCTACTTCGACCGCCAGCAGGACCGCACCTCCGACAAGGAGGTCTTCGGCGCGAAGATCATCCCGAGTCGCGGCGCGTGGCTCGAGTTCGAGATCGACAAGAAGGACCAGCCGCAGGTGCGCGTGGACCGCAAGCGCAAGCAGTCCGCGATCGTCTTCCTCATGGCCATCGGCATGACCAAGCCGGAAATCCGCGAGGCGTTCGCGGATTACCCGCTGGTGCTCGACGCGCTGGAGAAGGAGACCCTGCAGACCCAGGACGAGGCCCTCGTCGACCTGTACCGCAAGATCCGCCCGGCGGACACCCCGACCCCGGAGGCGGGCAAGAACCTGCTCGACTCCTTCTACTTCAACACGAAGCGCTACGATCTGGCGCGCGTCGGCCGCTACAAGATCGACCGCAAGCTCGGTCTGGAGAACGAGGTCAACGACCGCTCCCTGCACCGTGACGACATCATCGCCACCATCAAGTACCTGTGCACGCTGCACGACGGCAAGTCCACCTTCCCGGGCAAGCGCGACGGCCAGGACGTCGACCTGCGCGTCGACGTCGACGACATCGACCACTTCGGCAACCGCCGCATCCGCCAGGTCGGCGAGCTGATCCAGAACCAGCTGCGCACCGGCCTGAGCCGCATGGAGCGCGTCGTGCGCGAGCGCATGACCACGCAGGACGCCGAGGCGATCACGCCGCAGTCCCTCATCAACATCCGCCCGGTGAACGCCACCATCAAGGAGTTCTTCGGCACCTCGCAGCTGTCGCAGTTCATGGACCAGAACAACCCGCTGTCCGGTGTGACGAACAAGCGCCGTCTCTCCGCGCTGGGCCCCGGCGGCCTGTCGCGCGACCGCGCCTCCATGGAGGTGCGCGACGTGCACCCGTCCCACTTCGGCCGCATGTGCCCGATCGAGTCCCCTGAAGGCCCGAACATCGGTCTGATCGGCTCGCTGGCGACCTTCGGCCGCGTCAACCCGTTCGGCTTCATCGAGACCCCGTACCGCAAGGTCGTCGACGGCCACGTGACCGACGAGGTCGAGTACATGACCGCCGACCGCGATCTCGACCACGTGATCGCTCAGGCCAACCAGGAGCTCGACGAGAACGGCAACTTCGTCCAGGACGAGGCCCTCGCCCGAGTCGGCGAGGAGGAGGCCGTCGATGTGCCGGTCAGCCAGGTCGACTACATGGACGTCTCCCCGCGCCAGATGGTCTCCCTCGGCGCCTCGCTGATCCCGTTCCTCGAGCACGACGAGGGCCACCGAGCGCTGATGGGCACCAACATGCAGCGCCAGGCCGTGCCGCTGATCGAATCCGAGCGCCCGCTCGTGGGCACCGGCTCCGAATGGCGCACCGCCAACGATTCCGGCGACGTCATCAAGTCGGAGAAGGACGGCGTGGTCACCTACGTCTCCGCCGACATGATCCGTGTGATGAACGACGACGGCACCACCAGCTCCTACAAGCTGGCCAAGTTCCAGCGTTCCAACCAGACCACCTGCTACAACCAGCGACCGATCGTCCACGACGGCGAGCGTGTGGAGGCCGGCAGCGTGATGGCCGACGGCCCGGCGATCGAGAAGGGCGAGCTCGCGCTCGGCAAGAACCTGCTCATCGCGTTCATGCCGTGGAACGGCTACAACTACGAGGACGCCGTCATCATCTCGCAGCGTCTCGTGCAGGACGACACCCTCTCCTCCATCCACATCGAGGAGTACGAGATCGACGCCCGCGAGACCAAGCTGGGCGCCGAGGAGATCACCCGCGACCTGCCGAACGTCGGCGAGGACGCGGTCGCGAACCTCGACGAGCGCGGCATCATCCGCATCGGCGCAGAGGTCGAGGCCGGCGACATCCTCGTCGGCAAGGTCACCCCGAAGGGCGAGACCGAGCTGACCCCGGAGGAGCGCCTGCTGCGCGCCATCTTCGGCGAGAAGTCCCGCGAGGTGCGCGACACCTCGCTGCGCGTGCCCCACGGCGAGACCGGCACCGTCATCGGCGTCAAGGAGATCACCCGCGAGGACGCCGAGGAGGACGGCGACGAGCTGCCCAACGGCGTCAACCAGATGATCCGCGTGTACATCGCCCAGCACCGCAAGATCACGGTGGGCGACAAGCTCTCCGGCCGCCACGGCAACAAGGGCTGCATCTCGCGCATCCTGCCCGAGGAGGACATGCCGTTCCTCGCGGACGGCACCCCGGTCGACATCATGCTCAACCCGCTCGGCGTGCCGTCGCGAATGAACCTCGGCCAGGTGCTCGAACTGCACCTCGGCTGGATCGCGCACTCCGGCTGGGACATCTCCCTCGACCCGGACCTCGAGGCCGAGTGGAAGAAGTACGTGCCGAACGGCGCCGAGAAGGCCGAGCCGAACACGCCGGTCGCCACCCCGGTGTTCGACGGCGTCAAGCCGGACGTCCTCAAGGGCCTGCTGTCCACCACGCTGCCGAACCGCGACGGCGACCGTCTGGTCGGCCCGGACGGCAAGGCCACGCTGTTCGACGGCCGCACTGGCGAGCCGTTCGCGCGTCCGATCTCCGTGGGCTACATGTACATGCTCAAGCTGCACCACCTGGTCGACGACAAGATCCACGCCCGCTCCACCGGCCCGTACTCGATGATCACCCAGCAGCCGCTGGGCGGCAAGGCGCAGTTCGGCGGCCAGCGCTTCGGCGAAATGGAGGTGTGGGCCCTCGAGGCCTACGGCGCCGCGTACACGCTGCACGAGATGATGACCACCAAGTCCGACGACGTGGACGGCCGCGTGCGCGTCTACGGCGCGATCGTCAAGGGCGAGAACCTGCCGCCGGCGGGCATCCCGGAGTCCTTCAAGGTGCTCCTCAAGGAGATGCAGTCCCTGTCCCTGAACGTCGAGGTGCTGAACGCCGAAGGCCAGGCCATCGACATGAAGGACGAGGACGACGACCCGTCCAGCTCCTCCGACGACCTCGGGTTCAACATCGGCGCCCGCCCCGACGCGGCCGCCAAGGAGGACCAGGCCGCCCCTCAGCCCGAATACCAGTGAGACCAATCGAGAACGTAAGCAAGCGTAAGTAAGGACACAAACACAGTGCTGGACGTTAACGCATTTGACAAGCTTCGCATCGGCCTGGCCACCGCGGACGATATCCACGGCTGGAGCAAGGGCGAGGTCAAGAAGCCTGAGACCATCAACTACCGCACCCTCAAGCCGGAGAAGGACGGCCTGTTCGGCGAGCAGATCTTCGGACCGACCCGCGACTGGGAGTGCGCCTGCGGCAAGTACAAGCGCGTGCGCTTCAAGGGAATCGTCTGCGAGCGATGCGGCGTCGAGGTCACCCGTTCCCGCGTGCGCCGCGAGCGCATGGGCCACATCGAGCTGGCCGCGCCCGTGACCCACATCTGGTTCTTCAAGGGTGTGCCGTCCCGTCTGGGCTACATGCTCAACGTCACCCCGAAGGACCTGGAGAAGGTCATCTACTTCGCCTCCTACATGGTCACCGCCGTGAACGAGGAGCAGCGCCACCAGGACCTGCCCGACCTGCAGGACGAGTTCGACCACGAGATCGCCAACTTCGAGAAGCGTCGCGACGTCGAGATCGAGGAACGCGCCAAGAAGGTCGAGGCCGATCTGCACGAGCTCGAGGAGGCCGGCGAGGCCAAGGGCTCCGCGAAGGCCAAGCTGCGCAACGGCGCCGAGCGCGACATGGCGGCCATCCGCCAGCGCTACGACGACCAGATCGCGCGCCTGAACGCCGTGTTCGACAAGTTCAAGAAGCTCAAGGCCGGCGACATCATCGACGACGTGGACCTGTGGCGTGAGATGCAGGACCGCTACGAGGACTACTTCGAGGGCTCCATGGGCGCCGAGGCGGTCAAGAAGCGCCTGCAGTCGCTCGACCTCGAGGCCATCGCCGCCGAGCTGCGCGAGGAGATCAAGGACGCGTCCGAGCAGCGCAAGACCAAGGCGCTTAAGCGCCTCAAGGTCGTCAACGCGTTCCTGTCCACCGGCAACAAGCCGGAGGCCATGGTGCTCGACGTGATCCCGGTCATCCCGCCGGATCTGCGCCCGATGGTCCAGCTGGATGGCGGACGCTTCGCGACCTCCGACCTCAACGACCTGTACCGTCGCGTCATCAACCGCAACAACCGACTCAAGCGCCTCATCGAGCTCGGCGCCCCGGAGATCATGCTCAACAACGAGAAGCGCATGCTCCAGGAGGCCGTCGACTCCCTGTTCGACAACGGCCGCCGCGGCCGCCCGGTCACCGGTGCCTCGAACCGCCCGCTGAAGTCCCTGTCCGACATGCTCAAGGGCAAGCAGGGCCGCTTCCGCCAGAACCTGCTCGGCAAGCGCGTCGACTACTCCGGCCGTTCCGTGATCGTCGTCGGCCCGTCGCTGCGCATGCACCAGTGCGGTCTGCCGAAGCCGATGGCGCTCGAGCTGTTCAAGCCGTTCGTCATCAAGCGTCTCGTCGACATGAACTACGCGCAGAACATGAAGAGTGCCAAGCGCATGGTCGACCGCGGCGACACCGAGGTGTACGGCGTGCTCGAGGAGGTCATCTCCGAGCACCCGGTGCTCCTCAACCGCGCGCCTACGCTGCACCGTCTGGGCATCCAGGCCTTCGAACCGATCCTGGTCGAAGGCAAGGCCATCCACCTGCCGCCGCTCGCCTGCGCCGCGTTCAACGCCGACTTCGACGGCGACCAGATGGCCGTGCACCTGCCGCTGTCCGCGGAGGCGCAGGCCGAGGCCCGCTCGCTGATGATGGCGTCCGACAACATCCTCAAGCCGGCCGACGGCCACACCGTGACCATGCCGTCCCAGGACATGATCCTCGGCCTGTACTACCTGTCCACCGTGGTGGACGGCGTCAAGGGCCAGGGCCGCGTGTTCTCCTCGCTGGCCGAGGCCGAGATGGCGCTCGACCTGCACGAGATCGACATGCAGGCCAAGGTGCTCATTCGCGTGCCGAAGAACTTCAACCTGCCGGTCGGCTGGGAGCCGGGCGAGGTTAAGGTCGCCGATCCGGACGCCCAGAACGGCGAGACCGTCGTCAAGGAGGAACGCTTCCAGGACGGCACCACGCTGTTCGCCACCTCCTACGGCCGCGTGCTGTTCAACGAGACCCTGCCGGTCGACTACCCGTTCGTCAACGAGCAGGTCGGCAAGAAGCGCCTCGCCAAGATCGTCGACGACATCGCGACCCGCTACTCCACCGCCCAGGTGGCCGCCTCCCTCGACGCGCTGAAGGATCTCGGCTTCACCCGCGCCCCGTGGTCCGGCGTGTCCTTCGCGTTCTCCGACGTCATCGAGCCGGGCGAGCGCAACGCGCTGGTCGCCAAGTACGAGGACGAGGCCGCCCAGGTCAACGACAACTTCGAGATGGGTCTTCTGACCGAGGAGGAGCGCCGCCAGGAGCTCATCGACCTGTGGACCAAGTGCACCGCCGAGGTCTCCAAGGCCGTCGAGCACGACTTCGATCCGCTCAACAACCTCGCCATCATCGTCCAGTCGGGCGCGCGAGGCAACATGATGCAGATCAACCAGATCGCCGGCATGCGTGGCCTCGTGGCCAACCCGAAGGGCGAGATCATCCCCCGTCCGGTGAAGTCCAACTACCGTGACGGTCTGTCCGTGCTGGAGTACTTCATCTCCCAGCACGGCGCGCGCAAGGGTCTGGCCGATACCGCACTGCGTACCGCCGAGTCGGGCTACCTGACCCGTCGTCTCGTGGACGTCTCGCAGGACGTCATCGTGCGCGAGGAGGACTGCGGCACCAAGCAGGGCATTGACATCCGCGTGGCCGACCGCGACGCCGACGGCAACCTCGTGCTCGTCAAGAACGCGGACGGCGGCCCGTACTCCCGTCTGCTCGCGGCCGACGTCGTCGACCCGGCCGACGGCACCACCGTGCTGTACAAGCGTGACGACGCCCTGTCCATGGACGTGCTCAACGACCTCGTCGCCCACGGCGTCGAATTCGTCAAGTGCCGTTCCGTGCTGTCCTGCGCCTCCAAGCGCGGCGTGTGCGCGAAGTGCTACGGCTGGTCGATGGCCACCAACAAGCTGGTCGACGTCGGCGAGACCGTCGGCATCGTCGCGGCCCAGTCCATCGGCGAGCCCGGCACCCAGCTGACGCTGCGTTCCTTCCACTCCGGCGGCGTCGCCTCGGCGTCCGACATCACGCAGGGTCTTCCGCGTGTCACCGAGCTTTTCGAAGCCCGCACGCCGAAGGGCGAGTCCCCGATCACCGAGTTCGCCGGCACCATCAAGGTGGTGGACGGCGACCGCGGCCGCCAGGTCATCCTCACCCCGGACTCCGACTCCGGCGCCCCGGTCGAGGACGGCGAGATCAAGCCGATCACGTACAACGTCTCCCGCCGCGTGCCGCTGCTGGTGAAAGACGGCGAGCACGTCGCCACCGGCACCCAGATCATCGAGGGCTCCGTCGACCCGAAGAAGATTCTGCGCATCCTCAACAAGCGCGCCGCGCAGATGAACATCGTCGAGGAGGTGCACAACGTGTACCGCTCCCAGGGCGTGGACATCCACGACAAGCACATCGAGGTCATCGTGCACCAGATGAGCCGTCGCGTCACCGTGATCGACTCCGGCGAGACCGATCTGCTGCCCGGCGAGCTGGTCGACCAGCAGCGCTTCCGCGAGGTCAACAAGGCCGCCGTGCAGGCCGGCAAGAAGCCGGCTTCCGGCCGCCCGGAGCTCATGGGCATCACCAAGGCCTCGCTGGCCACCGACTCGTGGCTGTCCGCCGCCTCCTTCCAGGAGACGACGCGTGTGCTCACCGACGCCGCCCTGAACCAGAAGGTCGACGACCTCAAGGGTCTCAAGGAGAACGTCATCATCGGTAAGCTCATCCCGGCCGGCACCGGCCTGGCCCGCTACCGCAACGCGGTGGTCGAGCCGGACAAGGCGATCCGCGACACCATCTACCCGAACTTCGGTCTGGGTGGCGAAGCGGACGGCGAGGGCCTCGACTTCACCGACGGCGACATGAGCGATGTGGACTTCTCCAACATCGACTTCGGCGACCTGAAGCTCGGCGAGGACTTCAACCCGGACGACTTTCTCGACGACCAGGGCGGCACCGCCGATTTCGGTTCCGATGACGACTCCGGTCTGAACCTGCCCGGCGACGATTCCACCGACGGCGGCTCCGCCTCCACCGGTGACGACGCTTCCGCCGGCGACGATCCGACCGCCATCGTCTGATCGCACGTGGCCGCTCATGCGGCCCCTCCGCATCATCCGTGCAGGCCATGTTCTGAAACGTCCATGGCTTGCACGGATGATGCACGATGGTATTTCCGCCCATTGGGGCGCCCCTTTTCGGCCGAGCCGATCCGGTGCCCATGCCAGGCGCCTATGCGCGGCATGGTCCTTTCCACCGGATCGGCTCGGCTGTTTCGTATTCGCCTATCCAACGTCCCCAGCGGACGGCGGCGCCGCCAAGCCCGTCGACTTCGGCATCGCGCTGGAGATCGGCAAGGGCGAGCACCAGCTCATCGGCGACAACCGCCAGCTCGGCACGCCGGGCTTCGGCGCCCCGGAACAGTTTTTTGAAACCGGTGCCGCCGAAACGTTCGTCAACGGCAAGCCGGCCACCGAATACGATGCCGCCAAGGGCGTCTTCACGATCACGCTCGATCAGGAAGGTTTCTACGACTTCGACAAGTTCAGTGCGACCATCACCGATCGCGCCGCCGATGCGCGCAAGGACAACGGCATCCTCGCTACGAAGGTGAAGGACAAGATCAACTACAACGTCATCGTCGCCGACGTGGTCAACGACAACAAGATTGCGGTGACCATCAACTATGCACATGTCGTGGATACTGTACGTGCAGGATACCGATGCCGGCGATCTCTTTACGGTGACGCGTAATCAGACTTCGAGAGCGGCCGCATCGAATTACAGCTCGAATGATGAGTGATACCCGATTCCAATTAAGAAGGTCTTGCTTCTTTATCTGGCACTGCGGTTTGACATCGGGATTGCGCGGCTGGGGCTCGTGGTCGGGGTATGAGTCTGTGCATGAGCCTGTGCAGTTTGGTCTCGAACTTGTACAGTCGAGGGATGAACCTGCGCGGTTTGATTCCGAACCTGTACGGTCTAATGACGAACTTGTACGATTGTGGCTTGAACCTGCGCAGTCTGATGGCGAACCTGCTCATAGGGGTCGTGAAGGCTTGCTTGGGTTGGGCGGGGAGGTGTTGGTGATTTTCCTTGGTATTCCGGGCTTTTCGTGATGTGGTGTATGCGTTCCAGAACCTTGTGGAGGGCTTCTTTCAGCACCCCTGTGCGCAGGTTGGGGCTTGGACTGCGCAGGTTGGCCGTCTGACTACGCAAGTTATACCCTGAACCGCGCAGGTTCACGACAAAGGGTGATAAGGGGTTGTACGGCCGGACAATCATAGGGTTATGCGGCCGAACAAATGCTGGAGGATGCTCGGACGGATAGGCATGAGCTTGCCCGACCAAGCAACACGAGGCTATTTGGCCGGATAAACATAGGAGTGGATTGTCTGGGCAAACGTGAGGGTACTCGGTCGTACAAGCATAGAATTGCCCGGCTGAGCAAACATGAGGATACTCAGCCGGGCAAACGTGGGGTTGCGGGGTCTTCGGCGCTGCAGCGGTCTGGCTCGGCGCCAGTCACTTCATTTTTTCGTTGAAGCCGTCCTGCATGAGGTCGGTCAGATCGTTGAGTTCGTCGGACGGGTTCGCCTCGTTCTCAAGATCGCGCAGATCCTCGTTGAGGTCTGAGGACGCGTCATACGGACTGTCCAGATCGTACATCTCGTCCATCAGGTCGGAGTACTGGCTGTACTTGCCGTTGTCGCTGACGATGTCGTCGATGCTGCCAAGCGCCTGCATCTTCTTGATGATGTCGCCCAGCTTGGTCATGTAGTCCTTCATCGAGGTCGCATACTGGGAGATAGGCTTGATCTTCGAATCGCCCAGCTGGCCGAGGGCCGAGGTGCACCCGTCGATGTACTCGGTGTACTCGTTGTAGTAGTCGTCATCCACCGTGGAAGCGGTCGGCGTGGAGTCGCACGCCTTGGTGACGGCGTTCATCGCGACGGCGGTGTCTGCCATATTGTTGGACAGCTGCTCGAACTTCTTGGCCTTCGCCTCGTACTTGTCGTACGCTTGCTTCACCTCGTCATCGTGCTTGTACACCTTGAGATCGGTGAACGCGGTGTTGGCCTGCTCGTACTCCTTCACGTAGTCCTTGATCTTCTGCGCGTCCGCCTTGTCGAACGTGGTGGTGCCATCGTAGGAGGTGGATATGGCTTTCGACAGTTTCGTATTGACGTTGGTGTACTTCGTGTACATCACGGTCGTCTGCCGCTGGCCGTCCAGATAATCGTCCGAGGTGAGGGAGCCGGGCTTGACGACCACGAACACCAGGATGAGCACGATCGACACGAACGCCGCGATGCCGCCGACGATGATGCCGATCAGCGCGCCCTTCGACAGTCCCTTCTTCTTCGGCGCAGGGGAGCCGGGGAATCCGGCGCCGGGTGCGCCCGGGACAGGTTGCCCGGGAATCGGGACGCCGGGAACCGGGACGCCGGGAACCGGAGCGCCAGGCGTACCGGGGGCTGGCTCTCCCGGCACAGGGGGATAGCCGCCGGCTGCGGGCGCTGCTCCCGGTACGTCCGGTTGTGGCGCTGACTGCTGCACCGGCGGCTGCACCTGCCACGGAGCCGGCATCGCCTGAGTGGGGGGAAGCTGCTGGTCGTAGGATGTGCGCGGCTGTTGTTCGAATGATTGCGCCTGCGGTTGTCCGTACGCCGGCTGTTCGAATGATTGTTGTGGTTGTGGCTGCCCGTGGGGTTGCTGTCCGTACGTCGGCTGCGCGCCCGGCTGGCCGGGAACCTGCCCGTACGCCGGTGTCGTGGGAGCCTGATCGTAGGGAACCTGCCCGTTGTCGGCGGGCTTGATACTACCGTCATTGGCATGTGCGTCGCTCATGACTGACATTCCTTTCATTGTTCCCCCCCTTTCGCATCACCGCCATTGATGACACATCACTTCCCCGGAGGTTGTCTTCAGCCTATCACTCCGAATGGTTCAAGCCAATCGCCCCGGGCAGGAATCCGACGGCGTCACGGAGGGCGAGCACCGGGGCGACGAGTGACCAGTGTCCGTGCCCGTGTCCACGTGCTGAGCGTCGCCGGTGGACGGCCGTCGCCCGCGAGTAACGTCTCGAGCCATGAGCGAAAACACTGACACGAAGAAGTACACGATCGCCGTCATCCCCGGCGACGGCATCGGCAAGGAAGTGACGCCGTGGGCGCAGAAGGCCCTCGAGAAGGCGGCGGAAGGCGTCGCCGAATTCGAGTACGAGCCGTTCGACCTGGGCGCGGAACGCTACCTCAGGGACGGCGCGATCCTGCCCGAGGACGAGGAGGAGCGCATCAAGAAGACCGACGCAATCCTGCTGGGCGCGGTCGGCGACCCGCGCATCAAGGCCGGCATCCTCGAACGCGGCCTGCTCCTCAAGCTGCGTTTCGACCTCGACCAGTACGTGAACCTGCGCCCGTCCAAGCTGTACAAGGGCGTCACCTCGCCGCTCGCCAACCCCGGCGACATCGACTTCGTCGTCGTGCGTGAAGGCACCGAAGGTCTCTACTGCGGTGCCGGCGGCGCGGTCCGCCGCAACACCCCGAACGAGGTCGCCACGGAGGTGTCCATCAACACCGCGTACGGCGTGGAGCGCGTGGTGCGCTACGCGTTCAAGCTTGCCATGAAGCGCCGCAAGCACGTCACGCTCGTGCACAAGAAGAACGTGCTCGTCAACGCGGGCGACATGTGGCAGCGCATCGTCGACAAGGTCGGCGAGGAGTACCCGGAGGTCACGCACGATTATTCGCACATCGACGCTGCCACCATCTTCCTCGTGTCGAACCCGTCGAAGTTCGACGTGATCCTCACCGACAACCTCTTCGGCGACATCCTCACCGACGAAGCCGGCGCCGTGTTGGGCGGCGTGGGCTACTCCGCGTCCGGCTGCATCAACGCCTCCGACGAATACCCGTCCATGTTCGAGCCGATTCACGGCTCCGCCCCGGACATCGCCGGTCAGAACAAGGCGAACCCGACCGCCGCGATCCTCTCCGCCGCGATGCTGCTCGAGCATCTCGGCTTCGACGAGGCCGCGCAGCGCATCCACAAGGCCGTCGAAGCGGACATCGCCGAGCTCGGCTCCACCACGCGCGGCACCGATCAGGTCGGTCAGGACATCCTCGCGCGTATCTGACGCCATCCTCACGCGCATCCGGCGCCGCAATCGCCCGACGCCCCGCCTCCTTCCATATGAAGGCGGGGCGTTCGCCTCTCTTCTGCGTTGTTTCCGCTCCAACGCTGTTGTTTCGGTTCCAGGCTTGGGATAATAGCTACGCTGGCGGGTATCTCAGTGTCGTTTCCGTGCCAGGTTTGGGGCGGAAGTGACGCTGATGGGCTTCGTAGCGTCGGTTCTGTTCCAGCTCCGTTGTTTCCATCCCAACGTCGTTGTTTCGGTTCCAGGCTTGGGATAATAGGTACGCTGGTGAACTCTCCAGTGTTGTTTTTGTCCCAACACCGTCGTTTCCGTTCTGGGTTTGGGACAATAGTGACGCTGGCGGGCTTCTCAGCGTCGTTTTCGTCCCAAGCTTGGAACAATGCAGACGCTTTTGGCATGGAAGTGACGGCAATGATGGGGCTTGACCTCGCGAGACGCAGCAATCCCGAGCCATCTGCAAACCACTCCCGGACCATTTACAAACCACGCCGAGCCATCTGCAAACAACCTGCGCGCATATGGCGGTTACCGTTCGCGAACGGGCGGCCTGCCGATTGTTATGGTGGTGGCATGGAAATAAACGTGATGCGTGGGGAATACCCCAAGGAATGCCATGAGGGATGCCATGGTGAATGCTGCGGGGAATGCCGCGAGGGACGCCTTGGGGAATGCCATGGGGAATGCCCTAAGGAATGTTCCAAGGAATGCCGCGAGGGATGCCGTGGCGAATGCTGCGGGGAATGCCGCGAGGAATGTCCTGGCGAATGCCATGGGGAATGTCCCAAGGGATATCGCGGGGAATACAAGGTGCCGGGCGGCAAGCTGGTGGCGGTGACCGTCGGTCCCGTTGGTCCCGTTGGGGTCAACAACGGGGGCGAGGAGGCCAACGGGACCGACAGCGGGACCGTCGGGGGCGACATGGTCAACGGAATCGGCAACGGGACCGTCGTGGTCAACGGGGCCAACAGGGCTGACAATGGGACAGTCGGAGGTAACGAGGCCGACAATGGAGCAGTCGGGAGCAACAACAGGGTTAACAAGGTTAACGGGACCGACGGGATCGACGACGGGGCTGACGGGGCCACGTGGCGGCGGCATGTGCGCATCGACGGCGATTTCTTCGTCGAATCCGAGTCGGATGACCGATCCGACGCGCTGCTGCATGACATCGAACAGACGCTGTCCGGCATCGGGTCGGCCCCGGCGAATGCGCTCGCCGGCTCCACGGCCGCGGTGGAGGGCACGAGTGTTGTGCGTGACGTCGCCGGTGCGGTCGCGGAGGCGATCGCCCGGCATCCGGATGTGCGTCTCGTCGGCACCGATGCCGCCGCCATTGCCATGGCATACGCGCGCGCGGTCGGCATCCCGCCTGAGACCGGAGCGGATGCCGCCACATTCCCATCCAAGCAGGGTGCATCCGCCTCGTTGCCAGTTCCTGCCGCCACGCCTGAATCGGCCTCGACTTCTTCCGCCTCCGCAGCCTCCTCGACCTCCGACCCGGCAACCCCAGCATCCTCAATCTCCACCCCCGTAACTCCCGCGACCTCCGCCCCCGCGACCCCACTCCTCACCCCCGCCGAATCGGACGACTTCGACGAACGCTGGGCACGGCTGTGGCCGCAGCTCGCGGTCGTCCACGACGTGCCGCGCTCGCCGGCCGAGCAGATGGCGACCGACGAGCGTTGGGCGCGCGAGGTCGCATCCGGCCGTCGACGCCCCACGTTGCGCATCTGGGAGTGGAACGCGCCGTGCGTGGTCGTCGGCAGGTTCCAGTCCATCCGCGACGAGGTGCATGAGGACGTGGCGCGCGCGGAAGGCATCACGGTGGTGCGCCGGTGCACGGGCGGCGGCGCGATGTTCATCGAACCCGGCAATACGATCACCTACTCCTTATATACGCCGCTGGAGTTCGTCGCGGGGCTGTCGGTTGAGGCGTCGTACCGTCTGTGCGACCGGTGGCTCGTCGAGGCGCTGCGCGGGCTGGGGCTCGACGTGCGGTTCGCAGGGCTCAACGACATCGCCTCGCAGCACGGCAAGATCGGCGGCGCGGCGCAACGGCGGTTTCCGGCGGGGCGCGCCTCGACGCCGACGGCGGACGGCGTGCGCGTGGTTCCTGCGGAACGCACGCCGTCGCCGGGCGCGGTATTGCACCACGTGACGATGGCGTACGACATCGACGCGGCGAAGATGGGTCGCGTGCTCAACGTGAGCCGCGAGAAGATGCGCGACAAGGCCGTCAGGTCCGCGGTGAAGCGCGTCGATCCGCTGAAGACGCAGACCGGCATGACGCGCGACATGCTGGTCGCGCATCTGCTCGACCATTGTGTGTCGCGCGGCGCGCGGTTCGTGACGGATGGGGATGCGACGGCTTGATGGTGTGAGGATGCGATGGCTTGATGGTGTGACGGATGACGGCGTGACGATACTGGTGTGACGCCGTAACGTCACGACACGTGACGTTACCGCTCACAGAACCTTCCCACCGGGCCATGCGCCGGTGCGGTACAATAATGCGGACGATGGTCGGGTCAGGCTGCGGACCGACGGCGAATACAGCGATGTGATGATAGGAACGGTGATGTGAGTTGGCGGAAAAGCCGAACGCGATGCCCGAGGAGGAGAACGTGCTCCTGCACACCGCGCTGTTCAAGCAGGTGTCGCCGCAACAGGCGGAGGAGCTCATCCCGCACCTCAATCAGGCCGTGTACGACAAGGGTGAGGCGATCTTCGAACAGGGCGGCACCGATCACCGCATGTACCTGCTGGAGCACGGACGCGTCAAACTCGTGCGCGAGTCGAACGACCACCGCATCCAGCTGCTGTCCATCCATGCGCCGGGCGAAGTGCTCGGCGAGATTCCCGTGTTCGACCCGACGGGCGGCCCGCGCACCGCGTCCGCTTTGGCGATGACCCGCGGCACCCGCGTGGTGTGGCTCGAGCATGACGCGCTGTTCCACTGGCTCGACCAGCATCCGCGCGTCGCCATCGACATGCTGCAGGTGATGGCCGGGCGCATGCGCTCCAACAACGAGCACATCTCCGATCTCGTGTTCATGGACGTGCCGGCGCGTCTCGCCAAGACGCTGATCAATCTCGCCTCGCGGTTCGGCGAGCCGGTGGAGGAGGGGCTCAAGGTGCCGCACGACCTCACGCAGGAGGAGATGGCGCAGCTCGTCGGCTCCAGCCGCGAGACGGTGAACAAGGCGCTGATGGATTTCGCGAACCGCGGGTGGATCGCGCGTGAGGGCCGCTCCATCATCATCTACCAGCCGGGCATGCTGATCCGCCGCTCCCGCCGTTGAGCCGCTCCCGCCGTTGAGTCGGTATTCGGGCGATGTTCAGGGAGTGCGGTTCTTGTGAACGATTCCCTTCGGGCCGAACGGAAACCGCTCGCGGTATACCCGCCCACTTAGAATGGGGCGCATGCCGAAAAAGAAGTCCCTTACCGTTCGACGCGTGCTTACCCTCCTATTGGCCTATCTCATGCTGTGCGTCGGCGGAGGCGCGGTCGTCGCCGCGCTGGTTTCCCCCGCCGTGTTCGGCATGAACTCGGTGGCCAAGGCCGTGGTGCCGACGCTCAAGGTCGAGGGCGTCGATTTCGACGTGACCTCCCTGCCGCAGAAATCCGTGATGTACGCTTCCGACGGCACCACGAAGATGGCGGAGTTCTACGCCGACAACCGTACCGTCGTGCCGCTGAAGAACATCTCCAAGGTCATGCAGCAGGCGGTCGTCGCGCGTGAGGACCGCCGCTTCTTCAAGCATCATGGCGTCGACGTGCAGGGCGTCATGCGCGCGTTCTTCCAGACGTTCATCAAGGGCGGCGACACCCAGGGCGGTTCGACCCTCACGCAGCAGTACGTCAAGAACGTGCTCGCCATGCAGGCCCGTGAGGACGACGACCCGATCGCCGAATACCACGCCTCCGAGCAGACCGTGGCGCGCAAGGTGCGCGAGATGCTCATCGCCGTGCAGATGGAGAAGCAGTACTCGAAGCTGGAGATCCTGCAGGGCTACCTCAACATCGCCCAGTTCGGCAACCACAACCTCTATGGCGTGGAAAGCGCCGCGAAGCGCTACTTCAACGTCTCCGCGAAGGATCTGAACGTCGTGCAGGCGGCCACGATCGCCGCCATCACCAAGAATCCCGCGAAGTACGATCCCACCAGCGAGGAGAACCTCAAGGAATCCGAGAAGCAGCGCAACATCGTGCTCGACCTGATGCTGCAGGAGGGCTACATCACCCAGAAGCAGCATGATGAGGCCTCCAAGACCCCGCTCAAGGACACGCTCAACGTGCAGTCCATCGACTCCGGATGCCAGGTGGCCGGTGACGCCGCGTTCTTCTGCGACTACGTGACCCGTCAGATCCTCAACAACAAGGAGTTCGGCGCCACCGAGGAGGAGCGCAACAAGCTGCTCAAGGAGGGTGGCCTGACCATCGTCACCACGATGGACGTCAACGCCAACAACAGCGCGATGCAGGCCGCACGCGACACCGTCCCGCCGAACGATCCGACCGGCTTCGAAATCGCCATCGCGGCCATCCGCCCCGGAACCGGCGAGGTGCTCGGCTTCGGCATCAACCGCACGTATGACGCCACCGATCTGGCGAAGACCGACTCCACCCGCACGGCCGTGAACTACGCCGTCGACGAGAAGGACGGCGGCGGCTGGGGCTTCCAGGTCGGTTCCACGTGGAAACCCATCAACCTCGTGGCGTGGATGCAGAAGGGCAAGTCCATCAACCAGTACCTGCGCACGTCCACCTCGTACAACACGGCCAGCTTCAGCTGCAACGGCTACGGCTTCGCCGGCATATGGAACGTGCAGAACTCCGGCGGCGGCACCTCGAACGAGAGCCCGCTGCAGGGTCTGGTACTCTCGCACAACACCACGCAGGCCTCGATGACGCAGCAGATCGGCCTGTGCTCGATCGCCGACGCGGCCAAGCAACTCGGCTACCACAATTCGATTCAGGGCCATGAGGACGTCTACGATTCCAACTCCTTCCAGCCGCCGATGGTGATCGGCACCGTGCAGGCCTCGCCGCTGACCATGGCGAACGTGTACGCGACCATCGCCGCCAAGGGTGTGGAATGCACCCCGATCGCCATCACCAAGATGACGGACAGCTCCGGCAAGAACTACAAGGTGCCGTCCGCCAACTGCCATCAGGCCATCGACCCGGAGATCGCGGAGACCACCGCCTATGCCATCAACCAGGGCGTCGTGCGTTCCGGCGGCAACGCCGTGGACGCGCAGCTGAGCGGCGGACGCAAGACCTTCGCGAAGACCGGTACCAACGAGGACACGTACATGCTCACCGGCGGTTTCATCCCGCAGGTGGCCGCCTACGTGGCCGTCGGCAATGCGGAGTCGCCGCAGTCGTTCAACTACAAGACCATCAACGGCGTGTACCGCCCCACCTGGTACGGCATGTACGTCGCCGAACCGGCATGGAAGCAGTTCATGCAGCAGTACGTGGACACGGCGGGCATCCCGATCGACAACAGCTACGGCAACCCCAGCTCGAAGTACACGGCCGGAAGCACCACAACCCAGCGCAGTACCACGGGCGGCACTACCACCCAGCAGCAGGGCACGACCACGCAGCAGCAGGGTGCGACGACCCAGCAGCAGGGAACCACCACCGAACAGCAGGGCCAGTAGCCGTAAGGCAGCGGGGCGCGGTCGCGAACGCCGCCCCGGGCCACCCCATATGCAACAGCGGGACGCCCGCGCGCATGGATTCCATATGCGCGCGGGCGTCCCGCGTTCCTGCGCCCGGGCCGTTACAATGGGCGAGGGTATATGAACATCGTCGAAGGGGAGACAATGGCGGACGACAACACCACGGCATACGGAAGCGCGGCCGACGAGGCGCCGGCGAGCGTCGAAGGACCCAGCGGCTTCGACTTCCGCGGGCTCGACGTGTCGAACACCACGGCGGCGCCGGATTCCGGCAAGCCGGGGAAGACCAAGACGTCCGGCAAGGACGCGAAGGATACCAAGGACGCGAAGGGCAAGGCGGACAAGGACGCGAAGGGCGCCAAGACCAAGGCCGACAAGGGCAAGGACGCGAAATCCACCAAGTCCAAGACCGCGACCAAGGTGGCGGCCAAGGCGTCTTCGGGCACGGCCGGCGCCGACGCGGCCTCGAACGGCGACGACCTCGCCTCGCTGCCGCTGCTGTTCCATCCGATTACATTGCGCGGCCTGACCGTGCGCAACCGCATCTGGCTGCCGCCGATGGACACCTACTCGGCGTTCGCGCAGGACGGCCGTCCCACGCCGTTCCACTATCAGCATTACGTGTCGCGCGCGATGGGCGGCTTCGGCCTCGTCATCGCCGAGGCGACCGCCGTCGCACCGGAAGGCCGCATCTCGCCGCACGACGTCGGCCTGTGGGCGGACTGGCAGATCGACTCGTGGCGCTGGATCGTCGACGCCATCAAGGAGACCGGCGCGGCCGCCGCCATCCAGCTCAACCATGCCGGACGCAAGGGGTCGACCGGCTGCTTCGGCCTCGGCTACGAGCATCAGACCGTGCCCGAGGAGGCCGGTGGCTGGCAGACGGTGGCGCCGACCACCGCGCCGTTCGGTGGCTACGCCGCGCCGCGTGCGCTGTCCGTCGACGAGATCCACGGTCTGGTAGGCGCGTTCGCGGCTGCCGCGGGCCGTGCGGTGGCGGCCGGATTCCAGGCCATCGAGATCCACGCCGCGCACGGGTACCTCATCTCGCAGTTCCTCGACCCGCTGGTCAACACGCGCGAGGACGAGTACGGCGGCGGCTTCGAAGGCCGCATCCGCTTCCTGCTCGAGGTGGCCGACGCGATCCGCGGAGCGATTCCGGACGACATGCCGCTGCTGGTGCGCGTCTCCGCCACGGACTGGGCCGCCGGCGGCTGGGATCTCGACCAGACCGTCGCCCTCGCGCAGATCCTCAAGCTGCATGGCGTCGATCTGGTGGACGTCTCCACGGGAGGCATCGTCGCCGGCGTCACCGTGCCGGTCAAGGCCGACTATCAGGTGCCGTTCTCCGCGCAGGTGCGCAAGCGCGCCGACGTGCCGGTCACGGCCGTCGGTCTCATCACCAAGCCGAAGCAGGCGGAGAAGGTGCTCGCCAAGGGGCGTGCGGACGCGGTGGAGATTGGCCGCGCGGCCCTGCGCGACCCGTACTGGCCGCTGCGCGCCGCCGACAAGCTCGGCGTGCCCGCGGAGAAGGCGCCGTACCCGCAGCAGTACGTGCGCGGCGCGTACTGAACACGCGGGATACGCGCGGGATGAAGGATTCGTGTCGGACAGGCGCGTCGAACGCGCGTCCGACACGGTATGGCACTGGGCGGTGACAGAATGGGAGCCATGAGTTACGTTTCCGAAAACGCGTGGCGCGACGCGGTCAACAAGGCGACCTGCGACCTGTTCACGTTCGGCTACAAGCACGTCATCAAGCCGCATTTCGTCTTCAACGTGCCGCCGGACGAGGCGCATGACCGCATGATCGCGTTCTGCCGCGTGACCAAGCACATCCCTCCGCTCCTGTGGGCGGAACGCACGATGCTCGACTACACCGACCCGATCCTCGAGACGACCGTGATGGGCGTCGACTTCGCGAACCCGTTCGGTCTGTCCGCCGGACTCGACAAGAACTGCGACATGCCCGTGCTGCTCGACAACGCCGGATTCGGCTTCGAGACGGTCGGCTCCACCACGTCGCGCCCGTGCGCGGGCAATCCGAAGCCGTGGTTCCACCGTCTGCCCGAATACGATTCGATGATGGTGCACGTGGGTCTCGCGAACATCGGCTCGGACAAGGTCATCGACCGTGCGGAGCGGGCGTGGACGCACGCGCACGACATGCAGATCTCCGTGTCCATCGCCCGCACGAACGACGACAAGTGCGGCGACCTCGACGAGGGCATCGAGGACTACTGCATCTCCATGCGCCGCGCCGCCGGCCGCACCGCGATGGTGGAGGTGAACGTCTCCTGCCCGAACACGCACGTCGGCGAGCCGTTCACCGCCTCGCCCGAGGCGCTCGACAAGCTGTTCGCCGCGCTCGACAAGATCGACCGCCCGCAGCCCACGCTCGTCAAGATGCCGCTCAACAAGCCGTGGGAGGAGCTGCGCGACCTGCTCGACGTGCTCGCCGCGCACAACGTGCAGGGCGTGTCGCTCGCGAATCTCAACAAGGACCGCACCGGTCTCGCCATCCCGCACGAGTGGGAGGGCGGACTGTCCGGCGGGCCGTGCACGCGCGCCAGCGAGGAGCTGGTCGCGCATGTGCGCCGCGAGTACGGCGACCGGTTCGCGATCGCCGGCATCGGCGGCGTGTTCACGCCCGAGCAGGCGTATGCGAAGATCCGCGCCGGCGCCGATCTGGTCATGTTCATCTCGTCGCTGATGTACCGCGGCCCGCAGCAGATCACCGTGCTCAAGCGCGGTCTGGCGGAACTGCTGCGCCGCGACGGTTTCGCGTCCGTGCGCGACGCGGTCGGCGTGGACGCCGACTGACGCGCGTGTCGGCGCGTGTCGTGCATGCGTCGCGTGTCGTGCGTCGCGTGTGCGGCATGCGCGATTGCGCGCGTGGCGTGCGCGACGTATGTGCGGTGTCGTGCGCGCGACGTGCGTGCGACGCGATGACGCTGATAGGCCGGTCACGTATCTGCGTGACCGGCCTATGTTGTTTTTTGTGCGCTAACGTTTGCAAAACTACAAAAATATGACGCGAAACGCACAACTCGGTTTGAAGTGTGGGTGATTGTGTGCGATAATGTTCACATGATATCGTCACAACGTCAACACCTGATACTGAGCAGGCTTCGCACCAGAGGTGCCGTGCGAATCACGGCCCTCAGTAAAGAGCTCGGCGTTTCCGCGATGACCATCCGCCGCGATATCGCCGAACTCGCCGACAAAGGGCTCCTCAAGCGGGTCCATGGCGGTGCCGTCACCACGTCCACGCTCCTGAGTGAACCGCTGTTCTCCGTAAAGTCGCAGATGGACATCGGCCTCAAGGACGCCATCGCGCAGGAGGCCGTCAAATACGTGGCCCCCGGCGACGTCATTGCCATCGGCGGCGGCACCACCGCCTACGTGTTCGCCCAGCATCTGCTGGAAACCCAGCAGGCCGCCGGCATCACCATCCTCACCAACTCGATTCCCGTCGCCGAACTCGTGCAGGCGCTCGAATCGAAGGACGTGGAGGTAATCGTCACCGGAGGCGTGATCACCCGATCGAACTCGCTCGTCGGCCCGATCGCGGACAAGGTCGTCGCCTCGCTGCGCGTCAATACCGTCTTCCTCGGCACGCACTCCGTGTCGATTCCCCGCGGCTTCCTCATGCCCAACTCGCTGGAGGCCGCCACCGATATGGCGATGATGGACATCGCCGACCGCACCATCATCTTGACCGACCACACCAAGTGGAGCTGCACATCGCTGTCGCTGTTCGCGCGGTTCGACCAGGTGGACACGGTCATCACCGACGACGGTCTCGACCCCGATACCGCCGCCAAGACGAAGGAACTGGTCAAAGAGCTCGTGCTGGCCGAACAGACCGAGCCCACACAGGAAAGTGAGCAGGAATAACCATGACCGAATTCGCAGCCTACGAACCGGGCGCGTACGCCAAGGAGCACATCCGCATCACACCGACGACGCTCGCCGACGGACGTGACTTCTTCTACCTCGACGACGATCCGGAGTACGTCTCCGGCGCCAAGACGCGCGAGCTCAAGGATCCGCGCGACCTGCCGTACCGCTTCAGCAACCAGCTGAACGCCGCCGGCGAGGAAGTGCCGTACGCCGCCCCTGAAATGCGCCGCGACCCGCTGACCGGCGACTGGATCCCGATGGCGACCGCGCGCATGAACCGCCCAATCACCGCCGGCCCCGGCGCCACCGCCAAGGGCAACCCGCTGGCCGCCCGCAAGCCCGGCGACCCGTACCAGGACGGCGAGGTGCCGGACACCGACTACAACGTCGTCGTGTTCGAGAACCGCTTCCCGTCGATGGTGCGCGTGCCCGGCCGCAGCGAGGACGTCACCTTCGTCGACGGCAACCCGCTGTGGGAGAAGAAGATGGCCGCCGGCCGCTGCGAGGTCATCTGCTTCGACCCGAACGAGCATGGCCTGCCCGCCGACCTGCCGGTGAGCCGTCTGCGCACCGTTGTCGAGGCGTGGGCGTTCCGCACCGCCGAAATCTCCAAGATGGACGGCATCGAGCAGATCTTCCCGTTCGAGAACCACGGCCAGGAGATCGGCGTCTCCCTCGCCCACCCGCACGGCCAGGTCTACTGCTACCCGTTCATCGCCCCGAAGATGGAGAAGGAGCTCCAGCACACCGAGGCCTACCACGAGAAGACCGGCGGCAACCTGCTCAAGGATCTGATGAACGCCGAGCTCGAGGCCAAGGAACGCGTCATCATGCGCAACCACAGCTGGGTCGCCTACGTGCCCGCCGCCGCCCGCTGGCCCCTCGAGGTGCATGTGGCGCCGGTGCGCGACGTGCTCACCCTCGACGAGCTCGACGACCAGGAGCGCTGGGACCTCGCCTCCATGTACTCGCACCTGTTGAAGCGCGGCAACGCGTTCTTCGACAAGGGCGACGGCAAGGGCATGGACCTGCCGTACATCGCCGCCTGGCATCAGGCCCCGATCCACGACCCGCGCCGCGAGAACTACCGCCTCAACCTGCAGTTCTTCTCGTTCCGCCGCGCCGCGAACAAGATCAAGTACCTCGCCGGCTCCGAATCCGGCATGGCCGCATGGATCTCCGACACCACGCCGGAGATCATCGCCAAGCGCTTCCACGAGCTCGGCGACGTCGACATCGCCGACTGACCGCATTTACGTAAAACCCAACATCACCCAAGAAAGAAGGACAACATCAATGGCTGCTGTTGAATTCATCGCGCCGATCTCCCACGAGGAGGGCGTCTCCGAGGCGACGAAGCTGTTCGTCGACACCTACGGCGCCGCTCCGGAAGGCGTGTGGGCCGCGCCGGGCCGCGTCAACCTCATCGGCGAGCACACCGACTACAACGCCGGCCTGTGCCTGCCGATCGCGCTGCCGCAGCGCACGTTCATCGCGCTTTCGCCGCGCGACGACACCAAGGTGCGCGTCGTCTCCTCCATCTCGCCGGACAAGGTAGCCGAAGCGGATCTCGACGGGCTCAAGGCCCGCGGCGTGGACGGTTGGGCCGCCTACCCGGTGGGCGTGGCGTGGGCGCTGCGCGAGGCCGGATTCTCCAAGGTCAAGGGCTTCGACGCCGCGTTCGTCTCCTGTGTGCCGCTGGGCTCCGGCCTGAGCTCCTCCGCCGCCATGACCTGCTCCACCGCGCTCGCGCTGGACGACGTGTACGGTCTCGGCTACGGCGACTCCGACGCCGGCCGCGTGACCCTCATCAACGCCGCCATCAAGTCCGAGAACGAGATGGCCGGCGCCTCCACCGGCGGCCTCGACCAGAACGCCTCGATGCGCTGCACGCCCGGCCACGCGCTCCTGCTTGACTGCCGCCCCGAGCTCACCCCGCTCGAGAACGTCTCCCAGCAGGAGTTCGACCTCGACAAGTACGGTCTCGAACTGCTCGTCGTCGACACCCAGGCGCCGCACCAGCTTAACGACGGCCAGTACGCCCAGCGCCGCGCCACTTGCGAGGAGGCCGCGAAGATCCTCGGCGTCGCCAACCTGCGTGTCGCCGCGGACGGCATCGCCAAGGCCGACGACCAGTTCCAGGCCCTCAAGGAGACGCTCGACGCGCTGCCCGACGAGACGATGAAGAAGCGCGTGCGCCACGTCGTCACCGAAATCGAACGCGTGCGCTCCTTCGTGCGCGCCTTCGCCAAGGGCGACATCGAGTCCGCCGGCCGCCTGTTCAACGCCTCCCATGATTCGCTTGCCGCGGATTATGAGGTCACCGTGCCGGAGCTCGACGTGGCCGTGGACGTGGCCCGCCACAACGGCGCCTACGGTGCCCGCATGACCGGCGGCGGCTTCGGCGGCTCCATCATCGCGCTGGTGGATAAGGGCCAGGGGCACGAGATCGCACAGAAGATTGCTGACCGCTTCGAAAAGGAAGGTTTCAACGCACCTCGAGCCTTGCCGGCGTTCGCTGCGGCTTCCGCGAGCCGCGAGGCCTGATCGCAGAAGCCGATGCAAAAACGCGCGTTGGCGCACGCCCATGAAAAAGGACGTGCGCCAACGCGCGTTTTTGCACGATCTACTTGTGGACCAGATGGTGCACAGCGTATCCCACGGCGATGACCAGCAGGTACGATGCCGAATGCTTCATCCCGGCTCCCGGTGCGGCTACGTGTTTGGCCTGGTGCTGTCTGTGATCGTATTCGTGCTCCCCTCCTTCTTCCTGAAGGAGGGGAGCATCTTTCGTAAGTAGCGACGTGTCGACTTGGTGGCCGTCCTGTTCGGCTACGTTTTGTGCGTGCAGTGGATGGGCGGTACGTGTATTTGATGAAAAACGATACGTTATACGATTAACGGCGTGTCGCGATGTGGGTGATTCCGGTGTTCTGCAAGAACGGCAGTATAGAGCCGAAGTTTACGTTTGCGACGCTGGGGGGGGGCTGGTCGATGAGAGTGTTAACTATTGAGATAAACGATTAACGTTTGACATTAAACGATTAACGGTTTATAGTGTTAACCACCGCAAAGAAACAACCACAAAGCAAGTGGCTGGCGGGGTCGTACCGGTGCGTCTTACATCGGTACGGGGAGGAAACATCAAGGAAGAAGGAGCCTAATCATGGCACGAAGAAGTGTTCGCCTGTTGGCATCAATAGCTGCAGTCGCGACTATGGTCACGACGTTTGCCGCCTGCGGCAACAAGCAGGCCACCACAGACGAGAACGGCAAGCCAATCGTCAACATTCTGGTTCGTCGCAACGTGACCGACCATCCGATGCAGGACACCCAGTACACCAAGGATCTGGAAGCCGCCTGCGATTGCACCATCAAGTGGCAGGAAGTCTCCGACAACGCTTGGGGCCAGCAGAAGAGCGCCAAGATGGCCGCCGGTGAATTCCCGGACATTGGCTTGAGCTTGTTCAGCATGGTGGATGCGGCCAAGTACAGCACCTATTTCGAGGATCTCAAGCCGCATCTGGACAAGATGCCGAACGTCAAGAAGTTCCTCAAGGCCCAGCCGGGCGCCGCGAAGTACGTTACCGATGGCACCAAGATCGCCATGCTGCCCTCCGACCGCGGCAAGGGTTACGAGGTTTCCGGCACTCACATGTTCATCAACAAGACCTGGCTGGACAAGCTGGGACTCCAGATGCCGACCACTTGGGACGAGCTCGAGAACGTGCTCGATGCATTCAAGACCCAGGATCCGAACGGCAACGGCAAGGCTGATGAGGTGCCGATGAATATCCGCAGCCTCGGCTTCGGCCTGTGGAGCCCTCTGGCGCTGATGAACTCCGAAGGCGTGGTCACCTCCTTCATGGGCGGCGGCGCTTCCGAACAGGGCTATTATGTGGACAACGGCAAGGTTAAGAGCTATTACACCTCCGACGCGCTCAAGGACGTCGTCTCCTACCTGCACGGACTCATGGCCAAGGGCCTTATCCCGAAGGATGTGCTCACCCGCGACGCCTCGCAATACACTTCGCAGACCGTCAGTGACGGCAAGACCGCGCTGACCGGCGTCTCCTTCGGTTGGTCCAACTACGCCGAATACGGCAACGCGCTTGGCGACCAGTACGTCACCCTGCCGCCGCTGAAGAAGGACGCCTCCACGCCCGACTTCCAGGTCAAGTGGGATTATTCCCAGGACGCCTGCCGCTGGGCCTACTCCGGTTCCGGCCTGACCGTCAACCCGAACGCAGCCAACCAGGACGCCATCTACAAGGTGATCGACGCCATGTATGGCGAGAAGCTTTCCGTGGCTGGATTCTTCGGCTCTATTCCGGATATCGTCTCCGATGACGGCGACCACCAGTACACCATCGACAAGGCTAAAGCCTACGCCGAATATCCTGATACCCGCGCCGTCGCCCTGCAGGACCGCTTCGGTGGCTGGATTCGCGACGACGTGAAGATGGTCAACGACACCAACGCCGACCAGGTCACTGCGTCCGATTTGGCCATTCGTGAGGCGCGCAACCGCGTCGACGGCGTCAAGGATGTCGTACCGATTTACGTGCGCCCGGATACCGAGGACTCCAACACCCTGCAAAACAACAACACCGCCATCTCCAACTACGCGAACAACCAGATCGCGAAGTGGGTCCAGAAGGGCGGCATCGACAAGGAATGGGATGCCTACGTGAAAAAGGTGTCCGAACCGACCCTCGGCCTCGACGCCAACATCAAGATTTGGCAGAAGTGGTACGACAAGTACACCAAGTAGCCAAGTAATACCGCGGGGTCCATCGCACGGGTTCGTTTCTCTCCCGTGACTGCCGCCGGACCCCGCATTTTTGTTCCCTAGCAATCATCCTAAATTGGAGACCAACATGAGTGCACAAACATCGCAAGGCGTTGCTGCACGGACCGTGGCGATGGAAGCGGCTCCCGACCGCAAGAAACCAGGTCTGCTCGATCGCATCGCCGACCATTTACGTCGCTACTGGCAGTTGTGGATTCTTTCCGCTCCGGCATTGTTCTTCGTGGGACTGTTCTCCTACGTGCCGATGTGGGGCATCCAGCTCGCCTTCCGCGAGTTCGATCCGACCAAAGGCCTGACCGGCGGCAAATTCGTCGGTTTCAAATACTTCCTGGAATTCTTCCACAACCCGCTGTTTGGCGAGATCATGACCAACACCATCCGCATTTCCCTTTGGACACTGGTCATGGGCTTCATCTTTCCGATTATTCTGGCCCTGCTGATCAATCAGATCGGTTCTAAGAAAATCAAGGGTTTCGTACAAACGATCACCTACATGCCCCACTTCATCTCCGTGGTGGTCATCGTCTCCATGCTCAACATCTTCCTGACTCCTGGTACCGGCATTCTCGGTCGCTTCTTCGGTGATGAATCACTGATGGGCTCCACCAGCGCCATCACCGCGGTCTATTGGATCTCCGAAGTCTGGCAGCATGTTGGTTGGAACTCCATCATCTACCTGGCTGCGCTCGCCGGTGTGAACACATCGCTGTACGAGGCGGCGAAGATCGACGGTGCAGGCCGTCTGCAGTTGATTCGCTACGTCGATATTCCTGCGATCATGCCGACATGTGCGATCCTGCTCATCATGAACATGGGCTCCGTGCTCAACGTGGGCTTCGACAAGATCTATCTGATGCAGAACTCGCTGAACATGCCGGCCACCGAAGTCATCGCCACATACACCTACAAAATCGGTATTATCAATGGCCAATACTCGTATTCGACGGCAATCGGCCTGTTCAACACCTTGGTCAACTTCATCTTCCTGATCACCGCGAATGCAATCGCCAAGCGCGTTTCCGATACGAGCATTTTCTAGAAGGGTTTTATCATGTCTGCAACAATTGAGGCTGTTACCCAGAACAAGAACGACATTCCCTGGAACAAGCACGTGCGCCAGAAGCAGAAGCCGGGTGACCTGGCGGTGTCGGGCATCATCAATGTGCTGCTGCTCCTGACCATTGTGGCGGTGCTCTACCCGCTGTGGTTCGTGGTCATCGCATCATTTTCAAATCCGAACGCCGTGGCCGGCGGTGAAGTGCTGCTGCTACCCAAGGGTGTGACCTTCGTTGGCTATGCTAAGGTGTTCGCCAACCAGCGCATCTGGCAGGGCTATCTCAACACCATCATCTATTCGGTGGTCGGCACCGCGGTCAACATGGCAGTGACCATTCCCTGCGCCTTCGCGCTATCTCGTCGCGAGTTCAAGCCGCGACGCGTGATCATGTTCCTGTTCACCGTGACCATGTTCATCGCCGGCGGCCTGATTCCGAACTACCTGCTGTACAAGAGCCTCGGCATCAACAACAGCATGTGGGTGTTCATCCTGCCTGGCGCGGTTTCCGTGTACAACGTGATCGTGGCCCGCTCCTTCTTCGAAACCTCTATCCCCGAAGAGCTCTTCGACGCGGCCCAGATCGACGGGCTGAGCTACTTTGGCTACTTCTTCAAGATTGTGCTGCCGTTAAGCTCCGCGATTCTGGCTGTAATTGGTCTGTACTACTTTGTCGGCCACTGGAACGACTTCATGACGGGCCTTATCTACATCACCGACGACAAGAAGCAGCCATTGCAGGTGGTGTTGCAGCAGTTGCTACTGGTGGCGCAGGGTACTGGAACCAATGTCAACGCGGCTGCGCAGCAGCAGGCCGCCGATCAGATCAAGTTCGGCATCATCATCGTCTCTACTCTGCCTCTGCTTGTGCTCTATCCGTTCTTGCAGAAGTACTTCAACAAGGGTGTGATGCTCGGCGCGGTCAAGGGTTGAGTCAAACGCAATCCGACAAGAGACAACCAATCTAAAAGCCAGCCGATAGAAAGGATTCGCTATGCTTGCCCGCTTCTCTGTGGCCTACGAGCGGTTCTGCCGTCTGCTAGTCGCGATTTTCGTGGTCAACGTGGCCATACTCGCGCACACTCTGATGGGAGCCGTCGTGCTGGGATTTCTCCCCTCGTTCGCGGCTGCGCAGGCTACGTTCCGTGCGTGGGTGCTTTCTGAGGACCGTTCAATGCGGGCCAAGGAAGTTTGGAAGACGTTTCACGGCTTCTGGAAAAGCGAAGTCAAGCGCGCGAATCTTTTCGGTTGGCCTTTGATTATTCTCTGGGCCGTGGTCATCGTCGACTACTGCGTAATGAACTGGCATGCTCGCGGCGATTTCGACATCATGGTTTCCGGCGTGCTGCTGCTCATCATCGTAGTTTTGGCAGTGTTCTCGTCCTTGGTTTGGGTGGTGCGCGCGAACTATGAAGAGAATTCCGTCTGGATTGTTCGTACAACACTGGCGATGATTGTGGCACGCCCGTTGTGCAGCCTTCTGCAGGTTGGACTGCTGATTCTTACCGTGCTTGTATGGGTGCAATGGCCTGGAATTCTCATGGTGTTCGGCTTGTCGCTGCCGATGTTCTGCACAGCCTGGATTATTTATTCATTCGGCCGTCTGCCTGGAATGGACATTCATGACCGCATGGAACAGAGCGCGGGCCACGCCCGAAACCAGACATCGTGACATGTTCGCAAAAAAGGGGGTGATAAAATGATGCAGTCGTCAGTAAGGCAACGAGTGAACAGGTCCAAACGATTGGTATCCATCAAAGACATAGCTAAGGAAGCGGGTGTTTCCGTATGCACTGTGTCTTTGGTTATGAACAACAAGGATCACGATCGCGTCAGCAAGGCGGTTGCGCAGAAAATCCGTGCGACTGCCGAGAACATGGGGTACAATCCCAATTCCGTGGCGCGTACCCTACGTACCAACAAATCCAACGCCTTGGGATTTGTGACCGATGAGATCGCCACGACCCCGTACGCGAGCAAGGTACTCGAAGGTGCGCAGGATGCTGCGAGCAAGCTCGGATACATACTGCTTACCACGAACACCAATAATGACGCTGAACTCGAGAACCAAGAAATATCCGCCCTGCTCCGATACAACGTGGATGGCTTCCTATGCGCCATGATGTTCCACCGCAAAGTGGACATTCCCGAAGTCTTGGAAGGCAGCCCGACCGTGGTGGTGGACAGTGAGGATGCAGCGGGGCGAGTTCCCTCGGTCTACCCCGATGATGAACTGGCGGGGTATGATGCCACCGACCGTCTGATCAAAGCTGGATGCAGACGCATTGTCTACTACGGTTCCGCAACCCCCATCGTCGCGCAAGGTCAACGTCTGACTGGTTACCGACGTGCGCTTGCGGAAGCGGGCATTCCATTCGATGACGCTTTGGTCGTCAATGTATTGGAGACGACCAACGCTGCTGCTGAGGCGGCGCGGGTGTTCGACGAAATCAAGCCGGACGGCATCTTTTGTTTCAACGATGTGCGCGCCACTTTCATCTACGAAGCCGCACGCGAACGCGGAGTGCGCATCGGCGCTGACGTGTCGGTGATTAGCATCGATAACCAGCCGTTCATCACTAATGTGATTAAACCATCACTGACTACGCTGGAACTGCCCCATTATGAGATGGGTTTTGAAGCGGTTCGGCAACTTGTCGCCATACTTGACGGCGACAAGGCCGTAGCTGATCTTGAGTCCGATCGTGGCATGGCGGTGCAGAGGCAACGTGATGGCAGCAAAACAGCATTGCGCTGCCGCATCATCGAACGCGATTCCATCGTGTCGTGACGGACGTTCCCTTTTTTTCATATTTAGTTTTCCGATTATCTGTTTTTCAATGCGTAGCCACGTGATATCCGATCATGTGGCGTTGTGGAGGAGATTATTATGCCTGACAACTATTCCGTTGCCATCGAAACCGGCGGCTACCGTTTGCTGGAATTGTTCGCCGAAAGATGCGGCGATGACGCCGCCGTCACCATTACATACGGGGACGGCCATCAAATCGCCAGCCATGCCATGCCGGTGGCCGAGCGTCGCCACCATTTCTTGATTCCGGTGCCGACGAACGTGCGTATTACGGTGAGTGCGCTCCGACTGACCGTACGGTTCGCCTACTTGTCCGAGTGTGAGAATCTCCTTGATGAAGGCGTGCGTTTCATCAGCATGAATCCGTACGACAATGAATGGGATACGCAGCCGACGCTGGAGCAGATCTATGATCGTTTCGCTCGTCCTGCGGCGCATTTCGAGCCATTCGCTCGCTGGATGAATGATCCTAACGGCCTGTGTCGTTTCCAAGGACGCTACCATCTGTTCTACCAATTCAATCCGTATGGTTTTGGCTGGGACAATATGCACTGGGGCCATGCGGTGAGCCGCGATCTGGTGCATTGGACGCATCTGCCAATCTTCCTCGAACCGCAGCCGGAGCTGCATATCGACGAACGCATCGTTGGTGGCGCGTTCTCCGGATCCGCGGTGACGGTGGATGCGTGTGACAATCCTTGCAAGGGTGATGATGCGGCCGCTATTCGCCTGTACCTGACCCGGCACCTGGAGACTCGCGGAGACGAATCGTCTGTTACTGAATACCAGACCACCTGCTTGTGTGAGGATGGCGTGCATGTGAGTGTCGAATCTCCGGTCGCGTTGCGCGTTAACGATGGTTTTGGCTTCGATTTCCGTGATCCGAAGGTGGAAACCGGCATGTCCGGCGAGGCGATCAATCCGGAACGCGCTTACATGGTGACCGCCACGAATCTGCCGGTCTCCGAATTCGATACTGATGCTGTGTCCTCCGCGGCGCCTGGCATCAGCGTACAGGGTACAGACGGCTGGTTTACGTTCGGTCCGCAAGGCAGGCCCGGCGCCGACAAGCCCAATATGGATACGGTGCCTGCCATGGCGCTCTTCTCCGCGAAGAAACCGCTCAAGCGCAACGTGACGTGGCAGTATGAAGGACCGGTGCTCGCCGATTTCGGCCACCAGCTATCGCGTACCTACGAATGTCCTGACCTGTTCCAGCTCGACGGCAAGACGGTCGCCATCGGCGCGTTGATGCACTACCGTGACAAGCAAGGTCGTTTCCAGCAGGTGCGTTGGTATGTTGGTGATCTCAAGGACACCGCCGAAGGTCCACGTTTGCAGGTAGGGAACAGCGATTGGTGCGATTTCGGTACCGGCTACTACGCGACACAAAGCTTTGCTGCCGACGACGGCCGCCGTATCGTATTCGGCTGGTATACCGACTTTCCCGCGATGCGTGTGGAAAAGCCGTGCATTGCCAACGGCATGATGTCGCTGCCACGTGAACTGCACGTGCGTGACGGCCGCTTGACCAGCCGTCCTGTCAAAGAAGCGTACGAGCAGCTGCTAGGCGATCGTTTGGAAGCGCGTGCAGACGAAAACGGGACCTTCTTTATTGTGCCGAACAACGCGTATTACATGGACATGCATCTGGCTGACGATGACGATTTCACAATGCTCATCGCGACCGGTACCAATCCCGCCAATGGTGATTCGACTGAATTGCAGCTGCAGCGTCGCGACGGCGTGACCCGACTGGTTACGAAGGGAACAATCGTGGACGACATCGATTTCGATAGCGGCATCGCCGATGTGCGTCGCGTCGAAATCTTCTTCGACCGTAATGTGGTGGAAGTCTTCCTTAACAACGGCGAAGCGGCCGGCAGCATGCTGTTCCAAGGTGCGGACGGCGATGGCGAGTTCCGTTTTGTTGCTGACGGCAAGGTCGATTGCGTGGATGTGCGTGTGCTTGACGGCATCTGGCGGTGACATACAGCTGCTGCAGAGGCAGGTGATGTCCGACAGTCATCTCAGTATGTAAGGCAAATAGACGAAAGGCACGTGTTTTGGCACGTGCCTTTCCTATACTTGAGCACACGTCCGGCATTTTGCCGAGACGGTAACTGGATATTCGCACCTCACGTTTAGGGAGTTCCATAGCTCGACGTGGCCGTGGACGTGGCCCGCCACAACGGCGCCTACGGTGCCCGCATGACCGGCGGCGGCTTCGGCGGCTCCATCATCGCGCTCGTCGACAAGGGTCGCTCCGAGGAAGTCGCCCAGAAGATCGCCGACGAGTTCGAGACCCGCGGCTTCCATGCACCGCGCGCGCTCGCCGCGTACGCCGCAGCGTCGGCGTCCCGCGAGGCGTGAGACGTCCTTCCCCGGCTCCCTCTGATGAGGGAGCTGTCGGCGGAGCCGGCTGAGTGAGAGACACAGCCGCGAGGCTGACTACGGTGCCATATCGGCCGTAGGACGATTCCGCTTTCACGGTTGAGGGGGTGGTCGCCCGGATATTTCTATCCGGGCGACCACCCCCTCAACCGTTGCTGCCTGCCCGCTTGCGTTTCAGTCTTTCGATTCAGTCCTTGGGTACGCGGATCATGGCCTCCTGCGCGATCGCGGCGACCAGCTCTCCGCTCTGCGAATACACCTTCGCGACGCCCAGCCCGCGGCCATGCCCCGCGGTGGGCGTGTCCTGCACGTACAAGTGCCATTGGCACACGTCCACGTCACGGTACCACCACATCGAATGGTCGATGGACGCGTACGAGATGCCGGGCGTGGAGATCGACAGTCCCGCGCGGCGTAGCACCGGTTCCATCATCACCTGATCGCAGCCGAGCGCGAGCATCGCACGGTGCATGAGCTGCGGCGCGTCGATGTCGCCGTCGGCGCGCATCCACACCATCTGCTTGCCGCTGTCGTGCGCCGCGGACTCCTTGTCCGGGCCGAGCATGATCGTCGGCGTGATGTGGCGGATGTCGAACGGCGACTGCTCCGCGTAGTAGTTCGCGAACGGGGACTTGTCCGCGAACGGCGCCATGAGCTCCTTCGCGCTCTTCAACGTTTCCGGCGCCGGCAGGTCGCCCGGCATCGGATCGGAGAAATCGACGCCTTCCTGCCCTTCCACTTGGAACGAGGCGATCGCGGTGAGGATCGGGCCTTCGGCCTGCGTCACGTTGACGCGCCGGGACGAGAACGAACGCCCGTCACGCAGCTTCTCCACGTCGAACAGCAGATCCTGGCGGATGTCGCCAGGAGCGATGAAATAGCCGTGGATCGAATGGGGCAGACGGTTCGCCGCGACGGTCTTCGCCGCGGCCATCAGCGACTGGGCGATGACCTGCCCGCCGTACACGCGGCCGGTGGGGAAGTAGAGGCTCTCGCCGTTCACGTACGTGTGGTTGCGGTAATCGGAGGGCCTTCCCAGCTTCAGCACCTTCACCAGATGCTGCAATGGTGCCGTATCGTCGACGTCGGTCATGGTGTTCCCCCCGGTTATCTCGCTTATCTCGGTTATCGTCGCAATCGCCCGTTCGCGCCACCTTGCAGCGGTGGCGCGAACGGCAATCGCGACGCGATGCTCCTGACTCTAACGAACGACCGTTACCACAGTCCAAAGCGATTGTAACGAACACGTGAGCCGCATCGTTTCCCATGGTGCGGTAAATCCCCCATGGTGCGGTGGCCGATAACCGCGGAATTCCGGGGTTATGGAGGAATTGTGTTACCGCACCATGGGGGAGGGGCGCGCCCGGCGGGGGCGGATTTGCCGTGAGGGGGGGTATCGTGATGAGGAGGCGACGATGTGGTCGTCGCGATATGAAAGGACAGCGTGGTTCATTATGATTGGCCGATTTTCCAGAGGAGATGAAGGAGTTGGCATCGCCCGTGCGGGTTCCCGAAGATCGAGGGTACTGGCCGTCGTCATCACGTGCGTGGTCGCATTGGGTGGATGCACGGTCGGCGAGGGGCGCGGCGGCGGCACGGAGGCGATTTCCGACGACAATCCGTATGCGAAGGAATTCCGACAAGCCTACGAAGGCGCGCCCGACGATTTCACCAAAGGAGTGCTCGAGGATGGGCGCATCACCGAAAGCGAGGCGTTGGAGTACGCGGACCGCAGGCGTCAATGCTATGTCGAGAAAGGATTGATGGACGTCACCATCAACGTGGACGGCAGCGCGTCATGGACCGCACCGCCTTCGATAGGCGATGACGGAGAACGTGAAATCACGTCATCCTGCGACGGCTCGTGGAACAGTCCGTGGAACATCGTCAATCTCTATGTCGCCACGCGCGACAATCCGGAGAACAAGAACCGCGACGAGGCGGTGGCCACATGCCTGCGACACAGGAACGTCGTCCCCGACGACTTCAGCGTCGCAGACTACAAGACGATGGTGTCCGACAGCGCACAGTACGCCAAATGGATGGACGGTATCTCCAACGAATCTTCGCCGGACTACGACGCGGACAAGGCCGCAGCATTGGAAGCGTGTCTGTCGAACCCGTTCTAGCGTGTCCGACGTTTCGGTATGGACGACCCATGGTTGTTCATACCGAAACGAACACGTGAGCCGCATCGTTTCCCATGGTGCGGTAAATCCCCCATGGTGCGGTGGCCGATAACCGCGGAATTCCGGGGTTATGGAGGAATTGTGTTACCGCACCATGGGGGAGGGGCGCGTCAGGGGCGCGCCATGGGGAGAGGAGGGGCGCGTCAGGCGCGGGTCAGCTTGCGGTGCAGACGGTGCGGGCGGGCCGCGTCCTCGCCGAGACGGGCGACGCGGTTCTCCTGATACGCTTGGAAGTTGCCCTCGAACCAGTACCACTTCGCCGGGTTCTCGTCGTCACCCTCCCACGAGAGGATGTGCGTGGCGACGCGGTCGAGGAACCAGCGGTCGTGGGAGATAACAACGGCGCAGCCCGGGAAGCCGAGCAGCGCGTTTTCAAGCGATTCGAGCGTCTCGACGTCCAGATCGTTCGTGGGCTCGTCGAGCAGCAGCAGGTTGCCGCCCTGCTTGAGCGTCAGCGCGAGGTTCAGACGGTTGCGCTCGCCGCCGGAGAGCACGCCGGTGAGCTTCTGCTGGTCGGAACCCTTGAAGCCGAAGCTCGCCACGTAGGCGCGCGTCGGCACCTCGGTGCCCGCGACGTCGATGAAGTCGAGGCCGCCGGAGACCGCCTCCCACAGGTTCTTGTTCGGGTCGAGGCCCTCACGGTTCTGGTCGACGTAGCTGATCTTGACGGTGTCGCCGATCTTCAGCTCGCCGCTGGTCAGCGGCTCCAGGCCCACGATCGTCTTGAACAGCGTGGACTTGCCGACGCCGTTCGGGCCGATCACGCCGACGATGCCGTTGCGCGGCAGCGTGAAGGACAGGTCGTCGATGAGCACGCGGTCGCCGAACGCCTTGTGCAGATGGTTCGCCTCGAGCACCATAGAACCCAGACGCGGGCCGGCCGGAATCTGGATCTCGGAGAAGTCGAGCTTCTTGTTGTTGCGCGCCTCGTTCTCCATCTGGTCGTAGCGCTCCAGACGGGCCTTGTTCTTGGCCTGACGGGCCTTCGGCGAGGAGCGCACCCACTCCAGCTCGTCCTTGAGGCGCTTGGCGAGCTTCGCGTCCTTCGCGCCCTGGATCTCCATACGCTTCGCCTTGGTCTCCAGGTACGTCGTGTAGTTGCCCTTGTACGGGTACAGGTGGCCGCGGTCGACCTCGCAGATCCACTCGGCCACGTTGTCCATGAAGTAGCGGTCGTGGGTGACGGCGATGACGGCGCCCTTGTACTGGTGCAGGAACTGCTCCAGCCACAGGATCGACTCGGCGTCGAGGTGGTTCGTGGGCTCGTCGAGCAGCAGCAGGTCCGGGGCTTCGAGCAGCAGCTTGCACAGGGCCACGCGGCGGCGCTCGCCACCGGAGCACACGTTGACCGGGGTGTCCGGGTCCGGGCATTGCAGGGCGTCCATGGCCTGCTCGAGCTGCGAGTCGAGATCCCAGCCGTTGGCGGCGTCGATCTCGGTCTGGAGCTTGCCCATCTCCTCCATCAGCGCGTCGAAGTCGGCGTCCGGGTTGGCCATCTCCTCGCCGATCTGGTTGAAACGGGCGACCTTCTCAGCGATCGGTCCGAACGCCATCTTGATGTTCTCGCCCACGGTCTTGGTGTCGTCCAGCGGCGGCTCCTGCTGCAGGATGCCGACCGTGAAGCCCGGGGTGAGGGTGGCCTCGCCGTTGGAGACGGTCTCGAGGCTGGCCATGATCTTGAGCAGCGTGGACTTGCCCATGCCGTTCGGGCCCACCACGCCGATCTTCGCGCCGGGCAGGAAGCTCAGCGTCACGTCGTCGAGGATCACGCGGTCGCCGAACGCCTTGCGCGCCTTGATCATCTGGAATACGAATTCTGCCACTTGCAGTGTCTCCTTACCAAAGGTTGGGATTTCCGCCGTTCCGTAGGTTCGTGCATGGTCGCCGCCGCGCCCCGCCGGTCATGTTGCCGCCGTGCCGCCGGCCGGCCGACGCGGCGATGTGTCCGCATAGCGGCCGATTTCATGCCAAACCACCGCCCACCATGGTAACGGAAGGGCTGGAATGTTGCGGCTGGCAGCGGGTTGGATGCGGATGCATGCTGCCAGCCGAACCGGTTATGCGACCGGTCACTCCCCGACGCTGATGGCGCGCAGCACGTTGACCATCTCGATGGCGCCGAGCGCGCAGTCGAAGCCCTTGTTGCAGGCCTTGGTGCCGGCGCGTTCGATGGCCTGTTCGATGTTCTCGGTGGTGATCACGCCGAAAAGCACCGGCACGTCGGAGTTCAGCGACACCTGCGCGATCGCCGTGATTAGCTGGACAACGTCTGCAGATGTGGGGAACTCTCCTGCGAACTGCCGGAGAGTCCGATGTGGATGCCGGGCGCTCTCGGCCGGGCCGCCATCATCCGCGACATGCGGCCGCTTGATTATTTGGAGGTTTGAGCACCGGTTATTGCGGGAGTTATTGCGGGATGGCACCGCTGTGTGTGGTGGTTGGGTGCCGGCGGTGCAGGCGGCGCCGTCCGGTCGTGGTGATGGGTGGGGTTGCTTGCCGGGCGGCGTGTTCGCGCATGTTCCATTCGCCGGTTTCTATCCAAGTGGCGTTGTGCACGATCCTGTCCATAATGGCGTCGGCGTGGGTGCCGCCGCCGAGTCGTTGTGCCGGTCTGTTGGTGCCGGTCTGTCGGTACCAGTCTGTGTGCCAGTCTGTTGGTGCCAGTCGTTGATACCAGTCCTTTTGGGGAGTATTGGGCGGTGAACAGGGTGAACGGGGTGCTTGCGAACAGGGTGCTGCTGAATCAGTGTCTGCTGAATCGCTGCTGAATCACGTACCCGGAACACGAGCCTCGCGAATAGTGGAATATCCGGCTTCAGTTGGGTGTTTTTGACTTCCGTTGGAAACCTGATCGGCGAAGTCCGCATATGGCCGATGGAAGAAAGGCGGAATGGTGCGGATTCTCGATGCGCCGGCGACTCTGGAACGGCTACAAGTTTCCAACGGAAGCTCAAAACACCCTACGGAAGGCTTTTTGGGCGGCTTTGGGTGGGCTATGAAGTGCCCTGATTGTTGTTCCGTCTTTACTGTGAGACGGCTTGTGCCGTCTGCTGTCGATAATGCTCGCTCTCCACGTCCCTGTGGTGTCCTGTATCCCAGTGAGGCATGCAGGCGCTTCGAGTTGTACCACGAGGTGGGTTAGTTGACTGTGGGGACTGTGGGAAGTGACTGTGTCTAGGTGACTGGGGTTAGGAGCCCGTGGGCTAGGAACCCGTGGAACCCGTGGCTAAGAACCCGAACGCGCCGCAAATCATTCGCGAAGCCCCCCATTCGACGCTTCATGAGTGCCTTCGGCACCATGGAGAGGAGCTCCTGAAGGCGTGCCTTCACGGCCGGGATCTTCCGCGTAACCACGAACGACTCATATCCCACATATCCCAAGGCGTGCAGACGATTGTGTTTGCCGAGATCCCACTCCCCATGGTCCTTGGTACAGCAGCGCGGCGGTGACCCGCGGCATCGCGTGCATGATGTGGAAGCCTGCAGATACGTATGGATTCCGTTAGAACAATATGACAGGCGGAAGGGTGCGAACCTATCATGAATGGCAGCTGCACAGACCATCGGCATGCGGTGAGGTATGGGTGAGCATGACGGCATGCGACACGACGCATCCGTCCTGTGTCGGATGGGGGAATGGAGAGACGAAGTGGCTGGTGTACGCAATCACGATGGGGGTTCCGGCGGCATCGACAAAGATGGCAAGGGTGGCAAGGGTGTGGAGGTCGATGGCGTCCCCGCGATTCTCACGCGCCATCTGACCAAACGATACGGCAAGGCGCGGGGCATCGAGGATGTGAACCTCACCGTGCGGCAGGGCGAGATCTTCGGTTTCATCGGACCGAACGGTGCCGGCAAATCGACCACGATCAGGACACTCCTGGGATTGATCCGCAAGACAGGTGGAGAGGCGTCCATACTCGGCCTCGACTGCGAGAAGGACCGCACACGCATCCTCGAACAAGTGGGCTACCTGCCCAGCGAAGTGTTCTACTACGACGGCATGCGCGCACGTGACCTGTTGCAATACGCGGCGGGCTTCTACCACGTGGACTGCTCGGTGCGCATCCGTGAGCTGTCCGAGCGGCTCGACCTGAACCTCGACCAGAAGGTCGAGGACATGTCGCTCGGCAACCGCAAGAAGGTCGGCATCGTGCAGGGACTCATGCACCGGCCCCGCCTCATCATCCTCGACGAACCGACCAGCGGACTCGACCCGCTCGTGCAGCGCGTGTTCTTCGACCTGATCCGAGAGGAGCACGCGCGCGGCGCCACGGTGCTGTTCTCCTCGCACATCCTCTCCGAAGTGCAGCGCATCTGCGACCGCGTCGCGATCATCCGCGAAGGGCGGATCGTCGCGGTGCGCAGCGTGGCGGAAATGCGACGGTCCGCGGTCAAGCGCGTGACGCTTGGTATCGGCGGCGTGACAGGCAACGGGGTGACCGCATCGGGATCCAGGACTGTTGGCACCGGGTATCGCGAGCACGCACGCGATGATGCCCATGATGCGGTCGCGGAAGCGAAACGCGCGCTCGCGTCCGTGCCCGGCATTCGGTCGTTGACGCTGGATGCGGAGGCTGGGGCCGGTGCCGGAACGGATGCCGCCTCCGCCGTGGCATCCTTCCTCTACGAGGGTGACTGCAACGAGCTCATCGCGGCGCTCGCCGGCATGACGCTCGCGGACGTGGAGATCGCGGAACCGACGCTGGAGGAAGTGTTCATGCACTACTACCGGTCCGGCGACAAGGACGACGGTGCCGGAGCGGGAGCCGTGGGCGCGGTGGCGGGCGAACCGGGCGAATTGAGTCAACCGGAGCCGACCCGATGAACGCGCACGCTATCCTGCACGTCTACGCCTTCGAACTGAAGGCCCAGTTGCGCTCGTTCCTCATCGGCACGGCCACGCTCCTCGCCGTGGCCATCCTGCTGCTGGCCGGCGCATACCCGATCTACCGGGACTCCAAGTCGAGTGTCGAGCAGGTGATCGACGGCTTCCCGCCGCAGTTCGCCGCGCTGTTCGGCGTCAACGACGACGTGTTCTCCTTCGGCGGGTTCTACCGGTTCAGCTCGCTGTACCTCATGCTGACCATGGCGATCATGGCCTGCGCGTGGGGTCTCGCGGTGCTCGGCCGCGAGAAGCGCGCGAAGGCCACCGACTTCCTGTTCGTCATGCCGATGCCGCGCGGCGCGGTCTATGCGGCAAAACTCGCGGCGGGACTCACGATGGTTGCCGTGGCCGGATTGGCGTTCCTCGCCACGGCGGCGGCGGTCTACACCCGGTTCCGTGACGATCCCACCGCCACCGCGATCGCCCTGCCCCGGTTGCTCCTCGCTGCATCATCGCTGTTCGGCGTTGGTGTGCTGTTCCTCGCCTTCGGCGCGCTCGCCGCCGTACTGTTGCGGCGCATCCGCAGCGTGTCCGGCATCGCGACCACGTTCGGCATCTTCGGCTTCATGCTCGTCTCCCTGCCCGAGATGACCGGCGAGAGCAAATACCGCATCGTCTCGCCGTTCACCTGGTTCAACGTCTCCGAGGCGCTGGATTATGGCCGCTACGAAGCGGGCTATCTGATGCTGGCCGCTGCGGTGGCCTTGGTCTGTTTGGCGGCAGGGGCGGCCGTGTATGTGCGCGGCGAGGTGAGGGCCGAATGATGGTGGAACGAAAAGATCATGGAATCGCGATGAAGGCCGTGCTCGCCATGATCGCGCGCGAACTGCATGCCGACGCGAAGGCCTGGCTGATCTGGAGCGTCGTGATCGTCCTGTTCAACATCGCCGGCGTGATGAAGTTCGAGGGCATCGCCGGCGGCGACGCCGACGCCGTGCGCAAGCTCACCGACGCGTTTCCGAAGGTCGCGCTCGCCGTCATGGGCATAGCCGACCTCGACATGTCCACGTTCGCCGGATACTACGCGGTGCTTGAGTTCTACGTGGGCATCATGGCGGCCGTCTATGCGGTCGCGCTCGCCCGCAACGCGGTGTCGCGAGAGATGACGGACGGCACCTATGAATTCCTGTTCGTGCGTCCCGTTTCCCGCATGACGATCCTGGATGCGAAACTCGCCGCCGCGTTGGTCGACGCTGTCGCGTTCGTCGCGGTCAATCTCGTCTCGTCGCTGCTGTGCCTGCGTCTGCTGGGTGATGTGCGTGGGCTCAATCGAACGGCAGCAGCGACGGTGATCTGGCGGTTCTCCGTCTGGCTGTTCGCCATGATGCTGGTGTTCGGGGCCGTTGGCGCGTGCGCGTCCGCGGTGTGCCGGCTGGCTGAGCGCGGCGCCGCCGCCGGCAACGCCTCGGTGATTGTGGCCTATGGTGCCGGCGTCGCCTACGACATGTTCTCCGATCACGACGCCTCGATTGTGGCGCGGGTGCTCTCCCCGTTCCGCTACGCCACACCTGCCGAGGTGATTGACGGTCGTGTGTCGGTTCCGTTCGTCGTATTGGCCGCGCTGATCGTCGTGATCGGATTCGTGGTGGCTTTCCGTGCATTCGCCGTACGCGACCTCGCCGTGCGTTGAATGCCGTGCGTTGGATGCCGTGTGCAAGTGTGCTGAATCGCAAGCGCCGAATCGCGCGGCATGGTGGTCGGGCGCTGGATGGCGATGCCGGAAGATGGCGAAGCAGGAGCACGAGACGCGACACGCCGAATTGGCGAGAAATGCTTTGGTGCTGTAATCTATCTACTCGTGCCTGAACGAAGCAGGTGCGAACGGCCGCGTAGCTCAGTTGGTTAGAGCGCCGCCCTGTCACGGCGGAGGTCGCCGGTTCAAGTCCGGTCGTGGTCGCTAGAAAAGGGGTTCCGAATAATCGGAACCCCTTTTGTTGTTTCTGAATCGAGCCACAGGTTAAGCGCGATTTTGGG
>NZ_BCFK01000072.1 GCF_001417815.1 Bifidobacterium aesculapii
CGTCTTTTTTCCAAAAAACATCCGCATATATTGCGAGTGGTTTTTGCGCAGACCGGATTGTTGCGCGAACAGACGCCCGTCAGCGACTCAAGGGAATCAGGGGCGCGTCCGCGAAGCATCCATGGGATCGCAAAACAGTTCTGAAACAGGGGTTCAAGCAGTGAACGCACGGGCCGGCGCGCGCCACAAGCGCCGATCGGACCGCGGCAAACCACCCAAACACGTATGGGAACCGAAGCAACGAAAGGAACAGCAGTGTTCTTGAACAAGAAACGTACCACGGCGCTCGCGGCCGTGATCGCCGCGGCGACGCTCGGCGCCGGCCTCGTGGCGCCGGCCGCCTCCGCCGCGGATTCGACCGCGAAGACCACCAGCGACGCCACGCTGAGCTGGGGACTGAGCAAGATCGCCACCGGTGGCGCATGGTTCGGCGGGTGCAACTTCCTCTCCGCCGGCGAGGCCGGCAACTCCGGAAGCTCCGCGCCCTGGACGGCCTCGAATCCGAACCCCGGCTACAAGTCGGCCGACGGCAACGTGACCATCAAGTCCCCCGACGCCAACGGCGACCTGACCGTCACCCCGACGTGGGAGACCAAGTGCCTGACGCCGAGCGGCAAGGCGGCCACGGCGTACACGAACGGCACCGGTACCTCCACGGACGCCACCGTCAACTTCAGCAAGGGCACCGGCACCATCGACACCGCGGCCAACACCGCCGACATCCAGTGGACCGGTTCCTTCACCGTCGCGTTCTACGGCGGCATGACCTACTGGTTCGCTGCCGATCCGGAGCTGAAGGTGAACGCCGACGGAACCGCCACCCTGACCGCCGATCTCTCCGGCTACGCCGCCGACCGCAACGATACGAGCAAGTGGAGCAAGATCCCGGTCCAGGAGAACAAGACCATCGCCGAGCTCAAGAACGTGAAGGTGACCGACACCGGCTTCACCGTCACCCCCGAATACGATTCCATCAAGACCACCGAGGTGCCTGACGGCGGCTCCTGGCCGCAGGACTTCGTGAGCTTCCAGGACCTGACCGGCCAGGCCTCCTACTGGTACAACAGCGGCGCCTCCGACGCGAACGCCAAGGCCAAGGCCCCGACGCCAATCACCGTCGCCTACACCGCCAAGGCCGCCGAGGACCCGTCCAAGGTGGGCAACGTCGGCACGCTGTCCGCGGATCCGACCACCATCGACCCGACCAAGGACCAGCAGATCACCGTCACCGGTAAGGGATACACCGGTTCCGGCGCCGCGTACGGCACGTACGTGGTGATCGCTGACAAGTCCGTGTGGGAGCCGGGCAAGGTCCCAACCGACCAGAGCGCCTTCCCGGTGCAGAAGTGGGTACGTCCCGCCAATGATCCGAAGGACGGCTACTCCAACCTGGACAAGGACGGCAACTGGACCCAGGTGCTCGACATCCCCGCCAACACGCTCGACCCGAACAAGGAATACGTGGTCGGGTCGTTCGCCGCACACATGCTGTCCGTGACCAACCGCAACCTCGACCACGCAGTGGCCCTGACCCTCAAGGCCGCCGAGCCCGAGGCCACCGCTCCGGCCGCCCCCGCCAAGCCGACTGCCACCGTGGCCGGCTCCATGGCTGATCCGTACCAGGTGAAGGTGGAATGGAAGGCTCCGTCCGACGGCGGCTCCGCGATCACCGGCTACACCGTGACCCTCACCCCGTCCACGGGCGACGCCGTCTCCCAGGACGTTGCCGCCGACGTGACCTCCGCCACCTTCGGCAAGCTCACCGCGCAGAACGTCTCCTACACCGCCACCGTCGTCGCCAAGAACGCCAAGGGCGCCTCCGCCGCGTCCCCGGCCTCCGACGCCGTGACCCCGAACGCCGACCCGGTGTCCACTCCGACCGTCACCGTGACGCCGACCACCGACATCGACCCGACCAAGGACACCGAGTTCACCGTCAAGGGCACCGGCTTCACCGGTGGTGCCGCCTACTACGGCGCCTACGCCGTGGTTGCTGACGCCGATGTGTGGACCGCCGGCAAGAACCCGACCAGCGCCAAGGACTTCCTCAAGGCCGCCTGGGTGAAGGCCGCCGACATCAAGAACGGCGAGTTCACCACCAAGGTGACGATTCCCGCCAACACCTTCCAGTACGGCAAGACCTACGTGGTGGGCACCACCGCCGCGCACGGACTGTCGCTGACCGACCGTCGTCTCGACACCGCCAAGACCATCACGCTCAAGGCCCAGGCCCAGGCTCCGGCCGCTCCGGCCAAGCCCGTCGTCTCCGTGCCGGCCGCCGGCTCGGTGAAGGTCGACTGGAAGGCTCCGTCCGACGGTGGCTCCGCGATCACCGGCTACACCGTGACCCTCACCCCGTCCGCCGGTGCTCCGATCGCCAAGGACGTGGCCGCCGACGCCACCACCGTCACCTTCGACGGCCTGACCGCCAAGGGCGTCTCCTACACCGCCACCGTCGTGGCGAAGAACGAGGCCGGCTCTTCGGCCGCGTCCGAGAAGTCCGCAGCCGTGACCCCGACCGAGGCCACCAAGCCGTCCGCGCCGCAGAACGTGACCGCCAAGCAGGGTGCCGCCCACGAACTGCTCGTCAGCTGGGAGAAGCCCGAGGACAACGGTGGCTCCGCGATCACCGGCTACACCGTGACCCTTACGCCGAAGAACGCCTCCGCGGCCAAGGTTAAAGCCTCCGACCTGACCGCCGACGTGGATGCCGACACGTTCCAGCACACCTTCACCAAGCTGGATCCGGCCACCGAGTACACCGCATCCGTGACCGCCAAGAACGCCAAGGGCACCAGTGACGCCGCGCAGAGCGACACCGCCGTGGCCCCCGCTCCGATTGCTCCGGCGCTCGCCATCACCGACAAGAACGGTGACGCGCTCGCTGAGCTCAACCTCAAGGTCGATGGCACCGCCACTGTCAAGGCGCTGCTCGCAGGCGAAGCGACCGACGACGTCAAGGTGGAGTGGGTTTCCAGCAACACCGAAGGCGTAAAGGTCGAGGCCAACGAGGACGGCTCCGCAGCCACGATCACCGCGCTCAAGGCCGGTGCCACCGCGACCGTGACCGCCAAGGCCACCATCGACGGCCAGGAGAAGACCGCGGAACTCGCCGTGAGCGTCGCTAAGGCCGACGCCGGCAACGGCGGCAACAACGGCAACAACACCGGTTCCACGACCAACGGCACCACCGATAAGACCAACGGCACGGCCAACGCCAACGGCACCACCAACGGCCAGCTGGGCAAGACCGGCGCCTCCGTCGCCGTGTTCGCCGGCGTGATGATCGCGCTCGCCGCCGCCGCGGCCGGTGTGACCGTCCTGCGCCGCCGCAACGCCTGAGCTCCTCGGTCCGTTCCGCACGACGGATGCACCGTTCCACGGATGGCATCGCAGTGTGGATGACCGATGAACAACGGCAGGGCACGGGCGCCCGGCTCCAAACGGTCGGTTTCCCCAACGGGAACCCGACCGCGGAACCGGGCGCCCGCCCACACCTATCACCCATCCCGTCACAATCGTCCCACCCGACGTCCCGACCCCACCCCACCCCCAAGGAGCATCCCCATGGTCATCGGACACCCGACCGCCGAACCCCGGCACCGCAGCAGGCGCGCCCGCGCCATCGCGGCATGCGCGGCGTTCGCGGCCGCATGCCTGCTGACCCTCAGCGGATGCGCCAACATCGGCACCATCTCCGAGGCGAGCCTCGAATCATGCAATATGCCCGACGCCTCCGAGACGCCGAACCCGCCGCAGCTGCCGGACGTCACCCAGTCGCAGCTCCAGGACCCGCGTGAGATCGAAGGCCCCACCACCGCGTACACGCGCTCGGATCAGATCATCCCCATCTCCAACGCGGCGTTCGAGGAGCAGCAGCTGCCCGTCACCGTCACCAGCGCGGACGGCCCCGAACAGACCGTCACCGACACCACGCGCATCCTCGCGCTCAACCAGAACGGCGGGCTCGCCGCGGCCGTGTACGCGCTCGGTTTCGGCTGCAACCTCGTCGGCCGCGACACAGCCACCGGCTCCTCCGGCATGGACAAGCTGCCCAAGGTCACCGTCAACGGCATGGACCTGAACGCGGAATCGATTCTTGCGCTGGAGCCCACCGTCATCATCACGGACACCTCCATCGGCCCGTACGACGTGCAGCTCCAACTGCGCCAATCCGGCATTCCGGTGGTGTTCGTGCCGTTGGAAAGCGACAAGGGCATCGCGGGCGTCGGCGCGCAGATCCAGGCCGTCGCCGACGCGCTCGGCGTCTCCGACCTCGGCAAACGGCTCGTCAAACGCACCAACAGCGAGATCAGCCAGACCATCCAGGCCATCGGCAGGAACCTCGCCCCCACGGACGAGAAGCGCAAACCGCGCATCGTGTTCCTGTACGTGCGCGGCAAGTCGATCTACTACTGGTTCGGCGAAGGTTCGGGCGCGGATTCGCTCATCCAATCGATCGGCGCGAACGACGTCGCCAAGGAGGTCGGCTTCAAGGGCATGGCCCCCACCAACTCCGAGGCGCTCATCAAAGCCAAACCCGACGTGATCCTCGCGATGACGCTCGGCGTCGAATCCGCCGGCGGCATCGACGGCATGCTCGCCATGCCCGGCATCGCCGAAACCCCCGCCGGACAGCACCGGCGCGTGGTCGACATGAGCGACTACGAGATCATGAGCTTCGGCCCGCAGACCGCGCAGGTGCTCGCCGCGCTCGCCACGGCCGTCTACGCGCCCGACCTTTCCTACCAGCCGGATCAGAAGCCGGAAGTCATCCAGAAACGACTCGACGAACTGCAACAGGAGAACAAGCAATGACAGCGCCACAGCCGCCGTCCGCATCATCCGTATCGTCCGTATCGTCCGCTGCGGTGCCGGCCGCCAACCGCGTCCGCCGCGGTCTGGGCCCCGCCGCCGCACGGCGCGAACGCGACGCGCGCATCAGCGCCAACGCCGCCGACCTCGGCCTCGCCGGCAAGCCGCGCATGGGCAAGACCGCGCTCACCTTCACCGTGCTCGCGGTCGCGCTCGTCGTCATGACCATCGTCTCCGCCTCGCTCGGCCAGCTCATCATCCCCTTCGACCAGGTTCTCGGCTCGGTGCTCAACAAGATCGGCATCCACTGGCTTGAAGGCCCCACGCGCGCGTTCGGCGAGGAGGCCCTGTGGAACGTGCGTTTCCCGCGCATCGTCATGGCCATCGTCGTCGGCGCCTCGCTCGGCGTGGCCGGCGCCGTCATGCAGGGCGTGTTCGGCAACCCGCTGGCGGAACCCGGCACCGTGGGCGTCTCCTCGGGCGCGGCCGTGGGCGCCAGCTGCTCGATCCTCATGGGGTGGAACTTCCTCGGCGCGTTCACCACGCCGCTGCTCGCCTTCGCCTGCGGCCTGTTCACCACATTGTCCGTGTACTTCCTCGCGCGCCGCGGCGGCCGCACCGAAGTCGTCACGCTGATTCTGACCGGTGTGGCGGTGAACGCGGTGGCCGGCGCGCTCATCTCGTTCTTCACGTTCGCCGCGCCCACCTCCGCCCGCGACCAGATCGTGTTCTGGCAGATGGGCTCGTTCAACGGCTCGCGCTGGCAGCAGGTCGCGCTCGTCGCCCCGATGTGCGTGATCGGCGTCATCGCCGTGCAGTTCGTGGCCCACCAGCTCGACCTGCTGTCGTTGGGCGAGAAGCCGGCCCGTCACCTCGGCGTGAACGTGGAGCGACTGCGCTTCTGCTCGATGCTCGTCGTGGCGCTGCTGGTCTCCTCCGCAGTGGCGTTCTCCGGCATCATCGCGTTCGTGGGACTCGTGGTGCCGCACCTGCTGCGCATGATCATCGGCCCCGGGCACCGCGCGCTGCTGCCCGCCTCCGCGTTGGGCGGCGCGCTGCTGCTCACCATCGCCGATTTCGCCGCGCGCACCACCATCCAGTTCGCCGACCTGCCGATTGGCATGCTCACCTCGCTCGTCGGCGGACCGTTCTTCTTCTGGCTGCTTCGCCGCAGCCGCTCCAAGTCGGGAGGTTGGGCATGATCGCCGCCGCCAAGTCGTCCAAGTCGTCCAAAGCCGCCAAGTCGTCGTTCACCGCATCCGTCATGCCGTGGTCGCGCACGCATCGCCCGCCGGTGCCGCCCGAGCCCGGCGACGTCGTGCTGGAACTCAAGGACGTGAGCGTCACCATCGACGACCGCGAGATCCTCGACTGCATCAGCCTCGACATCCGCGCCGGCGAACTGCTGTCCGTCGTGGGGCCGAACGGCGCCGGCAAGTCCACGATGCTCAACGCCATCACCGGCGACGTGCCGGTCACCGGCGGCGCGATCACCCTGTTCGGCGAGCCGATCGCCGCCTGGGATGCCACGGAACTCGCCATGCGCCGATCCGTGCTCATGCAGAACGTGGACGTGACGTTCCCGTTCACCGTCGACGAGATCGTGCGCATGGGCCGTTCCCCGTGGGAAGGCACGCCGCAGGAGATGGACGACGACATGATCGTCGATTCCGCGATGGGCATGACGGACGTCGCGCCGCTCGCCCCGCGTGTCTACACGTCGCTGTCCGGCGGCGAGCGCGGGCGCGCCGCGTTCTCGCGCGTGCTCGCGCAGGCGACGCCGGTGCTGCTGCTCGACGAGCCGACCGCCGCGATGGACGTGAGGCATCAGGAGCTGCTCATGCGGCTGGGCCGCGACTACGCCGAGGCCGGGTGCGCGGTGGTGGTGATCGTACACGCGCTCGACGCGGCGGCCGCATGGTCGGACCGCGTCGCGCTGCTGGAGCATGGCCGTCTGCGCGCGTTGGGCGCGCCGGAGGAGGTGTTCACGTCGCAGCGTCTTTCGGACGTGTACCAGTGCCCGATCGAGGTGACGCGCCTCGTGGACGGCGGCGTGACGATCACGCCGAAGCGTCCCGCGATCCGCCGTCATGTGTACGGCCGCCGAGCGTTCCCGCTTGAGGGCCGCGCGAACCTGCCGCAGTTCGATCATGTTGACGATCATGCGGGCGGTCATGTGAACGGTCGTGTGGACGGTCATGCGGGTGTTGAGGCGGAGCGTCGTTCGGGAGGAGCGCGATGAGTGCGATGGACGGGATGAAGCATGGGATGCCGGCATCCGGCGCCGGTGCCGGGGCGGCGACGGCGTTCCGCGCGCGTCGTGTGCGCACGGCCGTGGCCGCGACCCTGCTGGCCGTGGCGCTGGCGGTCGCGGCGGCGGTGACCGGCGTGGTTCCGGGCTCGGTGCCGGCCGCGCACGCCGCGGGCGCGCAGGTGAGCGCCACGCCGGAGGGCGGCACGCTCAATCCGGACGGCGCGACCACCGTGGACCTCAAAGGAAGCGGATTCCAGTCGGTGCAGAACGGGTTCGGCGGCATCTACGTGCTGTTCGGCTGGGTGAGTGACCCGGACGGCGGCTCGTGGAAGCCGTCGCAGGGTGGCGTGACCGGCGAGAACTACAAGTACGTGCCGGACGACGAGAACAATCCGGCCGGCTACGACGTGTTCGTCGCGTTCCCCGGCAGCTCCACCGAGAGCGCGGCGAACGGCGGCGAGATCGCCGCGGACGGCACATGGAGCGCGAAGATCACCGTGCCCGGCGCGAAGTTCACGAGCACGGACCGGTCCGGCAATCCTTCGGACGTGGACTGCACGGCCGTGCAATGCGGCATCATCACGATCGGCGCGCACGGCGTGTCGAACGCGAACAACGAGACGTTCACGCCGATGACGTTCGGCACGGCGCAGGCCGCCGCGGAGACCGCCGACGAATCCGCGCAACAGCAGGCGCCGGCGGCGAACTCCGGCACTGCGGCGGAACCGGCGTCGGAAGGAGCGAATGTGGAAACCTCGGTACCGGTGCTGGGCGTGGCCGGATGGCTGCTCGTCGCGGCCGTGATTATCTTCGGCGTGGCCGTCATCGTGCTCGCTGCGGGCTTCGGCGGCTATCTCGCCGCGAAATCGCTGCTGTTGGGCGTCTCGCCGGCGGCGATGGAGAAGGAGATGGCGCGTCGCGAACGTCGCGCCGAGGACCGCCGCTACCGCGAACAGCTCAAATCCGTGAAACGTCAGCGCAGGCAGTACCGGCGACTCGCCAAAGAGCAGGCGAAGACCGACCGCGTGCGCGGCGTGGCGCCGGTTGACATGGCGGACGCGTACGGCACGTCGCACGCGACGCTTGCGACGGGCGCAGTGCCCGCGACGGGTGCGGGTGCATCGGGGGAGCACGATGCCGGTTCCGACGGCGCGACGCAGGCGTTCGGCATGGCACCCGTCACGAATCCGTTCGTGGCGGAGACGCGCGCGGCGCAGCCCGCCGTGACGCCCGCCGAAGGCAGCGCCGCGAGGCCCGCCGATGCCGCGCGTCCCGACGCGGTGCAGACCGCGGCGACGGTGGCGATGCCCGTGCCCGCCACAGTCGCCGGTGCTGCCGGTACGGCGCGCGCCGACGCTGTTCGCGCCGACACCTCCCGTGATGGTGCGGTGCGGCGCGCGGCGGACATCCGTGGGTTCTTCACGCGCCACGCGGCGGCGGAACAGGGTGCCGCCGCATCAAACGGCACCGCAACAGGCGCCGCCGCCACGAACGAAGGGGGAATGCGATGAGTGTGGGGCAAATGCTGCTCAGAACGATATGCGCCGCCGCGGCGAGCATCGCGGTGTGCGCCGGCTCGGTCGCGGCCATCGCGCCCGCCTTCGCGGCGGACGGCGCGACCGGCGGCGGCTCGGGAGACGGCGGCGACACGGGCGGTTCCGGCGAAACGACCGTGCAGACCGTCTCCGACGCCACGTTCGCGTGGAGCCTCAACAAGGAATCGAACTACCGCGCCTACGCTCCCGGCACGTTCAACTTCCTGAGCGCCGGCATCGTCGACAAGACGTCCGCTTCGGACAACGTCGAAGAATCCGAGTGGAAGCAGTCGGACGGCGACGTCTCGATCGAGAAGCTGCAACGCACGACCGACGCGGACGGCAAGACGGAGGAAACGTACGTGCCGGCCACGTGGGCCGGGCTCAGGACCACGCCGGAAGGCAAGGACCTGCCCGGCGCGGGCGTCGCCGACGGCGAGGACAGCGGCAACCGCGTGGTCCTCTCGCACGGCGAGGGCACGTTCGATGCGGACAAGGACGACGCTTCCATCTCGTGGGACGGCGCGTTCACGGTGATCTTCTACTCCGGCATGACGCAGTGGTATGCGAAGGACGTGAAGCTCAACGTGACCGGCGGCAAGGGCACCGTCACCGCGACGCTCGGCGGCTGGGGCTCGGACATGAACGACCCGAACAAGTACGAGAAGCTGCCCGAGGAACAGGACGTCGAGATCGCGACGCTGACCGACGTGGACGTACAGGATGACGGCGTGATCGTCACGCCCGATTTCGCCGAGATCGACGTGGCCGGCAACGGCACGAAGGTCAAGAGCTGGCCGAAGCCGTTCATCGACTTCATGACCAAGGTGGGCACGGCCCCCTACTGGTACGGTTCCGGCGGCAACGCCGACGCGCGCAAGGCGCCGAAACCGATCACCGTCGGGTGGAACGGCGGCGAGCCGGACAACGGTGGCGACAACGGCGGTGGCGGCGATAACGGGAACAATGGCAACGGTGGTGATAACGGTTCCGGCGACAACGGGAACAACGGGAACGGTGGGAATAATGGTTCCGGCGGCGGCAACGGCGATAACAACAACGGCGATAACAACAACGGGAATAACAACAACGGCGATAACAACGGCGGCACCGAATCCGGCGACACCGTGCTGACCGGCGTCACGTTGCGCTGGGGCATGAACGACGAGACGAACTCCGCCGCCTACTCCGGCGGATGCAACTTCCTCTCCGCGGGCGTGGCCGGCAACACCGGATCGTCCAGAACATGGGACGAAAGCCTCTACAAGTCGTCCGACGGCAACGTGACCATCCAGAAGCCCGACGCGAACGGCAACTGGACCGAAGCCACATGGGCATCGAAATGCCTCGCGCGCGACGGCTCCAGCGTGACGATGGGCAAACGCGCCGACGGACGCTCCATCAACACCGAATCACAGGTCGTCCTCTCGAACGGCACCGGCACCGTGAAAGCCGACGGCACGACCACCATCACATGGAAAGGCTCGTGGACTGTCGCCTACTACGGCGGCATGACCTACTGGTCCGTCACCGACCCGACCCTCACGCTCGCCGCGAACGGCACCGGCTCGCTCACCGCAACCGCATCCGGCTACGGCGCGGACATGAACGACGCGAGCAAGTGGCTCACGTTGACGCCGCAGCAGATCCACGTGGCCGACTTCACCGGCGGCAACGCGGTGAACGTCACGCAGGCGCTCGCCGACCACGGGTTCACCGTCACGCCGGACTATCTCGGCGTGGCCGTCTCCGCCAGCGGCGACCACGGCTCGCAGGCCGCGAAAGACGATACGAACGCCTCTTATTGGGGGTCGTTCCCGCAGTCGTTCGTCGATTTCCAGTTGCAGACCGGCCAGTCCGCCTACTGGTACACGTCGAACAGCGCCCGCGATTTCGCCAAACCGACGCTGCCGCTCTACGTGCAGTACGACTCCTCGTACACAGTGACCGCGGGGGAGGGAAGCCCCGCCGCGGCGACGGCCGCCGGGGGAGCGCGCTCCACCACCACCGGCTCGACTGGTGCGAAGACCGGCTCCTCCACAACGAAGAAAACGACGGCCGCCGCGGGGAACACCGCCACGGATGACGCTGCGGATGATGCCGCGGTCGGTGACGCGGTGTCCGCTGCGGGCGATGCCGCGGACGGTACGATGCTTATTGCGGATAATGCGCGCACCATCGCGCTTGGTTCCGGTTCGGTCGCCGCGGCGGCCGGGCTGCCGCTCGCGTTCGGCTGGTTCGTCCGGCGCAGGCTCGGTCTTGACGCCGCCGCCGAGCTCGACAAGCGTCTCGGCTTGTGAGGGCGGTGCGTGGCCGGCCCGTAATCGCATCTGGTGTTCTGCGCCGTCAATTCGTTTATCCCATTCCCGGCTCCCTTGTCAGGGGCTGGATCGCGAAGAGGGTTTGAGAGGTGGTCGATTCATCGGCGAATGTACGGTACAGGATACTGGCTCTGTGACGTGATGCCGTATTTGCGCGGTCGGCGCGTGAACCTGCGCAGTTTGGTGGCGAACCTGCGCGGTTTGGCCTTGAACCTGTGCAGTCCGGTGGCGAACCTGTTCAATTAGGCCTCGAACCTGCGCATAGGGGTCGTGAAGGCCGGTCTGCGCAGGGCGGCGTGGTGTCGGTGGTTTCCTTGGTATTCCGGGCTTTTCAGAATATGGCGCATATGTCCCAGCGTCTTGCGGC
>NZ_BCFK01000073.1 GCF_001417815.1 Bifidobacterium aesculapii
GGGTTTCTTTCAGCACCCCTGTGCGCAGGTTGCTGCCCGGACTGCGCAGGTTCGGTCTCCAATTGCGCAGGTTGCGTTCTAGACTGCGCAGGTTCGGTCACAGCGGCACCGCAGGCCCACGGAACCGATGCCGGAATATCGACGGGTCTTCGTTCTAAGCCGCCACGTCACCAGGAGGTGCGGCGTCGCATGACGGCTATCAGTACGACCAGTAGTGCGGCGACGGCGATGACGACGGCCATCGCCGTCGTACTGAGCGGAGGTGCCTGCCGTTCGGCGGAGGTATCCGCGCGGCTGACGGATTCCGCAGTGAACGGTGACACGTCCACCGCGAGCAGCACGCCCGGACGGTCTGCACCGTGCTGTTGGCCCGCGACGGCGTTCCCGCCACCCGCCGCGGCGGCGAGCAGCACGTACCAGGTACCGCCGTCAGGCGAATACGTCCATCCGGCCGCGTGGTCGTAGATGGCGCCGGAGCCGGCGAATCGCAGTGCTCGTGTGACCGCGGGGTCGTCTTCGTCGAAGGTGTTTACTCTCAGCACGACCGCATCGTCTGCACCGTCCGTCGTCCCGCTTGAATCGCCCGCGCGTGATGTGTCGGACGAGCCTTGGCGGTCGAGCGAATACAACAGCGTGCCGTCGGGATTGATGGACGAGACGAGTCCTCCCGCATCCAGCCATTGCATGGTACCCGCGTCGACCACGAGTTTGCCGTTGGTCATGCCGACGAGCATGCGCGCGCCGTTCGAGGCGAGCAGGATACGGTCGAGCGGAAGATGCCGTTCGAATACCGTGCGCACGACCGTCGCTCCAACCGAACCGGATTCGTAGGCGTCGACGTCGATGGCGAGTACGCGAGCATCGGCGGTCCCCATATACAACACGCGTTGCTTGTCCGCCCCTGCGGAGTAGGCGCCCACAGCATATATGGTGGCCGACGCGTCATCCGCGATATCCGTCATTGCGCCGGTGGCGACATCGACCGCCATCAGCCGCAGCGACTGTTCGGTGCTGGTGCCGACGGAACCGTCGTCGCCGTCATCGACGCCGACGAACCACACCGTTCCCGTGGAATTCATCGTGTACGGCATGACGTCGCGCACGCGCGCGGCGTCGAAGGAACCGGGGAACCGCAGCGGCACGGTGACGCTGCCGCCGCCGTCCGTCGCGGAGAACGTGCGCACCGTCCATGAGCGGGATGATGCGGCGTCGCCGGCGGACTCGATCACGCTGATGTGCGTACCGTCCGGGGAGGGCATGTAGTCGTCCGCGGATGACGGGAACAACGTGGTGCCGAGATCGGAGACGTCGACGGCGACGACGCCTCCCGTGCCGTTGACGAGCATCGTGCCGCCGTCCGGCGTGAACTCGACGTGCGGCGTGGCCGTCGCGAACCCGTCGTCCACGTGCGCGACGCCCGCCACGGACAGGTCCTCGGCTCGGACGCGGCAGATCGTACCGTCTTTGCTGAAGACGAACAGGGAACGGCCGTCGGTCGTGGACGCCAGCGCGGCCGCGTCGCCGATACAGGCGTTGTCGCGCAACGACGCGGCGGCGGCAGTGCCGTCGCGGTCGAGCGCCGACGCCGTGATGACGGCAGTCAGACAGCACGCGACGGCGGCGGTGCATGCGATTGCCGTGAGCGCGATTCGCCGGAAGAGGGGAACATGAGGGGCGCGCGCAAGAAGTGAGGCAAAGGCGGACATGGAGGCTCCTTCATCGTCGTCTGATAAGCATCATCGGTGGGTGTCGTGGCGCATACCGCCCGGCGTTCTCTGCGGTGATATGCCTTGCGATGCCATCGTATCCAGGAAGGCTTCCGCTCATACGAAGTCGCGTGGAGACATCAACGATTGTCGCGGCGGTCGTCGCTACACCGGCGATGATATGTGCGCGCAACGTTTGATGACGAATCGGAAGAACGGTGGCGCCGGCGGTCGTCGTCGCGCCGGCATCGGCGATACACTGCGGATATGGGACAGTCCAATGAAGCGCGTGGAAACGGCGACGGAGACGGGACGAGCGTCGCGGTCGGCATCATCGACAATGACGCCATCACGCTGTATGCGCTACGCGTGATCATCTCACGGATGCCGGGCACGCGGCTGGCATGGGAGACGGCTTCGGGGCATGACGCGTTCGTCCGATGCGTGGAGGATGACGATCGGCCCGACGTGCTGCTGGTCGATATGGGACTCGCCGACATGCCCGGGCCGATGCTGTGCCGGCTCATCCGGTCCGACTCCCCGCATCCGCCGATACTGGCGATCACCTCGTATCCGATTGAACTGTATGCGGCGGATGCAGCCGATGCGGGCGCGCAGGGAATCATCGGCAAGAAGGACATGCGAATGCTGCAACAGGCCGTCAGACGTGTTGCCGACGGCGGAACGATGCCGTCGAGCGACGCTCCCGATGTGCATTTCGAGGATGCCGTGACCGCGTTCCAGCGCATCCGACGCGCTCCCGCCGAACCGGCGGCGACATTGACATGGCCGGAGATGGAGACGCTCAATCTCAGCGCGCAAGGGCTCAATCTCAACGAGATCGCCCGGCGGCTCGGCGTGCGGCCATCCACCGCGCGGTCGCACGCACGGCATGCCCGCATCAAACTGAACGCGCGGACGCTGGGAGAGGCCCTTGTCAAATGGAATCAGGCGAAACACCGATGAGTGGGACGATGGGCCGCACGCTGGGGCGCATGTTGGACCGCATGATGGGTGGGAACGCCGGAACCGGTTTGTTGCGGCCGATGGACGACGACATGTCCGGGCATGGCGTGCGATGGCGCATGCTGCTTGGATGCCTGACCGTACTCGCCAGCGCCATCGCCTGGTGGATGGACGCGGATGCGGTGTTCTCGGAATCGGCGCTCTCCGATGCGGTGCCCATTGCGTTCGCCGCCGTGCAGGTGGCGGCGTTGGCATTGCTCGTGTGGCTGCCGATACCTGCGTGCGTGTTGTGCGTCGGGGAATATGTGATTGCGGCGTTTGTTCCCGGAAGCCAGCCGGACATGCTGGCCCTTGGAGTGATGACGTGCGTCGGGTATCTCTCGTACCGGCTGCGCACATGGGCGGCGCTCTGCTGCCTGCTGCTGATATGGGTGGGGCAAGGGGTTCCCGTGGTGGTATGGCGTGAGCCGGTGGAACGGCTGGGTGCGGTGTTCCTCATCAACGCGGCGGCGTTCATGGTCGGTACGATGTTCGCCTATCGTGGTCGCATTTCACGTGAGCGTCGGCTGACGGACAAGCTGCATGCGGCTGGTGCGTTGCATGATGCCGTCACCGGCGAGCTGTCCGCGATCGCGTTGCTGTCGCAAAGCGCGGGCGAGAGTGATTTCGGTGATGATCCCGGTGATGTGCACAGGAGCGCTTCCGAGGCTGCTTCCGGGGATGGCGGCCGCGCGCTGATGCGTGACATCAACGGGTTGTCGCTTGCGGCGCTGGACAATACTCATGCGGTCATCCGACTGCTGTCGGAGACCGAGGATGTGGAATCGAATGCCGCGGATATCGTCCGATATTGCGAAAGCCAGAAGCAGTGGCTGCGGAATCTGGGGTTCCACGGAACGATCCGAGTGGAGGCTGATCGATGCGCGTTGTCCCCGTCCTTGGCGCGGGTGATTCGTCAATGCATCAAGGAACTGTGCGCCAACATCGCTCGTCACGCGGATATGAAGACGCCGTACCGGCTGGTCCTGCAATGCGGGAACGACGGCATCGTCATCGAACAAAGCAATGGCGTAATTGTGAGTGGTGCTGGTGGTGATGCGGAGGAGGGGGCCGGCGAATTCCGACGCAACTTGCAATCGGGATTCGGCCTTGCGTTGCTTGAGGAACGGATAACCGGTTTCGGCGGTGCCATGTCCCGCACATTCCGGCACGGAACATGGCACATCCGCATACGACTGCCGCGGTAGGGCCGGGGCGCATCCCTTGCCGCGGCTCGTCGGAACATGCGATGCCTGGCGACGGCGGTACGCAGTCGCCCTCAACTACGCCCCTGCAGTCCCTTGCGGCACAGCACGCCCACGACGACGGCGGAAACCTCAACACAATAAGGCTCTGCACTGGAGATGTATCCAATGCAGAGCCTTATTGCATTGCGATGGACGCGATCTAACGCGTCACGGGTGTCGTCACTCGGCGAGGGCCTTGTCGACGACCTCGGTGGCTTCGGCGAGCACCTTGTCGAGGGCCTCGGGGCTCTCGAAGGACTCGGCGTACACCTTGTAGATGTTCTCGGTGCCGGAGGGGCGGGCCGCGAACCAGTTGTCCTTGGTGGTGACCTTCAGGCCGCCGATCTTGGCGTGGTTGCCCGGCGCCTCGGTGAGCTTGGCGGTGATGTCCTCGCCCGCGAGCTGCGTGGCGGTGACGTCGTCGCCGGTGAGCTTGGCGAACTTCTGCTTCTGCTCGAGCGTGGTCGGGGTGTCGACGCGCTTGTACCAGGACTCGCCGAAGCGGGCCACCTGGTCCTTGTGCAGCTCGGCCGGGTTCTTGCCGGTCTTGGCGGTGATCTCCGCGGCCAGCAGGTCGGGGATGAGGCCGTCCTTGTCGGTGGTCCACACGCGGCCGTCACGGCGCAGGAAGCTCATGCCGGAGCTCTCCTCGCCGCCGAACGCGACCTCGCCGGAGAACAGCGGGTCGACGAACCACTTGAAGCCGACCGGCACCTCGATGACCTTCGCGTTGATGGAGGCCGCCACGCGGTCGATCAGGGAGGAGGAGACGAGCGTCTTGCCGACGGCCGCGCCCTCCGGCCAGCCCGGACGGTTGCCGCCGAACAGGTACTCCACGCACACGGCGATGTAGTGGTTCGGGTTCATCACGCCCCAGTTCGGGCAGACGATGCCGTGACGGTCGGCGTCCGGGTCGGTGCCGCCGACGAGATCGTACTTGTCCCACGCGCCGGCGTTGAGCTGGTCCACGAGGCCCTTCATCGCGTACGGCGAGGACGGGTCCATGCGGATCTTGCCGTCGTGGTCGATGGTCATGAAGCGCCAGGTCGGGTCGACCTCGGGGCGCACCACGCCGATGTTCAGGCCGTACTTCTCGTTGATGAGCGGCCAGTAGTTCACGGAGGCGCCGCCGAGCGGGTCGATGCCGAGGCGCACGCCGGAGTTGCGGATCACGTCGAAGTCGATGACGTTGCCGAGGTCGGCCACGTAGTGCTCGCGGAAGTCGAAGCCCTCGACGTACTCGGACTTGACGGCCTCCTCGTAGGGCACGCGCTTGACGTTCTTGTAGTCGCCGAGCAGCTCGTTGGCGCGGGCGGCGATGGCGTTGGTCACGTCGGCCGGGGCCGGGCCGCCGGTGACGGGATCGTACTTGAAGCCGCCGTCGGTGGGCGGGTTGTGGCTCGGGGTGACGACGATGCCGTCGGCGAGGCCCTCGCCCTCGAAGCGCTGCGTGCCGTCGGCCGCGCGGTTGTGGGTCAGGATCGCCTGGGAGACGACCGGGGTGGGCACGAAGTCGTCGCGGGAGTCGATGCGCACGTGCACGCCGTTGGCGACGAGCACCTCGATGGCGGTCTTCTTCGCCGGGGCGGACAGCGCGTGCGTGTCGGAGCCGAGGTACAGCGGGCCGGTGACGCCGGCCTTCTTGCGGTATTCGGCGATGGCCTGGGAGATGGCGACGATGTGGGCCTCGTTGAACGAGGTCTTCAGGGACGATCCGCGGTGGCCGGAGGTGCCGAAGATGACACGCTGCTCGGGGACGGACGGATCGGGGACGAGGTCATAGTACTTGCCGATGACCTCATCGACGTTGATCAGATCTGCTGGGGTGGCGGGAAGTCCCGCGTTGTTTGCTACCATGAACCCCATTGTACGGCGGTGACGGTGGACAACACGTAACTTTTTGTGACCAATTGTTCTGAAATGTGTGTGAACAGTCGTTGAACATGCGGGCGCCAAGATGTGAGCCCTCACGACACGGCGCGGTGCGAAAGGGCTTGCGCAATCGTTACCGTTCTGTTATAGTCTCCGACAGTTTCCTTAGCAGGGTTGCTACTCAAGATTTCGAGGCAAGACCTGAGGCGTGAGCCGAACCATATGCATATGCGCTTATGGTCCCAGACTCTTGCCTCAGGTCTTTTTCGTTATCTGGGCCAACGTTGACCCGGCGCATGGGGAACCGTGCAACACGAAAGAAGGAATGGAGAACACGATGTCGCATCAGGACGATGTCAAGGCGATCATCACCGCCGTCGGTGGTGCCGCCAACGTCAAGTCGTTGACGCACTGCGCCACCCGACTGCGTTTCGAGCTGAAGGACGGAGGCAAGGTCGACCAGGCCTCCCTCGACGCCAACAAGGTCGTGCTGGGCGGCGTGCCCCAGTCCGGCGACCGCTACCAGGTCGTCATCGGCGGCCAGGTGGCGAGTGTGTATGACGAGATCATGCACCTGCCCGAAATGGCCGGCGTCGGCGCCGGCGCGTCCGCCGAGGACGCTTCGGACGGCGAGATGAGCGACGCCGAGCTCAAGGCCGCCAAGCGCAACCAGGGCGTGCGCGGCAAGGTCGCATGGCTCGACAACTTCTTCGAATACCTCGCCGACTCGTTCCGCCCGATCCTGGGCGTGCTGCTCGGCGCGTCCATCATCATCGCGCTCGTCAACCTGTTCATCTCCCTCGGCGTCATCCCGAATGACGAGGCGAACACCGGCCTCATGTTCATCAAGGCGCTGTGGAAGGGCGTGTTCTACTTCCTGCCGATCATGGTCGCCTACAACGCGGCCAAGAAGCTCAAGGTGGACCCGTGGCTGGGCGGCGCCATCATGGCCGCGCTCATGACCCCGCAGTTCACCGCCCTGTCCGATACGAAGACGTGGGGCGACGCCGTCAGCTGCGTGGAGAACACCACCCTCGGCACCTCCTCCTGCACCACGACCGTGTTCGGCCTGCCGATGCAGCTGTCCGACTACTCCGGCAACGTGTTCGTGCCGTTGATGATGGCCGCCGTGCTCGCCCTCGTCTACCACGGACTCAAGCGCATCATCCCCGAAAGCGTCCAGCTCGTCTTCCTGCCGTTCTTCTCGCTGATCATCGTCGGCGCGCTCACCGCGTTCATCATCGGCCCGATCGGCGTGTGGGCCGGCAACGGCCTCGGCGTCTTCCTCGCCTGGATGAACTCGCACGCCCCGTTCATCTTCGCCATCGCGATCCCGCTGCTCTACCCGTTCCTCGTGCCGCTCGGCCTGCACTGGCCGCTCAACGCCCTCATGCTCATGAACATCCAGTCGATGGGCTACGACTTCATCCAGGGCCCGATGGGCACGTGGAACTTCGCCTGTTTCGGCGCCACCGCCGGCGTGCTGTTCCTCTCCATCCGCGACCATGACGACCAGATGCGCCAGACCTCCATCGGCGCCCTTGCCGCCGGCCTGCTGGGTGGCGTCTCCGAGCCGTCCCTCTACGGCATCCACCTGCGCTACAAGCTCATCTACTCCCGCATGCTCGTCGGCTGTGGCGTCGGCGGCGTCGTGATCGCCGTCCTCGGCTGGCTGTTCCCGGCCACCGTCGCCTCCGGCGAGATCGTGCACGGCGTGACCACCACCGCGTTCGCCTTCACCTCCCTGCTGACCATCCCGGTCTTCAACCAGATGTGGGTGTACGCCGTGTCCATCGCAGCCGCGTTCATCACCTCTATGGTGCTCATCATCGTCATGGACTACCGCACCCCGGAGCAGAAGGCCGAGGTCAAGGCCCGTGCCGCCGCAGCGGTCGCCGCCAAGGTCGGCAAGGGCGAGGCCGCTGAGGCCGCTGAGGCCGCGCCCGCCGCCGTCGAGGCCCCTGCCGCGCCCGCCGCATCCGCGCCCGCGCCGGCAGCCGCGACCACTGCGGTGCTCGCCCCCGTCGCCGGCCACGTCGTCTCCCTCGACGACGCCGGCGACCCGGTGTTCGCCTCCCGCGCCCTCGGCGAAGGCGTCGGCGTCGTGCCGTCGGCCTCCGTCGTCAAGGCGCCCGTCTCCGGCGTGCTGCAGACCGTCGCCGAAACCGGCCACGCGTTCGGTCTCAAGACCGACGACGGCGTCGAAGTGCTCGTGCACGTCGGCATCGACACGGTCAAGATGAACGGCGAGGGCTTCGCCGTGGCCGTAGCCAAGGGCGACCGCGTCAACGCCGGAGACGAGCTCGTCACCGTCGACTTCGACAAGGTGAAGGCCGCCGGCTACAGCACCACCACGCTGATGACCGTCCTCAACACCGCCATGCTCACCGCGGTCACGCCGAAGACCGACGTGGACGTCAAGGCCGGCGACGAGGTCATCGCCGTCGAACACTGACGGTGACGGGCGGCCCCACCGGCCGTCGCCCACCACGCGCCGCACCGGCTCCCCGGAATCCATCGGATCCCATGGGGGCCGGTGCGGCCGCGCATGCAGTACCATTGACGAATCCTGCGGTGTGAAAGGGATGCCATGGAAATACTTCGTGTCTTCAACAACAACGTCGTTCTCGCGAAGGACGGCCGCCGCGAAGTCATCCTCACCGGCCGCGGACTCGGCTTCAAAGCGAAACCCGGCATGAGCGTCGACCCGGCCAAAGTGGCGCGCATGTTCGTCCCCGCGGACGGCCGCGACCCCGACCACATGGCGCAGCTGCTCGGCGACATCCCTCCCGAAATCGTCAGACTCGTCTCCGAATCCATGGATGAGATCGGCCTCGGCGGCGAATCCGCGCAAAGCCCGAAGCTCGTCATGGCGCTCGCCGACCACGTGTGCGGCGCGTTGCGGCGCATCAAGAACGGCATTCCCGCCGTGACCTACCCGCTCGCCGAAGAGGTGCGTTCGCTCTATGAACGCGAATACGCGCAGGGACGCGCGTTGCGCGACGCATTGAACCGCAGGCTCGGCGGCGTCCTGCCCGACGGCGAAAGCGTCGCGTTCGCGCTGCACCTCGTCAACGCCGGGTTCGCGACCGGCGACCTGAGCAACACGTATGCGATGACCGGCGTGATCCAGCAGCTGCTCGCCGTCATCGAAAGCACGTACCGGATCACGTTGGACGAGCATTCCGTGAATGTGGGGCGGTTCATCACGCATCTGCGCTACCTGTTCGTGCGCGTCCACCAGCATGAGCAGCTGGAACGCGAGCCCGAGGCCATCGTCGCGTCAATCGAACAGTCCTATCCGGATGCGTTCGCGTGCGCGCGCCACATCGCCGCGCTCATCGAACTGCGTCTCGACGCGACGCTCACCGCGGACGAAATCGCCTATCTCACCCTGCACGTGGCCCGCGTCACCGACGGTGCCGCCGTTTGACGCCTACTTGATCGGCTCCATCGTGCCCGTCGCGGACGGATCGCCCGGCATGACCTCCGGCACGCGCACGATCAGCGCCTCGCGCTCCACCGTGAACCGGATGTGCCGCGTCTCCGGCAACATGTCGCCGTCGACCTGCGCGAGCGCCGGCTCGTCCAACAGCAGTTCCGCGCTCACGCCCTGGATCTGGTCGATCGTGGAATTCGTCGAGAGCGGGTTCTGCCCCGGTCTGCCCGTGATCGTCTGATGCACCACGTCGCCGAAGAGGTTCGCCCAACCGAGAATGCCGCCGGTCGTGTCGATCACCTCGAAATCGAGCAGGCCATCGTTGAACGAGGCGTTCGGCATCAGTGAGAACACGGGAATCTGCCCGCAGTTGCCGGCCATGAACGTGCGGAACACGAGCCCCTTGCGCTCGTGCCGTTCGCCGTTCCAGCTGGTGACCGTCACGTCCGCATGGTATTTCGGCGCGAACAGGTTCTTCACACCGCCCACGAAATACGCGAGCCAGCTGATGTTCTTCTTGAGTGCCGGATCCGTGTCGTCGATCATCGCCGCGTCGAAGCCGACGCCCGCGATGATGAGGAACGCGTGCGCGTGATCCTCATCCGGGTGGTCGAGCAGCGCGAGACGCCCCATGTCCACGCGGCGCGAGCCGTGCGACGTGGCCACGGTGAGCGCCGCGTCGATATCGTCCACCGGAATGCCCATGTTGCGCGCGAACAGGTTGCCGGTGCCGATCGGAACGATGCCGAGCGCGTGCCCGGTGCCGGAGACCGCCGAGGCGACCGTGCGCACCGTGCCGTCGCCGCCGACCGCGACGACCACGTCCGCGCCGTGCGCCAGCGCTTCGAGCGCGCACGCGCGGCCGTCCTTGTCGAGCTGCGTGTCGATGAATTCGACCTGCGTGAGCCCCTTCTCCTCGCAGAACCGTTCGATGTGCGCGCGGCGTGCGTCCGCCTGCGGCTTCGACGGGTTCACGATGAACGCGTAGTGCACCTGGTCGTCGTCGCGTTCGACGAGCCTCTCCGCGAGACGACGTTTGCGGTACGCACGGAACGCGAGCGCGGCCGCGATGATGATGGCGACGACACCGATGACTACTGCGATGATGATGGCGGCTGTGGGCATAGCCTCCATTCTGCTCACGCGGCGGCGGGATCGCCGCATCGCCACGGAATAATTGAACGATTCCTCTACGTGGATTGCGCGGGTGCGCGTGTGCGGGTGGTGCGCGTGTGCGGGCGGTGTGGTGGTCGGAGCGAAGCCCTGGGCGGGCAGGGACGCTGAGGTCGGGTGGGGATGTCGGGCACTGAGGCCAGATAGCGTCAGGTATGAAATTGCTGGCATTGGCAACCGCCTTGTGTTAGCGTTGCCAGTAGTGGAATGTCAGTCAAGAGCAACGGTGATTCACTGTAGGAATCGCGGAGTTCGGCGCTTTGTTGTGGTCTTCTCATGTTTTTGCTAGTGTTATTTTCGCCACATGAATGGTTGCGTAACCATTCATGAACGTCATCACCGATGATGTACCTGCAGTCAATGAGGCCGACGAGAGGACATCCCGTAAAGGAGGCGGGAACCCTCGCCGTAAAGGAGGCGGGAACCCTCGCAACACATCGGAGGATGACCCCAATGCCGATGCCGCATAGGCGCGCATCGTCGGCTCCCGAGGGGGGCATCATAGAGGAAAGGAACACCATGCCACGGGGAAAGCGAATCGTCGGCACCGCAGCGGCAGCGCTGCTGCTGTGCTCGTCAATCGCCATGCCCGCGACTGCGGCGGAAGGCACGGACGCATCCGCGTCCGCTTCGTCCGCGCTGGAAGCGTCGACGTCTCAATCATCAACACCGGAAACGTCCAACGGGGCGGATGCCGCGATCAAGCAGACCGAAGATGCGCTGAACGCATCCGCCGACTCCGCCAACGCATCCGTTGACTCCGCGAATGCCGCGGGCTCCGCGTCCGGCGACGAGACCGCATCCGCGGAGAAGGCCGCCGCCACTCCGGCGCCGGTCGCGGACACCGCATCGCTCAAGACGCTGCTTGATTCCACCGAGGAGGGCGACCTGAAGCCGCTCGCCTCCGGATGGCGCGCCGACGATTCCGGCACCGCGCCGTACGACACGTGGAAGGCCAACGCGGACGATCTCAAGGCCCTGAAGGAGGCCCGCACCGCCGCGCAGAAGATCGTGGACGACGGCTCCGCCACCGAAGAGCAGATCACGGCCGCCGCGGACAAGCTCCAGTCCGCCTTCGACGCCGTGCGCTTCATCTACCACTACACCGGCATCACCGGCACGAACGGCGCCCGCATGTTCGACGACAAGGGCGACCTCATCCAGGCCCACGGCGCCGGCATCGTGCGCGCGAAGACCTCCACGCTCGCCGCGGCCGACCAGAAGCTCGACGCCAACGGCGACGGCTACGTGTACATCTGGTGCGGCGAGGACAAGACCGACCGTCTCGTGGCCCACGGCGTGCGCATCTATTATTCGGACGACCTGCTCAACTGGGTGGACAAAGGACTCGGATTCCAGACCTACCTCGGCGACCAGGATCTGCAGGACAAGCTGAACGGCGCCGACAAGATCTACCAGAAGTACTACAACGTCGACAACATCGCCAGCGACCCCGACTACACCAACATCTACGGCAAGGACTTCAGCGTCTTCGCCAACGACGCCTCCAACTACAACGTCGACAGCCCGCAGGCCGCGCTCGACAAACTGCTGTGGGACCTGAAGGCCCTGTACGGCGACGGATCCAACCCGACGAAGACCAGCTGCGTGTTCGAACGTCCGAAGATGATCTACAACGCCAAGACCAAGCGCTGGGTGATCTGGTTCCACGCCGATGGACCGAAGTACGGCGACGAAGACACCGCCACCTACTCCAAGGCGAAGGGCGGCGTGGCGATCAGCACCACCTCGGACCCGGCCGGCCCGTACAAGTACCTGGGCTCGTTCCGCCTCAACACCGGCGACAATTCCGGCAACCCCGGCATGCTGCGCGACATGAACCTGTACACCGACGAAGGCAAGGACGAGAACAACGACGGCGTCGAGGACGCCTACCTCGTCTACGCGAGCGACGAGAACACGGACATGACGATCTCCCTGCTCGACTCCACCTACACCAAGCTCGCCAAGCCGATCAGCGAGGAGCAGCGCGGCACCTCCGTCAAGGACGGCGACACGTACAACACGGTCTCCTGGGACAGCCGTGAATCGCCGGCGCCCGTCAAGTGGAACGGCCGCTACTACATCATCTACTCGCACACCACCGGATGGGCGCCCAACCAGAACGAGTACATGGTCTCCGAAGGCGACAACATCATGGGACCGTATTCGAACGGCGGCGTGCCGTTCGTGGCCGGCGACGGCTACGAGCAGTCCCCGAGCAACTCGTTCTACACGCAGTCCAGCTCCGTGATTCCCGTGGACCCCGAGAAGGGCCTGTTCATCTACTGGGGCGACCGTTGGTTCAACCCGGACACCGGCGCCGACATCAGCCAGTCGCGCTATGTGATGACCCCGATCCAGTTCAGCGGCGACAAGCTGCGCGTCATCCCGCGCGGCGACTGGACGCTTGACGAACTCAACCAGTACGAGGCCGTCAACGTGGTCACCAAACTGCCCGAAACCGCGGGTTCCGTCTCCTCGCTGATCGCCTCCCTGCCGGATAAGCTGGAAGTCCAGCGCGGCGGCGAAGACAAGACCACGACCACCAAGGTCGTGTGGAACGCGTATGTCGGCGACGACCAGCCGATGGGCGAGGTCACCGTCACCGGAACGCTGCCCGAACTGAATGGCGTCACGGTCGCCCACACCGCCACCATCTACCCGGAGAACACGTTCCTGTTCATGGACGCCGCCTCCACCGCCGGCGACGAATCCGACTACTTCACCACCCTGAAGAAGTATTCGAAGGATGTCGCCAAGCAGCAGGCCAGCGACCAGGTCTACTCCGAAGACAACGGTTGGGGACTCGCCAGCGAGATCGGCACCGACGTGGAACGCTACGACGCCACGTCGAACGACACCTATGAGACCGGCTACTGGGCCAAGAGCGGCAAGGACATCCTCTACAAGGCCGATCTCAAGGCCGGCACCTACACCGTCAAGGCAGGCTACCGCGACTGGTGGGGCCAGTACAACGGCCGCACGGTGAACTTCGCCGCCTGGAACGGCGACGACTGGCTCGCCGGCGCCGACGTGACCGTCAGCAACAAGACCGGCGCGTGGAACTCCACGTCCGGCGCGCTCACCTTCACGCTCGACAAGGACGCCACCGTCACGTTCGTCACCTCGCAGCGTTCCGGCGGAGATCCGGTGCTCAGCTGGGTGAGCGTGCAGCGTCAGGCCGACGACGCCGCCGTCTCGGTGGAGCCGGTCGCCGGCACCGTCGCGTTCGTCGACGGCACGACGCCCGCCCTGCCGGACAAGGTGAACGTCAAGCTCGCCGACGGCAGCACCGTGGAACGCAAGGTCGACTGGAAGGCCGACGCGTCCAAGCTCAAGGCGTACGCCCCCACCGAAGTGCAGGGCATCGTCGAAGGCACCACGCTGCCCGCCACCGCCACCGTGCAGAAGATCGAATCGAACCTCGACTACTTCATCGACGTGAACGGCGGCGACGCGTCCGCCACGTACGATTCCGCGGCGAAGCTCACCGACGGCGGCCTCAAGAACGCGAAGGCCGATCAGGCGTTCACCGAAGCCGACGGCTGGGGCAATGCGTCCTCCAACTACGGCGTGAAGAACGACGGCAACGCGGACCCGTACGAGTCCGGCATCTACGCGGGCGAGGACGGGAACAACGGCACGCTGAGCTACAAGCTCACGCTCGAGCCCGGCACGCACACCGTCTCCCTCGGCATGCACGACTGGTGGAGCCAGACGCGAGGCACGTCCATCACCTACAGCTACGACGGCATGTCCGTGGCGCAGGAGCTCGCCTACGCCTCCGTGAACAGCGGCAAGGTCATCGCTTCCGGCGACGTGACGATTCCCGCCGGCGAGGCGAAGACCGTGACGTTCACGCTCACCTCCGCCACCGGTACCGGTCCGGTGTTGAGCTGGATTTCCGCCACGAAGGCCACCTCCGTGCCTGATCCGGACCCGACTCCCGCCACCCCGGTCTCCGCAGCGGAGACGACCGCCACGGTGAAGGCCGGCGAGACGCCGAAGCTGCCGGAAACCGTGAAGGTCACGTATTCCGATGACTCCGTCAAGGACGTCAAGGTGACGTGGGACGCGCACGATTGGTCCGCTGAGACCGCGGCCGGCACCGTCACGCTCGGCGGCGATCTGGAGGGCATCGACTCGACCCTGCTGCGGGCGAAGGCCGTGGTGACCGTCGAAGCCGCCGACCCGGATCCCGATCCGGACCCGGACCCGAATCCGGACCCGACCCCGATCAACGCGATTCCCGAAATCCACGGCGCGGGTGACGTGACCATCACCGAAGGCACCACCTTCGACGCGCTGGCCGGCGTGACCGCCACCGATGAGGAGGATGGCACCATCACCGATCGGATCGCAGTGGAAGGCTCCGTGGACACCGCCAAGCCCGGCGTCTACAAGCTCACCTACACCGTGTCCGATTCCGGCGGCGCCACCGCCACCGTGGTGCGCACCGTGACCGTCAAGGCCAAGGAAGCGACCAAGCCGGATGGCGACAAGACGGATGGCGACAAGACGCAAGGCGACAAGCTGATCCAGACCGGCGCGGACGTCGCTCTCGGCGCGCTCGCGGCCACGGCGCTCGCCGGTGCCGGCATCGCGCTCGCCACGGCCCGTCGCCGTCGCTCCGGCGACCGCTGACCCGGCATACCCGGTTGCCCGCTGCAGCATGCGAACGCTGCGGCGGGCAACCGTCGTATTCCCGCGTCCGCACATGGCCGGTAAGATGAAACGCATGCTTGATTCCGCAGTGCGCAACACGATCGACCGCGTATGGGACGCGTTCTGGTCGGGAGGGATCTCCAATCCGCTGGAGGTCATCGAACAGATCACCTACCTGCTGTTCATGCGCAGGCTGGACATGAACCAGCAGCGTGCGGAGAACAAGGCCCGACGCACCGGCAAACCCATAGAACACGCCGTTTTCGACGACACCCAGCAGGACTTGCGCTGGAGCCGTTTCAGCCAGCTCACCGACACGCAGGCCATGTACGACACGGTCGCGGACCGCGTGTTCCCGTTCCTGCGCGCGCTCGGCGGCGAGGAATCCTCCTACGCGGAGCAGATGAAGGACGCGCGCTTCACGATCCCCACGCCCATGCTGCTCGCCAAGACCGTCGACATGCTCTCTGACATCGACATGACGAACTCCGACGTGAACGGCGACCTGTACGAGTATCTGCTTTCCAAGATCGCCAGCTCCGGCGTCAACGGACAGTTCCGCACGCCGCGCCACATCATCGACGCGATGGTCTCGATGATGGCGCCCACGCCCGAGGACACGATCTGCGATCCCGCGTGCGGCACGTGCGGCTTCCTCGTGGCGAGCGCGGAATACGTGCGCGAACACCATCCCGAAACGTTCAGCGACCCGCGATTGCGCGCACGGTACGCGACCGACCTGTTCCACGGCTACGACTTCGACCGTACGATGCTCAGAATCGGCAGCATGAACCTCATGCTCCACGGCATCGACGATCCGAACGTGCACTACAAGGACTCATTGAGCGAGGCGGGCGACGAGGACGCGGGCAGGTATTCGCTCGTGCTCGCCAATCCGCCATTCTCCGGCAGTCTCGACTATGAGGCCACCAGCGCGAAGCTGCTGCGCCGCGCCAAGACGAAGAAGACCGAGCTGCTGTTCCTCGCGCACTTCCTCGACATGCTCGAGATCGGCGGGCGCGCCGCCGTCATCGTGCCCGAAGGCGTATTGTTCGGCTCCACCACCGCGCACAAGAAGCTGCGCCGCGCGCTGGTCGAGGAGCAGAAGCTCGACGCGGTCGTCAAACTGCCGGCGGGCGTGTTCAAACCGTATGCGGGCGTGAGCACCGCGATCCTCGCGTTCACGAAGACCGACGGCGGCGGCACCGACAACGTGTGGTTCTACGACGTGCGCGCCGACGGATACTCGCTGGACGACAAGCGCACGCCCGTCGAGGCGAACGACCTGCCCGACATGGTGGCGCGATGGGCGCGGCGCGGCGAGGAGCCCGAGCGCTCGCGGGCGAGAACGGAACAGTCGTTCTGCGTGCCGAAGAAGGAGGTCGCCGAACAGGACTACGACCTGAGCCTCAACCGGTACAAGGAGATCGAATACGAGGAGGAGACGCATCGCGCGCCCGCGGAGATTCTGGATGAGATGGCGTCGCTCGACGCCGCGATCGCGGCCGATGTCGCGGCATTGCGGGAGATGCTGGCGTGAGTGGAGTCCTGAATCGTTCTAGTTTCGGCGGTGGCCGTGTCGGGGCGGCGTATACGACGCTCGACACGCTCCAGGCCGCTCGGCCAAGCCTACGGTCGAGCATCGCACACGCCGCCCCGCCACTCGTCGGGCGGTTCGTTGCGTTTTGTGGATTGAAAGGGTTGCTCGATGACTGATTCCGTGGTTGGAACCTCGCCGATGGGGAAACGTGCGGCGCATGGCGGCGATGGAGCGACATCTCGCATGGTCAAGCTGGCCAAACTGCTGACCTTCGATGCGGTTCCGGAACGCATCGTCGACACCGCTGATGAGACCTTCGTGACGGTTCGTTCCAAATGCGGCGGTGCCGTCGAGCGTCCCATCAAAGACGGGAAAACGCCGGTGGCGTTCACCGGATATCGTATTCATGCGGGGCAGTTGGTTTACTCGCGCATCGATGCGCGGAATAACGCATTCGCCATCGTGCCCGATGAGCTTGACGGCGCTGTGGTAAGCAAGGATTTCCCGGTGTTTCGCATTGACGAATCGCAGGTGCTGCCGGCATACCTGATGCATTTCTTCCGAGCCGGTCAGTTGCAACGTGCCATTCAACAGCGCAGCAAGGGCATTACCAATCGTCAGCGGATCAAAGAAGAAGAGTTGCTTGCGTTTCCGGTTCCGCTACCATCCTTATCTGAGCAGCGGAGAATCGTGGAAATCCTGGACAGGGCGGATGCGATTCGCGCGAAGCGCCGCCAGCTCCTCGCCGACTACGACGAACTCCCGCGCTCTCTCTTCGTCGAGATGTTCGGTGATCCGGTTTCCAATCCTAAAGGGTGGGAATATGCGGCGTTATCAGCATTGGGAAGCGTTGAGCGTGGAGTGTCGAAGTTCAGACCGCGTAATGCGCCCGAGCTGCTTGGTGGCCCCTATCCTCTTATTCAAACTGGCGATGTCACTCATGCAAAGCTGTATATACGAGATTACACATCCACATATTCCGAATTGGGGTTGTCGCAAAGCCGAATGTGGCATCGCGGAACGCTCTGCATTACCATTGCTGCCAATATTGCGCAAACGGCTATCCTCGATTTTGATGCCTGTTTTCCTGATAGTGTGGTGGGATTTGTCGCGAATGAAAACACCAATAACCTCTTTATCCATTATTGGTTTACGTTCTTTCAGGAAATACTGGAACGTCAAGCCCCTGAATCTGCACAGAAAAACATCAATCTGAAGATTCTCAGCAAGCTGGAGGTGATTTTGCCGCCGCTTGCGCTGCAGCGGGAGTTTGCGCGGCGGGTGGAGGCGATCGCGGCGGCGCGGGCGAAGGCGGAGCGTGCGCTCGCCTTGGACGACGAGCTGTTCGCTTCCCTCCAATCCCGCGCCTTCCGTGGCGCCCTGTGACGCTGCGGAAGGGACATCACGCCACACGTCACACTGTTTCGGCTGCGATTCCGAAAGCCTGAGCCTGAGTGGTCACCGGCCGAACAGCGCGAGGTATCGGCGTGCGGTCATGCTTCGTACGGGCGAATGGGCGAACGCATCCGAATCGCGTGTGATGATGAAGTCGATGCCGTTGCGTTCGGCGGCGGCGCGAATCAGGCCGTCTTCGAAGTCGGGTTCGTCGGAGTATGCGGAATCGTCGCATTCCCTCTGTCCGACGGGGAGGACGTCCAGCAGTACCAGGAATTGACGGATGAGCTGTCGGCATGCGGGCTCGCCCAGAGGCTTCCTGCATAGGTAGTGGAAGTCCTTCAGGGAGCCGGAGGTCACGTGCCCGGCGATCTCGGACTTCGCGATCCGTTCCATGAGCGTGGCTGCCGGATCGTGTTCCGGTCGGTTCTCGACGGCGTAGTCCACGAGGATGTTTGTGTCGAGCAGGAGCTTAGATGTCACGGTTCTCGAACTCCCTGCGCATGTCGTCGTAGGTCATGGTGTCCAGCACGGTGCCGTGGGGGAGGTCCGCGATGATGTTCTGGGCGTTCCTGAAGGCGGCCAATCGCGCCTGCCTGCGCTTGTCGCCCGCATCGTCGAACTCGGGAACGACTCCCGTGTTGGCGATGCTCTCCCACAGGTCGCGGATCAGTTCGTTTGGGGTGAGTCCGGCCTTCCTGATGTAGTCGTTGGCCACGGCCTTGACGTTGGCGTCGACGCTTGCGGAGACTGTCGCAGTAGCCATCACACTCCTCCTATCTATTATCTATGTATAGATAGTAGATAGTCTATGAGGCCGTCCCGTGACGGTCAACCTTGTTTTCCGGTCAGTACTCCTTGTTGCTTGATGATCGTATGCGATTATGCGTATCGCGTCAGTTGACGAGATGTCCGATGTCGGTGAATGTGATGACATGTCCGTGTCGGGTCATCATGGATTCGTTCCCTCCATATATCAGAATGCGGTGTTCGACATCCACGTCCATGCGTTCCGCCAGTTTGTCGATGGTCGCCCATGCGTGTGGATCGTAGGTGGTCGAGGACTTGACTTCGATGATGTAATGGGGCACTCCGCCTCTTTCGATGAGGAAGTCGATTTCCGTGCCGTGGTTGTCGCGCCAGTAGAAGAGCCCGGGGCGTTCTCCCCGCATAAGGAAGTGCTTGATGATCTCGCAGGCTACGGCGTTTTCGAACAGGTGGCCTTTCATGGGGGAGTCATAGAGCCGGTCGATGTCGGTGATACCCATGAGGCTGCTGGCCAGACCGGTATCGTAGAAATACACTTTGGGGGATTTCACCAGTTGCTTGCCGTAGTTGTTGTAGTAGGGCATGATGCGGAACAGGATGAAGCTTGATTCGAGGATGGAAAGCCAGTCCTGCGCGGTGGCGCGTGTGATGCCGCACTTATCTGCCAGCATCATTGTCTGTGGGGTCTGTCCGATTTGATACGCGCAGAGTGTCAGGAAATGTTGGAAATCTGCTAGTTTTCGCACGCCGAGTTCGGTTCGCACATCGCGGTTCACGTAAGTCTCCACGTAGTCCCGGTAGTAGTTCGACGTTCGGATCGTGGTTTCGTAGAGTCGGGGATAGCCTCCTTTGATGATCCACTCGGATAGGTTTTCGGGTGCCAGTCCTGCGTCGGCGAGTTCCGAATAGGCGAACGGTAGAAGATGCCGGACTGCGACGCGGCCTGCGAGACTTTGTGAGATGCTGCGCATCAGCAGGAAATTCTGGGAACCGGTGATGACGAATTGGCCGGGGTGGTTGTTGGCGTCGATGACTCCTTGGAGATACGAGAATAGATTTGGCGTGCGCTGTGCTTCGTCGAATATGACATGGTCGTTGTATATGGAAACAAATGACCTCGGGTCGTCTAGGAATTGTTCCCTTGTAAACGGATCTTCCATCGAAAGGTATCTGTAGCCGGGAAATAGGTTTCGTGCGAGGGTGGTTTTGCCGCTTTGGCGGGGGCCTGTCAGGGTGACTGCGGGCATTTCTCGCATGGAAGTCGTTATTTCGTTGGCGAGGGTGCGGGGGATCATGGGTTCCTTCTTCTCGAAGTTGTTTGGCGTAAAGGTGCTCGGAATTGTCCCTATGCACACCGTACTGACTCTAATGTACAGATCCTACAAACTCTACTATGCAGATTCTACAGATTCTACTGTGCGTATCCTACAGACTCTACTATGCAAATCGTACGGCTTTTGAAGGTCTGTGCGCGTATCGCGTATTGGAGTCGGTCGCATCCGCCGCCGTTGCTGTTGCATGCCGCATCAATGTATAGTCACGACTTGTATAGTCGTAACTATACAAAGTCGAATGAGAAGCTGGTTCTTCGACGTCGGATGACGCTTTGTTCCACGTGCGTGGAGCGCTCGGGCGTTCATCTCTCTGCGCGATTTTCGTGCGCAAATCGTGCCGATAGCGCACGAAAATCGCGCAGAGAGGGTGATGAAGCGTTCAGTCGCGCGGGCGGCTGCGCAGGTATTCGCGCAGGAACGGGATCGCGAAATCCGCCGTGCCGCGTGCGGGGGAGGAGATGACGTGCTCGTCCAGCAGCCGCTGGCGGTAGATGTTCGCGTAGTCCATGGTCTCGCCCATGCGCCGGGCGATGTCGGCGGTCGAGGACGGCCCGTCGTCTACGGACATCGCTTCGAGATAATCGATCGTCCGAAGCGCTAATAGAACAAATAGAACAGAATAGAAAATCCATAGAACAAACGGCCACTGCATCACAGAGCGCCGCGAACCCCAGTCATTCCAATGGTTTCAGCCATGTTGGCAAGTAGGAAATAGAACAAATAGAACAAAGGCCGTGCCGGCAAGGTGCGGATGCCCGTCATGGGTGACGGGCCGCCTGCTCTGGTACTGTTCCCGGCGTCACACGGTTATCCGCCTATGCAGAATGCGGCGTACAGCGGGATGCTGCGGATGCCGTTCTCGACGCCGAAGTTCTTGGTGGACAGCCTGATGGCCTGCGTCGGTTCGTATTTTCCGCGATAAACCGTGAGACTGCGCGACCGCGTATTGTCGGACGACTTGACCTCGACCGGCACCCCGACCGGTTCGCCGGGCATCTGAATGACGAAATCCAGCTCCGCGGTGTTGCCGCTCGTCCAATACCGCAACGGTATCCCATTCGCCGTCATCGCCTGCGCCACATGGTTTTCGACCACGCCGCCCAAATCGATGCGTCTGCGGTATCCGGCATCGGTGGCCAGTGCCGGATCGAGTTCGCTCCGCGCCGCAAGAAGCCCCGTATCCCCCATGTAGATCTTGAACGCCGAAGCGTCCTCATGCATGGCGAGCGGCAGCCGCCCATCCGAGACCCGCACGCAGCGCTCCACAAGACCGGCCGCAAGCAGCCAGGCGATCGCCGGCCCATACACCGCCGCTCGCCCGCCGCTCCTCACCAGCTTGTACTGGAACTTGTGGTTCTCCTTGGCGAGTTGTGCGGGAATGCTGTTCCATGTGTCCTGGATTCGCGCCGATTCCACCGGTGTGGCGTATTTCGCCATATCGGCGGCATACAGGTCCAGAATATTCAGCTGACGGTCGCGCACGGACGCATAGTCGCCGTTTTCGGCGAACGTGGAGACGGCCTCGGGCATGCCGCCGACGATGAGATACTGCCAGAAGCGCTCCAGCATCGCCTCGTGCAGATAGCATGCGACCCCATGCTCATAGCAATCGCGGATCTCCGCAATCAGAGCGCCGTCCCCCACGGCCTCGAGGAACTCGTCGAAACCCATGGGGCGCAACGTCAGCGTATCGACCTTGCCCACCGGCATGCTGAACCCCTGTCGATTGACGGCGACGCCCAACAGGCTTCCAGCCGCCGCGACATGTAATTGCGGCATGTCCTCGCAGAAGTACTTGAGCGCGGCCAGCGCGCGGTTCGAGGCCTGAACCTCATCAAGAATCAGCAGCGTCCGTCCCGGCTCGATGACGCGTCCTGCGATCTGCGACAGCCGTCGAAGCAGTATGGACGGTTCGAGATCCCGCTCAAACGCCGCCCGCACGCGTGCGTCGCGTTCCACGTCGAATCTGACGTGTTCCCCGGAGAACATGGTTTCGGCCAATTCGGTCAGCAGGTACGTCTTTCCCGTCTGGCGCGCCCCGTACAGCAGCAACGGTTTGCGATTGGGAGAGGCCGCCCAATCCTTCAGCCGTATCATCAGATTCCGTCGCATTGCGGTCCTTACCTTTAACTGTGAATTATTGTCGTATCAAACAATTTTATATATGAAAAAATGTAGCATATGACATTTTCCCATAGTTGTTCGTTGAATAGTGCGTTCCACCGCTCCGCGTGCGTTCCCGGCGTCGCGCCTCGGCAACAATTGTCCGGTTCCGAGAAGCGTCAGGTACGATAAGAGACGTCGCCGCAAGCCACGCCCGGCCGGTGACGGGATGAGGAGGTTCCGGATGGGCAACTTCGATTTCGTGCACACGGTGTTCCCGGACGCGCACGCCGACTGCGCGAAGGCGGAATCCTACGTGCAGTCCGACCCGGTCACCTGCTGCGCCTATGCGCGCCGCGCCATCAACGTCCTCGTCCCGCACCTCTACTACGACGTGCTCGGACTGCGCACGCCGAGTAGCGGCGACGACCTGTTCGATCTGCTCAAGGCGGACGGATTCACGCGGAAGGTCGATCGGAACATCCTCGGCAAGCTCCACTTCATCCGCAAAATCGGCAACCACGCGCTCCACGACAAGCGGCCCGACATCGACACGGGCACATCGCTCGCCGTCATGAACGAGCTGTTCCACGTGCTCGTCTGGACCGGCTACCACATGTCCGATCATCCCGAAGCCGTGCCGCTCGACACACAATTCGATCCCACACTCGCCAAACGCGCACGCGCGCTCAACGCGGCCGAAGCCGCCACGCTGCTCAAACGGACGCAGGGACGCTTCAACGAGCAGCGGCGCATCATCGAAGAGCGCGAACAACGCATCAAGGAACAGTCGGAGGAACTGGACCGTCGCGAACAGGACATCGCCCGACGCGACGAGGCGATCGCGCGCAAAGATGAGGCGCTCGCCAGCAAAGATGCCGAACTCGCGCGATACCGTGAACAGACGGAGGCCCTCCGCGCGCAGATCAAGGCCGCGCAGGCGCGCAACACGCGCGAGGACACGCACGACTACACGTACGGCGAAGCGGAGACGCGCGCCGCACTCATCGACGACCTGCTCGCCGAGGAAGGCTGGAACCTCACCGAGCGCAACCGCGAGGTCAAGGTCGAAGGCATGCCGCCCACGCCCGACCAGCCCACCGGCGTCGGATACGCCGACTACGTGCTGTGGGACGACGACGGTATGCCGCTCGCCGTCATCGAAGCAAAACGCACGTCCGTGAGCGTCGCGGCGGGCGAACAGCAGGCGCTGCGCTACGCCGACGCACTCGACCTGCGCTACAATCCGACGCACGATCCCGGCAAACGCCCCGTCATCTTCCTCACCAACGGCTACGAGACGCGCATCTGGGACGAGTGGCGCGCCGCGGACGGTACGGAGGGCGGATACCCGCAGCGCGTCGTGCAGGGCTTCTACGCGAAAGACGAACTCAAACGACTTCTCGCCCGCCGCGCCGCCGCACGTCTCTCCGGGCGCGCGATCTCCGCGGACATCGCCGGGCGGCCGTACCAGCAGGAAGCCATACAAGCCGTGGACGCGGCGTTCGACGGCCGCCGCCGCGCCGCGCTGCTCGTCATGGCGACCGGCACCGGCAAGACGCGCGTCGCCATCGCCCTCGTCCAGCAGCTCATGCGGGCCGGGTGGGTGCGCAACGTGCTGTTCCTCGCCGACCGCACCGCGCTCGTCAACCAGGCTGCGAAGGCGTTCAGACACCGCGTGAACGGACTGGGCGAGCGCGTGCCCGTCGTCAACCTGCTCGAAGACAGGAACGCGTCGGGCCGCGTCTACCTGAGCACGTACCCGACGATGATGAACCTCGTGAACGCGCGCGGCGGCGACGGCACGCGGCGTTTCGGCCCCGGCTTCTTCGACCTCGTCATCATCGACGAGGCGCACCGGAGCGTGTACGCGAAATACAGGTTCCTGTTCGACTACTTCGACGGGCTGCTCGTCGGCCTCACCGCCACGCCCAAGAACGAGGTGGACCGCAACACGTACCGTCTCTTCGGGCTCGACTACGACGCGCGCACCGGCGGCGTGCCCACCTACGCCTACGGTCTCGAACAGGCCGTGCGTGAAGGGCACCTCGTGCCGGCGCGGTCGGTGTCCATCGGCACCCGAATCATGGACCGCGGCATCCGCTACGACGAACTCACCCCCGAAGAGCAGGCCGAATGGGAGTCCAAGGACTGGGACGAGGACGGCGACATACCCGACCGCGTGGATGCGAGCGACGTGAACCGCAAACTGTTCAACGCCGACACCATCGACAAGGTGCTCGGCGTGCTCATGGAACGCGGCATCCACGTCGACGACGGCGAACGCCTCGGCAAGACCATCATCTTCGCGCGCAACCAGCGCCACGCCGAGGAGATCAAGGCCCGGTTCGACATGAACTGGCCCGAGCTTGGCGGCGCGTTCGCGCGCGTCATCACCCACGCCACGCGCGGCGCGCAGTCCCTGATCGAGGACTTCGAGGACCCGGGCAAGGACCCGATGATCGCCATCAGCGTGGACATGCTCGACACCGGCGTGGACGTGCCCGAAGCCGTGAACCTCGTGTTCTTCAAACCGGTGATGAGCCGCACGAAATACTGGCAGATGATTGGCCGCGGCACCCGTCCGCGCCCCGACCTGTTCGGCCTCGGGCGCGACAAGACCGAATTCCTCGTCATCGACTGCTGCGACAACGTCGCGTACTTCAACGAGAACATCCCCGAACGTGATGTGCCCGTGCAGCCGTCGCTGGGCGAACGCCTGTTCCGGCTGCGGCTCGGCCTGCTGGAGACGCTGGACCGTGCGGGCGGGGCCGGCGCGTCCGGCGCGTCCGACGCGTCCGTCACGTCCGGTTCGTCCGTCGCGTTTGACGCCGCCGCCGACGGCGCCGCGTTCGGCGGCGGGCGCGACGATCGCGCGCGGTACCGCGCCGAACTCGCGCGCACGCTCGACGGCATCGTCTCCGGCATGCGCCCGGACGAGAACGTCCTCGTGCGCCCGCATCGCCGCGACGTCGAAAACGTGACGCGGCACGGCTGGTGGGATACGGTCACGCCGGACAAGGCGCGTCTCGCCGCCACGCTCGCCGGACTGCCCAGCGCGAATCCGGACGGCGACGCGCAGGAGACCGGTGCCGACGCGGGTTCCGGCGTCGATGCGAAACACCTCGACCTGCTGGTCTACACGTACGAGCTCGCACTGCTGCGTGCGGCGCAGCCTGACACGTCGGGAGAGTCCGGGCAGCCCACCACGCCCGACTACGGCGTGGCGTCGCCGCGCATGTCGCCCGCAGCCGCGCAACGCGGCATCCGCGACATCGCCGAACAGCTGCGCGACCCGAAGAAACGCGTCAATCCCGACGTCGCCGCCGCAGCCGACCTGCTCGACATGATCGTCGACGACGACTGGTGGCGTGACGTCACCATTCCCATGCTCGAGACCGCGCGCAAACAGCTGCGCGGAATCGCGCGGTATGCGACCGGTGTGCAACGCAACGTCGTCTACACGGATTTCGAGGACGAACTCACCTACGACGAATCGGGCGTCGTCGTCCCCGGCGGGGACGTGGCCGCCGTCGATATGGAACGGTTCCGCGCCAGAGCGACCGAATTCCTGCACGGACTGAACGGCGACATCACGCTCGCGCGCGTGCGCATGGGACGGCAGCTCACCCCGCAGGACCTCGAACGTCTCGAACGCATACTCATCGACAACGGCGTGGGAGACGCAGCCGACGTGGTAGCCGCGGCGAACGACGACGACGGCGGATTCGGCCTGTTCATCCGATCGCTCGTCGGACTCGACCGCGCCGCCGTCGAAGCCGAGTTCGCCCGGTTCCTCGACGGCAAACGGTACAACGCGCGGCAGATCACGTTCGTCAGGCTCATCATCGACGAGCTCGTCGCGAACGGCACCATGGAGGCGGGCCGGCTCTACGATCCGCCGTTCAGCGACATAGCCGGCGGCGGTCCGGAAAGCCTGTTCCCCGACGAACAGGACTTGGACGGCATCTGCGCCATCATCAACGGCATGCGGGATTCCGCGATACCGCGGCGCAAGGCCGCATAGGGAAAGGCGGCACATTCCGCCGGTTCTTCTCGGTGTCCCGTTCGATGCCCCCAGTCCTCTCCGCGCGATTTTCGTGCGCAAATCGCGCCGCGAGCGCACGAGAATCGCGCGGACGTGCGGTGGGGCCGCAGCTGCCCTCATCCGCCTGCGGAAACCGCATCCCCGCGTGTCGGCTTACGGCGGTAGGCTTGCCGCATGCTTGATATTCAATTCATTCGCGAACACGCCGATGTCGTCAAGGAATCCCAGCGCAAGCGCGGCGAATCCGTCGAACTCGTCGACGAGGTGCTGCGCTCCGACGAGGCGCGCCGCTCCTCCCTCAAGGAATTCGAGGCCGCCCGCGCCCAGCAGAAGGAGATCGGCAAGAAGGTCGCCGCCGCCCCGGCGGACGAGAAGGCCAAGCTGATCGCCGAGACCAAGGCCCTCGCCGCCAAGGTCTCCGAATACAAGGCCGCCGCGGACGCCGCGTCCGAGGAATACACCACCGCCATGTGGAAGCTGTCCAACATCGTCGAGCCGGAAGCACCGGAAGGCGGCGAGGACGATTACGTCGTCGTCAAGAAGGTCGGCCAGATCCGCGACTTCGCGGCCGAAGGCTTCGAACCGAAGGACCACCTCACGCTCGGCACCGAGGTCGCGGGCATCGACATGCGCCGCGGCGTCAAGGTCGGCGGTTCCCGCTTCTACTTCCTGCGCGGCGCCGTCGCCCGCATGCAGATCGCGATGCTCACCATGGCCGTCGACCAGGCCGAGCAGCACGGCTTCACGCTCGCCATCACCCCGACGCTCGTGCGCCCCGAAGTGATGCGCGGCACCGGCTTCCTCAACTCCCACGCCGACGAGATCTACCGTCTGCGCGAGCCCGACGAGCAGTACCTCGTCGGCACGTCCGAAGTGGCGCTCGCCGGCATGCACGAGAACGAGATCCTCGACCTCGGCAACGGCCCGCTGCGCTACTGCGGCTGGAGCTCCTGCTACCGTCGCGAGGCGGGCGCCGCCGGCAAGGACACCTCCGGCATCATCCGCGTCCACCAGTTCGACAAGGTGGAGATGTTCGTCTACGCCAAGCAGGAGGACTCCTACGCGGAGCACCAGCACCTGCTCGAGATGGAGCAGGAGATGCTCGCCAAGGTCGAGGTGCCGTACCGCATCATCGACACCGCCGCCGGCGACCTCGGCTCCTCCGCCGCCCGCAAGTTCGACTGCGAGGCGTGGGTGCCGACCCAGGGCCGCTACCGCGAGCTCACCTCCACCTCGAACTGCACCGAATACCAGGCGCGCCGCCTCAACATCCGCGAGCGCACCGAGGACGGCTCCACCCGCCCGGTCTCCACGCTCAACGGCACGCTCGCCACCACCCGCTGGCTCGTCGCGATCCTCGAGAACCACCAGCAGAAGGACGGCTCCATCGAGATCCCGAAGGCCATGCGCCCGTACATGGGCGGCCGCGAGGTCATCGAACCCACCAAGTGGGAAGCCTGATTTCATCAGGCTTCCCGCGAGTCGATTGCGACGCGCGCGACGCTTTCGCTGCGCGCTGCTACGAACAGTCCACTGGACTGTTCGTCAAGTGGGAAGCCTGACGGGCCGTCACGCCCGTCCCTATCCCCATGGTGCGGTTAAGCCGCAGGCTTAATCCGCGGAATATAGCCGTTTTGGGCGACCGCACCATGAGGGTTTTACCGCACCATGGGAAATAGCCGTGGGAATGGCCGTGGGCGCGGGCACGGACGTGGCACGGACGCGGGTTGTGCGAGGGTGTTTTCGTGCCTGCATGTATAATGGAACGTCGTGCGCGAGCCGAAATGGTTCGCGCACGTCATGGGTAGATGTCTGAGCGGTCTAAAGAGACGGTCTTGAAAACCGTTGAGGGGTGACCCTCCGCGAGTTCGAATCTCGCTCTGCCCGCCACCAAGGGTTTCAGGCAATTGCCTGAAACCCTTCTTTCATGTCGAAATGCCTGTAATTTCAGCCTGTAATTTCGGGCTATGGAGACTGAATGAATCCAGGCCTGAATGGTTTGGCGACGTAGTCGATCGACTAAACATCGACGCCGTAACATGCGGTGTCCCCGTTGATATGACGGACCGTTGCCGGCGGAAGCTGGTGGCAAAAGGGTCGGTGCTGGAACATCGGCCCTTGTCGTGTCTCGCGTGAATCTCCGCATACGGCGTGTACTTGACCGTTTTCGATGGTGAAACGGTCTTTTATAATCCTGAACCGATGGCACTTAGGGAGTATTCGTCATCAGGGGATGTGGATCTTCATACGCACGAGCGCATATACGTACCGCAAGCGTGCGAGTCGAGCAAGGAGAGGGACATGTCGTTGCCGTTATGGGAGAGGCCGGTAGCGTTGGCCGAGGCGTTGGTGGCGAAGCACACCGTCAGACTCGCGCCGGAACCGGCGGGGGAGCGCGAGGGGCTGGTCATTGTCTCGTCCTCTGGGCAGTCGAGCGATGTGCAGTCGGAATCCGGTTCCACAAACGGAACCGCTACCGGTGCATCCGAGACATCACGGAATTCAGCGGATCGGTCCGGTAAGGCGTCAGTTTCACCCGAGGCACCCGTGTCGCCCGCCGCACGCCCGCTCACGCTGGTCACGGTCGGCGACTCGCTCACCGTCGGCTGCGGGGTAGAGCGTCAAAGCGACGGCCTGACACCGGCCATGGCGCATGCGCTCGCCGCCAGGACCGGCCGGCCGATCCAATGGTCGACCCACGGCAAGCTCGGCGCCACGATGCGCCGCGTGCGCTTCCGCCTGCTGCCGGAAGTCACGGAAACGCCCGACCTGCTGGTCTTGTGCGCCGGCTCGAACGACCTCATGGCCCGCCGCAGCATGAAGGAGTGGCGCGCCGACCTCACCGCCGCCATCGACGAGGCGAAGGCGCTGTGCCTGCGCGTGGTGGTCATCAGCTCCGGGCAGGTATATCGTTCGCCGGCGCTCGGCCGAACCCTGCGCAAGGCGATTCTCGACATGACCGACGCGCAGACCGCGGTCAGCCGTGGCATCTGCGCCGCCAAGCACGTCAGGTTCGTCGACATGACCCACTACGACACCGGTCTGACCGACGCCGAATTCTGGGCGTCGGACGACTTCCACCCGTCGAAGCGCTGCTACAGGCTGCTGGCGGACGGCGTCATCGCACAGGCCACGCCCGATCTGCTCGACCTCGTCAGGCAGGCGTAACCGCCGTCCACCATACAGCACCCAGCACCCGCTCACACGATCCGGCGGTCGGCGGCCCAGCGCGTCAGCTCGGTGCGGTTCGACAGCTGCAGTTTGCGCAGCACCGAACTCATGTGCGTCTCCACGGTCTTGATGGAGATGAACAGCTCCGCCGCGACCTCCTTATACGTGTAACCACGCGCGATGAGGCGCATCACCTCCTGTTCGCGGTTCGAGAGCCGGTCGAGCTCCTCGTCATGCGCGCCCACGCCGCCTGCGCCCGCACCGCCGAATCCGCCGAACACGCCCACACTGGCACCGGAGGCACCACCCGCACCCGCACCGCCCGCGCCCTGGAACGTGGACAGCACGAATCCCGCCAGTTTCGGCGAGAACACCGCGTACCCCTCATGCACCTGCCGGATCGATGAGATCAGGTCGGCGCCGGTGATCGTCTTGGTCACGTAGCCGCGCGCGCCGGCGCGAATCACCGATCCGACGTCCTGCGGCGCATCGGACACGGACAGTGCGAGGAACCGCGTCGCAGGAGAGTATTCCCGCGATTTCAGCAGAATCTCCGCGCCGCCGCCGCCCGCGCCTCCGGGCACGTGCACGTCGAGCAGCACCACGTCGGGCTTCACGGCCGCGATCATCGCCACGGAACCGTCCACGTCCGCGCCCTGCCCGACCACGTCGAATTCAGGTGCGAGCGTCGCGCTCACCCCCGCGCGGAACATCTCGTGATCGTCGACCACGGCCACGCGAATGCGCTCCGCCGCGCCATCCGTCTGCGTCGTCTCGTCCATCATCGCTCCTTATCGTTCTCTCTTACCGTTCTTCCGCAACGTTTTGCGCAACGTTTTTCCGTAACGTGCCTCTGCACTGTGCTTCCACGCGGCGAGCGTACGGCGCGTGCACGCCGCGCTCGCGCCGCATGCGTCGCGCGTCCGCACCGCGCACGTCGCACCCGCCGCGCGTCCGTTCACGCCGCGCCGCCGTCGCCGCCGTGCGTCGCGCCGCCGCCGGCCGCAATCGGCATGCGCATGCGCACCTCCGTGCCCCAGCCGGGCCGCGACACTATCTCCACCGTACCGCCGCGCCGACGGACACGCCCCATGATCGACTCGCGTATGCCGAGACGGTCGGGCGGGATCGCGTCCACGTCGAACCCATCGCCATGGTCGCGCACGAACACCTCCACCGCCGTCGCGCTCGCCTCGCAGTACACGCTCACCGGTTCGCCGCCGTGCGTGACGGCGTTGACGAGCGCCTGCCGCGTCGCGTCGAGCAGCGCGTCCGTCGCGGCGCTCGGACGCGCGTCGCCGACGGTGACCACGTCGACCGGCTTGCCGTGCCCGTCCTCGACTTCGGCGGCGATGGCCTTCAGTCCGGCGTTCACGGAACGGTCCGACGCGACACGTTCCTGATACAGCCATTCGCGCAGCTCGCGCTCCTGCCCGCGCGCGAGCGTGAACACCGTGTCCGGTTCGGCGCTGTGCAGCTGGATGAGCGCGAGCGTCTGCAACACGCCGTCGTGCAGATGGGCGGTCATGTCGGCGCGCTCCTCCTCGCGCTCCTTCATCGCGCGTTCGGCGGTCAGGGTGCGCAGCGTCGCGCCCGCCCACGGCAGGATGGCGAGCACGACGGCGGCGAGCATGAGGAATCCGGCGACGATGATGCGCGGCGGGAACGCGAGTTCCGAATACATGACGTTGATGACGTACGTCACGTAGGCGAGGAAGATCAGGATGAGCCCGATGATCATCGACGGGATCGGCCCGTGTCTCGCATCGGCGCGCGACCATGCGACGAGCAGTCCGACGGTGACGAGAATGAGCGGCACGATGAGTTCGCCATGATTCGTGCCGCCGAGGACGATGCCCATCGTGATGAACGCGACGCCGACGATCGCGACCAGAGCGGGTTTCGGCGCGTTGCGTATCGCCGCGACCGCGCCCTCGTTGGTGCCGGTCATCGCCGCGGAGGCAGCTTCCGCGCGTGTGCGGCCGGTGCGCATGTCGCGGTTGCCGGCTGCGAGTGGCGCCTGCGCGGCCGATACGTTCCGCGCCTGCGCCGCGGCGGCCGCGACCGGGTCGCCGGCCGGCACGAACATCCACAGGAACAGGTAGGCGGCGAGGCCCGCGCCCCACAGAAAGACGAGCGCGACGAACACGAGCCGCACCCATACGACCGATACGCCCAGATGCAGGGCGACGCCGCGGCACACGCCGACGAGCCAGCGGCCCCGCCTCGGGCGCATCAGCGGCAGTTTCGCGGGGTGGAGCGGCTGGAGGGGGTAGCGCGGCTGGGTGGCGGGCTGCGGCCACATGGGTGCCTGTGATGCGGGTGGTTGTGGAGTGGACGTCTGTGATGCGGGTGGCTGTGGTGCTGGCGTCTGTGGCGTGGGGTTCGCGGGCCGGTTGGTGGGCGGGGTCATGCCTTCTATTGTGCCCTCTCAGGGAGTGCGAATGGGGGCGTTGAGCCGGGGTTCAGGGAAGAATCAGGGGTTTCCCCGACGGCCGTGCAAGCGGGCTGCTGATGTAATGGAGGCATGAACGACAACAACAAGATGGCAGGCAAGGTATTCGCCTGGTTCCGCTCCAGCGGCGTGGTCCGTGGCGACGACCGGTGGGCCGCCGGCGTGTGCAGCGGCATCGCCGCGCGGCTCGGTTGGAGCCCCACATTGGTGAGGGCGCTGATGATCGTCTTCACATTCGTCTTCGGTTTCGGCGCGGCCCTGTACGCGTTCGCCTGGCTCCTGCTGCCGGACGCGCGTGACGGGCGCATCCTCGCCGAGGAACTCCTCGCCGGACGGTGGGATTGGAGCTGTCTCGGCGCGTTCGCGCTGCTGGCGGTCGCGGTGCTCATGGTCGGTGCCGGCTGGGTGGCGATCGGCGTCGCTGCGGTGGCGCTGTGGGCGATATGTCAGAAAAGCGTGCGCCAGCAGCACGGTTACGGGTACGGGTACCGCCGTCAGGGGCCGGGCGGACCGTACGCGCCGAACGCGCCCGGAGGCGCCGGTGGTCCGAACGTGCCCGGTGGTGTTTCCGGTGGGCCGAACGTCCCCGGAGGACCGAACGTCCCCGGTGGTCCGGACGTTTCCGGTGATCCGAACGCTCCCGGCGGGCCGGGTGCATTTGGTGGCCCTGGCGCATCATTCGGTGGTTCGAACGGTCCATACGGTGGCCCCGCTGCGCCGTACTCCGGCCCGGCAGCGGCGAACGGCACGCCGGGCGGCGGCCCGCTGCCGCCGTACGCGGGGCCGGTGCCTCCTTTCGGCTCATATAATCCCGCCGGTCCCGCCGGTTCCGCTGTCCCCGGTGCGCCGCAACCCTTTCCGATGGCCGCCGGCCCCGCATACCCCGGACCCGCATACGCCATGCCCGAACCGTCGCCGGCGCCCGCCGCCGCGCCGGTTCCCCGACGCGCCCGCCGCAAGCCGGCCGGCCCCTTCCTTGTGCTGCTCGTCATCGGCATCACGCTGATCTCCGGCGCCGGCGTGGCCTGGAACGTGGGCGGCGCATACTTCGGCGGCGGCATGGGCATCGTCACCACCGTCACCGCGATGACGATTTGGATCGGAGCGGTGTGCGTCGCGATGGGCGTGCTGCTCATCATCCTCGGCGCCATCGGGCGGCGCGCGGGCGGTCTGATCCCGATCTCGCTGATCGCCGGATTCACCGCATGCTGCATGATCCTCACCACCGCAAGCATCGGCTACGTGAACCGCGACATGGATACGAGCCGTGACGGATACGCCGAAGTGAGCCTTTCGGCGCGGACCGGCAACCACGAATCCGAGAACGCGAACGGCACGATCTCCCTGCAGGCGCGCATCGACAAGAACTCCACCGTGGACTACTTCTCGGAACCCTATAGCATCGATTCGGGCATCAACCCGAACATGAGCTACTGGGTTTCGGATTCCAGCCCGCAGACGTTCCGCCGGCTCGAACAAGGCGTGCACTTCCGCGGCGACGACTACGACATGAGCATCGCCAACATCGACCTGAGCAAATACGCCAACTGGGCGTACGACGGAAAGCAGGCGAACAAGTACAAATCCGGATGCCCGGCCGGCCAGATCAACCTGTCCGTCGACAACGCGCACGTGTACGTCACGTTGCCGGACGGCTGCCCGTACGCGTTCGGTTCCGGCGGTTTCGTCTTCTCGCAGTCCGACAATCTCGGCGGGTACGGGTCGCTCGTACGCGGCAACGGCGAGGTGGCGCACGTGCCGTTCGCCGGGCATGAATACCGCGACGACAGTATGATGAAATCCGACGCCTACAATCCGAGCAACTACGACTGGCAGGGCAACGGCGTCACCGACGAAAGCTCGTTCCTCGTCAACTACGTCTCCGGCGTCTCCGGCAAGGTGACCGTGCGCTACGCCTCCGAAACGCTGCTGCCCAGCTATACGGAGTTCGTCCGGCAGGTCACGAAGAACGACCTCGCATCGGTCGAACTCACCACCAAACGCCACTATGAGGTGCAGAACGGCGATAAGCCGGCTCCGGAGGTCGGAACCGACGACGCAGGAACCTCCGGCGGCGAACAGAACAGCAGCCGGAACGACAAGAAGGAGCACTCCGATGACTGACGACGACAAGGGCTTCAAGCCCGACCTCAACCGCTCCCTGCAGGACATCGTCGACACGCAGGCGATGGCGGCCCCCGCGGACGCCAAACCCGAAACGGCGCCGCCGACCGAGCAGGTGCTCGACAAGCCGATCGCCGCGCCGATCGCGAACGCCGCCGCGCCAGAAGCGAAGCGTGCGCCAAACGACGGCAAGACGGACGAAGGCGGCGCAACGGCATCCACGGACACAGCGGCATCCACAGGCGAGACGGCATCCGCCGCCAAGCCGGGCGCGCGGTCCGGCGGCCACGATTACCCGTCCGCCGCGCCTGCGGCCGCGCCGCACAATATCGCGGGCACCCCGCACAATGCCGCGGGCACCACGCCGACCGCGCCCGGCCCCGTCTCCGCCCCGCAGGGCGGTGCCCGACCGATTTCGCCCGAACCGATCCGCCCCACCGGGCCCAGCCTGCCGACCATCCTGCTCGGGCTTGCCGGCGTCATCGTCGGCCTTGTCGGTCTCGTCCTCGGACTGTGGTTCCCCAACGTCACGATGTGGCTGGTCGGCTTGAACCCGCAGGCCGTCAGCGCCCTGGCCGTCGGGGGTATCGGCGTGGCGTGCGTCGTCGTCGCCATCGTCTGGGCCGTCGCCAAAGCCGTGGCCGGCGCGAGACGACGCACCGGCGAGCCGCATGAGTAGGCTGCGCGGCGACTCCGCGCGGTGACCCGTCCAGGTGACCGCGCACCAGCCGCACGGCACGTCATCCGCCGGATGACGAAACCCCCGTGCGCACACGATTCCCACACGGGTATCGTGTGCGCACGGGTACCCCGGCGTCGCGCCGGGCGCTACAGTGGAGACGGCGGACGCCGGAACCGAAAACGGAACCGAAAATCGGAGCCGAAGGAGCGGTGGATGATCAGGTGGCGTATCACGGCACAGGTCGCGGCGGCGGCCATCATACTGCTCGTCATCCTCGCCACGCTCGGCCAGCTCATGATGCCGCGCTGGCAGCCCGAACCCTACCGTGACCACATCGCCGTCGCCGCATCGGACACCGCCATCGCCTCACGCACGTCCATCACCGAACACCAAGGCGCCTACCGCACGCGCACCCGCGAACTCGCCATCCACCTCGACGACGGCACCAGCGTACCCGCCATCCTGCGCGAACCCGTCGGCGCGCCCGGACGCCGCCCCGCATGCCTGTTCGTACACGGCTCCGGCACCGGCAGCGACGAAGATTTCGGCGACATCGCGAACGCGATGAGCTCCGCCGGCATCGTCACGCTCGTCCCCGCGAAACGCACCGACGGCTACACGCCGCTCCACCGCGACTACCCGCGATTCGCGCACGACTACGGCACCGCATACGACCTGCTCACGCTCATCCCCGGCGTCGACCCGGCACGCACCGGACTGTACGCCGAATCCGAAGGCACCTGGATCAGCATGCTCATGACCTCGCAACGCCGCGACGTGGCCTTCGCGATTCTCACCTCCGCACCCGTGTACAAAGGCCGCGAACAGATGGCCATGGCGGTGAGCGCCTACGTGCGCCAGGCCGGCGCACCCACGCCCGTCGTCAAAGACCTCGCCAAACTGCTCTCGCTCGACTTCGCGCCGTTCGACCTGGCCTACGCCGATTTCGACGCCGACACCGCCCGCGCCTCGCTCACCATGCCGCTGCTCGTCAACTACGGCACCTACGACACCGCCATGCCCATCGAACAAGGCGCGCGCACCATCATCGACGACGCCGCACGCCGCGGCAACCGCAACGTCACTGTCCGCTACTACGCCGCCAACCATCAGATGCGCGCCGGCCAGGGACTGTTCGCCCCCGGACTGCCGCTCGCCGACGGCTACACGCGCGACCTCGCCGACTGGGTCAACGCCATCGCCGCGGGAACACGGGCCGACGGCTGGGCCACGCCGAAGATCGCCGGCGCTGTGCCGCACCAGCAGTACGCCGCGCCGCGCAGCACCGCTTCCGGCATCATCGGGTCGCTCGGCGCGCTCGCCGGCCTCACCGTCGCCGCACTCGCATGCTTCGCGATCGCGGCCGTCGGATCGGCGGGATTCGGCGTCGCCGAACTCGCGCGTCGCCGCCGTCTCGCCGCACGCGTCGCGCGTGGCGCCTCGCACGTGGCCGGAGGATTGCGCGCGCGGTTCCCCGCCGTCGGGCGGAAACGGGCCGGGCGCGACGAACCTGATGGGCGTGGTGGCGCGGCTGCGGACACGACCGAGGCATGGCCGGGCACCAGCCGCGCGTTCCTGCGCAACATCGGCTATTCGCGCGCCCTCCGCCGCATTATCGGCTGGGGTGTAGGCATGGCCGTGTTCACACTGCTCGCCATCGCCGCATACCTCTCCTATGTGGGCGTGAACGCGCTGAATGTGTGGCAGGCGCCGGGCCTTCTGCAGGCCGGATTCGCGATGCTGCGATGCGGCGGCGTCGCCAGTGCCGTGCTGTGCGCGTGGCTCATCGTGCGGTTATGGCATGCGTGGCGCATCCGACGCGCCTATATCGCGCATGGCATATACCCGGAAGCGGAGTCATGGCAGGCGGGTCGGGGCGCCGGCCGCCGTGGCGTGTCCGCGTATGGCGTGGGTACGGAGCCGCATTCCACGTGGATCGTCGGGCGGTGGCACTGGCTGGTCGCGCTGGTCGCGCTTACCGGCATGCTGCTCGCGCTGGTGGTCATGGCCTTCTGGGGCTTGTTCTCGCTGTAGGCTGTGACGTCAGGGCCTGACGTTCTCACGGGTCATGGCCTGCCGTATGGTCATCGTGCGTCTGCGACCTGTCTGCATATGGTCTGCACCTTGGTCTGCGATCCGTCTGCGACTTGTTTGCGGCCTATCTACGTTTCAAGGGGTTGATTCGCTCGGTCACGGACATCTATCTGCGCTATAAGGGGTGCCTCGCTCGGGGTATTTCGAGTATGAACGGTGGCATAACGCGTGTTCTACCCGGTTTTGACCGTGCTTGGCACCCCTTGTAAGCCAGATGGGTCTTTTCAGAGGCTCCAATGTACCCCTCGTAACCCGACAATCCGCTACATGGTCGGCAATCGCATCGCAACTGCGTCGCAACCTGTCCGTACGACCCATATCCGTTGCGGGAACGGCCCGTGTCACCCGGCCTGGGCGGCCTCGGCCTCGTCAAGGCCGGCGAATCCGCCGAGACGTACCGTGTGCAGCAGCGTCTCCTCGGTGATGTTGCGGGGGGAATGGGCGGTGGCGTCGTTCGCCTTCCGGTGTTCGATCATCGCCTCGTACAGGGCGAACGTCGCATCCGAGTACGTGCCGAGCTCGCCGCGCAGATACGTTTCGAACGAGGTGGCCGCAGGCGTGTCCTCGGCGGTGGTGAGCACGCGCATCGCCTCGCCGAGCCGCGGCCAGCGCGCGCGGAAGTCGCGCGCCCACGCGACCTGCACGGCGATGACATGCTCCTGACGCGCGATGCGGTCGGCATCGAGACGCGGGATGTACGGTTCGATGGTGCGCGCATACTCGATCGGCGCGGTGGACACCATCATGCGCCCGTACTTTTCCGTGACGAGATTGCGCCCGATATGGTCGGCGGCATCAAGGTCCGCGGCATACGATTCGAGCAGCGGCCGATCCCAGGTGAGGAACTGGGCGAGTCGCATCTGGTGGAACACCGGCCAGTTGCCTTGGCATGCGGCGCGGCCTCCCTCGTTGTTCGTGCGCTGGAACTGGTTCCACTCATGCCGCACGATCCGCTCGCGCAGGGCGGTGAGATCGGTGGATTCGGCGTTCACGTGGGTCTCCTTTGTCGTAGGTGTTGTAGTGCGGCTCGATGTGTTCGATGCATTCAATGTGTCTTGAGCCGGTTTCATGCCATGTCGCGCGGGCGACGCGCGACATGGCATGCCGGTCACAGGCTGTGCAGGCAGGGGGCGGAGGAGACGATGTGCTCCTCGACGTACGGTCGCTGCCATTCCAGGAAGGTCTCGTCCGAACGGGTGAGGCCTTCGCGTGCGAGCTCCTTGACCACGGAGGCCGCCACATGCTCCACCGCCCGTTCGATCGCGTCGGCCGCGGGCGCGGAGCCCTTGCCTCCCTCGCCGAAGCCCGCGCCGCCATAGCAGGCGGCGGAGGCGAGGCGCATCACCGTCTCCAACTCGCCACACACGTCGCCCAGACGGGCGAACATCCCGCCGGACAGCTTGCGCAGCGCCGCGAACCGCCACTTGTAGTACGGCGCGTACCCGGCGATCATCGGCTTGTTGATGAGGAACACGAGCGAGGACGCGGCGTTCGCGAACTCGCTGATGGACAGCCATGCCGCCGCCGCGTCGCCGCGTTTGAGACTGCGCGGCAGATTGTACTGGCCCGCCTGTGCGATCATGCCGAGCCGCTTCGAGATCAGTGCGAGACGCACGTCCTCGGGCATGTCCTTGAACCCTTGACGGGTCTTCGAGAACGCGCCGAGCGGGTCGGCGAACACCTGGCCGTTCGTGGCCGTGGCGAGGGTGGCTTCGTCCAGCATCATCCATTCGTGCGGCGCGTCCTGCGCGGGAGCCTTGCGGTATCCGGTCAGGGACTCGAAGAAATCGCCGATGCGGAACACGCCGTCGCGCCGGAATGCGCCCTGCGCGCGTGGCGTGAGCGGTGACGCGGCCGTGTCGGATGCGGTGTCGCCGTCGGCATCGGCTTTGACAGCGGCGTTGGCGTCACCGTCTTCTCGTGAAACATTGCGTGAAACGGTCTTGCCATTGCGTGAAACATCGTGTGAAACACTGGAGGTGCCGTGTGGTGCGACGGCGGAGACACCGGATGCAACGTTTGACGCACTGCCCGTCGCGATGTGCGTCGTCGGCTCGTCCGCATCCGCGGATGGGCGCACGAACCCGCGGAAATCGCGGGGAAGCGCGTCGTAGTCGGCCTGCAGTCGCGCGCCGATCGCCGCATAATCCTCGTCCGTGAGCCACAGGCAGAAACGCGGGCCGAAATCATGGTCGTGCGAGTAACCGTCGTCGAACCCGTAGCATTCCGAACCGTGCCCGACGAGACCGACGGCGATTCGCCCCACGTACTCGGGGTATTTCGCCTCGATCATCGGCCTGCCGACCTCCTCCCAATATGCCTTCGCCAGTTTGAGTCCGGAAAGCGTGTGGGCCGGAGCCGCATCGCCGGCGGCGTGAGTGCGTGGCGCGGTGCCGGCGATGCCACGATCGGTGGCCGCCTCGCCTGTCGCACTATGGTCGGATGGTGCGGTTGCGTCGGATGAGGAGGACGGAGTGGACGCGTCGGATGAGGCGCGGACCGTGGTATCGTCGCCGGCCTTGCGTTCCGCTTCGGCGAGGTTCGCCGCGGTCACGCGGTAGTAATCGGTGTTTCTGCCGTAGCACTCCTCGATCACGGCCAACGCGCGGCGATAGTGCGCGGCCGCGTCGCCGTAGCGGTGCTCGGCGTAGCGCACCTGCGCGAGCCCGGCCAGTGCGGACGCGAAATGCGCGGAGTGCTCCAGATGCCCGGCCGCGTAGATCTCCAGCGCCTTTTCGGCGTGCCAGTCCGCGCCCTCCAGTTTGCCCTCCTCGAGCAGCACCAGCGCGAGATTCGTGTGCGACGACGCCACATCGATGTCCTCGTCCGGGTTCACGCTCGACGATTCCATGATGCGCAGCGCCTCGCGCAGTTCCTGCTCCGCCTTGGGCGTGCGGTTCGTCTCGCTGTACAGCATCGACAGATTGTTGTGCAGGGCGGCGAGACGACGGTCCTTCGGGTCGAAGGTCCTCTCCGCGCATGCCAACGCCTGCTGGTACAGGTCCTCCGACTGGTCGTAGTGTTTCGCGGCGCGCATCGCCGTCGCGCAGTTGATGAGCGTCGTCGCCCAAGCTTCGGAGCCTTCCAGCCCCATGTGCAGGGCGAGTTCGATGGCGCGCTGCACGATCCACTGGTTCTCCTTGTGAAGGCCCTGCGAGCGGTAGAAGCCCATCGTCTCGTTGAGCACGGTGAGCAGACCGGCCTCGTCGCCGGCGTTCTCCGCGTCGATGGCGGCCTGTTGGAGGTATGGCCCCGCCTTCGTGGCGGCGTCATGCGCGTCGAAGATCGCGTCGAGTCCCGCGAGGAATTGGTTCACGTCGAAGGTCGGGGCGTTCGGATCGTGTATGGTGCCCCGCGTGTCCGAGGTGCCCGTGGGGTCCGTGTCCTCGAAATCATGCGCGTGTTTCGCGATCATGCCCTCAAGCGCCGCTTCCATGTCCGAATCCGGATGATTGGAATCATTCGTGTTGTATATCGCCTCGTCGCCCATGGCGTCCCCTCCGTTGTGAGATGTAACCATCCACCAGCGTACTGTGACCGTTCCCGTGCGCCACTGTGAGTGTCGTTACATCATCACGGTTCGCTGCCGTGCAGACTGCGGCCACGTTCGCGTTGGCGATGCGCTCGCTCATGCATCCTTGCTCCCAGTGGTTCGTTGCAGGCTGATCGAGGTTCGATTCGTCGGAGCATTGATGTCGCGGGCGCCGGTGCGTCATTCCAATGCGTCGGTTTGTCTCGTCGTGCTGACGCTTATGCATTGAAGTGGCCTGGTTTTTGTTCCGCCTCTACTGTGAGACGGCTTGTGCCGCTTGTTGTCTATAGTACTCGTTCTCCACGTCCTGTGGTGTCCTGTAGCCCAGTGAGGCGTGCAGTCGTTTCGAGTTGTACCACGCCACCCACCGCATCGTCGCGTATTCCAGTTCG
>NZ_BCFK01000074.1 GCF_001417815.1 Bifidobacterium aesculapii
CTTCCCATATCAACACCCAAACGGGAAACCCCACGCGAACCCGACGGAACGACGACGCCCCCGGGGCCTTCCCGTCATCCACGCGCACGATCGCATGCATGCGGGAGACCCCACGCACACCGGTCCGGGAGACCCCTCCCGTATCCGCAACGCGGCCGGCAGACGCCCCGCACACGACCCGGACCCGGCCGCGACCCGGCACCAGCCCCTCCCCGCGAACCATGGCGATCGCACATGGACCGCGGAAAAGACCGGTGCCAAGCCGACAACGGACCGGACCAACGGACCCGCAATCAACAATCCAAACAAAACCCCTGCGCAGCGGCACGCGGCAACAGTTCCTTACCGGCTACGCTCTGCACGCCGACCTTCGCGATCTGATCACTGAACGCATCGACCGGACGGTCGGTGTTGCGCAGATCGTAATACTGGTGCACGGCCTCGTCGAACTCGTCCAGGCCGGCCAGCACCACATCATCGCCGGCATCGTCGCCGTCCTTCGGATACGTGTTCTCGAAGAACTGCATCGACCGCGGCATGCGCGGCTTCACCGCAGGATCCTGATCGGGCTTGCCGATCGCGATCGCCAGCACCGGGTAGGTGAATTCCGGCAGCTCGCACACGTCGATCAGCGCGTCGATGTCGTTGAGCACGGAGCCGAGGATTACGCAGCCGAGCCCCAGCGAGTACGCGGCGGTTTCCATCGCGTGCAGCGCGAGCACGGCATCATTCTGTGCTTGCGTGAAACGGTAGCTGGAGGTCAGCATCCATGCGTCCGAGTGCGCGTCCACGCCTTTCCGCGCGGCGATACGCGCGTTGCGGTGCTCGTCGATGATGAACAGGTACAGCAGCGGCGCCTGCGCGATATACGGTTGACGGCCGATTTCGGCGAATTTCGCCTTGCGCTCGGGGTCGGTGATGCGAATCGCGGACCAGTCGTTGAGATATTGGCTGGAAGCGGCGTGCTGTGCGACGGTTTCGAGCGTCGCGCGGGTGTCATCGTCGATCGCCTCGTCCTTGAAGGCGCGAATCGAACGGCGGTTCAACAGGGTTTCGATAGTCGTATTGGTAACCATACGACCATTGTCGTTCTGGCGCTGCCCAAATCGTGCCCGGGCTTGCGCTGTCCGCGTACATCGGCGTGTGCGTCAGTGCCTGCACGAGAGCGAACGTCCGTGCCCGCCCGCGGCGTGTGCAGTTGACACGTGTGTGAGTGACGTGTGCGTGAGTGGCGTGTGCGTCAGTTACACGCGTCAGTGCGTGCGTCGCTTTCGCGCACGTCACCGCCTGCGGCGACGGTGCCTGCGCTCGACGAACGCCTGCGATCCGCGGTCGGACAGTTGCCCGATGACCGCGCCGACGGCCGCGGAGGCCGCCGCGAACGCGAGACTCGCCGCCATGCCCTGCGGCGCGTCGGCGGCGAGTCCGCGGCGCACGTTGCGCCGTGAGATGCCGCGGTCCCACACGTATTGGAACAGTTTGCCGCCGATGAGACCGACGAGCGACGGCACCGCCCATTTGAGCAGTTTGTCGCCGAGCGTATCCGGATCGTTGAGACGCTGGTCGCGTAACGCGTTCACTTTCGCGTCGACCTGATGGAGGGCTTCGACGGTGCGGTCGGCCGAGGATACGGTATTACGATGCTTTGCCTCACTCATATGCCACAGTCTAGCCGTACCACGTGCGTCCGTATGCCTGTGCGCCTCACGCGGTCACCCCACAATCTCCAACGCTGCGTCCGCGCGAATCATGTGGTCATGAAGTGGAGTCGCGGCCGGTCTGGGGTTACAGTGGGGGCTATGAGCAATCAACAATCGGACGGCACCGTGGCCGTCGACGCATCCCGCGGCGGTGCCGGCTACTTGGTGCTGCTGCGTCACGGGCAGACCGCGTGGAGCCAGTCAGGGCAGCACACCGGACGTACCGACATTCCGTTGACCGAGACCGGCAGGCAGCAGGCGAGGGACGCGGGAGCGCGTCTGCGCGCCGCGTTCCCGAGCGGATTCGACGAGGGATGCGTGTTCTCCAGTCCACTGATCCGTGCGCACGAAACGGCCGTGCTGGCCGGTTTCGAGCATCCCGGCACGTTGGACGGCATCGCCGAGTGGGATTACGGCAGCGCCGAGGGGCGCACGCGTCAGCAGATCAGCGATATGGCCGGATTCCAGTGGGACGTGTGGCGTGACGGTCCGCGGTCGTTGCCGGAGTCGATGCAGGGCGATTGGACGGAGACGCTGCCGGACGGGCGGCAGGTGCCGGTGCACGAGGGGCCCGGCGAGACCGTCGAGGAGGCCGCGGCGCGAGCGCGCGGCGCCATCGACGCGGTGTTGCCGATGCTGGAGTCCGGTCATAACGTGCTGTTCGTCGCGCACGCGCACATCCTGCGCATCCTGACGTCGCAGTGGCTCGGCGTGGAGCCGCGGTTCGCGCGTCTCCTCCGCCTCGACACCGCGCACTACTGTGTGCTCAGCAAGTACAAGGGGGACAACGTCATCGAACGTTGGAACTGTTGACGATTGTCTGACGGCTGTCACCGGCGCGACGGTTCGGCTACTGCACCGTCGTCGCCGGTTTGCCGGTGCTGGAGCGGACCACCAGTTGCGCGGACAACGTGCGGAACTGGTGGTCCTTGTTGTTGCCGTTGATGAGGTCGAGCGTCATGTGCGCGGCGATGTGCGCCGTTTCGATCGGATCCTGCCGGATCGTCGTCAGTCCGATGTCGTCGGCGTAGAAGCTGTCGTCGTAGCCGATGACGGATACGTCGCCGGGAACGGTGAATCCGTTGCGTTCGAGCTGGAAGATGAGCGGCAGGGCGATGCCGTCCTCCTGGCAGGCGATGGCGGTGGGCATCGTGTCGAGACTCATCAGCTGCGTGACGACGTCGCCGATTTCGTAGTGGCCGTCGTCGTCCACCTGACATTCGATGGCGTGCGGTGTGACGCCTTTGCGCGTGCAGTAGTCCATGAACACGTCGAAGCGGCCGCGTACGGAGAAGTGGAGTGAGACGTCGCGTGACGTGGTGATGTATGCGATGTCGTGATGTCCGAGCGTGAGCAGGTGCCGTGCGGCGAGCGTCGCGCCTTGGCCGTCGTCGATGGTGACGGATGCGGCGAACCCGTGCTGTTCCGCGTCGGCGACGGAGTTGACGCCGATGATCGGCACGCCGATCGAGGCGAGTTGGGCGGTTTCGGCGGCGTCGATGTCGAACGAGACGACGATGACGGCATCCGCGTTGCGGCGGACCGGCAGCATGGCGAAGAATTCGCGGCGCTCCTCGGCGCTGGAGATCTGGAAGATGGAGATGTCGTAGCCTTGCGCGTGGAACACGTCGTTGAGGCCTTCGATCACGGAGGCGGTGAACCACATGCGCAGGTGGCCGCTCATCAGCACGGCGATGCGCAGGGAACGGCCGGATTTGAGGGCGGCGGCGGAACGCGACAGTGAGAAGTTGAGTTCGTCGGCGAGGCGAAGCACGCGTTCGCGCGTTTTCGCCGACACCAGGTCGGGGCGGGTGAACGATCGCGACACTGTGGAGATGGAGACGCCGGCCGCTTTGGCGACATCCTGGATGCTGCTGCTCATGCGTTCCACCTTACCGCAGACAAGCTGGGAATCGTGTTTATGCCAAGGGCCGGTATCGTGCCTGCGCAGGCGGGCGTTGGGGGTGTCGGGTATCGCTGTGGGCTGTGGGGCGCAGGGCGTGGCCGTGCGTCCCACAGCGGGATATCAGCGCAGCACCCAGGCGCTCGCGTCCTGCGGCAGGAGGCCGTCGTCGGTGAGCGCGGCGGAGGCGAGCACGACGTCGCCTTCGGGCAGCGCGACGGGCGCGGCGCCGAAGTTGGTGACGGCGGTGAGCGTGCGCGCGGCGTCGGTGGCCGCGGCGTCGGTCGTGCCGTCAGCGGCGGCGGGGCGGCGGTAGGCGATGACGTCCGCGCCCATGTCCACCCAGTCGAACGTGGACGTGTCGCCGGTGGCGGTGAGCAGCGTGGCGCGCAGGGCGAGCGCGCGGCGGTAGAGCGTGAGCATCGAAGACGCGTCGCGCTCCTCGACGTCCGCCGCGAAGTCCTTGAACCACAACGGCTGCGGCAGGTGCGGGGCGTCGGCGGGCGTGCCGTCGGCCTTCGCGTCCGGCGAGAATCCGAACGACGTGCCGTCGGCGAAACGGTCGCTCCACGCGGCCGGGCGCGCCTCGCCCTCGCCGGCGGTCCACGGCAGCGGGACGCGGCAGCCGTCGCGGCCCTTGTCGGTGGCGGCGCGGCGCGTGTTGAACGCGGTCGGGTCCTCGAGACGATCCCACGGGATGTCCGCGACCTCGAACAGGCCGAGCTCCTCGCCCTGGTAGACGTAGACGCCGCCGGGCAGCGCGAGCTCCATGAGCGCGGCGGCGCGGGCGCGGCGTGTGCCGAGCTCGCGGTCCTCGACGTACGTGGAACCGTCGCGCATGAGCCAGTCGTGCGCGAGCTGGTGGTACGGTGCGTTCGGGATCTGCGGCAGGCCGTAGCGGGTGGGGCTGCGCGGCACGTCGTGATTGTTCATCACCCACGTGGTGGTCGAGCCGTGCGTGGCCGCGGCCGCCTCGATGCCGCCTTCGATGGCCGCACGGAACTCCTCGGGCAGCCAGCTGGCCTTCGCGAAGTCGAAGTTGAAGCACTGGCCGAGCTCGTCGGTGGAGGCGTACAGGTGCTGGTGCTCGTTCACGACCCACGCCTCGGCGACGGCGAAGCGCGGCGGATTGTAGCGGTCGAACACCTCGCGGCGCCACTCGCGGTAGATTTCGTGCACTTCGCGACGGTCCCACAGCGGGCTGGTGAAGTCGTGGCACAGCTGGTTCTGCACGTCGTTGGCGGCCATGTCCGCGAGGGGCGTGGATTCGAGGTCCTTGGCGAGGCCGTGCGCCACGTCGATGCGGAAGCCGTCGGTGCCGTGGTCGGCCCAGAAGCGCAGGGTCTTGATGAACTCGGCGTGGATGTCCGGATTGTTCCAGTTGACGTCCGGCTGCTCCTTGGCGAACAGGTGGAGGTACCACTGGCCGTCGGGCACGCGGGTCCAGGCGGGGCCGCCGAACATGGACTGCCAGTCGTTCGGGGGCAGTTCTCCGTTTTCGCCGCGGCCTTCGCGGAAGATGTAGCGGTCGCGTGCGGGCGAGCCGGGGGCGGAGGCGAGGGCCTCCTGGAAGAAGACGTGCTTGTCGGCCGTGTGGTTGGGCACGATGTCGACGATCACCTTGATGCCGGCGGCGTGCGCGGCGGCGACCATCGCGTCGAAGTCGTCCATGGTGCCGAGGCGCGGGTCGACGTTGCGGTAGTCGATGACGTCGTAGCCGCCGTCGGCGAGGTCGGAGGGGTAGAAGGGCGAAAGCCACACGGCGTCCACGCCGAGGTCCTTGAGATAGCCCATCTTCTCGGTCACGCCGGCGATGTCGCCCAAGCCGTCGCCGTTCACGTCCTTGAAGCTGCGTGGGTACACCTGATAGACGACGGCCTGCTTCCACCAGTCGTCGTGCTCGTTGTTCGTGGTCATGTGACAGTCCTTTCCGTCTGCGTCCGATTGCGGCAGTCGATCGTCTTCGCGGATCGGCTGCGGCGATCGGCGTTGGCGATCGCCGTTCTCACCGTCTACGCGCATCGTTTATCCACCGTGCTCATCCACACGCCTTCGAGTGGCGGATGATGCCGTTTCGGCATTGATGACAACGATAGCATTCGATGGTGCCGGTGCCGGTGCCGGTGCCGGGTGTGGGGTGCCGGGCACGGGGTGGTGGGTGCAGGGTGTGGGGCGCAGGACGGTGCGGGTTGGCGGGCGCAAACCAGCCAACCCGCACCTCGAGCCCCGGACGCCGTTTCAGCCCTGCCGGTTCATCACCGCGGCCAGCGAGAGCACGCGCGGCGTGGAGAACACCTCATCGGTCGTCACCACGCGCCCCTCACCGTCCGTCAACGGGATGCGCCAGTTCGGATACTGGTCCGAGGTGCCCGGCTGGTTCACCGAGGCGTGTTGGCCGGTGCCGTCCACCAGCGCCGCCTGCAACAGCAGCGACGGCGTGGCCGTGAGCATCGCGTGCATCGCCTCCACCACCTCCTGCTCGTGCAGAGGCATGTCCCGCTGGGCCGCATCGGCCGTCGCGGCGGCAAGCCATCCGCCCTCGACCAGCCGGTCCAGCATCGCACGCCGTTCCGCCCACGCCGAGGCGGCGAACTCCTCTACCGGCCCGTCGAGCAGATGCAGCCGCTCGTGTAGACGCACGTGCTCGAACTCCAGATACCCGGCCGTGGGCGGCAGGTCGTGCGTGGTCACCGAAGCCAATGCCTGACGTCGGTACTCGGTGGGCGGCTTGTACGGGTCGCCTGCATTCGGCGAATCGTCCACACGGGAGAACCACTCCACATCGGTGCCGAACACGCCGTGCTCGGCCAGAATCGTACGCACGTAATCGGGCACTGTGCCCAGATCCTCGCCGACCACCACGCCATGCGCGCGCGTCGCCTCCACGGCCAGCACCGCCAGCATCGCCTCATGGTCGTACGCCACGTACGCGCCGCCCCGCGCACCCTTGCCGCGCGGAATCCACCACAGGCGGAACAGGCCGAGGATGTGGTCGATGCGCACAGCACCCGCATGCGCGAACATCGCATGCACCATGTCCCGGTACACGCGGTAGCCGGTCTCCTCCAGATACTGCGGATGGAACGGCGGCTGGCCCCAATCCTGCCCTTGCTGGTTGTAGAAATCGGGCGGGCAGCCCACAGTGACGCCGCGTCCCGCGAACCGTTCCGGATTCCACCAGGCGTCCACGCCCAGCGCGTGCACGCCCACCGCCATATCCAGCATGAGACCCACCGCCATGCCGGCCCTCTTGGCGGCCCGCTGCGCGGCGGTCAGCTGTTCGTCGGCGATCCACTGCAGCCAACGATTGAACTCGAACAGGTCATGATGCTCCTCCACGAGCGCCTTGACCTCGGGCGAGTCGCGATTGGTATGCAGGAACCAGGAATCGGTCTCCCACGGCGCGCCCCACACCTCGAACGCCACGCACCACGCGGCGAATGCGTCCAGATCGGAGCCGGACTGGCGCTTGAACGCCTCGAACGCCGCTTCGCGCTCGGGGCTGCGCGGCGACTCGAAGATGAGCCGCAGCGCCTCGCGCTTCGCCTGCCATGAGGCGTTGAGATTCAGCGGATCCGGATCGCCGTTGCGCGGGGACACGAGCGCGTGCAGCTCACGCACGCGTGCCCGGAGGCTGTTGTGGGACGTGCCGGCCGGCGCGCTGCTGTTGGCCGGTGACGGGCTGTTGGCCGGTGTGACGTCGCCCGCTGCGCTGCTGTCATCCGATGCGCCGTCCGCCGCGTGGGCGTATTCGGGAATATCCTGCGGGCGGATGTACGTGACATTGAGGAACCGACGCGATTGGGGCAGATAGGGCGAAGGCTCCAGCGGCGGCACGGGCGCGCCCGCATGCGCCGGATTGATGAGCATGAAATCGGCGCCGGAGCGTTCGGCGGCGTCCGCGGCGAGCCGGCGCAGGTCGCCGTAGTCGCCCACGCCCCACGATTCGGCCGACCGCACCGAATACAGCTGCGTCATCCACCCCCATCGCGGGTGCTGCGCGAGGGCTTCGGGCAGGGGGATGCGCTTCGGCGCCACAATGAGCGTGGCGGTTTCCGCCATGTGCTCCGTTGCGGCCCATGCCGTGTTCGTCGTCGTGGCTTGGGCGGCGTTCGTGGCGTTCGTGGCCTTCCGGGCGCAATCTCCTGCGGCATGTTCGTCTGCCGTGGATTCGCCATCATCGCCTCCGACTCGCTTCGGTCCCCTGTTTGTGTTCGAAGCCGGTGCCGAAGACGGGCAGGCGGGCAGGTCCACGCGCAGCGTGTGGTAGCCGATGGGCAGTTCGGCGGGCAAGGTCAGCAGCAGGTCCGCGCTGTTGAAATCCGGCATGAGGTCGGCGGCGTCGCCATGCAGCACGGAACCATCCTCGAGTGTGATGGTGACCGACGGCTCCGCACCTTCGGGGAAGCCATCCGGGAAGCCGTCCGGGCAGTGCAGGCGGATGACGGAGGGGGTGAGCCGTCGTGCGGACGCGCATGCCGTTGCGCGGTCCGGCGTCCGGGGTTTCGGAGCCGTGGCTTCGTCGGTGGCTTGTGCCGGCATGCATGGTATAGTGCGCGCAGACCCGTCGGCGATGTCCGTGCCGTCCGTGTTCGTGTCCACGTCGTTCGTGTTCGCGTTGTCTGTGCCCGCGCCGCCCGTCTCCTCGACGGTGACGACGATGGTCTTCGACGGCAGCACCTGCGCGGCTTCTCGCGCGGCGATGGCATCCAGCTCGCGGCCGATGGCCTCGGAGCTGGAGGCGTCCACGCCGAGTGCGGCGAGCACGTCCACGAGCACGTCGTCGGCGATCTCCACATACGTGCCGAGCTGGTCGATGTACGAGGTGGCCACGCCGCTCGCCTTGGCAAGGCGGATGAGTGGTCGGGTCAGGCGTTCGGGCGATTCGCTTGCGGGCGGTTCGGCGTGGGCGGTGCCGGTCCCCGGCGTGCCGGTGCCGTCTGTGGCGTTGTGGGCGACGCCGGCTGTGGGGTCGTCTGCTGGGTCGGCAGCGGTGCCGAAGCCGCGGTGATTGGGCTGAGGGTTGTGCATAAGATGCTCCTTTGCATGGGTGGGATTACGGGGTGGAACTGGATGGAATCGCGTGTCGGGTCGGGGTCTGCTGCTGCTTCCTTTCGGGTGTCTCGGGTCGGACGAGATTTCAGGTAACTGCGTTACGTGGGGTACATCGGGGCTGCGAGACCTGAAATGTACCCCTCATAACGCAATTAGCCCAGCATCGCGAAGGATTGAGGCGGCAGGACCAGCCCATTCGCTTCGAGCGAGGGGTCGCCGACGGACAGGCGAACCGTACGGTCGCGGTCCGCTCCCTCAAGAGGCAGCCGCAGCGTGTCCCGTCCGGGGTTCATCGCCACGATGACGCAATCGGCGGCGCCGTGTTCGCCGGAGTCTCCGATTGCGTGATCATTGGACGCGTCGCCATTCGACGCGCCGTCACTGGACGCGCGGCAGGTGGCTGCGGATGCGCATCCGCAGCCAGCGACGCTCCCGGATGAGGCGCTCCCGGACGCGCCTATCGCCGTGCGCCGGTAGGCGAACAGGCGCCCCTCGCCGTGCAGCACCTCGAAACCGGCGCCGGATGCCAGTGCGGGTGTGGTGTGGCGCAGCCGTAGCACGACTTCGATCCAATGCCACAGCGAATCCGGATCGGCCATGGCGCCGACTGCCGTCACCGGCGCGGTGTCCGTTTCGGCAGCGGTCCACGATCCGGCGTCTGCGTTTGGCATGCCGTCGGCGCGTGATCCGTCGACGTCTTGCGGTTCGCCGGTGGCGCCCGGCGCGGGCGAACCGCTTTCGACCGGCAGATACAGCAGGCCGGCATCGGCCTTGGAGAACCCCAGATTCGGCTCGCCCGCATCCCACTGCATGGGCGTGCGGCTGCCGGTGCGCGTGTAGCCGCCCTCCTTGGTGGGCAGCGGCCGGTAGCGCATGCCCAGTTCGTCGCCGTAATAGATGAACGGGCATCCCGGCATGGTCAGCAGCATGCCGTACGCCAACTTGAGCTCGCGCATGGTGAGCCGCTGGGCGAGCCGGGGCGTGTCATGGTTGCAGGTGATGAGGTCGAACCGTCCTCCCGCGCGCTCGCAGTCGCGCAGCTGCGGCACGTATTGTGCGAGGAACGGCGCGATGGATGTGCCGGAGTCCGCGTTGAAATAGCTGGCGTCGCGTTCGCGGACGAGCGGCGTGTCCGTGTTGCGCAGCAGCATGTTGTAGCCGTTCGGCTCGCCGTTCCAACGCCAATCGAGGTAGAAGTCCATGTCGAATCCGGCCTGCATCGATTCGTGCGGCCGTCCCCATTCGGAGACGAACGCCGCCTGTGGGTATTCGGCGCGGATCTTCGAGAACAGGTACCGCCATGTGCGGATGGTGTACGGCTTGCCGTCGTCGTCATGCTTGACGAGACTGTCCGCCATGTCCACGCGGAAGCCGTCGGCGCCGCGGGAGAGCCAGAAGCGCATCACGTCGAGCAGCGCCTCGCAGGTGGCGAGGGCGTCCGGGCCGAGCGCCGGCTTCTGCCACGGGTATTTGGGGTGTGCGAAACCGTAGTTGAGCGCCGGCTGGCATTTGAAGAAGTTGAGGATGTAGGTGCCGTCCCGCTCGGTTTCGCCGCCGATGAACGGCAGGCCGTCGCCGCCCGCGATCCACGAGTCGGTCCAGATGTAGCGTTCGGAGACGTGTTCGACGCCTGCGCCGCGATCGTCTCCGGCCGCCATGCGGTTTTCCGATTCGTCCGTGCCGTCGCGTGTTCCGGACTGTGCCGATTCGCGGTCGGCGATGACGCGGTCGGCGGGGTCGGGCCGTGCGCTGGCCTGGAACCAGGCGTGCTCCTCGCTGGTGTGTCCGGGCACGAGGTCGAGCAGCACGTGCATGCCGCGCTCGTGCGCCGCTCGGAACAGGGCGATGAGGTCGCCGTTCGTGCCGTAGCGAGGCGCGACCTTCGTGTAGTCGCGCACGTCGTAGCCGGCGTCCTTGAACGGCGAATCGTAGCAGGGGTTGATCCACAGCGCGTTGCAGCCGAGGCTGCGGATGTAGTCGAGCTTGGCGGTGATGCCGGGGATGTCGCCGATGCCGTCGCCGTTCGAGTCGTTGAACGATTGCGGGTAGACCTCGTAGAAGCAGGCGTCGTCCAGCCATTGCGGCCGGGTAGTGGAGGGCGCGGAACTGGAGTCGATGGCGGCATCGTGTGCCGTGGCGCCAGCTGGTGTGGTGCCGGTGGTGTCGGCGACGCTGTTGCCGCCCCAGCTGGTGCTGTCGGCGTCGGTTGCTGTGTCGCTGCTGCCTGGTGTTTGCAGTCCGGCGTGTCGGGTCGGGGTGCGCGTCGGCGTGTCGTCGGGGTGGTCCGATTGGGCGTGTCGTGTGTGTTCGGTCATGGCAAACTCCTGTGTTCGTGTGGTTTCGCGCCATTGCGTGGCATGTGCGCCTGCTGTTGCTTCCCATCATATGCCAACGTATGCAAAAACTGTGCTACACTTGCAATCAGCGATGTTCCGCAGCGTTGCAAACGAAACATTTTGAACCAGTAGTAACCAAATGTGAACGTATGCAACGCGGTGTTTTCAGAACGCACTGAAAACGTGAGCATCCGGAGTTGGACATCAACCCGCATTGAGAAAGGAACGGATCAATGATGATCAACGGGAAGAAGGCCATCGGCCTTGCCGCCGCCACCGCCATGCTGCTGCCGCTCGCCGCCTGCGGTTCCGACAACGCCGCCGAGGGCGACTCCTCGGACGGCGGAGCCATCACGCTGAGCGTGTGGGCCCCGCAGGAGGATCAGGACGGCGACAACTCCTGGCTGAGCCAGGTGGAGAAGGGCTTCGAGAAGGCCCACCCCGAATACAAGATCACGTGGAAGAACGACGTCGTCTCCGAAGGCGACGCCTCCAAGCAGGTCCAGACCGACCCCTCCGCCGCCGCGGACGTCTACATGTTCGCCTCCGACCAGCTCGGCACCCTCATTAAGCTCGGCGCCATCGGCGAGCTCGGCACGGACGCCGCCGCCCAGATCAAGGAACAGAACGGCGACCTCGAGGTCGACTCCGTCACCGGCTCCGACGGCAAGTACTACGGCGTGCCCTACACCGACAACACCTGGTTCATGTACTACAACAAGGCGAAGTACACCGACGATGACGTCAAGAGCCTGGACACCATGCTCTCCAAGGGCGTCGTGGCCTTCCCGCTGGTCGATTCCTGGTACATCGGCGGCTTCTACGACGGCCTGAGCCTCTTCGGCGAGAAGGGCAACGACGAGAGCGCCGGCATGGTCTTCCCGAAGGACGCCACGGACATCACCAAGTACCTGGTGGACATGGCCGCCAACCCGAACTTCCACAACAGCGCCGACAACTCCGGCCTCTCCGAGATCCAGGCCGGCACCGCCGACGCCTTCTTCTCCGGCTCCTGGTCCGCCGAGAACATCAAGGAGGCCTTGGGCGACAACATGGGCGTGGCCCAGCTGCCCACCTTCACCGTCAACGGCCAGACCAAGCAGATGAAGTCCTTCGCCGCCACCAAGGCCGCCGCGTACAACCCGAACGCCAAGAACCCGAAGGCCGCCGCCCAGTTCGCCGCCTACCTCGGCTCCACCGAGGCGCAGAAGCTGCACTACGAGACCCGCGGCATCATCCCGACCGACAAGTCCCTCTCCGACCTCACCGCCGATGACGCCGTCGCCAAGGCGCAGTCGGACGCCATGGCCAACACCGCCATCCTGCAGTCCGGCCTGGCCGGCATGAACGACTGGTGGACCCCGGCCGAGACCTTCGGCAAGGCCATCGTCAACAAGGAGGTCACCGCGGACAACGCCGCCGAGAAGACCGACGCCTGGGTCAAGTCCGTCGGCTCCTACGCCGAGTGACGAAAGCCCGATTGCGGCCTTCCGATTCGATTCCTCCGAATCGCGATCGGCCGGCCGCGATCGGCCGGCGGATCGGGTGACATCGCGGGAATCGGCTGAAACGCCGAACCCCAAACAATCCGGTCGGCCAAGCCGACAATCCAACAACCAAACCAACAACCGGCGGCGGAGTTCCTCCCCGCCGCCGGACACCACTTCACTCCTTCACTTCCTTCTCCTCCTTCACGACAGGGCCCGGGCGGCATGCGGTGACGCAACGGTGCCCGGGCCCTGCCGTGGGGCAGCGCATCATGGAACCGCCGGGCGTGGATTCCCGGGCGGGGAGCCCGGGCCATGAGCCGCCGGCTCCGACCAATCCCATTCTCTTTCCCAACCATTCATTCTTTCCCAACCATTCATTGTGAGAGGCGGTAGGGTGCAATGACATCGGCAACCCTTTCCCCGCGTGAGATGAAGCGCCGTCGCAAGATGGGCGCGGACTACGTGGCGCCGTCGCCGTATTCGGTCCGCAACGCGCTGACCCAGGGCGACGTGTTCACGAAACTGTCCGCCGTCGTCTTCGGGCTCGGCAACTTCGCACGCAAGCAGTTCGTCAAGGGCGCGATCTTCCTCGCGCTGGAAATCGCGTTCATCGCGTTCATGGCCGTCAGCGGCGTCGACTACCTGTCGAAGCTGCCCGGACTGGGCAGCCAGAAGCAGGGCAAGGTGCTCGTGGACGGCTTCTGGGTGTACACCAAGGGCGACAACTCCGTGGTCATCCTCCTGTACGGCGTGTGCACCGTGGTGGCGATCGCGGCGTTCGTCTACCTGTGGACGCTCTCGCTGCGCAGCGCCTACCAGGCCGAACGCCTCGCCAAGGAGCAGGGCCGCGCGCCCGGCATCCGCGAGGACGTCATGGCGCTCACCGACCGCAAGGCGCAGAACCTGCTCATGTTCCTGCCCACGCTCGGCATCCTCGTGTTCACCGTGCTGCCGCTCATCTTCATGATCTCGATGGCGTTCACCAGCTACGACCACAACCATCTCGTGCTGTTCGACTGGGTGGGCTTCGAGAACTTCGGCAAGGTGTTCTCCAACAGCGGCGGCACCGTCAACGCGGGGCTGTTCGTCTCCGTGCTCGTCTGGACGCTGGTGTGGGCGTTCTTCGCCACGTTCCTCAACTTCTTCCTCGGCATGTTCTTCGCGATGGTCATCAACCGCAAGACCACGCGGTTCAAGGGCTTCTGGCGCGCCTGCTTCTCCATGTCCATCGCCGTGCCGCAGTTCGTGTCGCTGCTGGTGATGCGCACCATGCTCCAGCCCACCGGCGCCGTGAACCGTCTGCTCATGGAATGGGGTTGGATCGACACCGCGCTGCCGTTCTTCACGAACGCCACGTGGGCGCGCGTCACGGTCATCGTCATCAACCTGTGGGTCGGCATCCCGTACACCATCATGCAGGTCACCGGCATCCTGCAGAACATCCCCGCAGACCTGTATGAGGCGGCCAAGATCGACGGCGCCAACTGGTGGCAGATCTTCACGAAGATCACGATGCCGTACATCATCTTCGTGCTCACCCCGTACCTCATCACCACGTTCACCGGCAACGTGAACAACTTCAACGTCATCTACCTGCTGTCCGGCGGCGACCCGACGCCGATCGGAGCCTCCGCAGGCAAGACCGACCTGCTCATCACCTGGCTGTACAAGCTCACGGTGGATAAGGGCGACTACAACCTCGGCGCGGTGATCGGCATCATGACGTTCATCGTCCTCGCGGTGGTCTCGCTGGTGACCTACCGCAATTCCGGTTCCTACAAGAACGAGGAGGCATTCCGGTGAGCAAGCACACTGAATCCGCCGCGATCGGCGGCGTGCAGAAGGCCGAATCCCACAGCCTCATGCATGATTCCCGCAAGCGCCGCATCCTGGGCGACGTCTTGGCGCACCTGTTCCTCGCCGTCATGGCGGTCATCTGGCTCATCCCGATCGTGTGGGTGTTCGCGGAGAGCTTCAACAAGAACACGGCGCCGTATACGAAGACGTTCTTCCCCACCGAATTCTCGCTGGACAACTACGTGGCGCTGTTCACGGACAAGTCGGTCCTCAACTTCCCGAAGATGTTCATGAACACGTTCATCGTGGCGTGCTTCGTGTGCCTCATCTCGATCGTGTTCGTGCTGTCCGTGGCGTACTGCATGAGCCGGTTGCGCTTCCGCACGCGCCGCACGTTCATGAACGTGGTGCTCATCCTGGGCATGTTCCCGGGCATCATGGCCGTGAGCGCCATCTACTTCATCCTCAAGGCCGTGGGCCTGACCGGCGAGGGCGTGACGATCATCGCGCTGATCCTCGTCTACTCGGCCGGCACCGGTGCGGGCTTCTACGTGATGAAGGGCTACATGGACACGATTCCCACCTCGCTCGACGAGGCGGCGCTGCTCGACGGCTGCACCCGTCTGCAGGTGTTCACGAAGATCATCATCCCCATCTGCAAGCCCATGATCGTCTACCAGGCCATCATCGGCTTCCTGACCCCGTGGCTCGACTTCGTCATGGCGAAGGTGATCTGCCGCACGCAGTCCAACTACACCGTGGCCTTGGGCTTGTGGCTCATGCTGCAGAAGGAGTACATCCAGAACTGGTACGCCCGCTTCGCCGCGGCCGCCGTGGTGATCTCCATTCCGATCGCCATCCTGTTCATCGTGATGCAGCGCTTCTACCAGGAGTCGATGAGCGGTTCGGTCAAGGGCTGAGCCTACGGACAGCCCGGTGGGCTGTCCGTAGGCTCAGCCTGGGCGAGGCGGCAGCCGAGCGAAGGCAGGATTGGGTCTCGCGCGGGAGCGCGAGTCCGTTCTTGCAGGGGCCGGAGGCGAGCCGTTACGGACAGCCCGGTGGGCTGTCCGTAGGCTCAGCCTGGGCGAGGCGGCAGCCGAGCGAAGGCAGGATTGGGTCTCGCGCGTAGCGCGAGTCGGTTCCTGCTGGGCCGGCTGCCATCGCCGTCCCGGCTGCAATCCAATCGAGAATATTATGCGGCGTCCACCGTGCTGTTCGGCGGGCGCCGCTGTCGTGAGTGCTGTTGTGCCGTCGTTGGATGCCGGGCCGTTGCTGCCGGCCGCCAGCAACCAGGCCGTTGGAACCGTTAGAAAAAGGAGACTTCAATGGTGAAGCCAGCATCGTCGTGTGCGTCGCCCAATGCCCCGGCGTGGGCCTCGTCGGTCCGGGGCACACCGGCCGAGCCGGGCATGCCGTGCCCCGATTACCCGGTCTATTCGCGCGGCGACCTCGGCGCCGTGCCTGACGCCGAAGGCACCACGTTCCGCGTGTGGGCGCCGTCCGCCGAGGGCGTGACGCTGCGCCTGTTCGGCGCGGGTTCGGACGATGAACCGCAGCTCGCGGCCTATTGCGGCACGACCGGCTCCGGAAAGCCGGAATCACAACACGCGAAACCGCAGTCCGGCGAACCGTTCGCCGAACACGCGCTCACGCCGGGAGTGGACGGCACGTGGGTGGTGCGCGTGGACGGCGTGGGCCACGGCGCGTACTACGACTACCTCGTGCGCTTTCCGGACGGCCGCACGAACCGTACGGCCGACCCGTGGGCGCGTGCGGCGGGCGTGAACGGCCGCCGCAGCATGGTGGTGGACATGCGCCGCACGGACCCGGACGGTTGGGAGGAGGACGTGCGCCCGCATGTCGCCAGCCATGACCTTGTCATCTGGGAGACGCACATCGGCGATTTCAGCAACGATCCGCACAGCGGAGTGCCGGCGGCTCATCGCGGCACGTACCTCGCGTTCACATACGACGACACGTGTGTGGACGGCGACGGTGTGGACGGCGTGGACGGCAACGGCACGGGCGCGGGCGGATTCCCCACGTGCGTGGCGTATCTCAAGCGCCTGGGCGTCACGGCAGTGCAGCTCATGCCGTTCTACGATTACGGCTCCGTGGACGAACGTGTTTCACGTGAAAACCCCGACCGCCCCTTCAACTGGGGCTACGACCCGCTCAACTACAACGTGCCCGAAGGCTCGTACTCCACCGACCCGTTCCACGGCGAGGTGCGCATCAGAGAGTGCAAGCGCATGATCCAGGCGCTGCACGCCGCCGGCATCAAGGTGATCATGGACGTGGTCTACAACCACATGTTCTCCACGGACAACTGGTTCGAGCGCATGATCCCCGGCTACTGCCTGCGTCGCCGCGCGGACGGTTCCTTCGCGGACGGCTCGGCCTGCACGAACGACGTGGCGTCCGAGCATCCGATGATGCGCCGGTACATCGTGGACTCCGTGGTCTACTGGGCGCGCGAATACCATGTGGACGGCTTCCGGTTCGACCTCATGGGCCTGCTCGACGTGGACACGATGAACGCCATCCGCACCGCGCTTGACCAGCTGCCCGGCGGCGCGTCCATCCTCATGCACGGCGAGCCGTGGTCCGCCCGCCAGACCGCGCTTGAGCCGGGCGCCGGCGTGGTGCTCGCGGACAAGCGCGGCATGCCGTATCTGAGCCCGCGCATCGGCGCGTTCTGCGACGCCACGCGCGACGCGGTCCGCGGCCACGTGTTCTTCCAGAAGGAGCCGGGTTATCTCACCGGCGCGGCGGCCGATTTCGCCGAGGACATCCGCCGCGCGGCGGACGCGTGGCGCGGCACCCCGCACGAGGCCGCGTCCGTGGGCCAGGTCACCCAATACGTCTCCGCCCATGACGACCTCACCCTGTGGGACAAACTGTGCGCCGCCATGCGTCGTTTCCCCGTGGAGGCCGATTACGCGGCCGCCGGCGAGGGATGCGCGGACCTGATGCGCGCGAACCGTCTGGCCGCCGGCATCGTGTTCACGGCCGCGGGCGTGCCGTTCCTGCTGTCCGGCGAGGAGTTCGCGCGCACCAAGCACGGCGTGTCCGATTCGTATTGCAGCCCCGCCCCGCTCAACCGGCTCGATTGGCGCCGCGCCCGGCGCCTGGCTCCGCTCGTGGCGCATTATGCGACGCTCATCGGCCTGCGCCACGCGAACCCGGCCTACTTCGGCGGCGCGCGCATGGTGGTACCGCGCGGCGACGAGGTGGTGGTGTTCCGCGTGGGCGACGATTGCGTGGCGATCAACCCGTGCGCCGAGACGCGCCTGCAATCCACGGTCGACCTGGAGAAGCCGGCCCCGTATGACGAGGTCACGCGCATCGCCCCGGATGATTGGCGGTGCGTCTACTGCGCCGCCGACGGGTTCGCCCCCGGCCCGCTGTTCGACGCCGATTGGGTTGCGGCTGGCGAGGGTTCCGGTTTCGATGGCTCTTCCGATGACGGCACGTCCGATGCCGGCGTGTCCGATGCCGGTGCGGATGTCGATGCGCCGCAATCGCTGCCGATGTCGCAATCGCTGCCGCTGCCCGAGGCGCAGGACCGTGAGCTGCACCTGCCGCCGTTCAGCCTGACCGTGTGGAGGCGCGCGTGATCGGGTGGGGGAGCGGCGTGGCCGACGGCCCCGGCGGCCCTGACGGCCTGCGCTACGGTACGGTGTGCTTCGACCTGTACGGCACGCTCGTGGACATCCGCACCGACGAGACGTCCGATGCCGCCTGGGACGCGCTTCGAGAGGCGTTGGCACGCGATTGCGACGTGACCTTCCCCCATGCCGCCGCATTGCGGGAGCGGTTCACCACGCTGGCGGCGCCGTTGCGCGCCCGGGCTGTAGCGACGTACGGCGAATGCGCCGACCCCGATCTGCTGCCCGTCTATGCCGCGCTCGCCGCCGGCGCCTCTGCGGCATCCGATGCCACTGTCTATGCCGCAACCGGGGACGCGTCCGGTGCCGCACCCGATTCGGCGCTCGGCCGGGAGGCGCGGCATCTGGCATGGGCATTCCGGCGTGCGAGCACGAGCCTGCTGCGTCTCTACCCGGGCGCGGCGGACACACTGTCCGTGCTGCGGCGGGCGGGTGCGCGCGTCGTGCTGGTGAGCAACGCGCAATCGGCCTACACGTGCCCGGAGCTCGACCTGCTGGGGCTGACGCCGCTGTTCGACCATATCGTCATCTCCAGCGAGGAGGGCGTGCGCAAGCCGTCGCCCGCCCTCTACCGCATCGCGATGGCGCGGGCCGGCGCCGAAGCCTCGCGCATGGTCATGGTGGGCAATGACGAGCGGTCGGACATCATCGGGGCGCGTGCCGCCGGCATCGACGGCATCTACATGCGCACCGCGATATCGCCGCCCGGCGCGCCGCGGACCAGCACGCACGCCGTGCGCTCGCTGGACGGGTCGCCGGATGCGCCCGATTATGCTGGACTGCTGGATTATCTGGGCGTATGACGGCTTAGGCTCGCCGGCAACGGAAACGGAGACGAGGATGAACGAGATCGAGATGGAACGGCGGCGCCGGCAGGCGGCGGGCGAAGAGGCGGGCGAAGGGACGGATGGCGGGCCCGGCGCCCGACGCAAGGGGCTGTCCGTGTTCCGGCTCAAGGTGATCGGCGCGCTGTTCATGGCGTTGTCCGTCGCGTCCACCACGCTCGTGCCGCTGCTGTTCGGTGCGCCCACGGCGGACAACATGACCGGATTGACCGCGGCCGTGGTGTGCGAGGTGGCGTCCTGGTGCGCGGTGCCGATTTACGCGTGGTTGCTGGTCAACGGCCGCAGGCACACGCGCAGCGTGGCCCGGTACGCCCTGCGTCTGGCGGCGCTGGCGGTGTGCGAGCCGCCGTACGCGCGTCTCATGACCGGCCATTGGTTCGATCCCTCCACGCACAATCCCGTGTGGGGGCTGGTGTTCGCGCTGGTGGTGCTGCTCGCCGTGGAATGGATCCGCGACCATGCCTCGGGCGTGGCGCGGGTGCTGGGCATCCTCGCGGTGGTGGCGGCCGGCGTGCTGTGGAACCTGCTGCTGCGCGTGGGCGTGAGCCAGCAGATCATGTACACGGGCGTGCTCACCTTGGCGTTCGTGCTGGTGTTCACGTTCCTGGCACCCCACGAGAACACGATGATGTTCACGGCCGGCCTGCTGGGCGCGGTGATGTGCATCACCCCCGGCGTGGGCGTGGCGTTCCTGCACTACCGCAACGAACGGCTCGGCTATGGGCGCCCGTGGGCGCAATGGGTGTTCTACGCGCTCTACCCGGCCATGTTGCTGGCAGGATGCCTGGTGTGAGGTGACAGCCCCACACCTACTCATCCCTGGGCGCGTCGGTGCCGCGCAGCACGAGCTGCGCCTCGACCACCTCGTGCGGGGTTTCCAGCGGCTTCCCCTCGATGAGCTTCAACGCCTTGACCGCCGCCGCGCGGCCCATGGCGTACGGGTCCTGCCGCATGGTGGTGAGGTTGATGGTGTCCGCGTAGGGGCTGTCGTCGAAGCCGATGATCGAGTAGTCGCGCGGGGCGCGATGCCCGTACCGGCCCAGCTTGAGCACGAGCGGGATGGCCATCATGTCCATCTGGCAGCAGATGGCGTCCGGGAATTCGGGCAGCGCGAGCAGTGCGGAGAGCGCCGAATCGGCGAATTCCGGCCCGCGCGGCACGGACAGCACCTGCCAGTCGAGGTCGGGCCGTTTCCCCTGCTGGGCGTTCTCGCAGGCTCGGATGAAGCCGCGGGCGCGCGCGTCGATGGAGGAATCGAGCATCGCCGCCTCCGAGCATGGATAGACGATGCGTTGGTGCCCCAGATTGATGAGATGCTGGGCGGCGGTGAACATGCCCTGTTCGTCGTCGATGCTGATGGTGGCGTCGAAGCCTTCGCTTGAGGGCGTGTTGATGCCGATGATCGGCACGTGGATGCGCTTGAGCTGCTCCACCTCGTGCGGGTCGATGGCGAACGACGCCACGAACACCGCGTCCACGTTGCGCCGGATGGGCAGATTGCTGAAGAACTCGTGCCGGTTGGCTTCGGTGTCGATGTGCTGGAAGAGGGAGATGTCGTAGCCGGCGGGGTGCATCACCGATTCGATGCACGCGAAGGTCTGCGTGTTGAACCAGCTGGTGATCTCCTCGTTCATGAGCATGGCCACGCGGTTGGTGCGTCCGGATTTGAGCGCGGTGGCCGAGCGAGAGATGTTGAAGTCGAGCCGGTCGGCCACGTCCAGCACCTTGGCGCGGGTCTTCGCCGAGACGAGTTCGGGCCGCGTGAACGCGCGTGAGACCGTGGAGATGGAGACGCCGGCCTCCCTGGCCACTTCGTAGATGTCCGATTTGGGCATGGCTCCTCCTTGTGTGGCGTCGCGTGTTCGTGTGCGGCATGCTGGCGTCGCGTGTGCGGCGTTGCATCGTTCTCGCTGCGCGCATGCGACGGTGTCTGATGTACAGCCTATTCGTGTTCCGCGCGCGGCGCATCCCGCACGGCCTCATTCGTTGGGGGCGCGTGCGTCGCATCGCATGCGGGCGGTGCCGGTGGTGCTTGGGGGCGGTCGCCGTGATCCGGGGGCTGGCGGCCTCGGCGCCCGTGCCGGCGGCAGGGCCTGCGCCGCCGCAGGCCCTGCATCGCCCGCAGGCCCCGCGGCGGCGCAGGGTCCGTGCCGTCGGCAGGTCGTCGGCGTCTGTGCGACGTTCCGGCGTCGTCCGTATGTATGCCGATGCACCATCATACTATGCAAACGTTCGCGAAACATCGTGGATTGTATTTATTTATGTGTTATATTGATTGATGCAAGGTATTGCTAACGTATGCACCTCGATGGGGAGGGAGACACAATCGCACCGCACCCCGGCGGAACGGGCATGCGTCAACGAACACCACCGAACACCAATCACCACAACAGGAATCACCACACAACAGGAAGGAACCTCGCAGATGAGGGAAAGGAACCATATGGGCGCGAAGCCGGCCCGACGGCTCGCCCGACGGCTGACCGCCGCCGGCGCCGCCGTGGCAATGCTCGCCGCCGCGTTCGCCGCCACGCCGGCCGCGTTGGCCCAAGGGACGGCCGCGGGCGCAACCGGTCAGAAGACCGCCCGGACCGCCGCGAAATCGACCGCGACGCAGCAGGCGTCAGGCAGCGACGTCATCGCCATCGCGTTCCAGAACAACTGGAACTCCGTTGCCGCGGAATGCACGCAGACCTACGGGCCGGAAGGCGTGGGCTACGTGCAGGTCTCGCCGCCCAACGAAACCATCAAGGGCACGCCATGGTGGACGTCCTACCAGCCGGTGAGCTACAAGCTCGATTCCAAGCTCGGCACCGAAGCCGAATTCCGCAACATGATCAAGGTGTGCAACGCCGCGGGCGTGCGGATCATCGCCGACGCGGTCATCAACCACACCACCGGCGCCGACCAGGGCGCCGGCACCGGCGTGGCCGGCAGCGCCTACGACGGCGACGGCGACTTCCCCGCCGTGCCCTACACCAAGGAGAACTTCCACAGCTGCACCAAGAACATCGGCGACTACACCAACGCCGACGAAGTGCAGAACTGCCGCCTGACCAGCCTGCAGGACCTGGACACCAGTCAGGAGTACGTGCAGGACAAGCTCGCCCAATACATGGCCGACCTGCTGGACATGGGCGTCTACGGCTTCCGCGTGGACGCGGTCAAGCACATCGCCACCGAGGACGTGGCCGCCATCAAGGCCAAGCTCGCCGAGAAGACCGGCCGTGACGCGGACGGCATCTTCTTCGAGCAGGAGGTCATCGGCAACGCGAGCGAGGCCGCCGCCATCCAGCCGGGCAACTACGTGGCCAACGGCAAGGTCTCCGAATTCAACTTCACCAACCACCTGTCCGTGGCGTTCAACGGCGACATCGCCGACGAATCCACCGGCCTCAAGGCCGTGGGCGGCAGCGGCTGGGTGGATTCGGACAAGGCCGCCGTGTGGGTCACCAACTGGGACACCGAACGCGGCTCCGCCCTCACCTACAAGAAGGGCTCCAAATACCTGCTCGCCAACGCGTTCATGCTCGCCTACGACTACGGCCAGCCGCACATCTACTCCGGCTACTACTTCGAGAACAACGACGACGGCGCGCCCGGCGCCACCGACACCTCCGTGCCGGACGTGACCTGCCCCACCGACGGCTCCATGACCGCCGGCACCTGGCAGTGCGCCCAGCGCTGGACCGCCATCCGCGGCATGATCGGATTCCATAACGCCGTCTCCGGCACCAAGGTCACCGATTGGAAGACGTACGGCAGCAACATCGTGGGCTTCGGCCGCGGAGCCAAGGGCTATCTGGCGCTCAACAACAGCGACAAGGACGCCGAGCTCACGTTCTCCACCTCGCTGCCCGCCGGCGAATACTGCAACGTGTACGCCACCGGCGACTGCTCGCAGACCGTCACCGTGGGCGCCGACGGCACCTTCACCGCCACGCTCGGCAAGCACAACGCCATCGCCCTGTACGCAGGCGCGACCAAGGGCGAGTGGACCGGCACGAACGCCACCGACCCCACCGACCCCGACCTCGGCGTCAACGACGCCAGCAAGCAGGCCGCGACCGACACCAGCCGCACCATCTACTACCGTCTTCCCGAAGGCTGGACGCAGGCCTACCTGCATTACGGCATCGGCGAGAACTGGGCCACGCAGGGCCACGAGCTCATGCAGGACGCCGGCGACGGATGGGTCAAGCTCACCGTGGACCCGGCCGGCGAAGCGTTCGAATACGTGTTCACCGACGGCGGCTCGAACTGGGACAACCCCGCTGGCGGCGGCAACTACACCGCCAAAGGCCATTGGACCGCAGTGGCGGACCATGAAGCCAAGTCCGGAATCCCCGAAGCGCTACAAGGCGACTACCAGCCCAAGACGCGCGTGATCGTCCACTACAAGCCGGCCGTGGACGACGCGGATGCGGACTCCCGCGGCGTCTACCTGTGGGGCACGGACAAGGACGGCGCCACGCTCGACGGCCAATGGCACACGTTCACCGGCAACGACGCCTACGGCAAGGTCTTCGACCTCACCGTGGACGGCGCATACGACGCCGGCAAGATCGGCGTGATCGTCACCACCGAAGGCTGGAACAAGGTGGGCGGCGACCGCATGATCGACGGCTCCAACGGCACCGCCGAAATCTGGGTGGACGGCTCCCAGCCGGACACCACCCTCACCGCCGCGCCCGAAGGCCACGCCAAGCAGGCCGACCGCATCGACGTGACCATCCACTACCACCGCACCAACGACGACTACGCCAGCGAGGACGGCCTCAAGGCGTGGGATATCTGGGGATGGGCCGACGGCGTCAACGGCGCCGCCCACCCGTTCACCACGCACGACGACTACGGCCTGACCGCCACCTACACGCTCACCGGCAGCGGCCTGACCAAACCGCAGTTCATCGTGCGCTACGGCGGCGACGCGTGGGAGGCCAAGGATCCGGACGGCAACGACCGCACCATCCCGCAATCGGCCATCACCATGAACGCGGACGGCACCGCCCGCGCCGAGATCTGGCTCGTCCAGGGCGACGCGACCGTCTACACGAACGGCACGCTGTTCAGCGCCAAGGGCGCGATCACCTCGGCCGAGATGACCGATTTCACCACCATCACCGCGAAGCTCAACAAGACCATCGACGCCTCCACGCTGCCCGGCGCGGTCACGCTCGAAGGCGCGAAGGTCAAGAGCGTCAAGGCGGACGGCGCCACCGTGACCATCACCGTGGACGGCGAACTCGACGTCACCAAGACGTACACGCTCGCCATCGACGGCTACGGCACGAAACGCGTGAGCGTGGGCGCGCTCGTGCGCACCGACGCCTTCGACAAGAAGTACGCGTACGACGGCGACGACCTCGGCGCCACCTGGACCAAGGAGAAGACCACGTTCAAACTGTGGGCGCCCACCGCCACCTCGGTGACCCTGCGCGCCTACAAGTCCACCGACCCCTCGTCCGGCGTGGTGAGCGTGCGCCAGTCGCTGGCGGCCTCCGGAGACAAGGGCGTGTGGACGTTCGCCGTGGACGGCGACCTGTCCGGCTACGCGTACGACTACGAGCTCTCCTTCGCCGACGGCACCGTCAACGTCTCCGCCGACCCCTACGCCACCGCCGCCGTGGCCAACGGCGCGCGCTCCGTGGTGCTCTCGGACGCGCAGCGCGGCAGCGCCGGCAAGCGCATGGCCTCGTTCTCGAGCCCCACTGACGCCGTCATCACCGAGGCGAACGTGCGCGACATGACCATCTCGCCCACCTCCGGCGTGAGCGAGAAGAACCGCGGCAAGTACCTCGGCTTCGTGGAGGAAGGCGCCACCGTCAACGGCGAGACCGGCAAGGACGCCACGCCCTCCGGCGTGGACTACCTCAAGAGCCTCGGCGTGACGCACGTGCAGATCATGCCCGTGTACGACTTCGGCTCCGTGGACGAGACCGGCGACCTGTCCTACAATGCGCCCGGCTCGCAGAACTGGGGCTACGACCCGGTCAACTACAACGTGCCCGAAGGCTCCTACTCCTCCGACCCGACCGACCCTTCGGCCCGCGTCAAGGAGATGAAGCAGATGGTCGAAGGCCTGCACTCCAACGGCCTGTACGTGGTGATGGACGTGGTGTACAACCACGTGTACAACGCCTCCACGCACGCGTTCAACCAGACCGTGCCCGGCTACTACTTCCGCTACGACGCCAACGGCAACCTGCTGAGCAACTCCGGCTGCGGCAACGACGTGGCCTCCGAACGCGCCATGGCCCGCAAGTACATCGTGGACTCCGTCAAGTACTGGGCCACGCAGTACAACGTGGACGGCTTCCGCTTCGACCTCATGGGACTGCTCGACCAGACCACCATGAAGCAGGTGCGCGCCGCGCTCGACGAGATCGACCCCGGCATCCTCGTCATCGGCGAAGGCTGGGACATGACCGACGCGCTCGGCGACCAGGAGACCACCCAGGCGCACGCCGCGAACGTCAAGGGCGTGGCGTTCTTCAACGATTCCATCCGAGACGCCATCAAGGGCAGCGTGTTCTCCGACGCCGACACCGGCTTCATCACCGGCAAGGCCGGCCAGGAGGGGCTCATCGCCTCCAACATGCTCGCCTGCCCGAACGGCAGGTCCGGGATCGGCGACGCCGCGCGATGCGGCAACGCCGACTACGCGGACGCCGGACAGGTGGTGCAGTACGTGGAGATCCACGACAACCTCACCCTGTACGACAAGCTCGTCAAGAGCGCGCCGAACGATTCCGAGGAGACGCGCCTCGCCCGCGCCAAGCTCGCCGACGCCATCATCCTCCTCTCGCAGGGCGTGACCGACATGCAGTTCGGCCAGGAGTTCCTGCGCACCAAGGGCGGTGACGGCAACAGCTACAACGCCGGCGACGCGGTCAACGCCGTCGACTGGAACCGTGTGGTCGAACAGGCCGATTCCGTGGACTACGTGCGCGGGCTCATCACGCTGCGCAAGGCCATCGGCGCGCTCCACCTGAGCGACTACGCGGACATCGCGGCGAACATGACGGTCATCGCCCAATCGGACGGCGTGGTGGCCTACCGCCTCACCAGCGGCAAGGACACGTACGTGGTGGCGCTCAACGCCAACGGTTCCGCCGCGCGCGTGACCGGCGTGGACGCGGGCGAGTACACCGTGCTCGCGGCCGACGGCAAGGTTCTGGGCGCGGGTGCCGCTGCGGGTGCCGCGGGCGCTTCGGCGGGTGCCGCGACCACGCTCACCGTGGGCGAGGACGGCCTCGAGGCCGGCGCGCTGTCCGCCACCGTGCTCAAGGCCGGCGTCTCCGACGGCGGTTCGGACGGCGGTTCCGGCGATGGCGACAAGGGCGATGGCGACGGGTCCGGATCGGAGAACGGTTCCGGCGATACCGGGGACGCCGATAAGGACGATTCCGGCAAGAAGCCGTCCAACGGCAAGCCCGGCGCGGACGGCAAGGCTGACGGTCTGTCCAAGACCGGCGCATCCGTGGCCGTCGTCGCCGGGGTGGCGGTCCTGGCCGTGGCGCTCGCCGCCGTGGGCCTTGCGCTCAGACGCCGCAAGGCGTGAGGGCGTGACTGAGGGCGGCCGACGTGGTCCAGTCGATTCGCCGGTGACGGCCGGACGCGTGATGGCCTTGAAGGTCCGATGCGCGTCCGGCGCGTCGTCCGGCGTGTGTCCGGCGTGTGTCCGGCACGTGTCCGGACATCCGATTCGTGTCCGGTCGACTTGGCCCGGCCACGTTGGCCCGTCCTCCTTGATCTGGCCGCTTTGCCCGTCCTCTTTGATCCGGCCGATTTGATGTGGGTCCGATTCCGTGAGCCGTCACGGGACCGGGCCCACATGGCGTTCGGGGATGATCGCCGTGGCGTTCGGCGTCATCGCCGTGCAAAACCTGCGCGACACGCGCTCAAGATTGTGTGTGGGAATCGGGAATAGAACTTGCGGTCAAGAAGTTGAGTGGTGTAGGCTCAAGTTTTGGAAGGTCCGAGGAACGGTCATCCGAAACTCGGGCGAGGAACGTACGAACATGGCGCGCCCACCGCGGGCCGCCGGCCGGCATCGTCGGATGACGGCAGGAACCGCGGCGAGCACGCGAACACACGAAAAGGAGCACACATTATGGCACGTGCAGTTGGCATCGATCTGGGAACCACGAATTCCTGCATCGCCACCCTCGAGGGCGGCGAACCCACCGTCATCGTCAACGCCGAAGGCGCGCGCACCACGCCGTCCGTGGTCGCGTTCAGCAAGTCCGGCGAAATCCTCGTCGGCGAGGTCGCGAAGCGTCAGGCCGTCACCAACGTGGAGCGCACCATCTCCTCCGTCAAGCGCCACATGGGCACCGACTGGACCGTCGAGATCGACGGCAAGAAGTGGACCCCGCAGGAGATCTCCGCGCAGATCCTCATGAAGCTCAAGAGGGACGCCGAAGCCTACCTCGGCGAGCCCGTCACCGACGCCGTCATCACCTGCCCGGCGTACTTCAACGACGCCCAGCGTCAGGCCACCAAGGACGCCGGCAAGATCGCCGGCCTGAACGTCCTGCGCATCATCAACGAGCCGACCGCGGCGGCCCTCGCCTACGGTCTTGAGAAGGGCAAGGAAGACGAGCGCATCCTGGTCTTCGACCTCGGCGGCGGCACCTTCGATGTCTCCCTGCTGGAGATCGGCAAGGACGACGACGGCTTCTCCACCATTCAGGTGCAGGCCACCAACGGCGACAACCACCTCGGCGGCGACGATTGGGACCAGAAGATCATCGACTGGCTGGTCACGGAAGTCAAGAACAAGTACGGCATCGACCTGAGCAAGGACAAGATCGCCCTGCAGCGTCTGAAGGAAGCCGCGGAGCAGGCCAAGAAGGAGCTCTCCTCCTCGACCTCCACCTCCATCTCCATGCAGTACCTCGCCATGACGCCCGACGGCACCCCGGTCCACCTCGACGAGACGCTGACCCGCGCCCACTTCGAGGAGATGACCTCCGACCTGCTCGGCCGCTGCCGCACCCCGTTCAACAACGTGCTGCGCGACGCGAACATCTCCGTCGGCCAGATCGACCACGTGGTGCTCGTCGGCGGCTCCACCCGTATGCCGGCCGTCAAGGAGCTCGTCAAGGAGCTCACCGGCGGCAAGGAAGCGAACCAGTCCGTCAACCCGGATGAGGTCGTCGCCGTCGGCGCCGCCGTGCAGTCCGGCGTCATCAAGGGCGACCGCAAGGACGTCCTGCTCATCGACGTGACCCCGCTCTCCCTCGGCATCGAGACCAAGGGCGGCATCATGACCAAGCTCATCGACCGCAACACCGCCATCCCGACCAAGCGTTCCGAGGTGTTCTCCACCGCCGAGGACAACCAGCCGTCCGTGCTGATCCAGGTCTACCAGGGTGAGCGTGAGTTCGCGCGCGACAACAAGCCGCTGGGCACCTTCGAGCTGACCGGCATCGCGCCGGCGCCGCGTGGCGTCCCGCAGATCGAGGTCACCTTCGACATCGACGCCAACGGCATCGTGCACGTGTCCGCCAAGGACAAGGGCACCGGCAAGGAGCAGTCGATGACCATCACCGGCGGTTCCGGCCTGCCGAAGGACGAGATCGACCGCATGGTCAAGGAGGCCGAAGCCCACGAGGCCGAGGACAAGAAGCGCAAGGAGGACGCCGAGACCCGCAACCAGGCCGAGGCCTTCGCCTACCAGACCGAGAAGCTCGTCGCCGACAACAAGGACAAGCTCTCCGACGAAGTCGCCAACGAGGTCACCGAGAAGGTCAACGCCCTCAAGGAAGCCCTCAAGGGCGACGACATCGAGAAGGTCAAGACAGCCCAGAGCGAGCTCATGACCTCCGCGCAGAAGATCGGCCAGGCCCTCTACGCCCAGCAGGGCGCGGCGGACGCGGCCGGTGCCGCCGGTGCTGCCGGTGCCGGTGCGTCGGGTTCCGCCTCCAACGGCGGTGACGACGACGTGGTGGACGCCGAAGTCGTGGACGACGACAAGGACAACAAGTAAGGTCCCGTCCGATGGCTGAGTTCAACAAGGACGATTACCTGAACGACCTGCCGACTGAGCCGTATGGCGGAAGCTCCAGTGGAGCTTCCGCAGGCGAAGGGAGCGGCTATGCCGCGACGGACGGGCGTAGCCCGTCGGACGACGCGAAGAACGCCTCCGCGTCGTCGGCCCCGGCCGACACCCCCGCCGACGCGGCAGCCGCCTCGAACGGCGCCGCCGGCGCTTCCGACCCCAAGGGCGATACGAAGGCCTCAGATCAGTCTGGCACCGCCGAATCCGGCAACGCCGAAGGCAAGCCCGCCGAAGGCGAAGGCGAGACCAAGACCGAGAGCAAGGGCGACGGTTCCGACAACACCCTGACCCCGCTGGGCCAGGCCAAGAAGGAGGCGGCCGACTACCTCGAGGCGCTGCAGCGCGAGCGTGCGGAGTTCATCAACTACCGCAACCGCGCCAAGAAGGAGCAGGAGCGCTTCCGCCAGCACGGCATCATCGACGTGCTCACCGCGCTGCTGCCCGCGCTCGACGACATCGACCGCATCCGTGCCAACAGCGAGATGGACGACTCCTTCAAGGCCGTCGCCGCGAAGATCGACAAGGCGTTCGAGAAGTTCGGCGTCGAGAAGTTCGGCGAGGCCGGCGAGGACTTCGACCCGACCCGGCACGACGCGATCCTGCACAAGCCGGACGCGTCCGCCGAGAAGGAGACCGTCGACACGGTCGTGGAGGCCGGCTACCGCATCGGCGACCGCGTGATCCGCGCCGCCCGCGTCGTCGTCGCCTCCCCGAGCAACTGACCATTCGGCTCCCCTCGCAACAGAGGGGAGCTGTTTCATACGAGATACGGCTCATACGACATACGACTCATACGACACATACGACTCACGAAAGGAGACATGAATGGCTGAGAACGAATGGCTGAACAAAGACTTCTACAAAGTCCTTGGTGTCTCCAAGGACGCCACCGACGCCGAAATCACCAAGGCCTACCGCAAGCTGGCCCGCAAATACCACCCCGACCTCAACAAGACGAAGGAGGCGGAGGAGAAGTTCAAGGACATCTCCGAAGCCTACGACGTGCTGAGCAACAAGGGCAACCGCCAGAAGTACGATGCGATCCGCCAGTTCGGCATGGGCGGGGCCCGCTTCGCCGGCGGTTCCGGCCAAGGCGGCTTCGACGCCTCCGGATTCTCCGACATCTTCGGTTCGATGTTCGGCGCGGGCGCCGGCGCCGGCGGCATGGGCGGCAACGGCTCGCGCATCCGCTTCTCCACGTCCGGCGGCGGCAACCCGAACCTCAACGACATCTTCTCGATGTTCGGCGGTGCGGGCGCCGGGGCCGGTTCGCCCTACGGCGCGTACGGCGATGCCGGCGGCTACGAGGAGGCCCCGCGGCCCGAACGCGGCAAGGACCGCAACTCGAAGATCACCCTGACCCTGCGTCAGGCCGCCAAGGGAGCGACCGTGTCGCTGTCCGTGGACGGCTCCAAGTTCAAGACCCACATTCCCGCCGGAGTCAAGGACGGCCAGAAGATCCGCTTGGCCGGCAAGGGGCATGCGGGCGTCAATGGCGGCAAGCACGGCGACCTGTATCTGCAGGTCAACGTCAAGCCCGACGACCGCTTCACGATGCGCGGCCACGACCTCGTCGTGGACCTGCCCGTGAGCGTGGCCGAGGCCGTCGCCGGCGCGAAGGTCGAAGCGAAGGACATCGACGGCGAGACCGTCACGTTCAAGGTGCCCGCAGGCTCGTCCAGCGGCACCGAAGTGCGCGTCTCCGGCAAAGGCGTGCAGGCCGGCAACACGCCCGGCGACCTCGTCGGCCGCGTGATGATCCAGGTGCCCGCCAAGCCGGGACTGGTCGTCAAGCACGCCGCCAAGGAGTTCGACAAGGCCGCCGGCGACTACGTCGAACGCTGAGGGGCCGGAAACGGCACAGTCTCATACAGGTTCAGGAGGTGAATGATGGCGAGAATCGCACGTGAGATACGCCAGCTGTACGCGATGTGCGCGGCGGCGCTCGTACTCGGCCGCGCCGACCTCGACGGTGCCGACGAAGCCGGCTTCGACCTCGAACTGCCCGTGTTCACCGTCGGGCAGGCCGCCGCCATCGCCGACATCCACCCGCAGACGCTCCGGCAGTACGACCGGGTCGGCCTCGTCACGCCGCAACGCACGGAAGGCGGCGCGCGGCGCTACTGCCTGCGCGACATCGACCGTCTCGTGCAGGCGCAACGGCTCAGCCAGTCGGAAGGCATCAACCTTGCCGGCGTCACGCGCATCCTGAACCTGCAGGAGGAGAACCGGCAGCTGCGCCGGCAGATTCGGCGTCTGCAGGCGGCCGGCGAGGAGAGCGTGTTCACCGCCGGCCGTGACGGCGACATCGTCGAAATGCAACGGTCGAACTCCGCGCGCATGTGGCGTCGCGCGATCCGCACGCAGACGCGCGCATTGCCGGGGCGCGCGCCGCGCCGCACCGGAATCGACCCGGACTCGAAGTCCGTCGTGCTGTACGGTTTCGGAGCCTGAGGCCGCTCGGACTCGCGGATTGCGCGATTCCGGCGGTCCTCCGAACGATTCCGCAACGATTCGTGTCGTGCCTGTCGCGCTGATTTGGTGAGATGGGAAGCGGAACGGCCGTCGGCGCGCACCTGTCGCCGGCAGCCGCCGACAGGTCGACCGGACGGAGGAAATATGCAGCTCAAAGCCGTGTTCTGGGATCTCGACGGCACGCTCATCGATTCGGAGCCGCTGTGGCATGCGGGCGAGTTCGAACTCGCCGAAGCCAACGGCGGCCATTGGAGCGAAGACCTCGGCTGGCAGTGCTCCGGCACGCCCGTACCCGACGTGGCGCGCAAGATGATCGAACACGGTTGCACGCTGAGCGTCGAGGAGATCGACAAGCAGCTCAAGGACTACGTGTTCAACGCCGAAATCGCGCACCTGCCGTGGATCGACGGCGTGCTCGACGTGCTGCGCTCGCTCAAGGACGCGGGCGTCCCCTCGATGCTCGTCACCACGTCGCCGCGCCGCATGGCCGACAACATCATGAAGCAGTCGGACGGCCTGTTCGCCGGGTACGTGTGCGGCGACGACGACGCCAAGCACAAGCCGGATCCGGCGCCCTACCTGCTCGCCGCGTCGAAACTCGGCATCGCGCGCGAAGACATGGATCATTGCGTCGTGTTCGAGGACACGCCCGTCGGCATCGCCGCCGGCGTCGCCTCCGGTGCGACCGTGATCGCGCAGACCTGCACGATCCGCACCGACACGACCGGCCTCGGCCAGTTCGATTCGATCGACGGCTACGCGGGCGTCACCGTGGACGTGATCGACGGCTATGTGCGCCGCCGCCTCGCGGCGTAACCGCGCAGTGTGATTCCCAAGCGTCTTCTTACCGGGCTGCTGGTAGGGTGATTGACGGTTTTCGGATACGTGTCTGCCGGGCGATCATCCGATGCGTCGGTGGCCTGCGGTGCGGGCGGCAACACCGCGCACGGCAACCCGGTGGGCCGATTCGTAAGGTATTTCCGTAAGGTAACAGGACTTATAGGACTCACACTCACATGGGCTTCATTCACTTTATCGTCGAACTGCTGAAGGATCCGCGTGCCGCCATCGCCGGATGGATCGCGATGGGCGTGGCGCCGACGCTCGGCTTCATCTTCCTCATCGTCTTCATCGAAACCGGCGTTGTCTTCTTCCCGTTCCTGCCGGGCGATTCGCTGCTGTTCGCAGCCGGCGTGTTCGCCGCGCCCGACGCGGCCACCGGCAAGGTGGCGCTGCCGCTGCACTACCTGCTGCCGGTGGTGTGGTGCGCGCCGATCATCGGCGACCAGTGCAACTACTTCATCGGCCACTTCTTCGGCCGTCGCATCATCGCCTCCGGCAAAGTCAAGGCCATGACGCCGGAACGCATCGAGAAAACCGAGAAGATGATCGAGAAGTGGGGGCCGCTCGCCGTGTTCCTCGGCCGGTTCTTCCCGTTCATCCGCACGTTCATGCCGTTCATCTCCGGCATCTCCGGCATGCGCTGGCGCCGGTTCACGCCGTTCAGCGTGCTCGGCGGCCTCATCTGGTCGTCGCTGTTCACCTTGCTCGGCTACTTCTTCGGCAACATCCCCGCTGTGCAGGAGCACTTCGAACTCGTCATCGTGCTCATCCTCGCCGTCTCGCTGATCCCGACGATCGTCGGCCTGATCAAGGCGAAGTTCGGTAAGAAGAAGAGCGGCGACGCGGACGATGCCGGCTCCGAGGCGGATGCGGCGCATCGTCCGCCGCAGCACGTCGCCGCGTGAGCTCTCCGTGTGAGCTTCCACTGTCGGTGATGACGCGCTCGCCGATTCCGGGCGTGTCGAGTTGCGAATTCGCGAACGTCGACTAATATGGGGCGAGTTGTCCTGCGAAGCAAGACAACAAACCACGGGGCTGTAGCTCAGTTGGTAGAGCGCTTCGTTCGCATCGAAGAGGTCGTGGTTTCGATTACCATCAGCTCCACAAACCCTCCGGATTCCACCCCGGAGGGTTTTTCTATTTCGTATCTAACCCCTGTGTTGGTTGGTCAACGTCGGCTTCGCCTCCCTGAGCCTACAAACAACGGGTTATAGGAA
>NZ_BCFK01000075.1 GCF_001417815.1 Bifidobacterium aesculapii
CCCAAACACCCACTGGGTTGTTTGCTTGACGGCTCGGCCCCGGAGGGTTTTTCTATTTCGTATCTAACCCCTGTGTTGGTTGGTCAACATCGGCTTCGCCTCCCTGAGCCTAAGCACAGTCCGATGGACTGTGCTCCGGGCGGCTCCCCTCCGGTCCTGCAATTAAGAATTCGCCTTCGGCGATTGCTGTTTCCTCCTCGCTGTCGCTCGGCTTCGCCTAAAAACGCCTCTGGCGTTTTCTTCACGGCTCGGCCCCGGAGGGTTTTTCTTTTGAGGCTTCACCAGTTTGTGTGGAGCGGTATTGCTCCACACGGCCCTCATCAGATGCCTGCGGGTCTTGTGTGGTGCATCGCTGCTCCACATGCCAGGGCCTGACGTTTGTGTGGAGCGCCGCTGCTCCACACTTCGGGTTCAGGCGGGTACTTGTGGCCTGTGTGGAGCGATATTGCTCCACACTTGTGCCTGTATTCGCGTATGCGTCGCGTGTGGAGGGGCCGCTCTCCACACTTCCGTCTCTTCTTCCTTGTCGCGCGTTGTGTGGAGCGGTATTGCTCCACACGGCCCTCAACGAATGTCCTGCGGGTCTTGCGTGGCGCAGCGCTGCTCCACATGCCGGGACCTGACGCTCGTGTGGAGCGCCGGTGCTCCACACGTCGGGGCCAGGCGGGTACTTGTGGCCTGTGTGGGGCGGGAGCGTTTCCTTGGCCGGGAGAGATCGGGCTCAACGGATCGAGGACGAATCACCCTGTCCCCCTCGACCTGTTCCTCGACATTGGGGGATCGTTTCCAAGCGGACGGGCTCGGCTCTCATTCCCCGCCGACCCGCCGTCCCCTCCTCCCTCAACTGAGGGCAACCGGTTTCACCGGGTTGTGTGCGGAAAATCGTCCTCCCTCAACCGCTCAGAGGGCGGTTTCGGGGTTGAGGGCGGAATCCCCGCCAAGCAAGGGTAACGCCTAATCGTTGGAAAATGGCGGTTTGGGCGATGTCGAGCCGAATATGCCACGTCGGCCCCGTGGGCCGGGTTCCTCCCCCCAACCCGGAAAGTCAGCCCGCCTGAGTTGAGGGAGGAACAATCCCCATCGACGGGCATAGGCCCCGACGAATGCAGACGCTTTTGGACGGAAACGATTCCGCCGGCACGGAAACGTAAACACACGGAAACGTATACCTGTTCACTCGACAAACGAAACCATGCCCCAGGGCACCCGTCAACCATCCGCTCGAACTAGACACTGTTTTCGGTGCCGAACCCTTGGATTGGTTGGTCAACGTCGGCTTCGCCTCCCTGCGCTTGCGCATTGTCTCTGCGCGATTTTGGTGCGCAAATCGCCTGATTTGCGCACCAAAATCGCGCAGAGACGTCAATACACTGGTGTGAGACGTGACGGACGGGCGTAGAGGGTGTACGGTAGTCTGTCTTGCGGCGGAATTTAGCGGCGAATCAGCAGAGAATGCAGTTGCGGAGGTGCATCATGCCCGGAATCGTTCTGATCGGTGCCCAGTGGGGAGACGAAGGCAAAGGCAAGGCCACGGATCTCATCGGCACGAAGGTCGACTATGTCGCCCGTTTCAACGGCGGCAACAACGCGGGCCACAGTGTCGTCGTCGGTGACGAATCGTACGCCCTGCACCTGCTGCCCTCCGGCATCATCAACCCGAACCTCACCCCGGTCATCGGCAACGGCGTCGTCGTCGATCCGGAAGTCCTCTTCGAGGAGATCGACGGTCTCGAGGCGCGCGGCATCGACTGCTCGCATCTGCTCGTCTCCGAAGCGGCGCACGTCATCGCGCCCTACCACCGCACGCTCGACAAGGTCACCGAGCGCTTCCTCGGCAAGCACAAGATCGGCACCACCGGCCGCGGCATCGGCCCCGCCTACGCGGACAAGATCAACCGCGTCGGCATCCGCGTGCACGACCTGTTCAACGCGCAGCACCTGCACGACAAGGTCGAGGCGAGCCTGCACCAGAAGAACCAGATCCTCGTCAAGCTGTACAACCGCCGCGCGATCGACGTGGACCAGACCACCGACGAGCTCCTCAAGCTCGGCGAACGCCTCAAGCCGTACGTCGCCAACACGGGCCTGATCCTCAACAAGGCGCTCGACGAAGGTAAGACCGTCCTGTTCGAAGGCGCCCAGGCCACGATGCTCGACGTCGACCACGGCACCTACCCGTTCGTCACTTCGTCCAATCCGACCGCGGGCGGCGCCTGCACCGGCACCGGCGTCGGCCCGACGAAGATCAACCGTGTCATCGGCGTCTCCAAGGCGTACGTGACGCGCGTCGGCGAAGGCCCGTTCCCGACGGAACTGTTCGACGAGTCCGGCGAATGGCTGCGCCAGCAGGGCCACGAGTTCGGCGTCACCACCGGACGTCCGCGCCGTTGCGGCTGGTTCGACGCGGTCGTCAACCGTTACGCCAGCCAGGTCAACGGTCTGACCGACATCGTGCTCACCAAGCTCGACGTGCTCACCGGCCTCAAGGAGATTCCGATCTGCGTCGCCTACGACGTGGACGGCGAACGTCACGACGACATGCCGACCGATCAGGCCGCCTTCGCCGCCGCCAAGCCGATCTACGAGTCCATGCCCGGCTGGGACGAGGACATCTCCGGCTGCCACTCCTTCGACGAGCTGCCCGCCGCCTGCCAGGCGTATGTCAAGCGTCTCGAAGAGCTGTCCGGCTGCCGCATCTCCGCGATCGGCACCGGCCCGCAGCGCGACCACATCATCTCCGTCCACTCGCTGATCGACTGACGCCGCCCGCGTGACCGCGCATACCAGCGCACGGTCACGCGGCGACCTCGCATCGATCCGCCGAACGCAACCGGAGACGATCACATGGCCGTCCTGCACGAAACACCGGAGTACTTCGCCGAACCCGACCCGTCCACCCAGGAGATGACCGCGGCGCACGCCCGCGCCTACGCGGCGGACGTACCGCATCCGAAGGGCGCCGCCGCGGCCTCCGCGCCGCCGGCGATTCCGCTCGCGCCCGTCAAGCGCGTGCAGGGGCAGTTCAATCCGCTCGCGGACGGCATGATCTACCTCGTCGTGTTCCTCGGCGGATGCGTCGGCACCGCCCTGCGTTACGGGCTGTCGTTGGCCATGCCCGCGCCGGCCGCCGAACAGGGGTGGCTCAGCGCGTTCCACACGGCCACGTTCCTCGCGAACATGGCCGCGTGCCTGATTTTCGCGTTCGTCTCCACGTACATGGCGCAGGCCGCGTGGATTCGCAAGCGCGTGCGCCAGCTCACGTCGCGCGGCATCGGCATGGGCATGTGCGGCGGCTTCTCCACATTGTCCGCGATGGTCATCGAGGAGCTCACGTCCATTCACGCCGGTCAGATCGGCGGGTTCCTCTGCTATATGCTCGTCAGTTTCGCGTGCGGTCTGCTCGCCGCCGCCGCCGGCGCGCGTCTCGCGCTGATCGCCGCGGCGCGCCGGTCCGCGCGCGTCGTCGCCCGTGCGGTCGCCGACATCGCCGCGGACACATCTGGCCCCGCGCACGCCGCGCCGAAACACGACGTCGACGTGGACGGCGTCGCGATCGCCGACAAACCAATCATGGTCGGCGATCCGCTGGTAGGCCCGATCGAGATCAAATCGTCCATGCCGCCGGAAGGCGACTACGGCCAGCCGCTGCCGGCGGCCGTGTCGCCGCGCGTCGCGACGTCCGCGCCCGTGCCGGACGCCGACGTGCCGTCGTTCGAACCGGCGCCGGTCACCGACGAGATTCCGCTCGTCGGCGATCCCGTCACCGGCGAAGTGCATTCCGTCATGGACGGCGCGGCGGGTGCGCGTGGCGCGCACGCCGCGCACGACGGCGGGGAGGTGGCGTGATGACGTTCCTGCTCGTCTGCCTGTGCGGCGGTCTCGGCGCCGTGACACGGTTCATCGTGAACACGTCGGTGCAGCGGTGGTGGTCGCGCGCGTTCCCGTTGTCCACGTTCATCATCAACGTGATCGCCACGTTCTGCGCGGGCATCGCCGCCGGAGCGTACGCGTCCGGCACGGTCGACCATGACGCGTATCTGCTGTTCGTGACCGGCTTCCTCGGCGGATTCTCGACGTTCTCCACGGCGATCAACGAAATGGTGTCGCTCGCGCACGCCCGCAAGTACGCGATGGCCGCGTTCTACTGCGCCGCGACGATACTCGTGCCGCTGCTGTGCGTCGCCGCCGGCTGGGCCGTCTCGTTCCGTTGACGCGTGGCGTTGGCGTGTTTCGCTGACGTGTTTCGCTGGCGTGCGGGCGCGCGATTCGTGTGACGCGGGCGACACTTGGTAATGCCCGCGAAATCAAACGACGCCCTTCGACATACTCGGGTAATATGCGGCTCGCGCGGTAACCCGCGGGAAACCGGAGCATAACCGTGTGCTCCGTTTGCCTCTCTAGGTTGTGAAGCACATCCAGAGAGGACATTCACATGACAGCCGTTACCCATATCCAACGGCGTCATCGAATGGGATTGGTATCGCTGTCGCTGCTCGCGGCCGCATTGACCCTACTGATGACGTTCTGTTTCACCCCACCCCAGCAAGCCCGGGCGGCCGAAGCCGTACCCACATGCAACCCGTCCGCGACGAACGGTTGCGTCAACGGCATTCTGCAGGACGCCTCCAAAAAGCCGATCGCCGGCGTTGAAATCACATTGAGCGGCGCCGAATCGGCCACCACCACCACCGACGCGAACGGCAACTGGGCGTTCAGCGTCGGTAAGGACGGCAAGTACACCGTCAGCATGGACGAATCCGTCGCCGAACAGAACGGACTCAAAGCCGCGACCGCCACCGTCGAAGTCGAAAAGAACAGTTTCGACGCGGCCCGCCAGGTCGTCCGCTTCGACAAACCCGCGCCCACCTCCGGCACGTCCGGCGCGACCGGTGCGTCCGGCAATGGCGGCGCGGCATCCGGTTCGACCGGCACGACGACCACGGACGGCGGCGGCGCAGGCGCGAACATCGGCGCCCGCTTCTGGCAGCAGCTCTACTCCGGCGTGATCTTCGGCCTCATGCTCGGCCTCATGTCCGTAGGCATGAACCTCGTCTACGGCACCACCGGCCTGAGCTCCTTCTCCCACGGCGAGCAGGTCACGCTCGGCGGACTCATGGCGTTCGTCGGCACGCAGATCCTCCACTGGCCGCTCGTGCCCGCCGCGATCTTCGCGGTGGTCATCGGCGGTCTGACCGGCTGGATCCAGAACGAGATCGTCTGGGCGCCATTGCGCCGCAAGCACGTCGGCACCATGCAGCAGATGATCGTCACCATCGGCCTGTCCATGGCATTGCAATACCTGTTCCAGTTCTTCTTCGGCGGCGACATCAAAGGCATCGTCAAATCCGTCCCCGACAGCTTCCGCCTCGGGCCGATCACCACCGACATGCCGACGCTCACCTCCGCATCGATCGCCATCGTCACCATCGTCGGCGTGAGCCTGTTCCTCTACCGGACGCGACTCGGCCGCGCCACGCGCGCCGTCTCCGACAACGCCGCGCTCGCCGCCGCCTCCGGCATCAACGTCGAACAGGTGGTGCGCATCGTATGGATCATCTCCTGCGCGATGGCCGCGCTGTCCGGCGTGCTGCTCGGCGTCTACCTCAACGGCATCTCATGGAACACCGGCGCGACGCTGCTGCTGCTCATGTTCGCCGCGGTCACGCTCGGCGGACTCGGCACCGCGAACGGCGCGCTCGTCGGCGCGTTGATCATCGGCATCGTCGCGGACATGAGCTCGCTCGTCATCCCCAACGACATGCGATACGCCAGCGCGCTCGCGATCCTCATCATCGTCCTGCTGATCCGACCGCAGGGCATCTTCGGCAAACAGCAAAGGGTGGGCTGAGACATGGACTTCATGACCATCATCACCAACACGCTGGGCGAACTCATCGCGCCCACCACCGCGGCGTACGCGCTCGCCGCCATCGGACTCAACATGCACTTCGGCATGACCGGACTGATGAACATGGGCCAAGCCGGTTTCATGCTCCTCGGCGCCTACGGGTTCGCCATCGTGCAGATGATGGGCGGCAACCTGTTCGCCTCGGTGTGCGCGGCGATCGCGCTCGCCGTCATCTACGCGCTGCTGCTCGGCATCCCGACGCTGAAGCTCGGACCCGACTATCTCGCCATGGTCACGCTCGCCGCCGCGGAGATCATCCGCATCGTCGGGCGCTCCACCGCTATGACGGAGATCACCGGCGGCTCGGCCGGCATCTCGCCGCAGGACTTCACCACGCAGTTCGAGGACCTGTCGCCGTTGCCGGACGAATCCACCACGTTCCTGTTCTGGACGTATTCGAACAACATCGCGAACTCGTGGTGGCTGCGCATCGTCGCCTGGGTGCTCGTCGCCATCGCCGCGTTCCTGTGCTGGCGCTGGTTCCGCTCGCCGTGGGGGCGCGTGCTCAAAGGTATCCGCGAGGATGAGAACGCGATCCGTTCGCTCGGCAAGAACGTCACCGTCTACAAAATGCAGTCGCTCATCATCGGCGGCATCTTCGGCGCGCTCGGCGGCATCGTCTTCGTGCTGCCGCGCTCCGTGCAACCCGATTCGCTCGGCCGCGCGGTCACGTTCTACGCGTGGACGATCCTGCTGCTCGGCGGCGCCGCCACCATCTTCGGGCCGATTCTCGGCTCCTGCCTGCTGTGGGTGCTGCTCACGTTCGTCAAAGAGCTCATGCGCGGCGCGATTCCCGAAACCGTGATTTCCTCCAACCAGGTCGAATCATTGGGATGGGTGATCGTCGGCGTCGCGCTCATGTGCCTCGTGATCTTCAGACCGCAAGGCCTGTTGGGAGATAGGAAGGAGTTGGCCTTCAATGCCTGAGCAACTGTCTGGGAAGCCGGGAGCGGCCGCAGGAAAGGCCGCCGCCGCGCCGGCCGCCGAACCGGCCGAGACCATCGCCGGCGTCACCGCCGCCAACCTGTCCGAACAGGACGTGAACCCCGCCGAACCCGGCAAGCCGTTCCACGACCTCGCGCAATGGGCCACCAAAGCCCCCGAAGGCGAGCACCTCATCTCCACCGCGTTCGGCGACAAGGTGAAGGAGGACCTCGCATTCGTCGAGAACACGCCCGGCGTGCACAAGCCCGACCCGATCCTCGTGGCCGACAACGTCGTGCGCAAGTTCGGCGGCATGACCGCCGTGAACGTCGACCACTTCGAAATCGAACGCCACGGCATCACCGCGCTCATCGGCCCGAACGGCGCCGGCAAGACCACGTTCTTCAACCTGATGACCGGCTTCGACACGCCGAACTCCGGCGCCTGGCGGTTCGACGGGCACGACATGGCCCACGTGCACCCCGAACAGGTGGCGCGCATGGGCATGGTCCGCACCTTCCAGCTCACCAAGGTCATGAGCCGCCTCACCGTGCTCGACAACATGCTGCTCGGCGCGCCCGTCCAGCCCGGCGAAGGCCTGTTCCGCTCGCTCGTTCCCGGCCTGTGGAAGAAACAGGAGCGGGCGAACATCGAAAAGGCGGAGGCGCTGCTCGAACGGTTCCTGCTCATCAAGAAGAAGAACGACTTCGCCGGATCGCTTTCCGGCGGGCAGCGCAAGCTGCTCGAAATGGCACGCGCGCTGATGAGCGACCCGCAGCTCGTCATGCTCGACGAGCCGATGGCCGGCGTCAACCCCGCGTTGAAGCAATCGCTGCTCGACCACATCATGGCTCTGCGCGAGGAAGGCACCACCGTGCTGTTCGTCGAACACGACATCAACATGGTCCGTCACATCGCCGACTGGGTGACCGTCATGGCCGAAGGCCGCATCGTCGCCGAAGGGCAGCCGAAGAGCGTGATGAGCGATCCGGCCGTCATCGACGCCTATCTCGGCGCGCACGCCGACATCGACCTCGGTGACGATTCCGTCCTTGATCTGAAGGAAAGCGAGGAGGCCTGACATGACCAGCACCGCAACACTGAGCGCGACAGACGTATCGAGCGCGACGAGCGCGACGAGCGTGGCGGGCGCGGCAGGCGCCGCAACCGCGCCCGCCGCCGTCGACGCGCGACCGCGCTCCGAAATCCACGTGGGCGAACCGGCCGGCGAACCGCTGCTCGACGCCGTCGACCTCGTCGCCGGATACCTGCCCGGCGTCAACATCCTCAACGGAGCGTCCCTCACCCTCCACGAAGGCGAGATCGTCGGCATCATCGGGCCGAACGGCGCCGGCAAATCCACGCTCCTCAAATCCCTGTTCGGACTCGTCCACATCCACTCCGGGCACCTCATCCTCAAAGGCAAGGACATCACCAACTTGAGGGCAGACAAGCTCGTCTCCCTCGGCGTGGGATTCGTGCCGCAGACCGAAAACGTGTTCCCCTCCCTCACCATCGCGGAGAACATGCACATGGGCGCCTACCAAGCCCCGAAGAAGTTCAACGAACGCTTCGACTACGTGTGCTCCATCTTCCCCAGGCTCGGAGAACGCAAGAACCAGCTCGCCGGATCCCTGTCCGGCGGCGAACGCCAAATGGTCGCCATGGCCCGCGCCCTGATGATGAACCCGTCCGTACTGCTCCTCGACGAGCCCTCCGCAGGACTCTCCCCGATGTTCCAGGACGAAACCTTCATCCGCGTGCGCCAAGTCAACAAAGCCGGCGTCTCCGTCATCATCGTCGAACAGAACGCACGCCGCTGCCTGCAGATCTGCGACCGCGGCTACGTCCTCGACCAAGGCCGCAACGCCTACTCCGGCCGCGGGCGCGACCTGCTCGAAGACCCGAAGGTGATCAGCCTGTATCTCGGCAACCTCGAACAGGAAGTCCAAGATGAAGGGCGGTGACGGAGCGTCTTCTGCGCCGAGGCGTTAAGCGGGAAGCCCAGTGGGCTTCCCGTAGCCGAGGGGAGCGGTCGTCAGACCGCGACGGCCGGCGTCAGCCGGCGGCAGCCGGCGGCAGGTTCGACGTACCTTCGTACGCCTTCCCTCGGTACGCCTTGAAGCCGCACGCGTCACCTGTGACGGAGCGTATACGCCCATCCCTCTCGGCGCGCTTTTGGTGCGCAAATCGCCCTGATTGCGCACCAAAATCGCGCCGAGCCACCCACCAACCACAATCCAACACACATGTTCATATCGCCATAGAGAGGAAGCAATCATGAACAGCAAGAAGAGGATCCTATTCACCGCCGTCGCGGCCGTGGCCGCCGCAGTGATGGCGCTCGCCGGCTGCGGCTCGTCCAGCACGAACGACACCCCCGTATCCGGTTCCGGCGACTCCGCCTCCAAGAAGGTCGACACCTTCACGCTCGGCGGCCTGTGGCCCGAAACCCGTTCGCTCGCCTCACCTCGCCCCCCCCCAACTCGCCCCTGCAAAAATCGCCG
>NZ_BCFK01000076.1 GCF_001417815.1 Bifidobacterium aesculapii
GTCCAGCACGAACGACACCGCCGTATCCGGTTCCGGCGACTCCGCCTCCAAGAAGGTCGACACCTTCACGCTCGGCGGCCTGTGGCCCGAAACCGGTTCGCTCGCCTACCTCGCGCCGCCCGAACTCGCCGCTGAAAAACTCGCCGTCAAGGACATCAACGATGCCGGCGGCGTGCTCGGCAAAGACGTGACCACCGTCGACGCCGACACCTCCGACGCGGACCACGCCGACCAGAACACCTCCGCCACGCAGTCCGTGCTCAGCAAGAACCCGTCGTTCATCATCGGCCCGGCCTCCAGCTCCGTCGTCAAGAACGTATACAAGACCATCACCGAACAGAAGATCCCCATGCTCTCCATGGGCGCCACCAGCTCCGACTTCTCCGGCCTGAGCCCCTACTTCTTCCGCACCGTCCCGCCGGACACCGTCCAAGGCACCGTGCTCGGCCAGGTCATCGCACAGGACGGCGTGAAGAACCTCGCCGTCGCGGTGTTCAACGACGAGTACGGCACCGGCCTGCGCGACACCGTCGTCAAGACCGTCAAGGATTCAGGCGTCAACATCGTCTACGGTGAGAAGGACGCGTTCGACCCGACCGAAACGAACTTCTCCTCGATCGCCACCGCCATCAAGGCGTCCAACCCGGACGCCGTCGCCGTGATCGCGTTCGACCAGACCAAGCCGCTCATCAAGGCGCTCGCCTCCGCCGGCGTCGACACGCACAAACTGTACTTCGTCGACGGCAACACCGCCGACTATTCGAAGGACCTCGACGCAGGCCTCCTCGAAGGCTCGAAGGGCACCATCCCCGGCGTCATGGCCTCGGACGACTTCCAGAAGCAGCTCGTCGACGCGTACGGCAAGGACATCGACACCTTCACCTACGGCGCCGAAACCTACGACGGCATCATCCTCGCCGCGCTCGCCGCGCAGAAGGGCGGCAGCGCCGACGGCGAAACCATCCAGAAGAACATGGCCGCCGTCTCCGGCGCGAACGGCGGCACCGAATGCAAGTCCTACAAGGAATGCCTCGCCGCTCTGAAAGACGGCAAGGACATCCAGTACAAGGGCCTGACCGGCATCGGACCGTTCAACTCCAGCAACGATCCGAGCTCCGCCAACATCGGCGTGTACAAGTTCGACGGCAAGAACGTGCCGAACTTCGACCACGCCCAGGAAGGCAAGGTCCCGACCAAGTAGTGTTCCGGCCGAATAACGTTCCGGCCGGGTAGTGTCCCGGCGGAGTAACGCGGGCACGAGGCGACGTCCCCTCATCGGGGCGTCGCCTCGCGCCCGCGTCTTGCATATGGTGGGTGCCGCCGTTCGGCCATTCATTCAGGCTGTCGTGCGGGCCGTTATTCGAACCGCCGTTCGGCTGTCATTCGGATCGGCATTCGCCCATGCGAGGTCGCCCATGCGGGTTCGTTCAGGCCATCCGCCCGGGCCGTTGGCTCAGACGCATGTAGTCGTCGATATCCTGCTGGTATACCGCACGATTCGCATAGATGCGGCGCGACGCTGCGTCCGCAGTGAGATCGAAATCGCGGCGCACGACGACGAAACCGAGACGTTCCGCAATCAGACATGATGTGATGTTGCGCGCGAGGGAAGTGACGAAAACGGGAATCGTCGGATTATAGAGTTTGGCGGCCTCGATGCCGTTGGAAGCCAGATAGGAGCCGTATTTCCGATGCCATAGGTGCGGCGGCACGGCGTAGCGCATGTCCATGGCGTCGCCGCAGCGTCGGACGCCTCCCGTGCCGAGAAAGCGGCCTCGGTCATCGCGCAGAATCCAATAGCCGATGTGGTCTTGTTGCCAATCCGTGATCCACTGTTCCAGCATCGACCGCGTCTGCGCAATGCTGGTGTGACGGTGGTTCGGGCAATTCCACCATGTGCGCGGATCCGCGAACAAGGCATGCAGGTCATCGAGATCGTCCATCGTCGGCTGCGTCAGATGCGGCCCGTTGTTGGGGCGTGCTGTGGAATTGTCGCGAATCGCTGATGCTGTGCGGCCGTTGGTTCGTGGCGTGGCCTGTGTGCGGGGCCGCCGTGCCGGGGCGCCGCTTGTCCTTGTGTTTCCGCGCGCTGCGGCGCGCGCGTCATGATTCTCGATATGCTGTTGTTTCTTGTTGTTGCATGCCATTATGCAACCCTCTTTTCTGATTTCCCCCCGAGAATAACCCCGCATTAAGACTTCATATACCCCCTATTCAGATAGTGGGCAGCTGCACTGCTGTTGAAGAGCAATATCTGAGGCTGAAACCGGGGGATAGGGGGCCTCAGGGGGTAAGGGGTATGGGCGGGGGTGGAGTTGCGGTGACGACGCACTGCATTGCGGCGCTATCTGCGCTGCGCTCGTCGACCCCTGGTTATCCAACTCTGGTCATCTGTGCCGTGGCCTTTTACGCTGCGGTCTCTGTGTTGTGATCATGTGTTGCGGTCGTTGGTGCCGGTGCCGGTGCCGTACCGGACGGCGCTCGGCAGCCATTGGTGGCAAGGGACGCTGACGGCAACCTGTGCGATCGGGTGACGAATCTGCGCAGATTCGTGGCGAACCTGTGCAGTCGAGGCGCGAACCTGCGCAGTCGAGGCGCGAACCTGCGCAGGGGGTTGCTGAAGAACCCATGGAAACAGGTTGCCCGGCGCATGGTGCGGTGGCTGAAAACCCTGCAATCAAGCCGTTTTGCGATTCGGTGATTTTGGAATAACGGCGGCTCTTCAGACAGGGGCTGCGCAGGTTGCGGTCGTGATTGCGCAGGTTGTGCTCGAGACTGCGCAGGTTACGGTCGAGACTGCGCAGATTCGTCTGGCCGACATGTTCCAGATGCATGAGAATGGCGGCGGCTGCCCGGGGTGTGCTCTGGATCGCGCAGGTTCATCGCCAACTTGCCCTCGCGGTCTTGGCTGTGGGGTACTTCACGATGTCGGAATGCCGAAGAAGTGTACGACGCCTTGGTATCATGCCACCAAGCACATTGGGGGATTGGAAGTGCCTTCGCCGGCGTCGACTTGCCGATATCGGTTAGGAGAGGACAGGGTGTTGATCACGGTTTCAAGACTGCGGTCGGCATGGTCAGTGAGTATTCGACGCGTCGCGGCCTGCAAGCAACGCGATTCCGCATTGTGCGGCGGCGAGTGCGGTGAACAGGATGAGCGGCGCGGTCCATCGGCCGCCGGTCAGTTCGGCCAATGCGCCGAACGCGAGCGGTCCGACCGAGGCCAGCAGGTAGCCGATCGATTGGGCTATGCCCGAGAGGGCGACGGTCTCGGCCGGAGTGCTTCCACGCAGGGAGATCAATGTGAGCGCCACCACCAGTGCCGCGCCTTGGCCCATGCCTCCAATCAGGCTCCACGGCAACGAGAGGTTGGGCAGCAGCATCCATCCCATGCCGGCGACCACCATCGGCAGGCTGGCTACGAGTGCGGCGCAGCGCTGATCGCCATGCACCCGCATCAACGCGGGAATAAGCAGCCCGGAAAGGATGCCGAGCGACTGGAACACGAAGAGGTGTACGCCGGCAGTGGCATCGTCGAACCCCGCAGCCGAGGCCACAGCCGGCAGCCAATTGCACATCGTGTAGAACGCGGCCGACTGTAGGCCCATGAACATCGTCACCCACCATGTCATTGGTCGTCTCCACAGTGGGGTGGTTTCGGATGGGTGGTTCGCGTGGATGGTCGCGTCGGCATTGTGACCGGTATGTTGCGGGTCGGTATGTTGCAGGTCGTTATGCCGTGGAACGTTATGCCGCGGGACGGCCTGATGGGTGCCGGCTTCGGTCTGCGGGCGGGGGCGGACAGACTGCTCGCCGATGGTGCCCATGGTGCGTTCGGCGGTGCTGCCGGTGCGTTCGGCTGAGCTGTCGGTGCGTTCTGAGGTGTGATCGGCGGTGCGCTCTTCAGTATGTCCGTCACTCCCGATGCCTGTGCTGTTGTGGATTACACGCAGCGTCCACAATCCCGCCACGATCACCGCCGGCACCGCCCACGCCGCCAATGCGCCGCGCCATCCGCCCAGCCGATCGGCCAACGAGGCGGAGGTGAGTCCGGCGGTGGCCGACCCTGCGGTGATGCATGCCGAATACACACCGACGGCCAACGGCAGGTGTTTCGCGTAGTCGCGTTTGGCGACCACCGGCACCAGCACATTGCCTGCGGCGATGCCTGCGCCCACGGCCAGCGTGCCCAGCCATACGCCGGCCGGGCCGCCGAACGATCGGACCACGCATCCGATGGCAAGTACCAGCAATGCCGCCAGTATTGTGCGGTTGGCACCGATGCGGGCGGTGACGAACCGCACCAGAGGGCTCACCGCGGCAAACGCCCACAAGGGCATCGCGCCCAGCATGCCGAGTGTGCTCTCGCCCCAGTCCAGGTCGCTGCCGATGCGTACCAGCACCGGCCCCACCGCCGCGATGGCGGGGCGCAGGTTCAGCGCCACCAGGAAAATCAACGCCGCCAGCAAGGCGGGGGTATGAGCCGCAGGGGTAGGAGCCGTGAGGGTGGGCGCCGCAGGCTCCGTACGTCCTGTTGTGGTCTCGTTCTCGCCATTCATCCCATGCATTCCGCTCATTCCGCTCATTCCGCTCATTGTAGAGCCGTAGGGGCTTGTGACGTTTGCGCCCGGGGCAGCGCAGGCGGTGCGTCAGTGATCCGCGATGTCGCGTGACGCCGCATGGTATCGCGTGATGCCATTAGGTGCGGATGCGGGTGCGTGTGCAGTGCAGGTGGGGTGAGGTGGGCCGGTGAATAACCCACGGGAACGCCCTGTGTGGGGGCGGTTGGGCGTGCGGCCTCGTGCTGCGTGTCTAGGCGGTGAGTCCGGCCTTATAGTCCTCGCCCCAGTTCCACAGTGCGTCGATGACGGTTTTGAGGCTGCGGCCGGTGCCGGTCAGCGAATATTCGACGCGCGGCGGCACCTCGGCGTAGACCTTGCGAAGCACGAGGCCGTCGGCTTCCATCTGGCGCAGGTTCGAAGTGAGCACTTTCTGTGAGATATTGCCGATTGACCGGCGCAGTTCGCTGAAGCGTTTGGTGCCGTCCAGAAGATCGCGCACGATCAGTATCTTCCATTTGTCGGAAATCAGGGCGAGTGTTGTCTCTACGGGACACGCCGGAAGAGCGTTGACATCGACCATGAGTAACCCTTCACTATCGTTGGAATAATCCAATAGTTCCTTTTCGGTTACTATAGCACTTTAGAGTGCCTTCTTCCCTTTTGATAGGTACTCCAATACCGTGAAGTGGGTCAGTTCGTATTCGTAAGAAGCATGCCGCTGCGGAATGGCAGCGTACTTGTCCGCAGCGGCATCGTGAGTACCAAGGAGCACATCATGAGCAAGCGCATCGCAGTCGTCGCCGCCAACGGCAAGTCCGGCAGCCTCATCACCAAAGAAGCCGTCGACCGCGGATTCGACGTGACCGCCGTCGTGCGTGGCGAGAACAGGACCGTCGCCCCGCATGCAATCGTCAAGGATCTGTTCGACCTGACTGCGGCGGATCTGGCGGGCTTCGACGCGGTCGTCGACGCGTTCGGAGCGTGGACGCCGGAGACTCTCTCTCAGCATTCCACGTCGCTGAAGCATCTGGCGGACGCGCTTCCCGGCACCGATACTCGACTGATCGTGGTCGGCGGCGCGGGCAGCCTGTATCTCGATCAGGCGCATACGCTGCAGCTGAGCCAGTCCGAAGGGTTCCCGCCCGAGTTCAAGCCGCTCGCCACCGCGATGGGCGAATCGCTCGCTGAACTACGCAAGCGTTCCGACGTGCGGTGGACGTACGTTTCTCCTGCAGCCGATTTCCGCGAAGACGGCCCTCGCACGGGCCGGTATGTGCTGGCCGGTGAGGAGTTCACCACGAATGCGGACGGCGAGAGCGCGATCAGCTATGCCGACTACGCCATCGCCATCGTCGACGAGCTTGCCGCCGCGCCCGCCGACGCGCATATTGGCGAGCGCATCTCCGTGCGTTGGTGACGTTTTGGCAGGCGTCTTGCCGATACGTTCTGCGCATGGCCGGATATAGTCCGGTGACATTGACGGCAAACGCCAACGCTGTTTCAATGGCAACGACGATTATGCCAAGCCTGAAGAAGTGGCATGGCGGCGACAAGCTGCACGGCAAGGAGCTGCAGCTGGCCATCACCGTGGGCGGCGCCAAGTCCAAGTACACGCATGAGGGCGAATTCGGCGTCACCGGCCCCGAACTGCTCAAGCCGTTGGAGACCACGGCCAAGCATGTCGGTATGACGTTCGTCAAGCCGTTCGCGATTCATGGCATGTTGTCCATCACCGATGAGCAGCTTGACGAAGAAGTGCAGCGTTACGTGCGCCTGCTGTCCGAGTGACTGTGCCGCGAAGAGGTGCTTGCTGGCCTGCGGTGCGCTTGTCTGCGGCTCGCTGGGCTGCTGGGCTGCGGTGCGTGGCGCCATTGCCCAGCACTATTGCCCGGCGCACGTTTGCTGAGACTATGGGGGCCAATACCTCAACAAACGTACGCTGATGGACCGTCCGTGTAGTTGGTCATTTCCAGTTCCGGGCCCGTGTCTTCGGTTTTGCGTATGGCCGGTGGCGCCGGAATCCGGTGTGTTGGTAGAAGCCTCGCGCGTTCGCGTTGAATGTCATCACCCACAAGACGGGCCGATCGCTGCCGGTCGCGTGTTTGCCGGTTTCGACCAGCTTGCGCCCGACGCTTCTATGGTGATGGTCGGTCGGCATGCAGAGTGGGGGCGGTTCCGCCACGCTGGGCCGGTGTTCGCCTGTGCTGTGGGATTCAGTGCGGGGAACCGGGGTGGGGTGCGTTGAATCCCCCGGATTCGTGGGATTCGACGCGGTTATGGGTGGTTTCGTCGTTGAGCCCCGCGGCGTGGGCGCCGGTCCCGCAGTTGCCTGTCGGTCATGGATTGGGGGATCATTGGAATTCCGCCGTTTCGTGGTGGTGCTGGCTGGTTGTCTCCGGTCTGCCACCGGTGTTGGGTGGGTGTTGATGCGGGACTCAGCGTGAAAATCGTGCGGAGCCGCGTTGAGTCCCTCGGAATCGTGGGATTCAGTGCCGCGATTGGTCTTGGCTGCGCTGAATCCCCCGGGTTCGTGGGATTCGGGGCAAAGATTGGCTTCGGCTGCGCTGGATCCCTTGGGTTCGTGGGATTCAGGGCCGGGATCGGGCTTGGTCGCGCTGAGTCCCTCATGGGTGGTCGAGACGGACCATAACGGAGCGCGTGCGAATCGGAGAAATGCTCCGAAATCGTTGAAATGACGCCGTTTCCGGCATGAAAAAGGGCTTTCGGATTTCTCCGAAAATCCTGTTGGCGGAGGATACGAGACCCCAACCTTCATCGGGGCTCAGCACTATTGCCGCTTGGCGTTCATGGGCTTCGCGCCTCCGCCGTACCACTTCTGTTACCACGTCCATGGCGTGTTGTGACGGACTGTAACGGCATCATCCGGTGGCCGGGGCGCATGCGCGTTCGTTATGTCGTCTGTGTTGTCGTGACGTTGCTTTTCGCTTGATTCTACACTGAATTCAGTGTAGATGCAGCGAATCGTCGTCGGTCGATTGCTGAAGTGTGCTTAGTGGGAACTGCGTAGTCGCGCGTTCTCTGGTTTGTTTTCAAGGTTTGAGACCTCAATATACCTGCACGTTAAGCCGCATACCTAGGAACTTGACCCTAGAATCTAGGAAGTCTACTGTTGAACCTAGGAAGTTTCAGGGTTTGGGTTCCTAGGTTGCTTCCTAGGTTCTTCTTCGACGTGCAGGGAGGTCCCATGTTCTCCAAGGTCGTTACCGACGATGACCTGGCCGTGGCGGTGAATGCCATGCGCGAGGCCAACACCGATCTGGCCGATTATGAGATCAAGGACGCCAAGGGCGGTTTCCCGTCCTCCGTGGTGGATTCCATGGTGGCGTTCGCCAACACGTCGGGCGGCGTGGTCATTCTCGGCATCTCCGAGAAAACGTTCGATTCGGTGGACGTGGACGTAAAAATGCTCCAGAGCCAGCTTGCGCAGGCGGCGCGTGACCGCATAAGCCCGTCCATCATGGCCGACATCCTCGTGCTGCATTACGGCGGCAAGCCGGTGGTCGTCGCCAATATCCCCGAACTGGACGTGCGCCAGAAGCCCTGCTACATCCGCAAGGCCGGCAGGTCCAAGGGTTCGTATCTGCGTACCGGCGATGGCGACTACAAGATGACGATGTACGAGATCGATCGGTTCATGGAGAACCAGTACCGGATGGCCCGCAACGATGTCGCCATCGTCGACGAAGCCACAGTGGATGACTTGGACCAGACCCTGTTGAACGGATGGTTGAACATCCAGCGAGGGGGATCGTTTGGCGGCACTGCGTCCATGAGCGATGAGCAGTTGATGGTCAATCGTCGTGTGCTGGCCTACGATGCGCAGGATGTGCTGCGTCCCACGGTCGCCGGGTTGATGGCGTTGGGGGCTTTCCCGCAGAAGTTCTTCCCCCGGCTGAACATCGTGTTCTCGGCGTTTCCCACGTCGGTGAAGGGCGATGTCTCGGCGGGCGGTCGAAGGTTCGTCAATTCGCAGAACATCGACGGGTCGATTCCGGTCATGCTGCTCGCCGCGTTGCGCGCGGTGTCCCGCAACATCAGGCACGGTGCCGTGGTCAAGGGCGCTTTGCGCGAGGACGTGCCGGAGTATCCGCTCGCCGCAGTCAGAGAGGCGGTGGCGAACGCCCTGATGCACCGTGACTACTCGCTGGACGCGCAGGGAGCGCCGGTGCGTGTGGAGCTGTACCCGGACCGTTTGGAGATCATCAATCCCGGTGGTTTGTTCGGCCCGTTGACCGTGGACGAACTCGGCAAAAAGGGCAGCGCCCAGTCCCGGAACCAGTTCCTCTCGCGCATTCTGGAGGATGTACCGTACACGGATATCGATGGTCAGGTCGGTCGCGTGGTGGAGAATCGCGGTACTGGGTACGCGATCATCGAAGGCTCTCTTGCCGATGCGCTCATGGACCCGCCGGTGCCGGTGAGCACGCTGAGCGAATTCCGCATCATCTTTGGGCATCGCAGGATGACCGAGCGAGAAGGGACTTCCTACTCGCGGGATAACATGCGCCAGGCGATTCTCTCGTATCTGGCCGAGCGGAACAGCGCCAGCACATCCGAGTTGGCCAACGCGGCGGGCGTGTCCTCGAAGACCATTCGCGACTACCTGTCCGGTCTGATGGATGAGAATCTTGTCGAGGGCATCGGATCCAAGTACAGCCCCAAGCGCCGATACCGGCTGGTGGCTTCTGAGTAGCCGCATTTTTGAGTAGGAGCCGAGGCCGTGCCGAATGTTTTGAACCCGAACCTGAACCTAGGAAGTTACCTAGGAACCTAGGAAGTGGGTGTGGGTAAGGTTCCTAGGTTCGGGTGTGGGCTCGGGTCGACGGGCTGGCGAACAGGACGATGGGAACGACTTTCATACTCGGTCTGAAAAACAAAAATGCCGAGAGACTCCCCGGCTCTTGGAAGTCTCACATTGCTGCGGACCTGTGTACGGCGCAGATTGCCAGAAGACGTCGTGATTTGCAATGACGGCTGGGCAGGATGTCGTCATGGCCGCGCCGGAACGGGGCTCCTGCGCTGCTGGTGCGGATTGTGGTGGGACGTTGACGCGAGTATGAAATCATACTATTCTGTGAGTATGATTTCATACTCGAAATATGAACGGAAGGCGTGATCGTGGAATTCAGGCAGAACGAGACCTTACGGGAGTTCGATCGGCTGAACCGGCAGATCGATGGGCTCTATCATGAGATAGCCGTCGCGCGCGGGCTGTCCGACAGCGCATACGGCATCCTGCAGGCGATGCTGGTCCTGGGGGAGGGATGCACCCAGACTGCCGTGTGCCGGTACGCATGCCTGAACAAGCAGACGGTGAACTCGTCCGTCAGAAGGATGGTGCAGGACGGGCTGATCGAACTGCGTCAAGGTGAAGGTCGGGAGATGCGCATGAATCTGACCGCGCAGGGGGAGCGTGTGATGTGTGAGCGGGTGCTGCCGGTCGAACGCGCCGAAAGCGAGGTGTTCGACGAGATGTCGGTCGAGGACCAGCGGGCGATACTGCGACTGGTGAATCGCTATCTTGACTCCTTCCGCCGCAAGATCGACGAGTTGGAGGCGGCGCGTTGATTCATCGGATGCTGAATACGATCGGGCTGGGAGTACTCGGCATCGACCCCATCACCGCGGTATACATGATGTCGATGAGGCTGCGCGGGGAGGGGAAGTCTCGCATCACGTTGTTTTCCCTGTCCTTCGCGGGCTCCACGATTCTTGTGGGCACGGTGCTCGCGGCGTCGATGGGAGCTGCGGCGGCCGACGCTCTGCAAAGCATCCTGCCTGATGACGGCAGTCGGTTCTGGGCGATCGCGGAACTCGCCGTATCCATCATCATCCTGATATGGGTGGCGAAACGGGTCTTCGCCGGCCCCAAGCGCGAGGAGAAACAACCGCGTGAAATCGTTCGTGGCAGTGCGTTGGGGCATGTCGTCATGGGTTTCGTGTTCGCGGTCACCTCGTTTACCGATCCCACGTTCTACGCAGTGATGCTCATCGGTGGGGAATCGCGTAGCGTCGTCACTGCCACGCTACTGCTGGTTCTATGGTTCGTGGTCAGTCAATGCCTGGCGATGGTCGTGTATGTTGCCGTCCAATGCAATCGTCTTGACGCGCTCGCCGCCAGACTGGACGAGTGGAAGGCGCGGAACCTAGAGTCGTTCGACCTCGTGCTGCATGGCGTGCTGATCGTTGTCGCCATCCTGCTGACCGCCGATGCGACAGCCTATTGGCTTACCGGCGGGTATCTCCTGTAACTGGTGTCATGCATCCGTCGCTGCGTCGGACAAGATTGACATAGCGTTTTGGGGCAATGAAAAATGCCGGGGGACTCCCCGGCTCTTGGAAGTCTCGCATTGCTGCGGACCTGTGTATGGGACATGGTATCAGGTCTTTACCGTTGATTGGGTTCGTCTGCGTAGTTGATCATTTCCAGTTCCTGTCCCATGTCCTCGGTTTGCGTGCGACCGGTTTCGTGGAATCCGATGTGTCGGTAGAATCCTTGCGCGTTCGCGTTGAACGCCATCACCCATAGAACAAGTCGATCGTTGCCGATCGCGTGTTTGCCGGCTTCGATCAGCATCCATCCGACGCCTTTGCGGTGATGGGTGGTCAGTACATAGAGCGAGGCCAGTTCCGCCGCGTCAGGCCGGTTGATCGGCGGTCGTGGAGTGCGCAGCAGTTCCGCAAATCCGATTACCTGATCGTCGTCCAACGCCACCAATGTCGCTTGACCGCTGTTGTTCGCAACGTCGCGCGTCAGTCTCAGTGCGAAATCGGGGGTGATCGCGTCCACGATTTCCTGAGGGATGCGGCCTTGATTCAGCTCATGCCATGTGCGTGACTGGACTTGTGCTTTCTGCCCGAACCACTGCGGTTCAATCGGAGCGATGCGAAGCGTCATGAGTTTCATTGTAGGCTCGGTGTTCGCCTGTTACGGAGGACTCAGCGCGAGAAACCGGGAGAATAGCGCCCCGGGCCGATCTGACGAACAAGCCCGAAAGCCAAGCAGGCAAGGAACTGCTCAAACCCGCGCAGTAAGCCGTTGGCGACGCGACAGCATGGCTCACGCAGCTCAACCAATGGCATGGGAAAAGGATGGCGAGACGCCCAAACTAGCCCAACGACACGTCAGCAACGCACTTGGATAAGCCGGCACGCGGATAGCGCGCGGATAAGCCCCACGGACAGGGCCCACGGTTTGAACGCGGTTGGGCCTTGAACCCTTTAGCCCCTTGTCGCGGAGCCTATTTTGCAGTTGTGTGTAGTCTGCCGTGGCATACGGCGGGAATGCTGGTATCGGTATGGTGTGGAATGGCGGTTTTTAGCGGTTCTGGATTCTGGGATGTCAGTGGCGTGCCCGTGTCCCTACACACAACTGCGAGATAGGCCGCGAGAAGACGAAAACTCGAGGTCGAAACGCTTACGGACAACCGCGCTAATCGGCGGCGCGCCGACAACACATGCGAACAAGACCCGCGGTTTGACCCTTAACCCTTAAGCGGTACTGCTTAATTCACCGACTATGGCCCCACAGAAAACGGGTCGAGACATGGCAAAACGAAGAGCGGGTAGAACGGTGGAATGGCCTGAAAACATTGATATTGCGCATACCCATGCGCCACGGCACTGGCATCGACTGGAACGAGTTTCACACCCGGACCGAATGGACAGCTAACGACTAGGCCACCAGACACACATTTTGGCGTATGCCCCAAATACGG
>NZ_BCFK01000077.1 GCF_001417815.1 Bifidobacterium aesculapii
TTCCTATAACCCCGATTTTGGTGTGCTGGAAGTGCGTGTGGCGTACGAAAATCGCGCGGAGAGGGTTGCGACGCGAGTATTGCGCGCCGCAACACGGATTGGAGTACGGGAATCGCATCGGAAGGGGGTTGGTGCGATTCCCGTACGTGGGCTGCTGCTGACTGCTCGTCCGTCAGTGCAGGGCGAGGTTTGCGGCGCCGATGAGGCCGGCGTCCTGACCGGCGGTGGCGGCGACGATCTTCGCGTGGGTGCGGTATGCGCTGGCCTCCAGGAATCGCGCGTAGTTGTAGCGTGCCGGCTCCAGCAGGATGTCGCCGACGGCCACGACGCCGCCGCCGATCACGAACAGGTCCGGATCGAGTACCGCGGAGATCGCGGCCATCGTGCGCCCAAGCCATTCGCCGATCTTGCCGAACGCGTACAGGCCGAGCTCATCGCCTTCCTGCGCCGCCTGCGAGACCATCGGCCCCTCCAGCTTGTTCACGTCGCCGCCGCACAGCTCCAACAGACGCTTGGCGTCCTGCGGACGACGCCGCACGGCAGACTTCGCGAAATTCTCGAGCGACGTGCCGGAGGTGTAGCGCTCGGCGCAGCCGCGCAGGCCGCAGCCGCAGTGGTCGCCGTCCGGCACCATCGGCAGGTGGCCGAGTTCCGCGGCCATGCCGTACGACCCGCGGTACAGGTGGCCGTCGATGACGATCGCGCCGCCGAGACCGGTACCGACGGTCAGGGCCACCATGTTGCGGCTGCCCTGGCCGGCGCCGTGCACGTATTCGCCCCAGCCGGCGCAGTTCGCGTCGTTTTCCACGATGACCGGCACGGCGTGGTCGATGAGCGCGCCGACGTGCTCCGACAGGTCGTAGTCGATCCACGCGGGAATGTTCGCGGCGAACGTGAGCGTCCTGCGGTCGGCGGCGACGTTGCCGGCGGCGGAGATGCCGATGGCCTGGATGTCGTCATGGCTGGAGGCCGCCTCGCGGTAGATCTTCGCGATGTTCTCGTTGATGGCGTCGGCGTCCATTGGCGTGGGGACGCGCCAGCGCTGGATGATGCTATCGTTTTCATCGCACACCGCAGCGGCGATCTTGGTTCCTCCGATGTCGACGGCCAACGTGGTCATGGTGCTCTCCTTTGATGTGGGCTCACATGCTGTAGACACTGGAAATCATAGCGTTGTGGGGTGACGTTGCAATGGTGTGCACACCATGTACTGCGTGCTTTCGTGCATGATTTGCAACCCCTGCCGTCGTTGGGAGCGTTCACATCCATGTCGTTCGCTGCGGCGTGTTTTAGCAAACGATTGCAATATGTCGTGAGGGTGAACGGACGGTGATGGAAACGGGTCGGGTATGGGCCGGCCGCCGCGAGTCGACGTGCTCGGTGTGGGGCTGGTGCGGCGTGCTCGGGATAGGTGATGCTGCCAAGCGGAATGTTTGCATGGACCGGGATGCTCTTTGACCTCACACTGGGGTGACTCCTCGGATGTGGATAAGTGACGCCCGTCCACCGGATTTTCCACCGTCGCGCATTGGTTCGCACGCTGGTTTGCAGGCGGTCCCGACGGGTTTTATCGTGACAATCACCAGGAAGGCGACGGAGCCTTCCGCTAACCCTGAAGGGGGCATGATGACGATGGGAGAATCCGTGGCGGTCAGCGAGCGAGACCGCGGCAGGCGAGGTGTTGCGACGCTGCCGGTGCACAAGGTGGTATCCATGTTCCGTAACAGTGATCTGGTGACGTACGGCGACGCCCGTCGCGAGTTCTTCATCCAGGTGAATCTCAATCCATTCCGCACGCGAACGCGGGCGTTCCATGAACACATGGAGGACGCGTTCGCGCAATGGTTCTCGTTCGACTACCACCTCGACATCTCCGGTCTGACGCCGTTCGCGGTGGCGGCCGCGGTCGAGCGCGATGGGCACTGCGGACGCGATGGTGTGGGGGAGTCGGCGTACCGCGACCTGTGCGAGACGTCGTCCTCGAATTTCGCCTCGTGGTTCTGGGTGCGCGGCGCCTCCGCCGTCTCTGGTGAAGTCGTCGTCGAGGATCTTGCGCATGGCGGCATGTACGAGGTACAGGACCGCGCACTGGCGGGTCGCTTCGATGGGGCCACCGGCGGGACGGTCATCGGACGCATCGCCGAGGTGCGCGGTGTGTGGCGCATGCCGTGGGCGACGCTGTATGAGGCGCATACGCCCTGCGATGATATGTTCCGGGTGCATGTGGCCTCCTCACTGCACGAGTGGGATCCGGGGTACGCCGACTACGCGCGCCTGCTGTTCGGGCGCGATCCGAGGCTGAACGTCGATTGGGAGGATATGGCGCGGGAAGGGGCGCCGCATCCTCTGTGACGGATCGGTCGGTACGCGCATGGGGCCGCGCTCTGCGATATGAATCGCAGGGCGCGGCCCCATGCGTTGGCTCCGTAGGGTGGTTTTGGTTTCCGTTGGAAACCTGGTCGGCTTATCTCGCCTGTGATCGGTTTGAAAACGCCGGAATGACGCGGATTGTCGGGTGGTCGGCGCTCCGGTGTCCCCGTCGTGTTTCCAACGGAAGCTCGATTTACCCTACGGAAGATATTCCAAATGCCTTGAGCGATCTGAGCAGAACAGCTTGGGCGCCTTGATCACTCTGATCACCTTGATCGCCTTAACCACCTTGGGCACTATGAACACCCTGAGCGCCATGAATGGCTGGTGGCGTGGCGTGGGTCACCTGCGAAAGCCCATTCGGTGCTCCATGATGGCCTTCGCCACCATGGAGAGGAACTCCTGAAGGCCGGATTGCGTGGCAAGGGTATTCCGCGTGGCCACGAAAGGCTCATACCCCAAGGCTCGCAGCCGATTGCGCTTGTCGAGGTCCCACTCCCACCGGTCCTTGGTGTAGTGGTAGCGGCCGTCATATTCGACCACCACATGGTCCTCGGGGAACGCCAGATCAACTTTGAGTATCCCGGAGCCCCTGATGGTGTCGGGTATTTCGTAGTTGACCGCGGTCTCCGGCAATCCATAATCCACGCAGGCAAGACGCAGCACGGTCTCCTGCGGGGAATCCGTGCCCGGTCTGCTCAGGGAAAGAGCCCGGCGGCACAGCGGCGCTCCGGTGAATCTGCCGCAGCCGCCGATGAATTCCTCCAACTCCTGGCGCGTGCAGACCCGCAGCGAGGGATTGGCGCAGGTGAGCCAATCCATGGCGATGACCAGACTGTGCAGATCAATGTACTGGGCCATTTGGCAGATCGCCTGCTGCGGTGACACCCCATCCATCAGTTCGTCCACTGGTACTACGTCGCTGGCCTGGCTCCAATGATGGAATTGGAAGCCTCTTGGCCGGCACAGCTCCTTGCGCTCGTGCACGGTGACGTGGATGGCGTCGTCGTCATATGAGGGCTTGGTATTCATGGTGGCGGCCATACCGACCAGCTGCAGCAGTGTGCCGTGGCTGATGAGCGGATGCCGGCCCTTGCCGGCGGTGCGGCGGTTGCGCCGCCGGGCGATGCCGATGAACGCCGTGCGGCATTCCATATGGCGGCGGGCGGCGAGATCCTTCGCCTCCTCCAATGTGTAGAACGTGTGGTATCCGATAGTCTCCATGATCCGAGCGTAGACGTGGGCGGACGGGGATGCACGTCGTGCTGAATGCTGGTGGATGGGGGTGGATAACCCTGTGCATATGCGGCATGTTCATCAGTCGGGCAGTCAGGCGAGCGACCTCTTGTGCCATCGCATCGGCGCGATCGTGCGCCGATGCGATGGCGGCCATATCGGCCGGGCGGTAGAAAACGTTCACTGGCCGCCGACGACCTCGGTCGGCAACGCACAGGGCCGCATCCCATGCGATTGCATGGAATGCGGCCCTTCGGTGTTGTGGTGCGGACGCCCCGTTGCGTCGCGCCGTAGGTTCGGAGCCTACGCGTCAGGCCCCTTGCGGATCGGGAATATCAGTACTTGTTCGCGCCTTCGCCGACGAAGTTCACCTTGAAGCCGCGCTGGTAGTGCAGGAACATGCTGGCGCCGTAGCGGTCGACCGGACGGTGGGTGAAGAGCATGCGGATGGCGAAGGCGGTCTGCACGTCCTCCGGCAGCGCGAGGAAGGCCTTGTGGGCGTCCCAGTACGGTTCGCGCACGATGGCGGCGTCCGGCACGTAGGCGTAGCCGTAGCCGTCGTCGTTCACGTAGCCCATGAACGGCAGATCCCAGGCGTTGTAGTGGGTGAGCTTGGCCTTGTAGTCCTCGACTTCGGCGATGGCTTCGTCGCTGATGCCGAACGACTTGGCGACCTTGTTGGCCTCGGCGGTCTTCTCCTCCGGGGTCTTGTCGAACATGTCGAAGTTGACGGTGATGACCTTGTCTTCCTCTGCCATAACGATTTCCCTTCTAGTGCGAATCGAACATTGTGCATGTTTGATTCTGTGGTGTGAAAATGTACGTTTCATTCGATGTTGCTCGGCTTTGTTGTGGTGCCTTCGCGAACATCTGCGATACAGAGTAGCACGCCGTGAATCCTCGATGTATTGGAAAACAACGATTTACAGCCTTGTTAACGCAGTCTTTACCGAGTTGGGCGAATTTGTTCGACTGTTTGCCTTCCTGTGATGATGGTGGATTAATTGAACAAACAAAATGGCATGTATTCCAGAAAAGCGAACAATAATGTTCGCTTTTCTGGGATGCTTCGGCGTGTCATGCAGTGCGGGATTTGCAACTCGGCAGACATATGGGAGTCGGGCCGAACGAATCGGGCCAAACAATGGCCGATGACGGTCGGGAGGGGTGCGCTTCATCCGGCGGAGCCCGTGGGCTCGTTGGGTATATGCGGGTATGCGGAATAGGTATGTGAGAAAGGCGCCGCCGACTCGAGTCCGATTCGAGTCCACACCCCCGGTAGAATCATGTGGGTCGCCCCCGTAGCTCAGTCGGTTAGAGCAGCACCCTTATAAGGTGTTTGTCCTGGGTTCAAGTCCCAGCGGGGGCACTTCGTACCACTGGTGTCTGGCTCACTGTCGTTCGTCTTCGCCTGAAAACGCCGTTCTGTGTTCTGTGTATTGCTGGTCCGTTGACTACCCCTCAGTCCGCGCTTCGCGGGGCCGGCTCCCCTGACAAGGGGAGCCGAGGGCGGGCGACGGCCTCGGGGGTGGGCGTCGCCGTGTCGCGGTGTCGAAGCGGAGGTCTACTATTCCATAGGTTCCGGTTCACGCCAGCCATAGGGGCATGGCGACCCGGGTCACCTGAATTCCTTAGGAGACACCATGAAGCAGGGTATCCATCCCGATTACCATGCCGTCGAGGTTCTGTGCTCGTGCGGCAACACCTTCGTCACCCGTTCCACCTACAAGGGCGACCACATGACGGTCGACGTGTGCTCGAAGTGCCACCCCTTCTACACCGGCAAGCAGAAGATCCTCGACACCGGTGGCCGCGTCGCCCGCTTCGAGCGCCGCTACGGCAAGAAGGCCAAGTAGCAGACGTGACGCCAGTCCCGCGGATGGGTCCGGTGCGCTTCGGCGTGCCATCCGACCGCAACGCGGGACTGGCGTTTTTGTATGTTCTGATCATCTTCATCAGCGCCGGCGCTCCGGCACCACAGCACCACACACATCCAAGGATCCAAGGAAGACGCGTCCATGGCAGACGAACAGTTCCCAGCTGCGGCGACCGCGCTGGAGGAATACCAGTCCATCGAACAGGAGATGGCGAGTCCGGAAGTCGTGACCGACCCGGACAAGATGCGCAAGCTCGGCCGCCGGCATGCCGAACTCGGCGCCATCGTCTCCGCGTACAAGGCATACACCTCCGTGCGTGACGATCTCGAGGCCGCGCGCGAGATGGCCGGCGACGACCCGGATTTCGCGGCCGAGGCCAAGCGCCTCGAAGCGCAGCTGCCGGCCGTGGAGGACAAGCTCCGCACCGCGCTCATCCCGCGCGACCCGGACGACGCGCGCGACACCATCATGGAGATCAAGGCGGGCACCGGCGGCGAGGAGGCTGCGCTGTTCGCCGGCGACCTTCTGCGCATGTATACGCGCTACGCCGAGAAGCGCGGCTGGACCGTCACCATCCAGTCGGAGAACGGCACCGAGCTCGGCGGCGTCAAGGACGTGCAGGTCGCGATCCGCGCGAAGGGCACGCCCGCGCCCGAGGACGGCGTGTGGGCCTCGCTCAAGTACGAGGGCGGCGTGCACCGCGTGCAGCGCATTCCCGTCACCGAATCGCAGGGACGCATCCAGACCTCCGCCGCCGGCGTGATCGTCTTCCCCGAGGCCGACGAGGACGACGACGAGATCGAGATCGATCCGAAGGACCTGAAGATCGACATCTTCATGAGCTCCGGCCCCGGCGGCCAGTCCGTGAACACCACGTATTCCGCGGTGCGCATGACGCACATCCCCACCGGCATCACCGTGAACATGCAGGACGAGAAGTCGCAGATCCAGAACCGCGCTTCCGCGCTGCGCGTGCTCAAATCCCGCCTGCTCGCGATGAAGCATGAGCAGGAGGCCGCCGAGGCCGCCGACATGCGTCATTCGCAGGTGCGCTCGCTCGACCGTTCCGAGCGCATCCGCACGTACAATTTCCCGGAGAACCGCATCGTCGACCATCGCACGAACTACAAGGCGTACAACCTCGATCAGGTGCTCGACGGCGACCTGCAGGCCGTCATCGACTCCGACATCCAGGCCGATGAGGCCGACCGTCTCGCCAATCAGAAGTGATGGCGGGAACCACGATGGCAATGACGTCCGGCATGACGGCGGGGGAGCCGCCCGCCGCGGGGGCGCCGGGAGCGGCGCGTGGAACGACGGTGGCCGATCTCGTGCGCGACGCCGCCGCGCGCCTCAGACTCGCCGGCGTCGACACTCCCGGCCACGACGTGAAGCTGCTGCTCGCCGAAGCGTGCGGCGTCGCCCTGCGCGACGTCGACAAGGCCATGCTCATGGGCGATGACGTCGCGCGTCTGGTCGGCGTGCGTCCGTCCGGCCCCGGCGGCATCGATAATGATGACGTTGGTCACGGCGACGCTGGCAATGCCGTCGCCGGCACCGGCGAGGCCTCCGTCGTCGCGCGCTTCGACGCGATGCTCCGCCGCCGAGCCGCGCGCGAGCCGCTGCAGTACATCGTCGGGCACGCGCCGTTCCGCTATCTCGATCTCAAGGTCGGCCCGGGCGTGTTCATCCCGCGGCCGGAGACCGAGACCGTCGTGCAGGCGGGGCTCGACTGGATCACGCGCTACGGGCTGTACCATCCGCTCGTCGTCGACCTGTGCGCCGGTTCGGGCGCGATCGGCCTCGCCGTCGTGACCGAAGCGCCAGGGGCCGAGGTGTGGGCCGTCGAGAAATCGCCCGAAGCGTACGCGTGGACGGAGCGCAATCGCGACCTCGTCGCTCGCGCGAATCCGACCGCGGGCTATGCCTACCATCTCGAGCTTGGCGACGCGACCAGCCCGCTCACCCTGCCGCAGCTCGACGGCCGCGTCGACATCGTCATCACCAATCCGCCGTATGTGCCGCTCGCGCAGGTCCCCGAGCAGCCGGAGGTGCGCGATCACGACCCGGACATGGCGTTGTACGGCGGTTCGGCGGACGGCGCGCTCATCCCCGAGCGCATTGCCGCGCGGGCCGCGCGCCTGCTGCGGCCCGGCGGCGCGCTCGTCATGGAGCATGACGTCACGCAGGGCGACCGTCTCGTCGCGTACGCGCGCGGCCTCGGGTTCGCGCAGGCGCGCACGGAGAACGACTGGACCGGCCGTCCGCGGTTCCTGTTCGCCGAGCGGTGACCTGCGGTGCGGCGGTGCGGCGATGAGGCCGTACCGCCGCACGGTCGTGAGACACGGTCGTGAGATGGGGCGTGAAACACGTATGACAGCCGTCGCGCGACGGCGTCCGCATGACGGATGCCGTTCATTCCGATATTTGGGCATGATGGTGGCGTGTCTCACAATGAGGAACACCATTGCGGGCGGTATGGGCATGCCTGTATAACAGTCGGCGGCAAGCATCGAGAGGAGAGATCGCGGGCGCCGCGCACGGCCACAAGCCGCACGCGCCGCGCACCGCCGTGACGTCTCGCGCGCAGATCAGGCGCGTTCCCACGGGTGGCAACGAATCCGGCTCCGATGCGATATTTCACGAAGAAGAAAGAAGGAAGAACAGCCATGTTCTCCAAGAAGATGATCGCGGCCGGCGCGGCCGCCGTCATGGCCATGTCGCTCGCCGGATGCTCCGGCGGCAGCATGGACGATTCCGCCAGCTCCACCTCCGCCGCCTCCGGCGACACCATCACCATCGGTTCCGTGACCACCAACTCCGGCACCGCCGCCGCGTACGGCGAGGCCGAGGTCAAGGGCTTCGAGCTGGCCGTCTCCGAGATCAACGCCAAGGGCGGCATCAACGGCAAGAAGGTCAAGCTGGAGTCCCTCGACGACAAGGGTGACGCCACCGAGGCATCCAACGCGTACAACAAGCTCGCCGCCGACGGCAACGTGCTCGCCGTGGCCGGCCCGACCATCTCCGCCACCACCGCCGCCGTCGCGCCGCTGGCCGACCAGACCAAGCTGGTCACCATCGCCCCGGCCGCCACCTCCGACTCCATCGAGACCGGCAACTACCTGTTCCGCACCTGCTTCAAGGACTCCTACCAGGGCGAGGTCGCGGCCCGCTTCGCCGCCGAGAACCTCAAGGTCAAGAAGGTGGCCGTGCTCTACGGCACCGGCGACCCGTACTCCTCCGGCGTGGGCGAGGCGTTCGCCAAGGCCGCCGAGAAGCTCGGCATGGAGGTCGTGGACAAGGAGAGCTCCTCCTCCGCCGACGACACCGAGTACTCCGCGCAGCTGCAGAAGATCCAGGCCTCCGGCGCCGAGCTGCTCTACGCGCCGTACTACTACTCCGTGGCCGGTCCGTACATCATCCCGCAGGCCCGTTCCGTCGGCTTCGACGGCTACGTGATGGGCCCCGACGGCTACGACGGCCTCAAGCTCACCGGTGACAAGGCCCAGTACGACAAGACCTTCTACACCACCCACTACTCGGCCGACGACTCCTCCAACACCAAGGTGCAGGACTTCATCAAGTCCTACAAGGAGAAGAACAACGCCGAGCCGAACACCTTCGCGGCCCTCGGCTACGACACGATCTACATGATCAAGCAGGCCATCGAGAAGGCCGGCGACAAGGCCACCCGCGAGGATGTGCGCAACGCCGTGGCCGGCATGAGCTTCGACGGCGTGACCGGCAAGTTCACGATGGACAAGTCCGGCTCGCCGACCAAGTCCGTGATCGTGCTCGAGCTCAAGGACGGCAAGCCCGTCTACAACACCACCGTCCAGCCCAAGTGAGCCACGGTCCGGTGAACGTCGCGAGGCGCGTGCCGCGCGCCGCGACGACATGACAGCAAGGAGAGCGGCCGGTTTCGCCGGCCCTCTCCCTTTTGCGTTTTTTGATTTGCGTTGTTCGTTTTTTCGATTTTCGTTTTTTCGGATCACTTCGTGTTCCGATCATTTCGTTTCAATCATTCGTGTTCAGTGTTCCCAGAGTCTTAAGAAAGGGGGAGCGATGACCGATCAGATCATCATGTTCGTCAGCCAGCTGTTCAGCGGTCTGAAGATCGGCAGCGTGTACGCGCTCGTGGCATTGGGCTACACCATGGTCTACGGCATCATCCGACTGATCAACTTCGCCCACGGCGACTTCATCATGGTCGGCGCCTACGTGCTGATGCTCACCATTCCCGCCATCGTCGCCGCGGGGCTGCCCGCGTGGGTGGCGATCGTCCCGGCGGTCCTCGTGTGCGTCGCCGTCGGCATCATCGTCGAGAAGGCAGCCTACAAGCCGGTGCGTGAGAAGGGCAATTCGATGACCGCCCTCATCACCGCCATCGCCATGTCGCTGCTGCTCGAGAACGGCGCCCAGGCCGTCTTCGGCGCCGACTTCCAGACCGTTCCGACGATCTTCCACCTGCCCGCCGTCACGTTCGGCAAGCTCCGTCTGGCCGGCGACACGATCCTGACGATTGTGCTCGGCCTGGTCATCATGGTCGGCCTGCAGCTGTTCGTCAAGTTCACCAAGCAGGGCAAGGCCATGCGCGCCGTCTCCGAGGACAAGGAGGCCGCCGTGCTCATGGGCATCAACGTGAACTCCACCATCGCCCTGACGTTCGCCATCGGCTCCGGCCTCGCCGCCGTCGCCTCGCTCATGTACTGCGCCGCCTACCCGCAGGTCTCGCCGATGATGGGCGCCATGCTCGGTCTCAAGGCGTTCGTCGCGGCCGTGCTCGGCGGCATCGGCTCCATTCCGGGCGCCATGATCGGCGGCATCGTCATCGGCCTGGTCGAGAGCCTCACCAAGGCGTACATCGGCACCATCACCGGCGGCGTGATCACCTCGGCGTTCTCCGACGCCATCGTGTTCGCCATCCTGATTGTCGTGCTGCTGGTCAAGCCGTCCGGCATCATGGGCAAGAACGAGGGGGAGAAGGTCTGATATGAAGAAGTCCATGCTTTCCGTCAAGCAGTCCTACCTGGTCTGCTTCCTCGGCATCCTCGCCACGTTCGGCGTCGTTATGGCGCTGTGCGAATCCGGCATCGCCAACTCCTACATCAAGGGCATCATGATGACCGCGTGCATCGCCATCATCATGACCACCTCCCTGAACCTCACCATCGGCGTGCTCGGCCAGCTCACGCTCGGCTGCTGCGGCTTCGAGGCGATCGGCGCGTACGTGGCCGCCCTCGCCTCCAAGTACATGGTCGCCACCGGCATGCTCGCCGATCCGACGCTGCGCTTCCTCGTCACCACGCTGCTCGGCGGCGTTGTGGCCTGCGTGTTCGGCATCCTCATCGGTATCCCGGCGCTGCGTCTGCATGGCGACTACCTCGCCATCATCACGCTCGGCTTCGGCGAGATCATCCGCGTGGTCATCCAGAACCTCAAGGTCGCCGGCGGCATGGGTCTCGACAAGGGCGCGGCCGGTCAGGCGCTCATCGGCATCGAGCGCACCGCTAACCTGTACATCGTGTTCTGGATCATGATTATCACCGTCGTGGTGCTGTTCATGTTCGGCCGCTCGCGCTACGGCCGCGCCGTCAAGGCCATCCGCGACGACGAGATCGCCGCCGGCGCCTCCGGCCTGAACACCACGTACCTGAAGGTCCTCGTCTTCGCGATCTCCGCGTTCTTCGCCGGCATCGCGGGCGGCATCTTCGCCCAGTACATCGGCTCGCTCAACCCGACGATGGCCGGCTGGCTCAACTCCATCAACTACGTCATCATGGTCGTCTTCGGCGGCATGGGCTCGATCACCGGCTCCATCGTCTCCGCCGTCGGCCTGACCATCCTGCCGGAGCTGCTGCGCGCGTTCGCTGACTACCGCATGCTCGCGTACTCGGTGGTGCTCGTGCTCGTCATGATCTTCCGCCCGCAGGGCATCTTTGGCTCGTGGGAGTTCTCGCTGCCGCGCATCGTCAACCGTCTGCTGTTCCGCAACCCGAAGGCGGACGGCAAGGACGGCGACGGCGCGACGGACGCCGCCGAACCGGCCGCCGCCGCGAAGACCGCCGCAACGCCCGCCACCGAAGCGAAGGAGGCCTGAGATGACCGCGACCAACGAACAGCCCATCCTCAAGGCCGAGCACCTCGGCATCACGTTCGGCGGCCTCAAGGCCGTCTCCGACTTCAACATGACCATCGGCAAGGGCGAGCTCATCGGTCTGATCGGCCCGAACGGCGCCGGCAAGACCACCGTGTTCAACCTGCTCACCGGCGTGTACAAGCCCACCGAAGGCGACTTCTGGCTGGACGGCGAGCACATGAACGGCAAGAAGACCTATCAGGTCGTGCGCGCCGGCATCGCCCGCACCTTCCAGAACATCCGCCTGTTCAAGCAGCTCACCGTCGAGGAGAACGTGCTCGTCGCCTTCGACGAGTCGTTCACCTACCGGATGGGCGGCGCGATCTTCCGCACCCCGCTCTTCTGGAAGCAGGAGCGTGAGATGCACGCCAAGGCCATGGACCTGCTGAAGATCTTCGACCTCGACGGCCTCGCCTCCACGCAGGCCGCGAACCTGCCGTACGGCCAGCAGCGCAAGCTCGAGATCGCGCGCGCCCTCGCCACCGGCATGAAGCTGCTGCTGCTCGACGAGCCCGCCGCCGGCATGAACCCGACCGAGACCGAGGACCTGCTGCGCTGCATCAACACGATTCGCGACCGCTTCGGCATCGCGATCCTGCTCATCGAACACGACATGAGCCTTGTGATGAGCGTGTGCCAGCGCATCCAGGTGCTCGACTACGGCCGCACCATCGCCTCCGGCACCCCGGAGCAGATCGCCAACGACCCGCAGGTCATCTCCGCCTACCTGGGCGCCGACGACACCGACAGCGCCGACGGCGATTCCACCGACCACGCGACGCCCGAACCGAGCATCGCCAAGACCATGCAGGAAGGGGCACGCTGATGCTGGAAGTCAAGGATCTGTGCGTCTCCTACGGCGCGATCGAGGCGGTCAAGGGCATCAGCCTGACCGTGAACGACGGCGAGATCGTCTCGCTGATCGGCGCGAACGGCGCCGGCAAGACCACGACGCTGCACACCATCACCGGCCTCGTGCCGGCCAAATCCGGCTCCATCACCTATGACGGCCATGATCTGCTCAAGACGCACGCGAACAAGATCGTGACGCTCGGCATGGCGCACGTGCCGGAAGGCCGCCACGTGTTCACCCGCATGACCGTGCAGGAGAACCTGGAGATGGGTGCGTTCAGCCTCAAGGACCAGTCCGGGCTCGCCAAGGACCTCGAGCGCGTGTTCGCCTACTTCCCGCGCCTCAAGGAGCGCCGCCGCCAGCTGGCCGGCACGCTCTCCGGCGGCGAACAGCAGATGGTCGCCATGGGCCGCGCCCTGATGAGCCATCCGAAGACCATCCTCATGGACGAGCCTTCGATGGGCCTGTCGCCGCTGCTGGTCAAGGAGATCTTCGCCATCATCCAGGAGCTGCGCAAGGAGGGCATCACGGTGCTGCTCGTCGAGCAGAACGCGAAGATGGCGCTGTCCATCGCGGACCGCGCCTACGTGCTCGAAACCGGCCGCATCACGATGGAGGGCAAGGCCTCCGACCTGCTTCACGACGAGAAGGTGCGCAAGGCCTACCTCGGCGCGTGATGCGGAGTACGTCCCGGTTGGGGGAAAGAGCATAAGCGAGCGGCCGCGGGCCGCGGGGAATGGTATCGGCCTTTGACTGACGCCTTGTTTCCCGCGGCTTGCGGCCGCTCGTTCCTCTCTCCCTCCGTCGTCGCTTCGCGCCGCCACCTCCCTTATCAGAGGGAGGCTCATGGAGGGGCGCCACCTATGCCCGCGCGTAGTCCTGATACACGCTCGCGTCGGCGTCGGTGATGGTCTTGATGACGCGGGCGGGGTTGCCGACGGCCACCGAATTCGCCGGGATGTCCTTGGTGACGACCGCGCCGGCGCCGATCACGCAGCCGTCGCCGATGGTCACGCCGCCGAGCACCGTCACGTTGCCGCCGAACCAGCAGTTCGAGCCGATCGTGATCGGTTCGCCGTACTCGTAGTCGTAGGCGGTGCCGTCCTCACGCGTGCGCACGTTGCGGTCCTGCCACCTGAGCGGATGCATCGGCGGCAGCAGGGAGACGTTCGGCCCGAACAGCACGTCGTCGCCGATGGTGACGGGCGCGCAGTCGAGCACGGTGAAGTTGAAGTTCGCGAACACGCGGTCGCCGATGCGCGTGTGGCACCCGTAGTCGAAGAACACGGGGCCCATCACGTCGAGGTTCGCGCCGTGGCCGGGCAGCAGTTCGTCGAGGATCGCCTTGCGCGTGGCGTCGTCGTGGCGGGAGGTCGCGTTGAACCGCGTGCATAGGTCGCCGGCCTTGCGGCGCATCTCGTCGAGTTCCGGGTCGGAGGCGTCGTACAGTTTGCCTGCGAGCATCTCCTCGCGTTCGCTGCGGCGCGGCGTTTCGAGTTCGACGGGCGGCACCGCGCCGAGCGTGTGCGTGACGTTCGTGGTGGGCGTGGTGCCGGCGGCGTCGCGGGTTTCGGCTGCGTGTTCGGTCATGTGGGGCTCCTTGGGGGGGGGGTATGTCATCGTTGTCAACGGTTCACCATCATACGTGTACGATCGTACGTATCGCAAGGGTGCAAACGTTTGCGGGAGTGTCGTCGGAATGATGCGCGGTCGGGGCGCGATGGTGCAATGATGGATTGAACATTGAGGATATCGGAGGATACCGGGAGGCGCTTCGATGAGTGAGATCCGCACAATCGACGAGGAGTCGTTGGCCCAGGCGGCGGCGATCATCCGTGACGGGGGACTGGTGGTCATCCCCACGGACACGGTCTACGGCGTGGCCGCGGACCCGCGCGACGCGCACGCCATCGACCGCATCTACGCGCTCAAGCGCCGTCCGCGCTTCAAGGCGCTGCAGGTGCTCCTCGCCGACGTCGACCGTCTCGGCGAGATCGGCCTCGACCTGCCGGCGCCGCTCAACCGTCTCGCCGCGCGGTTCCTGCCCGGCGCGTTCTCGCCAATCGCGCTCGCACGCGAGGACTGCACGCTGAAGACTGTCGCCGCGGACGGCACGCAGGGCATCCGCGTGCCGAACTCCGTGCTGTGCCTGTCCGTGCTCAGGGCGACCGGCCCGCTCGCCGCGTCCAGTGCGAACCTCTCCGGCGACCAGAGCGCGCAAAGCGTGCGCGAGGCCGTCGAGGCGTTCGGCGACCAGGTCGACCTCTATCTCGATGGCGGCCCCACGCCCGGACACGTCGCCAGCACCGTCGTCGCCGCCGACCCGCACGAGCGCGACGGCATCACGATCCTGCGCGAAGGCGTGATACCGCAATCCGCGATACGCGCGGCCCTGCACGTCAATGGGGGAGGTCTCGGCGCATGAGGGTCTACCTGTTCATCGCCGCCATCGCAGGCGGCGCCACCTACCTGCTCACCCCGCTCATCCGCCACGTGGCCATCGAGATCGGCGCGGTCGGCGAAGTGCGCGCCCGCGACGTGCACAAGATCCCCACGCCGCGCATGGGCGGTCTCGGCATGATGCTCGGATTCGCCGTCGCCATGCTGTTCGCCAGCCGGCTGCGGTTCATCCAGGGATTGTTCCAAGGCAGCCGCCTGCCGTGGGTCGTGCTCGCCGGCGCCATCATGATCTGCCTGCTCGGCATGGCCGACGACCTGTGGGACCTCGACTGGATGCTCAAGCTCGCCGGGCAGCTGCTCATCTCCGTGTTCGTCGCATGGGGCGGCCTGCAGATCATCTCCCTGCCGCTCGGCTCGCTGGTGACCGCCTCGCCCAGCCTGTCGATGGCGATCACCGCGTTCCTCATCGTCGCGTCGATCAACGCGGTGAACTTCGTCGACGGACTCGACGGCCTCGCCTCCGGCATCGTCGCGATCGGCGGCATCGCGTTCGCCGCCTACTCGTACATCCTGGCACGCACGTCGCCCTCCTACGCCTCGATGGCGACGCTCATCGACATCGCGATGGTGGGCATCTGCGTCGGGTTCCTCATGCACAACTGGCATCCGGCGAAACTGTTCATGGGCGATTCCGGTTCGATGCTGCTCGGCTACCTCATCACGTGCGCATCCATCGTGATGACCGGGCGCATCGACCCCGCATCCGTGCATACGAGCGTGTACCTGCCCGTGTTCATGCCGATCCTGCTGCCGATCCTCGTGCTGTTCCTGCCCGTGCTCGATATGTGCCTGGCCATCGTGCGCAGGCTCGCGAAGGGACAATCGCCGATGCACCCCGACCGCATGCACCTGCACCACCGCATGCTGCGCATTGGTCACAGCGTGCGCGGCGCGGTGGCGATCCTGTGGTCGTGGGCGGCGCTCATCGCGTTCGGCTCGCTGATGATCCTGTTCTTCAAGGCGTGGCACGTGCTCCTCGGCATGACCGTCGCCGCGGCGGTGCTTGCCGTGATCACCATGTACCCGTACCTCAAGCACCGCATCCCCGAAATCCAGGCCGAGAACGAAGGCGCGAAGCACGTGCGCGGCGAGCGGTGAGCCGCGGGCGGCCCGGTTCGGCCGTTGCGTGAACTGCCGAAAAATGCGCGATGAACCATGATCGAACCATGGCGGAACATGCGGAGAACACCGTAGAATGACGGTCGTTCCCTGTAGTTGGCCCCAACGTCAACGGACTTTCATATAGTGGACGCATGGCTATAAACCCCGATTTGAACGCGCAGTCCGCGTACGCTCCTCTGCCTCCGATCTTCGCCAAGCTCGGCCTCGCCTATGACGATGTGCTGCTGCTGCCGAACGAGACGGACGTCATTCCCTCCGAGGTGGACACCACCACCCAGCTGACCCGCAAGATCACGATGAAGGCCCCGGTCCTCTCCGCTGCCATGGACACCGTGACCGAATCCGAAATGGCCATCGCCATGGCGCGCAACGGCGGCATCGGCGTGCTCCACCGCAACCTCTCCATCGACGACCAGGCCGCCCAGGTCGACATCGTCAAGCGCTCCGAGTCCGGCATGATCACCAATCCGCTGACCGTCAATCCGGACGTCACCCTCGCCGACCTCGACAAGCTGTGCGGCAAGTTCCACATCTCCGGCCTGCCGGTCGTCGACAAGGACAACAAGCTCGTCGGCATCATCACCAACCGCGACATGCGCTTCATCGCGTCCGATGACTACGACCGTCTCAAGGTCAAGGACATCATGACCCGCGAGAACCTCATCACCGGTCCGTCCGACATCTCCAAGGAGGACGCGCACGACCTGCTCGCCAAGCACAAGGTCGAGAAGCTGCCCCTCGTCGACGAGGAAGGCCACCTGACCGGTCTGATCACCGTGAAGGACTTCGTCAAGACCGAGCAGTACCCGGACGCCACCAAGGACGAGCAGGGCCGCCTGCGCGTCGCCGCCGGTGTCGGCTTCCTCGGCGACGCCTGGCAGCGCGCCTCCGCCCTGATGGAGGCCGGCGTCGACGTGCTCGTCGTCGACACCGCCAACGGCGAGGCCCGTCTGGCCCTCGACATGATCTCCCGCCTCAAGCATGATTCCGCCTTCGATGGCGTGCAGATCATCGGCGGTAACGTCGGCACCCGTTCCGGCGCCCAGGCCATGATCGACGCCGGCGCCGACGCCGTCAAGGTTGGTATCGGACCGGGCTCCATCTGCACCACCCGTATCGTCGCCGGTGTCGGCGTCCCGCAGCTCACCGCCGTGTACGAGGCCGCCCAGGCCTGCCGCGCGGCCGGCGTGCCCTGCATCGCCGACGGCGGCATCCACTACTCCGGCGACATCGCAAAGGCCCTCGTGGCCGGTGCGTCCTCCGTGATGCTCGGCGGCACCCTCGCCGGCTGCGAGGAGGCCCCGGGCGAGAAGGTGCTCCTGCACGGCAAGCAGTACAAGCTGTACCGCGGCATGGGCTCCCTCGGCGCGATGGCCCCGCGCGGCAAGAAGTCCTACTCCAAGGACCGTTACTTCCAGGCCGATGTCACCTCCAACGACAAGGTCGTGCCGGAGGGCGTCGAAGGCGAGGTGCCGTACCGCGGACCGCTCAACGCCGTGCTCTACCAGATGATCGGCGGCCTGCACCAGTCGATGTTCTACATCGGCGCGCACAACATCGGCGAGATGGCCGAGAAGGGCCGCTTCATCCGCATCACCGACGCCGGCCTTCGCGAGTCGCACCCGCACGACATCGTGATGACCGCCGAAGCCCCGAACTACTCCGGCTTCCACGCCAACTGATGGCCGCGGTCCGCGCGACCGGAAGACATGACTGAAGAGGTCGCCCATATGGGCGACCTCTTCGCGTATGCGGGCGTCGTCTGTGCGGATTCCGTTTCTTGGGTGTCCGATTATGGTGCTGAGCGTGGCCGTTCGCGGTGCATTGCTTGTAGGTGTTGCGCTTCTATTGAGAACTCAGGGTTTCTTAGCGGCGGAAAGTACGGAGATTATCCCATTGCTCCGTATTTTCCGCCGCTTGCGTCTTCTCAGCGGCGGAAAATACGGAGCGGTGTCCTTATCTCCGTACAAACCGCCGCTCAGCTGTTCTCAGCGGCGGTTATTACGGAGGAGTGGGGTGTTCTCCGTATTTTCCGCCGCTGCCGTCCGCTGAGCGGCGGAAAATACGGAAAGGACGATGGGCCGAGGGAGTCGGAGGGAATGATCTGTAACGAAAAGGAAATGGGCGAAAAAT
>NZ_BCFK01000078.1 GCF_001417815.1 Bifidobacterium aesculapii
CCCCGATTTGCGCACCAAAATCGCGCCGAATAAGGGGAGTATTCCACATCGTGGTCATATTATGGGCTTTCGTCCGCACAGTGAACGATGCGGCGGTCATGCGGGGGCGGCGGCGTTTCAATGGTGGGCATGAGCGATACGCAACACGATCATTACGATTTCTATGTGGCCGGTCCGTTCTTCGACCCAGAGCAGGCGTCGAGCATGGAGCGGCTGGAGCGCACGTTGGAGGATCACGGCAGGAAACTGTTCAAGCCGCGTTTCGTCAGCCAGATCGAGGAGGTCGGGCCGGAAGGGTGCTTCGCCGACGACATCGCGGGCATCAACGCCGCCGACGCCGTCATCGCCAACCTCATGGACGAGGATGCCGGCACGATGTTCGAAATCGGCTACGCCTACGCGCTCGGCAAGCCGGTATACGGCTATCGCGATGAACTCACCCCGATGGACCGCGTCAACCTCATGGTCGCCCAGGCCGTGAAGATGGTGTTCGCCGGCCCGGAGGATCTTGCGAAGTACCTCGAGACCGGGGAACACGAGGAAGTGGACTACATCCAGTTCTGAGAATCATCCGCGAACACGGCTGCGAACACGGAACCGGCACATCGCAAAACGCGCCTCGCCTCCACGATTGGAAGGCGGGGCGCGTTTTGCGATGCGATGTGATTACGCCACGGCCGTCAGCGCTCGGCGCTCACGCCTTCCACCACGGGCGCAGCGGGTACCACTTGCCGTCCGGGTGGCCCACGCGGTCCGGGCGCACGGCGAGGAACTGGTGGATCTGGATGCCGTCGAGCTCGAAGTTGAGCGCGCACGCGGCCATGTACAGTCCCCACACCTTGGCGCGCTCGAAGCCGACCTGCTTCACCGCGTCGTCCCAATGCTCGGAGAGGTTATGGTTCCAATGGTGCAACGTCAATGCGTAATGCTGGCGCAGGTTCTCCTGATGCACCACGTTGAAGCCGGCGTCATGGATGCACGATTCGATGAATCCGGGCGCGCCCAGATCTCCGTCCGGGAAGATGTAGCGGTCGAGGAACTCATCGGTGCCGGGCTTGCCGTCCGGCTTGTCGTGGCTGATGGTGATCTGGTGGTTGAGCAGGCGTCCCATTGGCTTGAGCAGCTTGAACATCTCCTCGAAGTAGCTCTGGTAGTTCTTCACGCCCACATGCTCCATCATGCCGATCGAGCAGATGCCGTCGAAATCGCGCTCGGGCACCTCGCGGTAGTCCTGCACGCGCACCTCGGCGAGATCCGTGAGCCCCTCGCGCTCGATCCATGCGTTCGCGTATTCGGCCTGCTCCTCGGACAGGGTGACGCCCAACGCCTTGATGCCGCGCCGTGCGGCGGTGATGACCATCGAACCCCAGCCGCAGCCGATGTCGAGCAGACGCTCGCCGGGCTGCAATCCCAGCTTGTCGAGGATGAGGCGCAGCTTGTTCGCCTGCGCGTCCTCAAGGCTCATGTCCTCGTTCTCGAACACCGCGCAGGTGTACGTCATCGAGGGGCCGAGGAAGTCGGCGTAGAACTCGTTGGACATGTCGTAGTGGAAGCTCACCGTTTCCGAATCGGCCTTCTCGGTGTGGGGGAGCAGTCCGCGCTTGATGCGGTCGAACTTGCTCGGCCCCTCGGTGGCCGGCACCGGAGGCTTGCGGTACCCGTGGCTCAGGATGCCGGCGGAGACGCGCGCCACCGACAGCGGTGTCAGGGGCTTGACGTACTTGGCCATCGAGAACAGGGCGCGCAGCGCCGGGTACGGGTCGGCGTAGTCGATGCCCTCCACATCGAAGTCGCCGAGCACGTACGCGCGCACGACGCCGATCTCGTTGGGGTGCGTGAGCAGCTGGTACATGCAGTTCGGCGACGTGATGCGCACCTTGAGCGGCGCGTCGGCGCGCCCGAAGTGCGATCCGTCGAACGCGTCGACGCGCACGGGCGCCTCATCGCTCAGGAACAGTCCCACCATCTCGCCGACCGTCATCGACTTTCCATTCGCCATGTTCTTCCCTTCTTCCATACGATGCGTGCATGATGATGCGAAGCCATGGGTTTGGTCCTAACCGCCCCAAATCCGAGGTTCATCTTAGTCCCGCGTTTTTTGGAGGAAACGCCGCTATCCGTATGGTTATCGGCCGGGGCGGTGCCTGGACGACCGCCCTGACGGACCGTTTCGTAACGGTGTTGAACAGCGGTGCGGAACAGCGGTATGGGAACATCTCCAGCGTGTTTGCAGTGAACGTTCACGTGGACGAGTACACTGGGGAGACGTCGCGGGAGATACACCGGTGTGTGTGCCCCGCACATCGAGAACTGCATAGAAACGAGCACATGCTTAAAGGAGAGCACACATGGTCTATCGCATGATTTTGCATCCCATATACTGAATTGTTGGAAAATAGCCTTTTCTTCTTCCTGACGTTGCGCAAAAGCGCAACTTTTTGTGTCATTGATTGTGTCATTGTGATACGCTCAAACCATGCGAAAAAAGGACGGCCTCGCGGGGCACGACTGCATCATCGAGACGACGAACAACTCGAAGCCTGTATACAAGGCAGTGCGGTACTACTACGACGCTGAAGGGCGGCGTCGATTCATCACGGGGTTCGCCCCTCGGCCAGCGGATGATGCACCGCAGATCGAGAAGGACGCCGCGCGGCAGGCCGCTATCCTTGCCTTGCAACGGAACGTCCAGCGACGGCTCGAAACCCCACGCCCGGTACGGAGCCGGAAGCACCGTCTATCCGAGGCTATTGATGGTTGGTGGGAAGAGAAGGATCTGAAGAACATAGCGGATTCCAGCCGCGACATCTACGAGCGTGAGATCAAGAACCACCTACGACCCAACGGTGCCGAGCGTCCAGACAAACCAATCGCGGAATACACGACGGACGAGCTACAGGCCATCGTGGACGAACACCCTAGCGTCGCAAGGTTCATACAAGGCATCTGGGGCTATGCCGAGCGTATGGGATGGCTACCAAGGGGAAAGAACCCCGCGAAGTACCTCAGGATCGAAAGCAAGCCGAAGGTACGCGATTCCCAAGAGCGGTACGTGGAGGACTGGATCCGTCATGCGGGACGTCTGCTCTACTGGCTCAGCGACCCAAACAATGCCTACCACCGACGCTGGTATGCCTTTTTCCTCATCGAGCTTGTATGCGGCCTGAGACGCGGTGAGGTATGCGGTCTGAGGTGGGGTTGCGTGGATCTGCGCGCCACGCACGAATCGATACGTGTCGAGGGTACCGTCATCGAGGTAGGGGGAAAGCGTCGAGAACAGCCCTACGGCAAGACCGACTCATCCCAGCGAACCGTACATATGCCCCGACGTGTAGAGGATGCACTACTGGCCATACGCCCGGCGCATCCAGACCCGAACGATCTTGTGTTCCATACCCAACGAGGAACCCCGCTCAAGCCCAGCTATACGGGGGAGCAATGGAACATCATCCAGCGAGCCTTCTACAACGGGCTTCATCCATCCGAACCGCTCGACAAAACGCAATGGAGCAAGGGAGGCTATACCCCGTATCGCTGGAGACAACACGACAATAGACATATTTTCGCGAGCATCCTTGAGATGGAGGGCATCGATTTTGCCGTGCGTCAAGACCTATTGGGCCATGCCCGGCCAAGCGTGACCGACCGCTATACCCAGACCACGAAGGCAAAACGACGCGAGGCCATCGAGCTTGTCGATGACGCATTGCTCTACCACGGTGAACCGGACAAAGACAGGATAGCGGCCCAATGGATAGACCAGCGCAAGCGAAAGTCCCAGCCGATCCACATCACCGGACCGGTCCAGCCCAAAGACACAGTGGAGGAGCTACACAGACTCGCAAGTGGTCTCAAGCCAAGGCAAAGCACGAGCCAGATACGGAGGAAGACCACCTGAGCCGGAGAACCAATTCCAGCCCATGCCCGTACAGGGTATCGAAAAAGGCCGGAATCGCTTCTCAACGTTCCGACCCTTCATCAGCGTCAAGCATGTGCTTTGTCTTGGTTGATAGTTCGATTTCAGCGTTCCTCAACCCCGCTCGTCTGCGGCCCCTACACGACCAGCACCCCGGCCCCTGCCACACCCGGATCAGCCGAGGCCACGGACGCACCCGAAACGGGCCGACGGAACGAACGGACAAGCAAGGACTCCGGCAAAGGCCACCTCATTTGTCCGTTCGTTCCTTTCCTCGGCCCGAGGGCGCATCCCGCACCTCGACACCCGGCGAGGCAGAAAACCGAACACGCTCAGCACATCGGAGCCGCTACGAGCGGGAATCACACCTCATCCCAATCTCCATCGGCTTGTGCCTTCGCTTGTTTCGCTTGCAGATCCGCTACTTGTCCGTCCCGCTTCGCTCTCTGCTCGGCCAGCCGCTTTTCGGAATAGCCCAGCTCCTGCATCATGGACAGGATGCTCTCCTCTTTCGGTAGGTCAGGCCAGACCGGCCCCGACACTTGCTTGAATCGCACCGTATCGAAATCGTCATCCAGCGTCACTTCCACCGTTGAGACTCGACGCTCCAAAACACCATCCCCGTCATGGGCCAGATCCTCTTCCGAATACCAATCCCGCATAGGAGCATTGGACGAAACGATCAACAACGAGAAAAGGGCATACTTGTCATGATACCTTGCGCTGAGCTTCGTCCCCGGTCGCCCGTTGTACCATCTTGAAACATCTCCCAGCGGTGGTATCCAGCCACGGCCAAAATCATCCCAAATGACCGTATCCTGACCGAGATAGTCATCGAACGGATGCTCACCCTGCGCTTCAAAGTATGACCGCCCCCGGCGCTTTGCGAGACAGCCAGCATACAGCGTCTTTCCCACACCCGGCTTTCCCACGAGGCACAAGATACCAACGTCCCTCATGCCGCTATGCCATGCCCGATGCTTCATGCCAGCCGCAAAAGCCCTATCCAAATCCCTTGCATATGTCGTCAACGACAAATTCTGAGCTATCAAATCATCCGGATCCGTGCCTTCGAAGGCCTTTTCCCGTGCCTCGTCGCGAGCCACGAGATCTTCCCTTTGGCCTTGCTTGCCTCCCATCACAAACCCATCCGACGTGTATGGGCCAGCGACCCGCGTAGCCTCCTTGCTGCAATACAGGTCAGCGGCTTTCTTCTTCGACACCTTGCGGCAATAGACGTCATACGGAAAGTACTTCAGGAATTTTGAGCCGTCTATCCGTGGTGTGTACACGACCATCTGTGCATGAGCATAGGGGGCCTTTCCATCTTCAGCGTTCGATCCAAGCTCGATCTGGAACTCCCATTCCCAATCCTTGCCCCTATCGAGAATGGCCTTCAGCCTTGAAACAGCCTTTGCGTACCGACGTGCGTCATCCTTGGGATACGTCTCATCCACCCCTCCCAGCGTCCATACCGGGACGGTCAGAAAGAACGACTGGCATTGACGACCCAAGTATCGGGGATTTTCCTTGCCGTCCAGATCCTTCTGCATTGAGATTGCGGCCTGAGATGCAGATGGACGGAACATCGCTTTGTCGCATACGCTACGGCATCCCTCGGCATATAGCCAGCGCCAGCCCAAGGACTCCGCATCATCGAAATCATCTTCCGGGCTATCCCACGGCACCGGGAGTGCCGTATTGCCCCTACCTCGGCCTTCCACGCGCTTCACGACGATTGATCCATCGTCCTGCCGGATATACTTCTTCATGTCGAAACCTTTCATTTCGTTGCCCCTCGGAGACCCAATCTCCGGGGGGCTTTTCTTGTGTTGCCCAGTCCTATATCGAGGCCTCTTTGTGTATGAAGTTGAGCAAATGTGTATGAAGTTCAGGGCAAATGTGTATGAAGTTCCAATGCCCCGCGAGGCCTACTCCCACAAGGGCTTTCAGCATTTGTGTATGAAGTTGCCACGTAGCAAGGCCTTTCAGGCCAGCCGCCGCACGGCGGCGGCGCTCCGTGGCAACTTCACCAGCCGGATCCATGTATTCACCTTCCCCGTTCACGGGCAAAGGCCTGAGCCTCATCCAGCCTGTACAGCCACCGACCGCCGTGCTTGATGCACCATCCATCGAAGCGCCCGGCGATCCGCAGTTGCTTCACACGTGACGGATCCCGGCCAAGGAGCCTCGCGAAACTTGCCGCTGACAGGTACAGCACCCCGTCGATCTCATACATCCCTTCTCCTTTCCAAGGACGAGGGCCGGGCGTCGGCCCGACACCAGCCCAGTCTCGCAAGACCACGCATAGCCCCGGCGTCGATGACCCGGCCCCTTCCAGCTCATTCCCCCAATACGCGCGACCCGTCATAGCGAGGCGCTCCACCTACGCGCGGGGATACGTACAACACCGTCAAGATGCCGTAGTCTCGTAGGTGTCCAGCCGACTCACAAACCGAAGCGCTTCTCCCGCTCCGCAGACTCAAGACGATCGCGTTCATCCCAATAGCGCCGGTTGGCCTCCTCCTTGCGTTTCAGCTCATCCGACTGAGACACACAGGCCCATGCGACAACGGCCAGAACGAGAAGGGCTATCAGGCCCAGCACCCAGCCCGGTACGGGAACGGTGACCCACGTCGTCCACCACGACGGATCAGACGGGCGCGGGTGCGTCAGCCACTCACCGATACTCATTGCCACTCTCCTCCCCGAAACTCATGCGACGCCGGGGCTTGCGCAGTACTTGCCCGGTAGGCCTCTCTCCATTTCTCGAAACCGGCTCGGGTGAATCGAACGTCACCGACTCCAGACCGTTCGGGTTCCCCTGAGGCATCCGTTCCCGGCGCTGAGGGGCCTCCTCCTGGCCGTTCACGTACTCCTCGCACAGCCAGATCATCAGCTCGGTCAGCGTCTCGAATCGACGCCCCCGGCCTACGTCCCGATACAGACCGTCCTTCAGGGACGGATTGATCCAGAACTTGACGGCTTCCTTCCCGTCCTGCCTTGGTTTTCCCATGGCATTTCCTTTCCACAGCGACACCGACCAAAGCGGCCATCGCACCACACACAAACCCGACCAGAAACAGCATCACTCTTCGATCTCCACATCTTCCAGTCGCGCTCCGCGCTCCATCTTCAATTGCTCCACGGCGTTCAGCACCCCCACCGGGTCGAAAAGCGCTTGAAAAGCATCATCCCCAACAGTTCTTTCAACATACGAACCATCGGCCTGATAGGAGCGAGAAGGGATGCCCTTCCGATCGGCCCATTCAACGAACTCGGACACCGAAACGCCGGTGCCTTTGAGGCAGACGGACAAGGGGTAGATGCAGTTCACGTCGAACGGCAAAGCAACATACTCAGCGGTCATCTCATGGCCTTTCCCTACGAGAAGGGGGCCAGCCTCAGCCAGCCCCTTCCCTTGCTTCATCACTTGGCCTGCGGCTTCTGAGCCGGAACAAGATTGTCGACGAGCACCGAGCAATTCAAGGTGTTGTTGAAGGCCGAGAACGTCACCGTCACGCTTCCCTCAGGCACGAAATCGGTGCGCCGGGGGATTGACATCGGCTGACGCACCCGCACCTTGACACCCTTCACCTGAAGCTCATACTCACCGGTGGTCGGATCCAACGCGGCCGCCTCCAGCCCGCGAGCCTCATACGCGGGCCTCCCATCGAAAAGCCTCTTCCTATCCGTGGGCTTTTTGTCCTCCCATTCAACGATCGGGCTAGTGGCCTCCACGCGCGTGTTGGATGAGAAGCGCCATCCGAAGACCTGCTCGAACTGCTCAGCAGTGAGGGTCAGCTTGCCGGAATACACCGAGGCGGAAACAACATCAGACATGTCAGAACCTTTCTGTCTACCTACTCACGGGCCTTTCCCGTGCGTCACTATCCCTATATCGAGGAGAGCAAAACCCGGAAAACCCCGGTACAACGAGGAAAACGCAAAAAACCGCCTTCCGACGGACGGGTTTGAAAAATGTGAGATACATCACACTCGAAAAATGTGAGCTACGTCACACTATGGCAAATAGCGGGACAGGTACGCGCACGGCGCTATACTGGAACCGACAACAAGAAAATGTGTCATTGATTGTGTCATTTGGAACGAGCCAAGCGGCACAAAACCCAGCAATGACAAGGCAAAGGAGCATATTCATGGTCTATCGCATGATTTTCAACCAGACCGCTTACTTCGGCCGCGGTGCCATCAAGGAAATCCCCGCCGTCGCGAAGCAGCATGGCTTCACCAAGGCGTTCATCGTCACCGACCCGGTCCTGCTGGAGACCGGCACCGCCGAGAAGGTCACCAAGGTCCTCGAAGAGGCCGGCCTGCCGTATGAGGTGTTCTCCAACGTCAAGCCGAACCCGCCGGTCGAGTGCATCCAGGACGGCGTGAAGAAGTTCGCCGAATCCGGCGCCGACTTCCTCATCGGCCTGGGCGGCGGCTCCCCGCAGGACACCTGCAAGGGCATCGGCATCATCACCGCCAACCCGGAGTTCGCCGACGTGCTCTCCCTCGAGGGCGTCGCGGACACGAAGAACCCGTCCGTGCCGATCTTCGGCGTGCCGACCACCGCCGGCACCGCCTCCGAGACGACCATCAACTACGTGGTCACCGACACCGCGAACAAGCGCAAGTTCGTGGCGGTCGACCCGCACGACATCCCGATCGTCGCGTTCGTCGATCCTGACCTGACCGACTCCATGCCGCGCGGCCTCAAGGTAGCCACCGGCCTCGACGCCCTGACCCACGCCATCGAAGGCTACATCACGCCGGGCGCGTGGAGCCTGTCCGACTGCCTGTCGATGCAGACGATCCGCATGATCGCGAAGAACCTCGCCAAGTCCGCCGACGGCGACGTTCCGGCCGGCGAGCAGATGGCGTACGCCTCCTACATCACCGGCATGGCCTACTCGAACGTCGGCCTCGGCCTGGTGCACGGCATGGCCCACCCGCTGGGCGGCCGCCTCGGCGTGGCCCACGGCGTCGCCAACGGCATCCTGCTCGCGCCGGTCATGGAATACAACAAGGACTACACCGGCGAGAAGTACCGCGACATCGCCGACGCGTTCGGCGTCGAGGACGCCTACACCGGCGATCTGGAGAAGGTGCGCGAGGAGGCCGTGCAGGCCGTCCACAAGCTCACCGTCGACCTGAAGAACCCGACGAAGATCTCCGAGGTCGGCGCCACCGAGGCGGACCTGGCCCCGCTCGCGCACGACGCGTTCAACGACGTGTGCACACCGGGCAACCCGCGCAAGCCCACCGAGGAGGACATCCTCGCCATCTACAAGTCGCTGATGTGATGTGACCGGTTCACGGTCCTCTGCTCCGGGGAACCGTGAACCGGAAACGAACGGAAACGCACAAAGCCCGGAATCGGTTTCGGCCTGATTCCGGGCTTTGCCGTGTTCGTTCGCACCAGACGTCGGTTCATGATTCCGTGGAAATCATGATTCCGTGGAAAGGGAAATCGTGAACCGGAGGGTCACTCGTGCTTCTCGTCCCACTCCTCGTCGGTGGGGGTCTCGTCGTAGAGCTCCTTGCCTTCCTTCTCGGCGAGCTTCATCTGCTCGTTGATCCACGCGGCCTCCGCCGGGTTGATGTCCGCCGAGTCCAGCACCTTCTGCCACACCGGGTAGAACAGGTGCATCACCGGGTACATGGCGGTGAACAGGATCTCCGGCTTGTGCTTGCGCCAATGCTGCGGGTGCGCGTCGAACGTGTTCTTGAACCGGCGCATGTAGTTGCGGAACGAGCTCAACGACGTGTCCATGCGGCGCGCGCTCATGCCGGCGATCATGCGCGGCGAATACACGGTCTTCAGCCCCTTGCCCATCAGGTGCAGGGAGATGTCGATGTCCTCGTGCATCACGTCGGCCTTGTCGCGGCACACTTCGCCGGAAATCTGCCGCCATGCCGAGGCGCGCAGCGCCATGTTCGAGCCGAACAGCAGCGGCTGGCCGCCGTCCGCCCGGTAGATGCGCTTGCGCAGCGAATTGTCGCTCTTGAGACCGAAATGCCGCGACGGCATGTCGTAGTACATGACCGGACCGGTCGCGCCCATCGCCTCCGGGTCCTCGGTGAAGATGCCGGACACCACCTCCACCCAGTCGGGCTTGATCATGCAATCCGCGTCGAAGCGCCCCAGCACGTCGCCGGTGGCGTGGTCGAGACCGTAGTTGCGCGTAGGAATGAGCCCCTGCTCGTCATTCTGATGCATGAGCTTGATCGGAGCTTCCGGATGCTCCTTGATGAACCGTTCGACAATCGCGCACGTATCATCGGTGGAACGGTTGTCGACGACGATGACTTCATACGGCATCACGGTCTGCCGGATCGTGTTGAGCAGGCAGTCGGCGATGCGCTCGGCCTCGTTCCAGGCCGGAATGACGATCGAGACGTTCAGCATGATTCCCAAGGATAATGTCGCCGGCGTACACGCGGCGCCCCGCCCCTCCCGCCACAGGGTACGTGCGGGGTACGCGCGGGGAACAGCGGGTGAACACCGGAGCCTCCCGCATCTGTCGCTACAATGGGGGCCATGAACCAAAGCGCGCGCGACCAAGCCTCGACCGAGGGCACCGAACAACGTTGGGATTTCGGTACCCTTTTCCCGATGAAGGGCGATCCCCGCAGACCCCCGGAATGGTTCAGCCGCTCACTGCTGTACGTGGCCATCGCCATCATCGTCTTCGCCTTCTGCTGGCGCTCGTGGGGCAAGATCTCCTATCTGGTGCTCGACATCATCATCTCGCTGTTCCTGGCGCTCGCCATCGAGCCGATGGTGGTCGCGCTGGTGCGTCACGGCTGGAAGCGCAGCATCGCCTCGCTGGTCGGCCTGCTGACGGTGGCGCTCGTCCTCGGCGTGCTGTTCTCCCTGTTCGGCAGCATGTTCGTCCAGCAGATGATCGCCATGATCAACGGCATTCCCGGCACGTACGAGCAGATCAGGGACTTCGTCGTCGAACGCATGGCCGTCGAGATGCCCGATATGAACAATCTCGGCAACGAGATCATGAAATCCGACCTGCTGAAGAACTTCCAGAGCTCGTGGGTCACCAACTTCGCCGGCACCGCGATCAGCACGGTCGGCGGCCTGTTCTCGTTCCTGCTGCAGCTGCTCACCGTCGTGATGACCACGTACTACATTTCCGCCGCGGGCCCGAAGCTGCGCCGCTCCTTCTGCCAGTGGATGGCGCCGGGCATGCAGCGCCGCTTCCTGCTGGTGTGGACGGTCGCCCAGGACCAGATCTCCTCGTTCCTGTTCTCGCGCTCCATCCTCGCGCTCATCAACGCGACCTGCACCGCCATCTTCCTCGAAGTGCTGCACGTGCCGTACTGGCTGCCGCTGGCCCTGTTCTGCGGCGTCGTCTCGCAGTTCATCCCGACGGTCGGCACGTACATCGGCGGCGCGCTGCCGGTCCTGTTCGCGTGGGGCAACCGCGGCTGGACGTATGCGGTGGCGGTGCTCGTGTTCATCGTCGTGTACCAGCAGATCGAGAACCTGCTGCTGTCGCCGATTATCTCCCGCCGCACGATGGACATCAACGAGGCGGTCGCGTTCCTGTCCGTGCTCGCGTTCGGTTCGCTGTTCGGCGCGCTCGGCGCGTTCCTCGCGCTGCCGGTCACCGCCTCGCTGCAGGCCATCTTCCGCGCGTACACGCGACGCTACGAGCTGGTCGATTCGCCGCTGATGAACGATCCGGTCGGACGCAAGTCGAAGGTGGTCGCCGCGTCCGAAGCGTTCAGCGAGCACGTGCTGCACCCGGTCGTCGAGCATATGCCGCGTGCGGCGAAGGGGTCGACGAGCCGCGTGCCGATGAACGACGAGATCCGTCGTCTGCAGGAGGAGATCTACGCGATCCCGTGGGACGAGTCCGGTGCCGGCGTGGCCGGCGGGAGCGCCGCGGACGAGGATTCCGCGACCGTCGCGATTCCGCAGGGCGTGCTCAAACGCAACGCCGCGAAGGGACTCGCGGGCCGCGGCGCGGATGACGCCGCGCGGGACGCGGATGACGACGCGCATGATGACAGCGATACGGACGAGGCCGCGCGGGACGAGGATGACGACGGCGCGAGCGGTTCCGACGCGCCCGCCTCCGCGGACGACACGCATGATGCGGCCGGTTCCTCCGATTCCGGTTCCTCCGACAATCCCCGTGCGAGGTGGCGCTGATGGTTCTGCTCACCGTACTCGACGTGCTGCTGGTCGTCATCGGCGGTGCCGGCATGGTCTATCAGGGTGCGTGCATCCTGATCTCGCTGTTCTCCAAACCGGTGCGATTCCCGGACGCGCCGATGGACAAGCGTTACGCGGTGCTCATCTCCGCGCGCAACGAGTCGAAGGTCATCGGCAACCTCATCGACTGCATCCACCGGCAGACGTACCCCACCGATCTCATCGACATCTGGCTCGTCGCCGACAACTGCACCGACGACACGGCCGACGTGGTGCGCGCCAAGGGATGCCACGTGGTCGAACGCCACAACGACAAGCTCATCGGCAAAGGCTACGCGCTCACCTACCTGCTCGACCACATGGTCGACGAGGGATTGGCCGACACCTACGACGCGTATTTCGTCTTCGACGCGGACAACAAGCTCGACGAGCACTACTTCGAGGAGATGAACAAGGCGTTCCAGTCAGGCTTCCGCATTCTGACCAGCTACCGCAATTCGGTGAACCTGAACGACAATTGGGTCTCGTCCGGGTCGGCGCTGTGGTTCATCCGCGAATCGAGGTTCCTCAACAACTCGCGCATGCTGTTCGGTTCCAGCTGCCATGTGGGCGGTACCGGATTCATGTTCTCCAAGGAGGTCATGAAGCGCAACAAGGGCTGGAAGTTCCATCTGCTCACCGAGGATCTCGAGTTCACGATGGACTCGGTGCTGCACGGCGACCGCGTCGGCTACTGCGGCACCGCCATCCTCTACGACGAGCAGCCGGTCACGTTCGCGCAGAGCTGGCGGCAGCGGCTGCGGTGGAGCAAGGGGTTCCTGCAGGTGTTCCGCTACTACGGGCCCTCGTTGATCCGCCGCGCGGTGCGCGAGCGCGATTTCTCCGCCGTCGACTTCACGCTGCTGCTGTGTCCGTTCACCGTGCTCGGCGTCGCCCGCGTGCTGCTTGGCGCGCTGTTCGCCGCCTTCGGTTTCGTTTCCTGGGCAAGCCAGTTGGGGTCGCTCGCCGGTTGGGCCAACGGCATCGTCCTGTCCGTGCTCGGCATGATGGCGCTCGCCGGTCTCACGATCGTGGCGGAGCGCGGGCATATCGGAGCAACGAACAAGGAACTGTTTGCCTACGTGCTCGCCTTCCCTATTTACATGCTCTCCTACATCCCCATCTCCTTCCAGGCCATCTTCTCCAAAGCCCAATGGAAACCCATTGCGCATAAGGGCTGACGCGTTAAGCGGACAGTCCGGTGGACTGTCCGTAGCGTCAGCCTGAGCGAGGCGGTAGCCGAGCGAGGGCAGGTCTGGGTCTCGCCGTAGGCGAGTCCGTTATTGCTGGGCCGGAGGCGACGCGTTAAGCGGACAGTCCGGTGGACTGTCCGTAGCGTCAGCCTGAGCGAGGCGGTAGCCGAGCGAGGGTGGGTCTGTGTCTCGCCTTAGGCGAGTCCGTTGTTGCTGGACTGACGCGTTAAGTGGACAGTCCGGTGGTCGAGCCGTTAGGCGGACAGTCCGGTGGTCGAGCCGTTAGGCGGACAGTCCGGTGGACTGTCCGTAGGCTCGGCCTGAGCGAGGCGGTAGTCGAGCGAGGGTAGGTTTGGGTCTCGCCTTAGGCGAGTCGGTTTTTGCTGGACTGTCCGTAGCGTCGGCCTGAGTGAGGCGGTAGCCGAGCGAGGGCGGGTCTGAGGCTTGCGTGTAGTACGGGTCGGCGCTTGTTGGATGGCCTGTAGGTCTGGTCTAAGTGAGGTAGTGGCTGGGCGAGGGCAGGGTTGGGTTTTGCGGAAGCGGGGCGGTCGCGTGCGATGCCGGCGTTTGGAAGTACCGTTCCTGCCGAGTTGGCCCGTTTCATGTCCGGGCGTCGTTTCCATTCCAAGTGCGTTTGCACTGTTCCAAGCTTGGGACAAAAGCGATGCTGGAAGACCCGTCAGCGTCGTTATCGTTCCAAGCTTGGGATGGAAGCGACGAGCTTGGAGCACGGCAGACGCGCTTGGGATGAAAGTGCCGCGGAAATGGACGGATTAAGAA
>NZ_BCFK01000079.1 GCF_001417815.1 Bifidobacterium aesculapii
GTACGGGGAAGGACGTCAATAGTCACACAGTCCTTGACGGTATAATAACCACCATCATGGCGACCATCCAAAGGATAAACATCATAGGCAGTCGGGAGGGTAGTCGGAACCGAAGAAGACTCAAAGCGAACCAAACAGGCAAAAAATTTAGGGTCGGCATCAAAAGCAATATCAGCACCAACAGAAACAACCTGATTAGCGGCGTTGACAGATGTATCCATCTGAATGCAATGAAGAAAACCACCATTACCAGCATTAACCGTCAAACTATCAAAATATAACGTTGACGATGTAGCTTTAGGTGTCTGTAAAACAGGTGCCGAAGAAGCTGGAGTAACAGAAGTGAGAACCAGCTTATCAGAAAAAAAGTTTGAATTATGGCGAGAAATAAAAGTCTGAAACATGATTAAACTCCTAAGCAGAAAACCTACCGCGCTTCGCTTGGTCAACCCCTCAGCGGCAAAAATTAAAATTTTTACCGCTTCGGCGTTATAACCTCACACTCAATCTTTTATCACGAAGTCATGATTGAATCGCGAGTGGTCGGCAGATTGCGATAAACGGTCACATTAAATTTAACCTGACTATTCCACTGCAACAACTGAACGGACTGGAAACACTGGTCATAATCATGGTGGCGAATAAGTACGCGTTCTTGCAAATCACCAGAAGGCGGTTCCTGAATGAATGGGAAGCCTTCAAGAAGGTGATAAGCAGGAGAAACATACGAAGGCGCATAACGATACCACTGACCCTCAGCAATCTTAAACTTCTTAGACGAATCACCAGAACGGAAAACATCCTTCATAGAAATTTCACGCGGCGGCAAGTTGCCATACAAAACAGGGTCGCCAGCAATATCGGTATAAGTCAAAGCACCTTTAGCGTTAAGGTACTGAATCTCTTTAGTCGCAGTAGGCGGAAAACGAACAAGCGCAAGAGTAAACATAGTGCCATGCTCAGGAACAAAGAAACGCGGCACAGAATGTTTATAGGTCTGTTGAACACGACCAGAAAACTGGCCTAACGACGTTTGGTCAGTTCCATCAACATCATAGCCAGATGCCCAGAGATTAGAGCGCATGACAAGTAAAGGACGGTTGTCAGCGTCATAAGAGGTTTTACCTCCAAATGAAGAAATAACATCATGGTAACGCTGCATGAAGTAATCACGTTCTTGGTCAGTATGCAAATTAGCATAAGCAGCTTGCAGACCCATAATGTCAATAGATGTGGTAGAAGTCGTCATTTGGCGAGAAAGCTCAGTCTCAGGAGGAAGCGGAGCAGTCCAAATGTTTTTGAGATGGCAGCAACGGAAACCATAACGAGCATCATCTTGATTAAGCTCATTAGGGTTAGCCTCGGTACGGTCAGGCATCCACGGCGCTTTAAAATAGTTGTTATAGATATTCAAATAACCCTGAAACAAATGCTTAGGGATTTTATTGGTATCAGGGTTAATCGTGCCAAGAAAAGCGGCATGGTCAATATAACCAGTAGTGTTAACAGTCGGGAGAGGAGTGGCATTAACACCATCCTTCATGAACTTAATCCACTGTTCACCATAAACGTGACGATGAGGGACATAAAAAGTAAAAATGTCTACAGTAGAGTCAATAGCAAGGCCACGACGCAATGGAGAAAGACGGAGAGCGCCAACGGCGTCCATCTCGAAGGAGTCGCCAGCGATAACCGGAGTAGTTGAAATGGTAATAAGACGACCAATCTGACCAGCAAGGAAGCCAAGATGGGAAAGGTCATGCGGCATACGCTCGGCGCCAGTTTGAATATTAGACATAATTTATCCTCAAGTAAGGGGCCGAAGCCCCTGCAATTAAAATTGTTGACCACCTACATACCAAAGACGAGCGCCTTTACGCTTGCCTTTAGTACCTCGCAACGGCTGCGGACGACCAGGGCGAGCGCCAGAACGTTTTTTACCTTTAGACATTACATCACTCCTTCTGCACGTAATTTTTGACGCACGTTTTCTTCTGCGTCAGTAAGAACGTCAGTGTTTCCTGCGCGTACACGCAAGGTAAACGCGAACAATTCAGCGGCTTTAACCGGACGCTCGACGCCATTAATAATGTTTTCCGTAAATTCAGCGCCTTCCATGATGAGACAGGCCGTTTGAATGTTGACGGGATGAACATAATAAGCAATGACGGCAGCAATAAACTCAACAGGAGCAGGAAAGCGAGGGTATCCTACAAAGTCCAGCGTACCATAAACGCAAGCCTCAACGCAGCGACGAGCACGAGAGCGGTCAGTAGCAATCCAAACTTTGTTACTCGTCAGAAAATCGAAATCATCTTCGGTTAAATCCAAAACGGCAGAAGCCTGAATGAGCTTAATAGAGGCCAAAGCGGTCTGGAAACGTACGGATTGTTCAGTAACTTGACTCATGATTTCTTACCTATTAGTGGTTGAACAGCATCGGACTCAGATAGTAATCCACGCTCTTTTAAAATGTCAACAAGAGAATCTCTACCATGAACAAAATGTGACTCATATCTAAACCAGTCCTTGACGAACGTGCCAAGCATATTAAGCCACTTCTCCTCATCCAACGCGTCAGTTTTTGACAGAATCGTTAGTTGATGGCGAAAGGTCGCAAAGTAAGAGCTTCTCGAGCTGCGCAAGGATAGGTCGAATTTTCTCATTTTCCGCCAGCAGTCCACTTCGATTTAATTCGTAAACAAGCAGTAGTAATTCCTGCTTTATCAAGATAATTTTTCGACTCATCAGAAATATCCGAAAGTGTTAACTTCTGCGTCATGGAAGCGATAAAACTCTGCAGGTTGGATACGCCAATCATTTTTATCGAAGCGCGCATAAATTTGAGCAGATTTGTCGTCACAGGTTGCGCCGCCAAAACGTCGGCTACAGTAACTTTTCCCAGCCTCAATCTCATCTCTCTTTTTGCGTTCTGCTTCAATATCTGGTTGAACGGCGTCGCGTCGTAACCCAGCTTGGTAAGTTGGATTAAGCACTCCGTGGACAGATTTGTCATTGTGAGCATTTTCATCCCGAAGTTGCGGCTCATTCTGATTCTGAACAGCTTCTTGGGAAGTAGCGACAGCTTGGTTTTTAGTGAGTTGTTCCATTCTTTAGCTCCTAGACCTTTAGCAGCAAGGTCCATATCTGACTTTTTGTTAACGTATTTAGCCACATAGAAACCAACAGCCATATAACTGGTAGCTTTAAGCGGCTCACCTTTAGCATCAACAGGCCACAACCAACCAGAACGTGAAAAAGCGTCCTGCGTGTAGCGAACTGCGATGGGCATACTGTAACCATAAGGCCACGTATTTTGCAAGCTATTTAACTGGCGGCGATTGCGTACCCGACGACCAAAATTAGGGTCAACGCTACCTGTAGGAAGTGTCCGCATAAAGTGCACCGCATGGAAATGAAGACGGCCATTAGCTGTACCATACTCAGGCACACAAAAATACTGATAGCAGTCGGCGTGTGAATCATTAGCCTTGCGACCCTCGGCAGCAAGAACCATACGACCAATATCACGAAAATAGTCACGCAAAGCATTGGGATTATCATAAAACGCCTCTAATCGGTCGTCAGCCAACGTGAGAGTGTCAAAAACGATAAACCAACCATCAGCATGAGCCTGTCGCATTGCATTCATCAAACGCTGAATAGCAAAGCCTCTACGCGATTTCATAGTGGAGGCCTCCAGCAATCTTGAACACTCATCCTTAATACCTTTCTTTTTGGGGTAATTATACTCATCGCGAATATCCTTAAGAGGGCGTTCAGCAGCCAGCTTGCGGCAAAACTGCGTAACCGTCTTCTCGTTCTCTAAAAACCATTTTTCGTCCCCTTCGGGGCGGTGGTCTATAGTGTTATTAATATCAAGTTGGGGGAGCACATTGTAGCATTGTGCCAATTCATCCATTAACTTCTCAGTAACAGATACAAACTCATCACGAACGTCAGAAGCAGCCTTATGGCCGTCAACATACATATCACCATTATCGAACTCAACGCCCTGCATACGAAAAGACAGAATCTCTTCCAAGAGCTTGATGCGGTTATCCATCTGCTTATGGAAGCCAAGCATTGGGGATTGAGAAAGAGTAGAAATGCCACAAGCCTCAATAGCAGGTTTAAGAGCCTCGATACGCTCAAAGTCAAAATAATCAGCGTGACATTCAGAAGGGTAATAAGAACGAACCATAAAAAAGCCTCCAAGATTTGGAGGCATGAAAACATACAATTGGGAGGGTGTCAATCCTGACGGTTATTTCCTAGACAAATTAGAGCCAATACCATCAGCTTTACCGTCTTTCCAGAAATTGTTCCAAGTATCGGCAACAGCTTTATCAATACCATGAAAAATATCAACCACACCAGAAGCAGCATCAGTGACGACATTAGAAATATCCTTTGCAGTAGCGCCAATATGAGAAGAGCCATACCGCTGATTCTGCGTTTGCTGATGAACTAAGTCAACCTCAGCACTAACCTTGCGAGTCATTTCTTTGATTTGGTCATTGGTAAAATACTGACCAGCCGTTTGAGCTTGAGTAAGCATTTGGCGCATAATCTCGGAAACCTGCTGTTGCTTGGAAAGATTGGTGTTTTCCATAATAGACGCAACGCGAGCAGTAGACTCCTTCTGTTGATAAGCAAGCATCTCATTTTGTGCATATACCTGGTCTTTCGTATTCTGGCGTGAAGTCGCCGACTGAATGCCAGCAATCTCTTTTTGAGTCTCATTTTGCATCTCGGCAATCTCTTTCTGATTGTCCAGTTGCATTTTAGTAAGCTCTTTTTGATTCTCAAATCCGGCGTCAACCATACCAGCAGAGGAAGCATCAGCACCAGCACGCTCCCAAGCATTAAGCTCAGGAAATGCAGCAGCAAGATAATCACGAGTATCCTTTCCTTTATCAGCGGCAGACTTGCCACCAAGTCCAACCAAATCAAGCAACTTATCAGAAACGGCAGAAGTGCCAGCCTGCAACGTACCTTCAAGAAGTCCTTTACCAGCTTTAGCCATAGCACCAGAAACAAAACTAGGGACGGCCTCATCAGGGTTAGGAACATTAGAGCCTTGAATGGCAGATTTAATACCAGCATCACCCATGCCTACAGTATTGTTATCGGTAGCAAGCACATCACCTTGAATGCCACCGGAGGCGGCTTTTTGACCGCCTCCAAACAATTTAGACATGGCGCCACCAGCAAGAGCAGAAGCAATACCGCCAGCAATAGCACCAAACATAAATCACCTCACTTAAGTGGCTGGAGACAAATAATCTCTTTAATAACCTGATTCAGCGAAACCAATCCGCGGCATTTAGTAGCGGTAAAGTTAGACCAAACCATGAAACCAACATAAACATTATTGCCCGGC
>NZ_BCFK01000080.1 GCF_001417815.1 Bifidobacterium aesculapii
ATAATAATACAATCTTCGATTACTAAGGAAACCGCCATTATGTCTAGTGAAAAGAACAGTTATAGATTGCCGATGACAATTGCATATGCAATCGACCAAGTCAAACAAGGTAATTATGTGTTACCGGGAATCCAAAGGAAGTTTGTATGGACGACTGAGCAAATCGAATGTCTTTTTGATAGCATTATGCAGGACTATCCCATTAACACATTAATGCTATGGCATATATCCGATGGAAAAGAAGGAGAATCTCTTCGAACTGATTACCCATTCTATTCATTCATTACGAATTATAAAGAACGATACAAGACCGAGAACGAAGCTGTATCGGTAATCGGCACCAATCCTCTGTATGCTGTCATTGATGGCCAGCAACGTCTCACGAGTCTTCATATCGGGCTGAACGGAACCTATGCCGCACATCGTAAGTATCGAGGTTGGGAGGACACTCCCGAAAATTTCCCCAAACTGCGACTGTATCTCGATCTTCTCGGACAACCCGATACGGATTCCGATTATGCATACCCATTCAAATTTATGACCAAAGATAAGGCGATCACAGATCAAGAGAATAATCATTGGTGGTATCCCGTTGGCCAGATACTCAGGGCCAAGGATCCGAAGTACGTCAGCCGGTATCTGCTCGATAACAAACTCACAAATTACGATGTCGCTTTTGACCGTTTGGAGCTTCTTCGCGACCGCTTGCTCAAAGATGAACGTGTCAGTTTCTATGTTCAGGAAGACTAGGATCAGGATAAGGTACTGGAGATTTTCACCAGAACCAATAGTGGCGGAGTGCCTTTGACAAAGTCTGATTTGATTATGGCTATTGCATCCTCCAACTGGGAAGACATGAGGGATAACGTCGAACAGTTGGTTACTCAGGTCAATACCAACACTGGATTCCACATTGACAAGGACCTGGTTCTTAGAACGTTCTTGGTCTGCTATGGTAAAGACGTTAAATTCAAAGTCGAAAACTTTGGCAAATCGCAGGTGGATATTCTTGCCCAACATTGGAGTACGCTTTCATCGGCGATATCTAATACATTCACTTTTTTGCAACGACAAGGATTTGACGATCGAACGCTTCGTGCGCGAAATGCCGTCATTCCAATCGTTCAATACTTCATTCAGACCAACCAGTTTGCTGATATCGACAAGACTACATTCGGACAGATCTCAACCGCACAACAACCGGTCGTTGAGGATATCCTGAAATGGTTGAATATAAGCTTGCTGAAGGGAATATTCGGCGGCCAAACCGACAATCTTCTGAGTGGACTACGCGATGTAATTCGTAAATCCTCGACTCCCACACATTTCCCTTTGAAGGAAATCCGCATCCGTTTCAAAGACACACGCAAAGACTATTCGCTGGGTCAAGAAGCGATTGAGGGCTTGTTGGAAAGCGAGTACGGCACACATGAAGCAACGTATATTCTTCATCTACTGCATGGTCGACTCGACCCCGCTCTTCATTACGAACAGGATCATCTGTATCCCGCATCCTTCTTTAAGGAAGATGAGTCACTGCCTAAAAAGGAAAGGAAGGCCGCTTTACAGAAAAAGCTATCTGAGGTATTTCCCGATCCTGAAGACATTGATTTCGCTATGGATCCACGCAACTGGAACAGTGTCCTCAATCTTCAACTGTTGGAAAAGAGGGAAAATATGAGGCTTCTGCTGTTTTCGTGGGTTAGTTGGTGGGTTGGGGTAGTCGGATGTTGAGGCCGCCGCATCGGAGCATGACGAGGCTGATGAGGTTGTTCACGTGGTGGAAGCCGTAGGCCATGCGGATGGTGACCTTGATGCGGTTGTTGAACGCCTCGAGTCTGGCGTTGGAGTAGCCCAGCTCGATCGTCCTGAGGATGTCGGGGCGGCGGCGTCTGATCTTGCGTGAGAGTTCGACGATCTCGGGGATGCGGCTGTGGGACGCCCAGAACACCCAGTGTTTGAGCTCCGCGGTGGCCTGTCCGAGCGGGTGTTTGAGCAGGTTCCTCAACAGTTCCTTGAGCTGCCATGCGCGGTAGAGCTGTCCCTTGGGGTCCGTGTTCCCCAATGCGGCGAGGGATTCGTCCTGCCGGTCGGTCAATTGGTCCGGGTTCTTCAGCACGGCGTATTTGACGCCGCGCATGCGCTTGACGCCCTCCTGGTCGCCGTCGCGTCTCGCTTGGTTCCAGAGGCGTTTCCTCACCTTGTCGAGCGCGTCGGTCATCCAGCTGACGATGTGGAACCCGTCGAGCACGCGCTCGGCGTTCGGGCACCATTCGTGCACGCACGAGTCGATCCACCTCGCCCCGTCGCCGGTGACGACCCGGATGGATGCGCGCTGCTCCGGGGTCAGCTGTTGGAAGAACAGGTCGAACACGTCCCTGCCGTATCCGTCGTGCGCCCAGATCACCCGGCGCCGTTCGTGGTCGACGACGACGGTGATGTACGTGTGGCCCTTCCTGTAGCTGGTCTCGTCCACGCCGATCGACGTGAGATGGTCGAACGGCGACGGCATCGCGGCCTTCAGCCGGCCGGCGACCCTATGGGCGATCCGGCCGGCGGTCCTCCACGCCACGTGCAGGAACCCGCTCACGGTCTTCTGGTCGGCGACGGTCATCAGCCACGCGCACTCCGCCTCGAAATCCCTAGTGAACCGGCTCCCGGGCTCCGCCCACGGCACCATCGCGACGACCACGCCGCACTTGGGGCACTCCACGCGCGGCATGGCGGCGACCAGCTCCACCCGCCAGCAGCCGAAATCCTGATGACGCCACCGGCGCACCCCGCCGCCACGGTCGTAGCCGCGCCGCTTCCGCCCGCATCTCGAGCATCGGAGCATGCCCGCGCGAGGGCGCACGCGCACCTCGAGCACGGGTTCGGGACGCATGGGCCCGTCGACGATCCTCGCGGACTCGACCACCATGCCTTTGACGTTGAGGAGCTGTTTGAATATGCTGTTCATCAGGCGCTTTGCGGTTGTGTGTTTATCTTGGTCGAAAACATCCTACCCGGAAAGCGCTCTTCTCTTACTCCCTCAACGCCTCAACCACGAACCACCACCCACGAAAACAGCAACAGCGCCGAAAATATCGACAAGACACTTACACCGCTTGATACTTGGGCCAAAGGTCATGGACTCAATGGAAGCTTCTTCCTCGTACCTCCCGACACCGACCTCAGCATCAGGAATTTCCATGGATTCATCAACATGCGTCGTGCCGAACTCACCAAACGACTCACAGCCCTTCTAATGGATTAAACCAACATAATGGGGATGCCGGTCCGTCAACGGCTACCTGCATCCCCGCTATGCCCTATCCATTAAACAGAGCAGAAGCAGAGTCCTGAACTTCGATGTCTGTTGATTCCTTGATGCCATTCGGCTCAACGTCGATATCAGAACATCTTGGCACGGGAAGCGATAGATATCTACCAGCACGCGAATATCGCAACGATGATGTAACCCCCCGCAGATGATTCCCAATCGAGACAGAATGACGGCAATGCAGGTTTTCGTACATATCCATGTGTACAGAACCTATTTGATGGCCGACCGCATAGCCATGATCGACGATCTGGCGAAGACCGCGGCATATTTGGGCCGATTGGCTCTCGGACTGATCGATCATGGTAGCGTCGGCGGGCAGCTCGCCTTCCGTAGCACCTGCCGATGACAGCAAATTGGAGTGATCCTAAGCCTTGAGATCTACGTTACTCCGGGAACCGACCGAAGGACCCCACGCGCGTGAGCTGGGACAAGATATTGGTACAGGGCCGGGGGAATGCGACTGCTGTTCGCCGATGTGCCTGAGGCATGCGACAACATGATGGTCATCGCTACCAGTGTCGCTTCGAAAGCGATTTCGCATCTGGTTCTCAACGGTATGCCACGCCATGAGACAGGACCGATGCAACCTTCTGCGGTTCCCACTCAGATGCTGCCGTAAGTCGAAGAGAGCGAGTTTGGCTCCTTCACTGACAATGTCGATGGAGGAACCATTTCTAAATACAACGATGCGCGCCGTCATCACGAAGATGCATCGCGGGATATCACATGCCACGCTATTTCGATGGATTCTTCCCGATGCTCCGCATCATGCTTCTTATTTCTTCCAGAGATTCGCTCATCCTTCCCAGTTCATCGTCCATTGTGAGCAGGGAGGTTCGTGTTTGCTCCATGAATCGATCTATGCTCGTTGGGACCTCACAGGAGGAGGCGATGAGCCTGAGAATCCCATCCGGGATCCTCAGGCTGTCGTTTGAAGCATGCATCCGCAGAATGCTGATGAGAGCGTCGCTATCGGGTGCTTTGACGTCAACGGCGAGCCCGGCCTCCAAGCGTGAGAGAAGGTCGGATCCGAATTCGTCGAGCCTCTGCGGAGCTACTTCGGCAGTAACGACGACGCTTTTATTCGCCCAGAGCGGCGTACAGAACGTACGCCTGAACTGCTCCGAGGCGTCGTCCTCTCCGCTCAGCATCTGGATGTCGTCGACAAGCAGCATGTCGAGCTCGCGGTAGCAACGGTTGAATTCCGTTGTACGCCACTGCGATTTCGCCTTGGAGAATTCCTCGGTGAACTCCCCGGCGGTGACGTAGCGAATCCTCAGACTCGGATCCTTGACGATCGCATAATTGCCAGTCGCGTTCAACAGATGGGTCTTGCCCCGACCGGATCCGCCATAGATGTACAGCGGGTTGAAGAGCTGCCCCGAGCCATTGGCCACGGCAATCGCCGCAGACCGGGCGAATCGGTTGCAGTCGGCCGGTATGAAAGTGTCAAATGTCAGGGTTCTATCAAGATGCGTTTCCGGATCGATGTTCTCACTCATTGTCGTATCTCCTTAGCCTTTCCCGTGTTTCGCATCGTCGCAACCGTCGAAATGCAGCGCGACGAGAGGTCCCTTCCCGTCAATTCGATGGGTGAGTCTCCACATCGCCAGTATCAGAGGACGTATAATGAGCAGGTAGTTTTCTACCGGCTTCAGCTGTGATTCGGTCGGTCATGCCGAAAGGATGTGGCCATGGAACGAGATTCGGTGCGCAAGGGCGGTTCCCGGTCGGAGATCATCATCGGGATTCTGGAACTGCTTGACGAGAACACGGATCGTGAGCACGGAGTCACAGCCGCATGGCTGGCCGATCAGCTCGGCATCACCGTGAAGACGATCAGGGGACATCTGTACGCGCTGCGGGAGATGCAGCCATTCGGTCGTAAGGTCGATCGGATAGAGAGAGGCGACCTCAAGGATGCGGAAAGCCCCGATCCTCGTCCCGGCTGGTACATCGAGCCGGTATTCGATACAGCACAGATGCGGCTGCTCGCCGACGGTGCGGCGCTGTCCCGTTCGGACGGAGAATACATTCAGGATCTGATCGCTAGGATCTACGCCTTCGCCGGCCGTTCCGACCAGCTTGGCATACGCGGACCGCTGATGACTCCCCGGCACTACAACCGGGAATTCCTCAACGACATCGAGCGGTTGAACGATGCCATCGCCCATGAGCGAGGCATCCGCTTCCACTATTGCACGTATGATGTCAGCGGCGAGCTCGTGCCCAGACTTGGGGAAGACGGCCGTCCGAGGGAATATGTCGCTGACCCGTACGATCTACGGTACAAGAATGAGAAGTACTATCTCATCTGCCATCTCCGGCCTTACGACGATCTGGCCTGTCTGCACGTCGAGCGCATTCGTGATCTGATGGTCGACGGAAACGACCACACACTGGATCGCTCGTTCGACAGCTTCACCGATGAGAACGGGGCCCCGATCGATCTCACGGCCTTCATGGATGAACGTCCCTACCCATCTCCGGGACCTGCGATACCGGTGCGACTGCGTGTCGTGGGCGGTCTCGAACCGGTGTTCGATTGGTTTCCCGACGCGCAGGCAACGCATGTCGGTGACGGCGTCTATGAGGTGACTGTCAAGGCGACTCCGTGGTCGACGATTTGGTGGGCTTTGCAATATACCAACAGCGGCGTTCGCATCACGGTGCTGGAGCCGGAATCAATCCGTGCTGAACTGTGCAGAGCCGGGCACATACTGCTTGAGCGGTATGAGTGAGGCGACGTTGAATCTCCTCATCAGCATCCCCGTTACCCCACGTCGGGAAAGATGATGGATATGCGCCGCACTGCGTATGATGCCCAATCCACATTTGATTCCCCGTAACCATTCCGTATCCAGTGCCAAAGTGCAGTATTTCGAACGAATGGTCAAAAAACCTGTTCTGGAATTGCAGACTTTCTCCAGAAGATCGAAATGCGCATCAAGCAAATCGACCATGACATACTCGAAGGCCATGCAGATAGTCTTCCCATCAGTGAAGCGGTACGTGTCGGAACGGAAATCGATGGATTCCAAACTGCTGGTTCCTATGGCATGGATACGTTCCAACAACGTCAGAAGACTTGTCACCCTTTCTGTGTCATCGAACGAACAGGAGTTCGATGGGACGAATGATTTCTCTGTGCAATCCTCATTGGACGGTTCATCATCTACTGAACCGGGAAACACGAGTTCCGCAACATGGTCATCGTGCCATTCGATATTTGTGCTACTTCCACTCATATCCTCCACAAACGACGACAGTCTGACTGCCGCCAGTTGGAACTCATCATGGGCCATGCGCCCAATATGTTCACTGTCAAGTACGTACGGTGAATCATCATCGATGTCGGTGGTCCACTCAAGCTCTATGCTCATCAATCCGCCCTCCGTGACGCATATGGGATGTTGGCATCGAATCTATATGCATCGGAATTCGACAGGTAGTTTTCTACCTATCCGGAAAACCGCATCATATCGTCCCGTATATGAACGGAAACGGCAATTTCGTGCATTTGCATAATCACACGCATTACTCGCTGCTCGACGGTGCATCGAAAATCCCGGCCCTTGTGAATCGGGTCCGGGCGCTGGGCATGCCGGCAATCGGTATCACGGATCATGGCAACATGCACGGTGCGTATGAGATGTATGCGAGCTGCGTGGCCAACGGCGTCAAGCCGATCATCGGCATCGAGGCGTATGTGACGCCGGAGACCGCGCGTAAGGATAAGTCGCGCGTGCACTGGGGCACCGAGGACCAGCGTGGCGATGACGTCTCCGGAGGCGGTTGGTACACGCATCTGACGATGTGGGCGAGCAGCAACGAGGGGTTATCGAATCTCATCAAGGCGTCGTCCGTGGCCAATCTTGAGGGGCGGGTGTCGAAATACCCTCGTATGGACAAGGATGTGCTTTCGACCTATTCAAAGGGCGTGATCGCGTCGTCGGGTTGTCCGTCGGGCATCATCCAGACCAGGTTGCGTCTGGGGCAGTTCGATGAAGCGTTGCGTGCGGCGGGGGAGTTCCAGGACATCTTCGGCCGGGACAACTTCTACATCGAGCTGATGCGACACGGCCTCGATGTGGAGGATCGTGTGCAGTTCGGCCTGCTGACGATCGCGAGGAAGCTTGATGCGCCGCTGTTGGCCACGAACGATTCGCATTACGTGCATGCCGAGGACGCGGAGGCGCAGGACGCGATGCTGTGCATCAACTCGGGTTCGCATCTGGACGACCCGGATCGGTTCAAGTTCGACGGCACGGGCTACTACATCAAGCCCGCGGAGGAGATGCGCGAGCTGTTCCGCGAATTCCCCGAGGCGTGCGACAACACGCTGGAGATCGCGGAGCGCTGCAACGTGATCTTCGACGACCACGAGGACGGCGCGTTCATGCCGCAGTTCGACTGCCCGGAAGGCTGGGACGAGGCGAGCCTGTTCCTCAAGAAGGTCGAGGAGGGCCTGGAGCGCCGTTACGACGGCAATGTGCCGGAGGAGGTGTCGCGCCAGGCGGATTATGAGTGTGGTGTGATCTGCCAGATGCAGTTCTGCGGCTACTTCCTTGTGGTGGCCGACTACATCCAGTGGGCGAAGGACCACGGCATCATGGTCGGTCCGGGCCGTGGTTCGGCGGCAGGGTCGATGGTCGCGTACGCGATGGGCATCACGGAACTGGACCCGTTGAAGCATGGTCTGATCTTCGAGAGGTTCCTGAACCCGGAGCGCGTCTCCTTGCCGGATATCGACGTGGACTTCGATCCGGAGGGGCGTCTGCACGTGATCGACTACTGCGGC
>NZ_BCFK01000081.1 GCF_001417815.1 Bifidobacterium aesculapii
CCAGACGGGCGTGCACGCGTGCGCGACGATCATGGGAAGCGAGCCGATCACGGACACGTCCCCGCTGCTGGAGCGTACGGACGGCACGGTGACGACCACGTTCGAATACCATACGTGCGAGACGCTGGGCCTGGTCAAGATGGACTTCCTGGGTCTGTCCAACTTGACGGTCATCCAGGACACGCTCAGGAACATCGAGGCGAACGGCAAGCCGGCGATCGACTACACGAAGATCCCGCTGGACGACAAGGCCACGTACGAGCTGCTCTCGCGCGGCGACACGCTGGGCGTGTTCCAGCTTGATTCCGACGGCATGCGCAGTCTGCTCAAGATGCTCAGGCCCGACAACTTCAACGACATCTCCGCATTGATCGCCCTGTACCGTCCGGGCCCGATGTCGATGGAATCGCACATCAACTACGCCAAGCGCAAGAACGGCCTGCAGAAGATCACGCCGATCCACCCGGAACTGGACGAGCCGTTGAAGCAGGTGCTGGACGAGACGTACGGCCTGATCATCTACCAGGAGCAGGTGCAGTCGGCGGCGCGTATCCTCGCGGGCTACTCGCTGGGCAAGGCCGACGTGCTGAGGCGCGCCATGGGCAAGAAGAAGCCGGAGGTGCTGGCCAAGGAGAAGGTGCCGTTCTTCGCCGGCATGAAGGAGCACGGCTACTCCGAGGAGGCGTCGCAGGCCGTGTGGGACGTTCTGGTCCCGTTCTCCGGCTATGCGTTCAACAAGGCCCATTCGGCGGCGTACGGTCTCATCTCCTATTGGACCGCGTACCTGAAGACCCACTATCCGGTGGAGTTCATGGCCGCGCTGCTGCAGGGCACGAAGGACAACAAGGACAAGACCGCCCTGTATCTGGGCGAGGCGCGCCGCATGGGCATCCAGGTGCTGTCGCCGGATGTCAACGAGTCCCAGTTCGCGTATTCGGCCGTCGGCGACGTGGTGCGCTTCGGCCTGGGCGCCATCCGCAACGTGGGCGACAAGGCCGTGGCCGACATCGTCGCCGAACGTTCCGGCGCCCACGGCAAGTACGTGAACTTCATGGACTTCGTGCGCCGCGTGCCCCTGACCGCGTTGAACAAGCGCCTCGTGGAATCGCTGATCAAGGCGGGCGCGTTCGACTCCATCGACCCGAACCGCCGCGCCCTGTTCCAGATCCACGAGACCGCCATCGATTCAATCCTCCCCATAAAGCACAAACAGATGGAAGGACAGTTCGACCTGTTCGCTGACGAGGCTTATGAAGATATGGGATTGGGCGACGCGTCCATCACCGTGCCCGACATCGAGGACTGGGACAAGAAGACCAAACTCAACTTCGAACGCGAGATGCTCGGCCTGTACGTCTCCGACCATCCGCTGAGTGACATGCAAGCATTGCTTGACTCACTTAGAGATGCATCCATCGCTCGGCTCGTCGATGGCACCGACCCCGTTCCCGAAGGACGAAAAGTCACCATCGCCGGACTCATCATCAACGTGGACCGTCGCGTCTCTAAGAAGGGCAACGCATGGGCGATCGTCACCATCGAGGATCTGGAAAGCTCCATCCAATGCATGTTCTTCGGCAAGATGTACGAGACGTACGCTGCGCAGCTTTGCGTCGATCAAATCGTACAGATTCGGGGACGTGTGGATCGACATGGTGAAACCACCACGATCAGAGTGGCGGGGATGCGTGTACCTGATACGGAGGACCGGGATGGGAAGCCGCTCGTCATCCTCCTGCCGAGTTCGTTGTCGACCCGAGCCAATATGGCGAGACTCAGGCAGATGCTTGTCGACCACCCTGGACTCAGCGAGGTCAAGCTTGCGTTGCTCGACGACGCAGGCAATGCGGAGGTTCTTACCTTCGGCGACCGATTCCTCGTCAGAAAGGAGACGGCGTTGATCGCTGAACTCAAGGTCATGTTCGGTCCTAACTGTCTGTCATCGATTTGACGTCGTTGCGCGCCTATCTGTGCCCCGATGAGGCGCCGGAATGCCTCAAGACCCGCATCAAGGAGTGCCTCGAGCACTGCTGCGGTGAGCGGTGAGGCGGATGGTCGTCCGGAACGTGCCGCCGGATGTCACCGGGACGCCCCGGGCGAACGGCGCATGTCCCGCCGGCAACGTCCGGTGAGACGCAGAGCCGGGCAACCCACCAAGTGATACACTGAATACGAAGCGCCCCAGATTGACACCTCCTTTTAACACATGCGACAACGCATGTGGGTGACATTCTGGGGCGGTTCATTTGATTCTCAGCATTTTTCGTCCTTGCCGATGATGCAGATCATTTCGCTCTTGAAACGCCGGCTGCGTATTATGCATCGAATAAGTT
>NZ_BCFK01000082.1 GCF_001417815.1 Bifidobacterium aesculapii
CCCTGATGATGCATCAGTGGTTCCCTTTTTTTCATGTCCGAACATGATCACAAGGAAACGAGGAAACGATTCATGAAGAGGAGTCTGCTCGCGCTCGCCGCAGGCGCGTTCATCCTCGGCGCCGCCGAATTCGTGATGATGGGCATCCTGCCGCAGGCCGCCGCCGCGACCGGCGTGGACATTCCGACGGCCGGCCACTACATCTCCGCGTACGCGATCGGCGTGTGCGCGGGCACGCTCATCCTCGTGTTCGGCCGCAAGGTGCCCCCGCGCACCCTCATCGTCCTGTTCATGGCGATCGCGCTGGCCGGCAACACGATGAGCGCCCTCGCCCCCAACGCGGGCATGCTCATCGTGGCCCGGTTCATCTCCGGCCTGCCGCACGGCGCATTCTTCGGCACCGCCACGCTCATCGCCAAGACGCTCGCCGAGAAGGGCAAGGAGGCACGGGCCGTTTCGATGATGGTCACCGGTCAGACCGTCGCCAACATGCTCGGCGTGCCCGCCGGCACACTCATGGCCGAATTCCTCTCATGGCGTCTCGCGTTCGGTATCCTGGCCGCCTGGGCGGCGATGACCATCGTGCTCACGCTCTCTTGGATCCCCTTCGTGCCGCCCGTCAAGGACACGGGCATCCTCGGCCAGTTCCGTTTCCTGCGCCGCCGCGGCCCGTGGGTGATTCTCGCGGCCGTGTTCACCGGCAACGCGGGCGTGTTCTGCTGGTGGAGCTACGTGTCGCCGTGGCTGCAGAAGACCTGCGGATGGCCGTCCGCGCTGGTGCCGTTCCTCATGATGCTCGCCGGATTCGGCATGGTCGTCGGCGGCATCATCGGCGGGCGCATCACCGACAACTGGCGTCACGCCGGCACCGCGGCGCTCGGCCAGTTCATCTCGCTGCTCGGCCTGCTCATGGTGCTCGTCGTGCCCGGCAACCGCGTGACGACGGCATTGCTCACGTTCTGGATCGCGTTCGGCCTGTTCTTCATCTCCGCGCCGCAGCAGCTGCTCATGACGGAGGCCGGTCAGGGCGGCGGCGAGCTGATCGCGGGTGCGGCCGTGCAGGTCGCGTTCAATTTCGGCAACGCGGTCGGCTCGGTCGTCGGCGGCGCGATGCTCACCGCGTTCTCGATGGACTACCGGTTCACCGGATTGGGCGGGGTGCCGCTGGCGGTGCTGTCCGTCGGACTGCTCGTCTTCTACTCGCTGCGCTGCGAGGGCGACACCGAGGCGATCCATCGCCTGCGTGAAATCCACGTGTGACGTGAGGGGCGCCCTGTACGATTCCTCACACTTCATCGAAGTTCACCTCCCATTCGCCTGCATTGACCGTGTACGCCATGTCGCAGCCGTACGTTGGTCACGTCCGGTATCTATCCGCATGCATCCGCATCACACGCGAATCCGCATCGATCCACACGGCATGCGACGGACGAAACGAGGGGAATCATCATGAAGAGAAACACGAATATCGCGACGAGACTGTTCGCCGCGATGGTCGCCGCTGCGACGCTTGCCGGCGTCGGCGTGGCGACAGCCTCCGCGGACGAGACCGCGGCGGGCACGAACGCCGTCGTCGCCGCTGACGGCATCGCCGCCGGCGGCGCGACCGACGCGTTCGACGCGGCGAAGTACGCGGCCACCAGCGAAGGCCGCTACGACGCCGAAACCGCGGGCGACGACGCGACCACCTACGCCGCGGGCCCCGCAGCCCGTGCCGCCAAGCCGAACCTCGTGCAGCTGCTCGGCGAATACGACTCCTACTGGCAGCCGGCCACCGAGACCGCCGGCGGCAAGGTGCTCAACAAGACCGTGCTCGACCACGACGACGATTTCGTCCAGAAGATCAACAACGCCGCCGCCACGCCCGACGCCGCGGGTGACGGCGTCAAGACCGCCACCGCGCAGCAGCAGCGCGCGCTCGTCGACGCGGACATGAGCGCCGCCGAGACGCTGCCCGACTCGCTCGGCCCGGTGCTCGGCCAGTACTTCTCCGAAGGACTCGCCGACGGCAGCCTGAACAAGGTCTCCGACATCTTCAAGTACGACAGCATCTCCACCTCCACGGCGAAGAAGCACTTCCAGCACCCGCGCCCGTTCGAGGACCGCACCAACGGCGGCAAGAACGAGATCACGGACATCTCCGCCGGCATCAAGCGCGTGCCCGATTGGACCGACGCGCAGGGCAACACGCATTCCGCCGAATACGACGGGCTCGCCGGTTCGGGTTCGTTCCCGTCCGGCCACACGACCGGCGCCTACTCGTGGGGCGTGGCGTTGGCGGGCATGTTCCCGCAGCTCGCGCCTGAGATCCTCGCCCGCACCTCCGAGGCGGGCAACAACCGCATCGTGCTCGGCGTGCACTACCCGCTCGACATCATGGGCGGCCGCATCGACGGCGAAGTCCAGAACGGCTACTACTTCGCCACCTACTACGACAAGTACGTCAAGCCGGCCTCCGACCAGCTGCAGTCGTACCTCGCCGGCAAGTGCGTCGCCGACGGCCACGCCACCAAGCAGGACTCCGACTACGCGACCGTCACCGAGTGCGTGAACAACCTCGGCGCGAACGCGTCCAACGGCTACCAGAACGCCTTCGTCGACGCGGTGAGCCAGGAGCCGGTCACCGACCGCGCCTCGGCATTGCGCGTGTACACGAACCGTCTGACCTACGGTTTCGCCAAGACCACCTCCGGCACCGCGTTCACCGCGCCGGAAGGCTCCGCCGACCTGCTCAAGATCGCCTACCCGAAGCTGCACCGCGACCAGCGCGAGGCCATCCTCGCGAAGACCGCGATCGACGGCGGCTACCCGCTCGACTCCACCTCCGCCGGCTGGCAGCGCATCAACCTGGCCGCCGCGCTGAGCGCCAAGGTGACGCTCGACGAGAACGGCGACGTCGTCAAGGTCGAGCCGGGCGCCTCCACGCCCAGCGTGATCGGCGAGGAATACGCCGACAAGGGCGATCACCCGGGCTCCGACAACAACGGCGGCTCCACCAAGCCCGACCAGCCGGGCAAGGACGCCAAGCAGGTGACCGTGTTCGACATCACCGACTTCCACGGCCACATCGAGACCGGCCAGTGGATCGAGGCGGCGTACAAGAAGCTCGCCGTGGACCACAATCCGGGCAACAGCGTGTTCGTCTCCAGCGGCGACCTCGTGGGCGCCTCCCCGTTCGAATCCTCCTACTTCAAGGACACCCCGACCCTGAACATGGCCAAGGCGTGGGGCCTGTCCGTGAGCGCGCTCGGCAACCATGAGCTCGACAAGGGCACCAAGGACTTCAACGACCGCATCGCCGACCCGCAGTACGGCGTCGACTGGGTAGCCGCGAACATCTCCGGCGGCGCGCTCACCTCCGAACGTCTCAAGCCGTACACCATCAAGACGGTGAACGGCAAGAAGGTCGCGTTCGTCGGCGCGATCACCGCGGACCTCAAGAACGTGGTCTCCCCCAGCGTCATGCAGGGCGTGACCGTGACCGATCCGGTCGAGGCGGTCAACAAGGTGGCCGACGAGCTCTCCGACGGCAACGAGTCCAACGGCGAGGCGGACGCGGTCGTGGCGCTCATCCATGAGGACGGCGAGACGATCCGCGACGACGACGCCGGCCTCGACGCGAACGTCGACCTCGTCTACGGCGGCCACAGCCACCTCAACAAGTACGGGTCCACCACCAAGTCCGGCGCGCCGATCATCGAGGCCGGCAGCTACGGCCGCGACGCCGCCGCGCAGGACCTGTTCATCGAAGGCTCCGGCAAGAACGCGAAGGTCACCGTGCAGAACGCCTCGCAGTACGCCGTGACGTTCGTGACGAACAAGGACGGCACCGCGCCGTCCAAGGGCTTCGAGGGCGACGACAATGGCCCGGCCGCGAAGGTCTATAAGCAGGCGCAGGCGGATTCCGCCGAAGCCGGCAAGAAGGTCGTCGGCACCATCGACAAGTCCGCCGACTTCGCGAAGGGCGACTGGTCCGCCGAAACGCAGCTCGGCACGCTCAACGCGGACGCCGCGCTCAAATCCGCGAAGAAGACAGCGGAGGGCGCGAAGGCGACCATCGGCTTCATCAACCCGGGCGGCCTGCGCACCGACAACCTCGATCTTGACGGCGACAAGAAGATCACCGTCAAGGAGGCGTACAGCATGCTGCCGTTCGGCAACGACAACAGCGTGGTCGACCTCACCGGCAAGCAGCTGCGCGACGTGCTCGCCCAGCAGTGGCAGATCAAGGACGGCAAGTCCAACGTGGTGCGTCTCGGCATCTCGTCGAACGTGACGTTCGTCTACACGCTCGCCGAGGACGCGAACACGAAGGCGCCGGTCGCCACCGTCACCGACGTGTTCGTCGACGGCAAGCGCATCGCCGATACGGACACCGTGACCGTCGCCGGCAACTCGTTCCTGCTCGCGGGCGGCGACGGGTTCACCGGATTCGCTGCGCAGGGCAAGCCGCGTCTGACCGGCACGGTGGACGTGCAGGGGCTCATCGACTACCTTGGCGCGCACAAGGACGTCAAGGGCGATTCCTCGCCTGCCGGCGTGCAGGTCAAGTCCTCCTCCGTGGAGGGCGGCAAGGCGTCCGTGACGTTCGCGCTGCCGGTCTACGCGAACGGCCCGAAGCCGATCGCACTGGGCCTGTACGTCAACGGCGTGGACTTCGGTGTGACGAAGCTCGGCTCCGAGAAGCCGTCCGAGTTCACCGTGACCAAGACCCTGAGCGCGGATGAGCAGGCGAAGTTCGGCACGGCCGTGGCTTCGGTCGAGCCGCAGCTGCTCTACACGCAGGCCGAGATCGAGGCCGCCGAGAAGGCGCACGCCAACGGCGGCAACCAGGGTGGCAACAACCAAGGCGGCAACAACCAAGGTGGAAACAACCAAGGTAACGGTAACGGCAACGACCAGGGCAACCAGGGCAACCAGGGCAACCAGGGCAATGGTAACGGCCAAGGCAATAACAACGGCCAGGGCAACGGCGGCGCCAAGCCGCAGGCCAACGGCAAGACCCCGGGCAATGGTCTGTCCGCCACCGGTTCGGCTGTGGCCGGCATCGCCGTGGCGGTTGTGCTGCTGGCCGTGGCCGGCGGTGTGACCATGGTCGTGCGTCGCCGCCAGCACTGACCGAACCGGCCTCCGGGACCCCACAGGCCCGGACCATCAGGAAGCCCCGCCACCGCGCGGGGCTTCCCCATATCAAGCGCACTCGCAGTGACGGTGTTCCACACACGTGAGCATGAAACCAATGTTGGAGCGGCACTGCTCCACGATGGGCGGTAGACGGACGAATGCCCGTCGTATGGAGCAACACCGCGCCACATGTTCGGGTCCAATTCCTTGTGTGGAGCAGCGGTGCTCCACACAAGAGTTGAGAAATGCCGTGTGGAGCGCCAATGCTCCACACAATGAGTCCAAGCCGGTACTCATGGCCGGTGTGGAGCGATATTGCTCCACACTCGTGCCGGAATCCCCATATACGCCATGTGTGGAGAGGCCGCTCTCCACACTTTCGCTCATCGTCTTCCATGCGCATTGTGTGGAGCGATAACGCTCCACACAATGCGCAGCGAATCCCCTGCAAGCCTTGTGTGGAGCAGCAGTGCTCCACACGCCAAAACCTGACCCTCGTGTGGAGCGCCAGTGCTCCACACAAACCTATAAGGGGGCAGAATCGGTGTTATGCGGAGCGTTATTGCGCCACTACGCTGAGTTGCCCCCTGTGGAGCATCCATCGATGCATAAG
>NZ_BCFK01000083.1 GCF_001417815.1 Bifidobacterium aesculapii
TCGCCGCCTGCAGTGGTCACGTTCACCGATCGGTTCATGAAATGTTTGTCGGTGTACGTGTATCGGAACGCGCCGCGTGCGATCTCCTGTCCGTCGGCGCCTCCCTGGCGCACCTGCAGGCCGAGGTCGACGATCTGCGGGTTGTACGAGTGGCTGCCGATGAACGCGTCATTGGAGAAGCTCACCACCATGTTGTAGGTGCCGGCAGGCACGCCGGACACGGTCATGGCGCCCTTGTTGTTCTGGATGACGGTGGGTACGTGGTCCAAGGTGGCCTCGACGCGCGTCTGGTCGCCGTAGCCGGCCTTGCCGCTTTCGTTGGTGACGAACTGGTTGCCCAGACCGGTCACGAACGATTTGCCGCTCGCGTCGGAGGCGTCGTCCCTGGCGGCCGCCGCACCGCCGGAAAGCTTGGCGTTCTCGGCTTCGATTGTGATGGCGGCCTTGTCCGAGACCGCGGCGCGGGCCGTCGTGACGCTTTGGACCAGCGTTCCGGCGGCCCCGCCCAGTGTGAGGCGGTTGATGCCTTCCGACAGTGCCATCTTCACACGGGAGGTCTGCAATCCGTCGACACCCGCAGTCAGGGTGGCGGCCTGCTGGCCGTTCACGGACAGCGCGATCGTCGCGCCCTTGGCGGCGTGGTAGGAGACGGTCACCTCGTGGTAGCCGGCGTTCCAGGCGTGGGCGAACACGTCGGCAGTGCCGCCGTTCAGATCGGCGAAGCCGTTCGTGCCGTTCCCTGCGTAGGAGAGTTTGGCGCCGTCGGACAGGCGGATGCCGGTGGCCGGATAGGTCACCTGGTCGGCGGGGGAGTCGCCGCCCTTGGAGACCTGATAGAGCAGCAGCTTGTCGGACTCGTTGTCGAGGTCGGTGGCTTCGACGGTGATCGCGTGCTTGCCCTTGGTCAGGCCGGCAAGTACGATTTCGGCGCTGCCGCGGTACTTCCACTTGGCGGCTTCCTTAAGCGCCAATTCGGCCGGGACCTCAAGGTCTCCGGCGGACTTCCCGTCGACGGTCACATGGTTGACGCCGGGGAAGCCGGCCGGTGCGGTGATGAGCTGGAGGCGGTAGTCGCCGTCCGCCGGCACATCCACCTTCCAGGTCATTTTGGCACCGTTCTTGAAGTTGCCGACATCGGCGTTGCCGGAGAACATGAAGTTGCCCCAGGAACCGGTGTTGTCGCTCTTCGAATAGGATTTGGCTCCATCGGTCAGTTCGGTGTCTTCGGCCTCGATCGTCTGCAGCGCGCGTCCGTTCGCCGCGTCGTCCACGGCGACGGCGATGTCCTGATGCGGGGTGACGACGAGCTGGTAGGAGGCGTAGCGGTCCACGCTGAGGGTGGTCACGTCGAGGGTGCCGTTCTTGACTTCGGCGTTGGAGATAGTATTGACGACGCGTGGGGTGGCGGCCACGCCGTCCGGGCCGGTATAGGCGTTCTCGCGTACGGCGACGTCCACGTGGTCGCCGAATACGTTCGCATCGAGTCCGGTCAGATGTACGGTCACCGGTACATTCGCGCCGATTCTGGTGTCGTCGTTCGTGCCTCCGTACAGCACGGTGGCCTTGCGGTTCGTCTTGTCGATCGCGGCGATGCCTTGCAGGTTGTCGACGCTATCCGGATGCTCGCTGGTGACCTTCACGGTCTGCGTGCCGCGCAGATCGCCGTACCACTTGTACATCCACCAGCCGCCGTTGGCGGCATTCGCGCGGGCCATATTGTCGTTGAGGTTGCCGGCATAGTTCCAATAGGCGGTCTGCGCCTGGACCTTGGTGCCTTCGAACATGCTCATCCATTGCACGAGCTGGCCGGGCACGGACATGTCGCGCAGCTCGCCGAATTCGGAGATGTTGATGGCACGCGGGGAGATGCCGAGTTCCTTTTCGAAACCGCGGTATCGCTCGTAATGGCTGCGGTAGCTCTTCAGCGAGCCGTTGCCGAGCTCATGCCAGACGGTCACATCCGGCAATGTGCCGGAGGCCTTCGAACTCTCCAGCAGCGCCTTGGTACGGTTGGCGCGCCAGACGCTGTCGCCGGGGCCTGCAATCAGCGCATGGTCGGCGGTCGGCCGGATGCCGTTCGCATTGGCTTTCTCTCCGGACTTGTACTGGTTCCAGACGTTTTGGATGGTCGCATAGGCGTCGTCCCAATCGGTGAGGAACTGCTTATAGATGGCCGCACCGGCATTGTCTCCGGATGCGTACCAGTTGCCGCCGTCCGGCTCGTTGAACGGCATGAAGACGATGTCGTCCGGGTGCGAGGTGTTGGCGAGGATTTTGTTCATCACCACTTCGAGCACTTCGTCGAAGTCCCAGCGGCCATTGGCTTGGCCGTCGGTGTAGGTGCCGTAGGAGGCGTCGTTCGGGGATACGTCGAGCTTGTAGGTGCGGGTGTCACCGGGACGCTTGCCGCCGTTGTAGCTCCAGTCGGGATAGAAGTCCTGCAGGTTGACCACCAGTTGTTCGCCGCCGTTGGCGAAGAACGAGTTCTCCACGGAGAGCACGTCGGCGCTGGGATGTTGCAGTCCGTCGGCGGGTTTCTGCGATGTCACCTGTACTCGTGCGCCGTCGAGAATCGCCTCCGTCGGCGAACCGTCGTCACCCAAGCCGTACAGCATGCCGGAAGCGCCGCCATGGAAGTCGCCGGTTTCGGTGGCATAGTCGGCGGTGATGGTCTGCGCCGGTTTGGGGTTATCAGCCGCTTGGGCGCTTGCCGTCGTGACGCCGCCGATGAACAGCGTGGCGATTGCCGCGGTCGTGCCGAAAGTCGACCGCAGTATGCGTTGTGTGATGCTCATGAGTCCCTTTTCCTCGTTGACTTTCCTCATTGATTGGAAGACGACATGGCTCTTACTTCGAACCACGCCACTGATTCTACGCGCGTAGACAAATAGTGTAAATCGATGGAATCCATACGGCGTGTCGCAAATGCAGGTCTGGGAAGTTTTATGGTTTACTGGCGTAGATATCGACGATATCGAAGGTGTGGCCGGTACCGGGCGACAATGTGAAACAACGGGTGGAAACGTCGCCGACCGACGAAATGTCGTCAAGCGTGAAGGAGTCGTCATGGGCGAGGCGGAGCAGCGGGATGGGCAGTCGAGCGCGTCTCGACGTCGCAGGGCCACCCGCGCGGACGTCGCGCGTCTCGCAGGAGTCTCGACGGCCGTGGTCAGTTACGTGTTCAACAACGGTCCGCGTCCGGTCGCGCCGGAAACGGCGCGGCGGGTCCGCAGCGCAGCCGAGAAACTTGACTACCGGCCGAATTCCGTGGCCCGGGCATTGAGCACCGGTTCCTCACGCACGTTGGGCGTCATCGTGCCCGACCTGTCCAACCCGTTCTTCTCCGATGTATACGGGGAATTGGAATCCATCGCCTCCCACAGTGGGTATTCGGCGTTGTTCATGGCTTCCCATCAGAATCCGAGCAAGGAACAGAACCGCATCGCCCGGCTTATCGCCCGCGAAGTGGACGCCATCATCGTCGCCTCCGCCCGCCCCGCATCCGAACTGTCCTCCATCCCACGCAAGGAATGTCCGTTCGTGTTTCTGGACCAGACCAGGCCGGTGCCCGGAGCGAAATGCGTGTCCACCGACTTCCAATCGGCCGTGGAATCGGCGGTGCGGCACCTGCTCGGCCACGGTCATACCGCGATCGCCATGCTTTCCGGCAAAGCCGGTGACGGTCTTGCCGATCCGCGCATCCAAGGATGGCAACGCGTGCATGAGCAGGCCGGCATCACCGCAGGGCCCGTCATCGACGCCGGTTTCACACGGCAGGGCGGGTATGAGGCGATGCTCGCACTATTGGATTCCGGCCGATGCCCGGGTGCCGTGTTCGCCGATTCCGATCTGGAGGCGATCGGTGCCCTGCGCGCGCTGCATGAGCGGCACATCCGCGTTCCCGAGGATGTCGCCCTCGTCTCGTTTGACGGCACCGTCGACTCCGCGTTCAGCTGGCCGCCGCTCACCGTCGTTCGGCAGGACGCCCACGCTATCGCCGAACGTATATTCCACGCGTCGGTCGAACCCGACCGCGTGCCCGACCTTCAGCTCGTCGCCGCGTCGCTCGTCGCACGCCGCTCCTGCGGCTGCGACGACGACTCACGGACGACGAGTTCACCGGGAAGCTCCGTATAGCGCGTCCAATTGTCGGTACGGCCACGCCCGGCCACCACGTCGTCGATCTGATCGGCCAGCATGTCGAACGCGACGCTGCCGGCCTTGCGGAAATCCTGACGCACCGTCGTCAACGCCGGATCCCATACCCGCGCAAGTGGATGGTCGTCGAATCCGACGACGCTCACGTCGTCCGGCACGCGGCGTCCCACGTCGCCGAGTCCGCGGATGATTCCCATCGCGATCTCGTCGTTGCCGGCGAAAATCGCGGTCACGTCGTCACGGACTCCCAACTTGCGCCCGATTTCGCGCCCGCTGTACGGATCCCACTTCGCCATCACCGGCTCCGGTGCGAACACGCCGGCATCCGACAACGCCTGCCGCCAGCCGGACAGTCGGCTGTAGCCGCCCGAACCACCGGGAACAGACACGTGGATTACCGTTCGATGCCCCAGCGACAACAGATGGCGGGTGACGTCGCGGCCGCCCTCGTTCTCCTGCAACGAGACCTGCGCGACATCCGGGTTGCGATTGCCGGCGACAAGTACCACCGGCATATCGGTGGGGAGGAACGCGGACGCCTCGGCACTGGCCGCGTCATAGTTGAGCAGGATCGTGCCGACCGGATTCTGATCCAGCGCCCGGCGCACGCTGCGGTGGATATCCTCACGGGAACCGCCGGTGATCATGTTGATGTTGATTTGGTATTCGGCCTCGCGCGCGCGCAATTCGATGCCATGCAGCATCTCCGACTGACCGTACAGCGTGGTATCGGTCGTCAACACCGAAATCAGGTGTGTGCGTTCCCGTACCAATGCGCGGGCGATGGGATTCGGGCGGTAGTCGAGCAATTCGATCGCCTTGGCGATGCGCTGGCGCTTTTCCTCGCTGACACGCTCGCGGTCGTTGAGGTATCGGGAGACCGTAGGCACGGATACGCCGGACAATGCCGCGACGTCCTTGATTGACGCGGTCTTCGCGCGGTTTGCTGTTCTAGGCATGGAACTCCCGTTTCATGAAGTGATGTTCCGGAGGCGGAATCGTGTACACGGTAGCATGGCGGCGTCACGTCGGAAGGCCCGGCCGCGATCCGTAAAGGACGCGGCCGGG
>NZ_BCFK01000084.1 GCF_001417815.1 Bifidobacterium aesculapii
CAATTTCTTTTAGGTACTTGCTTTCCTAAAACTGATGTGATACAATGATTTAATCCAGAAAAGGAGTAAAAAATATGCGGCAAGGTATTCTTAAATAAAACTATAATCAAATAGTGGGAACAAAGGATTATGATAGCTCCTTTTGTAGGGGCTTAGTTTTTTGTACCCAATTTAAGAATACTTTTGCCTTATCAATTTTGACATATCCCCAAAAACAGCAATCACAAACAGGTGTATGCTGTATATGTGTATGTCCGCAACTTATAATCCCCAGTGGTAAAAGTATTTTACTGCTGGGGATTTTTATGCCCTTTGGGGCTGTAAAGGGAGGACAATCACATGAAAATAATCAATATTGGAATTCTTGCCCATGTAGACGCTGGAAAGACGACCTTGACGGAGAGCCTGCTATATGCCAGCGGAGCCATTTCAGAACCGGGGAGCGTCGAAAAAGGGACAACGAGGACGGACACCATGTTTTTGGAGCGGCAGCGTGGGATTACCATTCAAGCGGCAGTCACTTCCTTCCAGTGGCACAGATGTAAAGTTAACATTGTGGATACGCCCGGCCACATGGATTTTTTGGCGGAGGTGTACCGCTCTTTGGCTGTTTTAGATGGGGCCATCTTGGTGATCTCCGCTAAAGATGGCGTGCAGGCCCAGACCCGTATTCTGTTCCATGCCCTGCGGAAAATGAACATTCCCACCGTTATCTTTATCAACAAGATCGACCAGGCTGGCGTTGATTTGCAGAGCGTGGTTCAGTCTGTTCGGGATAAGCTCTCCGCCGATATTATCATCAAGCAGACGGTGTCGCTGTCCCCGGAAATAGTCCTGGAGGAAAATACCGACATAGAAGCATGGGATGCGGTCATCGAAAATAACGATGAATTATTGGAAAAGTATATCGCAGGAGAACCAATCAGCCGGGAAAAACTTGCGCGGGAGGAACAGCAGCGGGTTCAAGACGCCTCCCTGTTCCCAGTCTATCATGGCAGCGCCAAAAATGGCCTTGGCATTCAACCGTTGATGGATGCGGTGACAGGGCTGTTCCAACCGATTGGGGAACAGGGGGGGCGCCGCCCTATGCGGCAGCGTTTTCAAGGTTGAGTACACCGATTGCGGCCAGCGGCGTGTCTATCTACGGTTATACAGCGGAACGCTGCGCCTGCGGGATACGGTGGCCCTGGCCGGGAGAGAAAAGCTGAAAATCACAGAGATGCGTATTCCATCCAAAGGGGAAATTGTTCGGACAGACACCGCTTATCAGGGTGAAATTGTTATCCTTCCCAGCGACAGCGTGAGGTTAAACGATGTATTAGGGGACCAAACCCGGCTCCCTCGTAAAAGGTGGCGCGAGGACCCCCTCCCCATGCTGCGGACGGCGATTGCGCCGAAAACGGCAGCGCAAAGAGAACGGCTGCTGGACGCTCTTACGCAACTTGCGGATACTGACCCGCTTTTGCGTTGCGAAGTGGATTCCATCACCCATGAGATCATTCTTTCTTTTTTGGGCCGGGTGCAGTTGGAGGTTGTTTCCGCTTTGCTGTCGGAAAAATACAAGCTTGAAACAGTGGTAAAGGAACCCTCCGTCATTTATATGGAGCGGCCGCTCAAAGCAGCCAGCCACACCATCCATATCGAGGTGCCGCCCAACCCGTTTTGGGCATCCATAGGACTGTCTGTTACACCACTCTCGCTTGGCTCCGGTGTACAATACGAGAGCCGGGTTTCGCTGGGATACTTGAACCAGAGTTTTCAAAACGCTGTCAGGGATGGTATCCGTTACGGGCTGGAGCAGGGCTTGTTCGGCTGGAACGTAACGGACTGTAAGATTTGCTTTGAATACGGGCTTTATTACAGTCCGGTCAGCACGCCGGCGGACTTCCGCTCATTGGCCCCGATTGTATTGGAACAGGCATTGAAGGAATCGGGGACGCAGCTGCTGGAACCTTATCTCTCCTTCATCCTCTATGCGCCCCAGGAATACCTTTCCAGGGCTTATCATGATGCACCGAAATACTGTGCCACCATCGAAACGGCCCAGGTAAAAAAGGATGAAGTTGTCTTTACTGGCGAGATTCCCGCCCGCTGTATACAGGCATACCGTACTGATCTGGCCTTTTACACCAACGGGCGGAGCGTATGCCTTACAGAGCTGAAAGGATATCAGGCCGCTGTCGGTCAGCCGGTCATCCAGCCCCGCCGTCCAAACAGCCGCCTGGACAAGGTGCGCCATATGTTTCAGAAGGTAATGTAAAGATACATAATCGTCAAGACGGCAACAATCAGAAGTTATGGAGGGTAACAATGGAATATAGTAAGGAAGATTTAATGGAAGCAAAAAAGCAAATTTGGGGAGTGGGAGAGAACATGGGAACAGAGGAAAGTAAAAAAATCTGGGAGGAGAACGCACAATTTTGGGATAATGCAATGGGTGACGAATCTAATGAATTTCACAGAGAGGTAGTGCGTCCCAAAGTAACGGAACG
>NZ_BCFK01000085.1 GCF_001417815.1 Bifidobacterium aesculapii
CCCCTCGTTGAGGAACGTCCGCCGCGCCTGACAGCCAAACGGCCGACGGCATCCCTCCAACCCCCAATGGGAAGGAGGGATGCCGTCGGCTGTTTCATGCGAGACAAGCGGAATCCAACGTGCTTCGCACGTCGCCGTTTGCGCCGCCCATCCTCCGAACGGCGCAAACGGTGAGGCACCATATGGGAAAGCGAGCTCGCAATTCCCCGTCCACACCCAAGGCGATATCATTGGTGCTATGAGCGAATCACAGCTGAACAACATCGAAGGCGTCGCAGCCGACGGCGTGGAAGCCGCGGACGCGACGGCACCCGCCATCGAAACCACAACCGCAGCCAAGCTCACCACCAAACCCGCGACCGCACCCACGCAACCGACCGCCAACATCAACCATTACGCGTACCGTGTGCGCTGGGACGGCGACGGCGAACGCTTCGTCGCCACATGCGCCGAACTGCCGGACGTCACGTTCTCGAGCGCCTCGCAGTTGGAGGCGTTCGTCGGCATCCGCGGCGCCGTCGAGGCGGAGGTCGCACGGCTCGCCGCCAACGGCGAGGAGGTGCCGGAACCATTGTCGGAACGGCGATTCTCCGGGCGCATTCTCGTGCGCATCCCCCCGGAATTGCACCGCCGGCTGAGCATCGAAGCCGCCGAGCAGCACATCAGCCTCAACCGCCTCATCTCCAACCGCCTCGCCGGCTGAGTGCGCCCGATACGGCAGGTATTGCAGACCATCCAATCACGGCGAAACGAACTACATCAAGAAATACCCTATGTAAAATGTGTATATCAACCACATTTTACATAGGGTAAAATGTGTGTGTCAATCACATTTTACATAGGATATAGGTGGTGACAACGATTGTCCGTGTCATCCCCATGCCGAATCAGAACCACTGAAAGGACTCAGAATGCAGCTCGAACGCATGGCGATGAAGGAACTCACTGCGTGGAAAGCCCATCCTCACCGCAAGCCGATGCTCCTACGCGGCGCGCGACAGACCGGAAAAACCTGGATAACCGAGCGGTTTGCCGCCGACCACTACGACGGGCTGGCGCGTATCGACTTCATGCGCGACGAAGCCGCGAAACGGATCTTCGAACAGGATCTTGATCCCCAGCGAATCATCCGCTACATCTCCGCCCTGACGAAGACACCGATCCAACCGGAGCATACGCTCATCGTATTCGACGAAGTACAGGAATGTCCGCGCGCGCTCACCTCACTGAAATACTTCTGCGAGGAGGCACCCGAATACCAAATCATCGCGACCGGATCCTATATGGGCATCGCATCGCACCAGGACGACTCGTTCCCCGTCGGGAAGGTGGATCTCATGGCCCTGCATCCTCTGACGTTCATGGAGTTCCTACACAACGCCGGCGAACCGATGCTTGCCAGCGAGCTGAATCAGGGGCATGTCAACGACATCGACACCGTCTTCGGCGAGAAACTGCGAGAACTGCTCAAGCTGTATATGTTCGTCGGAGGCATGCCGGAAGCGGTGTCCCGCTATCTCGAGCACGAGAATCTCGATGAAACGCGTGAGGTTCAGAGATCGATCCTGGACACCTATGACGCCGATTTTT
>NZ_BCFK01000086.1 GCF_001417815.1 Bifidobacterium aesculapii
GAGGCTTGTGCTGTTTTCGTGGGTTAGGTTGTGGGCTTTGGTAGTCGGATGTCGAGGCCGCCGCATCGGAGCATGATCAGGGCGATGAGGTTGTCCACGTGGTGGAAGCCGTAGGCCATGCGGATGGTGACCTTGATCCTGTTGTTGAACGCCTCGAGTCTGGCGTTGGAGTAGCCCAGCTCGATCGTGCGCAGGATGTCGGGCCGCCGTCTGCGGATCTTTTGGGAGAGTTCGACGATCTCGGGGATGCGGCTGTGGGACGCCCAGAACACCCAGTGTTTGAGCTCTGCGGTGGCCTGTCCGAGCGGGTGCTTGAGCAGGTTCCTCAGCAGTTCCTTGAGCTGCCATGCGCGGTAGAGCTGTCCCTTGGGATCCGTGTTCCCCAATGCGGCGAGGGATTCGTCCTGCCGGTCGGTGAGATGGTCGGGGTTCTTCAACACGGCGTATTTGACGCCGCGCATGCGCTTGACGCCCTCTTGGTCGCCGCCGCGCCTCGCGTCGTTCCACAGGCGCTTCCTGACGTCGTCGAGCGCGCCGGTCATCCAGCTGACGATGTGGAAGCCGTCGAGCACGCGCTCCGCGTTCGGGCAGTGCTCCTTGACGCATGAGTCGATCCACTTCGCGCCGTCGCCGGTGACGACCCGGATGGATGCGCGCTGCTCGGGCGTGAGCTGCCTGAAGAACAGGTCGAACACGTCCCTGCCGTACCCGTCGTGCGCCCAGATCACGCGCCCGCGCTCGTGGTCGACGACGACGGTCAGATACGTGTGGCCCTTCCTGTAGCTGGTCTCGTCCACACCGATCGACGTGAGACCGTCGAACGGCGAGGGCGCCGACGCCCTGAGCCGGCCGGCGACCCTGCGGGCGATGTCGCCGGCGGTCCTCCACGCCACGTGCAGGAAACCGCTGACGGTCTTCTGGCTGGCGACGGTCATCAGCCACGCGCACTCCGCCTCGAAGTCCCGCGTGAACCGGCTTCCCGGCTCCGCCCACGGCACGGACGCGACCACCACGCCGCACTTCGGGCAGTCCACCCTGGGCATCGACGCGACCAGCTCGACCCGCCAGCATCCGAAATCCTGATGGCGCCATCGGCGCACGCCGCCGCCACGGTCATAGCCACGACGCTTCCGCCCGCACCTCGAGCACCTGAGCATGCCCGCACGCGGGCGCACGCGCACCTCGAGCACGGGCTCGGGGCGCATAGGACCATCGACGATGCAGACGTTCTCGACGACCATGCCTTTGACGTTGAGGAGCTGTTTGAATATGCTGTTCATCAGGCGCTTTTCGGTTGTGTTTTTCTTGGTCGATGAACATCCTAACCAAAAAGCGCTCTTCTCTTACCGGTTCAACGCCTCACCGGCAAACAACCACCCACGAAAACAGCAATAGCGCC
>NZ_BCFK01000087.1 GCF_001417815.1 Bifidobacterium aesculapii
GTGGCGGCGTATCTGGCGGGCGAACTCTTTCATGGGTTCGAGTCGGGAGCGCGTCATCCACGAGCACAGACGCTTGAGGGCCGTCTCGGCCTCGGCTCGATCGGCGCTGGTGTCGTAGATGTCCTGGAGGGTCTCGCGCATCTGACAGGCGCGTCCGGTTTTCAATCGTCGCCGTTGCAGGCTGCGCTTGGTTTCCAATTGCAGGCCGGTCAGGTTCGATTCGTTCCTCAACCACAGGTACTTGGTCCGCTTGAGCAGCGCGTTGCCGCGGGCCTCCTGTTTGCGGACCTTGTCGACGGCCTCGTTGGCGTGTTTGATCACGTGGAACTTGTCGATGATTCTCGCCGCGTTGGGCAGCCGCTCGCGGATGCCCTTGGCGAACCCCAGGCTCATGTCGCAGGTAACCAGACGCACCCGGTCGGGATCGCCGTTGTGATCCATGAAATCCCGCGCGAACCGTTTGATCGTGGTCGAGTCCTTGCCCGGGACCACGCAGATTACGTTGCGCTCCACCAGGTCGGCGACCACGGTGATGTACCGGTGGCCCTTCCGGCTGGTCTCGTCGATGCCTATGGCCTCCACGCCCGTGTAGTCCTCGTAAAGCCTCGCCTCGTCCACGTAATGGCGGATGAACCGCCACAGGCGGGGGGCCTGGTTTCCCCCCCCCCCCGCGGCGGTGCCCCGCCCCGCCCGGGTTTGGCCCCGCGCCCCCACCCACCCCCCCCAACAGCGGGGAG
>NZ_BCFK01000088.1 GCF_001417815.1 Bifidobacterium aesculapii
CGGGTCGGCCCCCGGTGATGTCCCGGTGGCCCTCCCGGCTGGTCTCGTCGATGCCTATGGCCCCCCCGCCCGTGTAGTCCTCGTAAAGCCTCGCCTCGCCCACGTAAGGGCGGATGAACCGCCACAGGCGGGTGTCATGTTCGCCGACCTGCTCGGCGATGTCCGCGACCGGCTGGCTTTTGGCCAGCTCCACGACCATCGCCTCGAACAGGAGCGTGAACCCGCTTCCCGGCCTCGCCCACGGCACCGGGACCGCGTGCACGCCGTGGGCGGGGCACGTCACGCGCGGCACGCCCGCGTGAATGAACGCCTTGTACTGGAAGAAGTTCAGATGCCGCCACACGCGCTCCCTCGCGTCATGCACCGGACACGCGGCCTCGCCGCACCCCGGTTCCGGGCAGGGGAACCGCGAACCCGCCGCGAACCCGATCGCGATATGCAGTTCCCGTCTGCCGTCCTCCTCGTCACGGAACTCCACGCCCGACACCCTCCACGGGTCAGGCAGTTGCAGGGCGGCGGTGAACAACGACGTGGTATCCATACCCCCAAACTACCCGACCAGCACCACCACCCCCCGACCCACTCACCCACACCAAACAGCGAAAGGCC
>NZ_BCFK01000089.1 GCF_001417815.1 Bifidobacterium aesculapii
CACACACGACAAACACCACCAACCCTACCCCACCAACACCAACCCAACACCACAACCACACCAACAACAAACAAACAACACCAAACAACCAACCCACGCCAACCCCCATGGTGCGGCAACACAAAACCACCACAACCCCGGAAAACCAACAATCCCACCACCCACCACACAAGCCAAACACCACACCATGGGGAATAACACCACCAGGAAACACACCCAGCACCAGCCGACAACACACCACACCCACGACAGGAAATCAACGCGCAGCAGGGCACGAGAAGCCCGATAATGTTGATTATGTCAGGTATGCGGTACCAGACGGTATTGGTTTGATCGGCAACGTGCTCTCACCATCGACAGAGCTAACGACAGCTGGTATTGCGTCCAAGCCTCAGCAGCCGGCGATCTCAGCAGCTACAGGGCTTATAGGGGGTGCCATGGCGGGGATATACCACCGCCAGCGGCTTTCAGCGCCTACGGGGCTTATAGCCCTTCTTACGGCTATGCGGCTTGAGCTCCTGGTTGAGCGGTACATGCCGATAACTGGTCTGTGGATCGCGATGGGTGAGATGCCACGTACCGCAGAATTGGCATCGATACACCCATAATTCGGCGCCGCGTTCGATGAAACTCTGGTCGGCAGCCTGCTGGGCCTGCACTTTATCGTGGTACATGATCTTGTTCGATGTAGCGCATCGTTTCGGCGTGAAATAGTGCATGTGGGCCCCAATCTGACGTTCGACTATCAGCAATGATAGCGGAGCAGTTTCTTGGAAATGTGCCAAAGGGCAGGGTGCATACTGAACAATCAATGCTCTGCGGGTGGCTGTGCCGTCTAGTTACGCAGGGGTTTTGTTTGGATTGTTGATTCGTCACCGGTCTTTTCCCGCGGGTTTGCATGTCGATTGCGCGGGCTTGCGGGATAAATGTTGGGTGTTGATATGGGAAG
>NZ_BCFK01000090.1 GCF_001417815.1 Bifidobacterium aesculapii
CGCCGAATTGCGCAGGGCGAACGAGATCCTGACGACGGCGTCGGCTTTTTTCGCGGCCAGGCTCGACCCGACACGGCGTTGAAGGTCGCGTACGTCGACGCGTACCGGGGCCGTTTCGGGGTCGGGCCGATCTGCAGGGTCCTGTCCGCCGGATTGGACTGCGGTTTCCTGACCGCGCGCGGCTACAGGGCGTTCAGACGCCGGCCTCCGAGCCTCATGGCGGCGAGGCATGAGGCGCTGGCGCGCGACGTCGCCGCCATCCACGACGACGAGTTCATGCGCGTGTACGGGTACCGCAAGGTATGGCATCAGCTGATCGTTCAGGGCTGGGATCCGGGGGAGGTCGGCCGCGACCAGGTCGCGCGGATCATGCGCGGGCTCGGCATCCGGGGCGTCGGCGGCGGCAGGAGACCGGTCACCACGGTCCCCTCCAGGGGCGGGGGCGGCAGGCTCGACCTGGTGGGGCGCAAGTTCGAGGCGTCGGCGCCGAACCGTCTGCACGTGGCCGACATCACGTACGTGCGCCTGGCGGACGGCTCGTTCGCGTACGTCGCGTTCGTCACCGACGCGTTCGCGCGTCGGATCGTGGGCTGGGCGGTGGCTTCGACGATGCGCACGGAGGACCTGCCGTTGCAGGCGTTGGAGCAGGCCGTCATGTGGGCCCGCTGCCACGGGGCGCGGACGGGTGCGTGCACCACTCCGACCACGGGTCGCAGTACATCAGTCTCGTGTACTCCACGCACGTGGCGGACGCGGGCATGCTCCCGTCGACCGGCACGGTCGGCGACTCGTACGACAACGCCCTCGCCGAGCGGACGAACAACACGTACAAGCGCGAGCTGGTCTGGGTCAACAAACCCTGCCGGACGGTCGG
>NZ_BCFK01000091.1 GCF_001417815.1 Bifidobacterium aesculapii
CCTTCCGGTTGTGCGGCGGGTGCGCCTACGTTACGTTATGCGTGTTTGCGGCGGATGTGGGTGAGGGTGATGCCGGCCAGTGCGATTGCGGTGGCCAGGATCGCGGTTGCGGTCACGCCGGCGCCGGTGCGGCTCAATCCGGTGTTGCCGGTGTTGTTGTTGCCGTTGCCGGTGTTGCCGTTCTGGGGTTTGCCGTCGCCGTCGTTGTCGTTGTCGCCGTCGTTGTTGTCGCCGTTGGCGTTCTTGTCGACGGTGATGGTGATTCGGGCGGTGGCGGTCTGGTCGCCTTCGGTGTAGGTGATGGTGACGGTTTGTTCGCCGGCCTTGTTGGCGTCGAATCCGGTGACTTGGTATTGGCCGGGTTCGAGGGTCTTGGAGGTGCCGTCGTTGTAGTGGGCGGTGACGGTGAGTTTGAGTTCGCCGCCGAGCGCGATGTGGTCGCTTGCGGCCTTCGCCTCGAGCGACTCAAGCACGGGTCCGGGCTCGGGGTTGGGGTCGGGCTCGGCGTCCGTGTTGACGACTTCGCCGATCGTCACCGGGTAGAAGGTGATCTTGTCGATGTTCGGTGCGACGCCCCACGAAACCGCGCCCTTGCCGGTGCCCGCCGGATCCCAGTTGCCGAGCGTCAG
>NZ_BCFK01000092.1 GCF_001417815.1 Bifidobacterium aesculapii
GCTTCTTGAGCTGCCTGCCCGCCTCCAGCCTGGGGCTGGAGGTCAGGTCCGTTCTCGTGTTGCGTTGCACGTGCACCAGACAGCGTTGGATGCGCGTGCCGGGCCAGGTCTCACGGCAGGCGGTCTCCGCGCCGCGCAGCCCGTCGGTGACGAGCACGTCCGGCGCGGGCATGCGCGAGAACAGCGCCGTGTAGGCCGCCTTGGACTCATGCCCGCACCATTGGAAGTCAAGCGTCTCGCCGGTCTCGCCGTCGATGGCGATGATCAGGCACCAGCCGTGGCCCATGTACGTGCCGTCCGCCATCACCGTATGATGCCTGGCCGTCACGGACGGTATGCGCGGGTGGATGTTCCAGCACCAGGAGGTGCGCTTGCGCAGGGCGCGCGAGTCACCGGACGGGTCGATCGCGCACTGCGGCTGCCTGCCTAGCAGCCAGATCAGGAACTCGTCCAGCATGCGCGCCCGCGCGGCCCGTTCCTGCGGCATCGTCGAGCTCAACGAACAGTCGGGACACTTCCACCGTTGGGTGCCCTTCGCGGTCCTGCCGTTCTTCTTCATCGCCCGACCGCAGATCGGGCACTTCTTCGCCTTGCTGGATTTCGTTCTCACGACAT
>NZ_BCFK01000093.1 GCF_001417815.1 Bifidobacterium aesculapii
AATACCCAAAAGCACCTACTTTGATTGGGTTCACTATACTGAAAGCCATCGTCAGCGAGAAGACACTATTTTAAAAGCTTTGTTGCGTGAAATTTGGCAAAATAACTATAAAGCTTATGGCGCGCCACGTCTGCGATTAGCATTAGCTGATCTGAATTTGCATCATGGAACCAACCGAGTTCGTCGTTTAATGCGAGAAGCTGGCATATACTCTGTCATGAGTCGTCGATTTAACAAACCAACGACAACTGTTGATTATCGTCAACGTCCCAACTTAATCAGGCATTTACCCGAAGCCAACGCTTGGAGCATGGACATCACTTATTTAAAGTTGAGTAATGGTCAGTGGGTCTATTTAGCGTCAGTTTTAGAGTTACAAACGCGTAAGATATTAGCCCATCAAATCAGTGCCACGATGGATACCAAATTGGTAGTTACAACACTACAAAGATCGCTGTCAACTGATAAAAAACCAAATTATTTACATACTGATATGGGCAGTCAGTTCACTAGTTTTGGCTTTGAAAATTTGTTAAAGCGACATAAAATTGATCATTCGTATTCAAAACTAGGACATCCATATGAT